>NZ_JAZETR010000006.1:0-293361 GCF_036864375.1 Alteromonas sp. S167
GACGACAAGGGCTTTTTTTGTATTTGTTCAAAAGTAATCTCGCAGTAGCCAACAACTAACCTCATATTCACTATTCATCTTTTATAGGTGTACTTAAACAATGAATTCGTAAAAGTATGCATACTCTCCCATCTTCGTGGATTAGAGGCGAGGGCTACCAATTTCTTACAACTTTCTATATAACTACATACATAATAAAAATAAAATCTCCTATCGAGTTGTTGTTTTTTCTATGTATAAAAAACAAAGCATTATTCTACTATCATTCTTGAGTAGCTTACTTATAAGTGCAGCGGCTCAGACGCAAGAAATACGTGCCATTGACAATAAACGCACGATTGTACTTGGTGTAGTTGAATTTCCTCCGTTAGTAATGAAGGACATCGACGGCAATGGCTGTCATGGCAAAGCTATTGAAGTGTCTTCGCTCGTCTTAGAAAAGCTTGGCTACAATGTCTCTGTAGAATGTCCGCCCCCTGCTAGGCTGTTCGAACGAATAAGAAAAGGACATGTAGACATAACCGTAAATGTCAGGGGAACCAAAGCACTGGAAAACAACGTTATATTTGTAGAGAAGCCATTTAGTTTTCTATCACTAATGATAATGACTAACCCAAAACTTGATAAGCGAAAAACAGTAGCTGCTATTCGTGGGTACGATTACGAAGGGTTGAGACAGGAGCTAGAGGACGATAACTATATTTTTGTTGATATGGCTAACAGTAGTGATGCCATTCAAATGTTTCAGTTCGGACGAACAACACACCTAGTGACCTATGAAGGGCCATATATGGCTTATATTAACAGTGCTTCTGAAGTAATAAAGGACGTTGTAATTTCTATTCGAAGAGACATCCCAACATTCTTTGCAATCTCAAAGGCGAGCAAACTAAAACAGCCTCTTCTACAGGAACTTGATGATATGTTTCGTTCAACTGATGCTGATACCATCATTGAGCTTATGAGCGCTGAATCTCAATAGCGTGTTCACTATCGCTGTTCATGAACGAGATGGCACACTGTAACTGATGAAATTCAGAAGATAAAAGTCATATGTATCATGGTTTTAGTGATTTTTTAAATAAAAATTAATTTCTGTGAAATGAAACTATACTTTTTTGGGTCTTATTTATTACACGTGCTTAACGTACGTTAAACATGACAAAAATCTTTGAGGGTAGAAAAATGAAACAAATCAAGAAATCATCAGTAGCAACAACGTTAGGTGCAGTAGTAATTGGTTCTTTGGCGTCTACGGTTGCAGTAGCAGACGTAAATCCATTTGGTATGCAGTCGCTAGAATCAGGCTATAGCCAATTTGCAGCTGAAGGCAAGTGTGGCGAAGGCAAATGCGGCGGTGATAAGTCTGCAAAAGAAGGCAAGTGCGGCGAAGGTAAATGTGGCGGTGATAAGTCAGCCAAAGAAGGCAAGTGTGGCGAAGGTAAGTGCGGCGGCGACAAGAAAGCTAAAGAAGGCAAGTGTGGCGAAGGTAAGTGCGGCGGCGACAAGAAAGCTAAAGAAGGCAAATGTGGCGAAGGTAAGTGCGGCGGCGACAAGAAAGCTAAAGAAGGTAAATGTGGTGAAGGTAAGTGCGGTAGCATGTAATTCCCTACCGAAAGCTGCAGTACTCTTAACATTTGCATAGAGTAGTGTTTTTTAATTAAATGGCCGTCTATCGATGGCCATTTTTGTCTGAGCAACTTTGTTGAGGAGTAAATAATGAAAAATGTTAGTGGAGCAGGGTTAGGCTTCAGACGAGAAATGCTTGCGAAGTTACTACCTACATTACCTAGCGAAGTAGACTTTTGGGAAGTTGCACCTGAAAACTGGATCCCGCTTGGTGGTAAGTATCAAACTCAATTTCAGGAGGCTAGCTCACAAGCACCTTTTACTACTCACGGTCTATCGTTATCTATTGGCAGTAGCGACAAACTCGATATTGAATTTGTTAAGCGCATCAAGCAATTCTTAGATGCCCACAATATCTCACTTTACAGCGAACACTTGAGCTATTGCAGTGGAGAAGGGCATATGTACGATTTAATGCCCATACCATTCACAGAAGAAGCTGCACAACATGTGATTAGTCGCATAAAACAGGTCCAAGATATTTTAGAGCGCCCACTTGTTCTTGAAAATGTTTCTTACTACATGGCTCCCGGTCAACAAATGTCTGAACTCGACTTTACTAAGACCATTTTGGACGAGTCGGGCTGTTTGATGTTGTTAGACGTGAATAATGTGTACGTAAACAGTATCAACCACAAATATAATGCTAATGATTTCATCAGCGCATTGCCTACAAATAAAATTGTATACGGCCATATTGCAGGGCATTTTGACGAGGCCGATGACCTTAAAGTGGATACTCATGGCGCGGATGTTATCGAGCCGGTATGGAACTTATTGACCCACGCTTATAATACCCATGGTGTTTTTCCAACATTGCTAGAGCGCGACTTTAATATTCCACCATTGGAAAAGTTACTCGGTGAAGTAAAACGTATTAAAGATATACAGCAGGCGTGTTTGCAATCTAGTGGCGAGTTACTTAAAGGAAGTGTTGCATGAGCTATAACTTCCAAGAGGTACAAAGAAGCTTTGTTAATTCAATAAAAAACCCCAAGGCGTTCAATGCTGATAATGATGACCAAGCAAGACGAATGGCTATTTATCAGTCTTTGTTTTTCAACAATATTGATGGCTTTGTAAGTACTGCATTTCCTGTTTTAAAAGAGATAGTAATCAACGAACATGAAGAGAAAGGTTGGGAAGCCTTAGTTCGTCAGTTTTTTATATTACACGAATGCCGTTCGCCTTATTTTGCTGAGATAAGTAAAGAATTTGTTGAGTACTTGTCGACAGCGTCCCATTTAAATATCGATTTACCGGAATTTGCTGCACAGCTTGCCCACTATGAATGGTTAGAACTCGACGTAAGCATAAGAAAGAACGTGCCATCGGTTACTTACTTCGAAGATACAATGGAAGTAAGTGCTGTACGTGTTTCGCCTTATGCTTCTTTAGCGGCTTATTCTTATCCAGTGCATCTTATTGGCTCAGACTACTTGCCAGAAGCTGAATCGCCAGAACAGCAATTTTATGTAGTTTACCGCGATCAGGAGGACGACGTTCAGTTTGTTCACTTAAACGCAGTAACAGCCATTTTGATCCACACACTAGAGCAAAGTGAAGACGGGTTAGATATTAACGAGCTTGCCTCGTTACTTGTCGAGCAATTGCCACAAATCCCCGAAGATGCGCTAAGGGCAGGAATGCATCAAACGCTTAAAGATATGCTTAAGAAAGGTATTTTGCTGCCAGCATGAAACTCGTAATGCTATGTTTGCTTTTAAAAAGCAGACAGCTTTACGCTTACCCTAAATATGAAATGTGAGTTATTTACTTTGCATTTATCCTCTTTATATTAAACTTTAGCCTTTAAGTGTATTGAAAGTGACCGATCAGTCATATTAGCGCTGTCAATCGGGCTTGCTTTCGATTAACATTTAGCACCATTTTTTTGTTCATAAAATTGTTTAGGTAGTGCAAATGGCTGACAATTCAGATTTCAAAGAAGTCTATAACAAGTGGTACTTTCTAGCATCGCTAGCAACTCTAATCGCGTTTCCGTTGATGCATATCATCGCCGGCTGGTTCACCTTCTGGTTATAACGCAGACATTCAAGGCAAAATTGTGACTGCAGAATATATTAAATCAGTAGTGAAAACCGTACCTGACTATCCAAAACCAGGTATTTTATTTAGAGATGTAACCAGCGTTTTAGAAGATCATAAAGCGTTCAGTAGCTGTATCTCGTTGCTTGTTGAAAAATATCAGGGCATGGGATTTACTAAAATTGCGGGCACAGAAGCTCGTGGTTTCCTTTTCGGTGCGCCTTTAGCGATCGAAATGGGCATCGGTTTTGTTCCAGTAAGAAAGCCTAACAAACTTCCTCGTGAAGTAGTAAGCGAAAGCTACGAGTTGGAATATGGAACAGATACATTAGAAATTCATAAAGACGCCATTGAGCCGGGCGATAAAGTTTTACTTATCGATGACCTACTAGCCACTGGCGGTACTATTGCAGCCTCAGCAAAACTTATCCGCTCTCTAGGCGGTGAGGTTAAGCATGCTGGCTTCATCATCAATCTTCCAGATCTTGGTGGTTGTGAAAAGCTGACTGCATTAGATATTCAAAGCTATTCAATCTGCGAGTTCGAAGGCGAATAATCGTCTGTAATTTGAAAAGGCAATAAACGGTATAATGAGTTATCAGGTATTAGCAAGGAAGTGGCGACCAGGCAAGTTCAGTGAGCTTGTAGGTCAAGAGCATGTAGTGTCAGCCATCTCAAATGCTTTGGATAACGATAGACTACATCACGCGTATTTGTTTACGGGTACGCGAGGTGTTGGTAAAACCACCATTGCACGTATCTTTTCAAAAAGCTTGAACTGCGAAGAAGGACAGGGTGCAAACCCGTGTGGTCAATGTAATACCTGTAAAGAAATTGAGCAGGGGAACTACGTTGATCTTTTAGAAATAGATGCTGCATCAAGAACGAAAGTAGAGGATACTCGCGAGCTTCTTGATAACGTGCAGTACAAACCTACTCGCGGCAGATACAAAGTGTACCTTATCGATGAGGTACACATGCTTTCTAAGCACAGCTTCAACGCGCTGCTTAAAACGCTTGAAGAGCCACCTCCTCACGTAAAGTTTCTACTTGCGACAACTGATCCACAAAAGCTACCCATTACGATTCTATCGCGTTGCTTACAATTTAATTTGAAAGCAATGTCGCGCGAACAAATTGTTGGGCAGTTAACGCATATTCTTGAGCAAGAGAATCTACCCTTTGAGCCCCAAGCGCTTTCGCTATTAGCCCGGGCTGCACAAGGTAGTATGCGTGATGCATTAAGCTTAACCGACCAAGCTATTGCGCAAGGCGGAAACAACGTTGTCGCCTCAGTCGTGACCGACATGCTCGGTTTAATGGATAAAAATCAGTTACTAAAAGTGGTTCACGCTGTTGTTAATAAACGGCCCGCTGATGTAATGCAATTAGTAACTGAGATTGCTGAACAAGCACCTGATTACAGCAACGTTCATAGCGAACTAGCAAGTTTGCTACATCAAATTGCGTTAACCCAATGGGTTCCTGAAGCGTGTAAATTAGAGACAACCTCGGCTAAAGCAATTTATCAGTTAGCGAAAGGCATACCCGCTGAGCAGGTTCAACTTTTATATCAAATTGCGTTGCAAGGTAAAAAGGATCTACCCTTTGCTGCTGACGGAAAAAGCGCATTTGAAATGACGCTTATGCGGATGATGACTTTTGCGCCAGCCGTGCCATTAAGTGATACTCAAAGTGCAATAGAGACTCACCAAAGCGAGCAAACTCTTCCTGTTAATAGCCACGACCCAAGTGGTGGCCCGGGAAACGTCAGTAAGCAAGAGGAAGCGCATTCAAGCGAAACTCTTGCAAATCACAACACTGAAAGCGATACAAGCGCTCAAACATCAGTAAGCGAAGTACAACACACTAACGTCCATGGCAATTCAACGGCTCCAGTTGCCGATGATAGTGATAGTTCTGTCGTAGGGCATAACGTTGATAATAACAATACGCCTACGACTACAGAATTAAGTGAAGCTGATAGTAGTCATAGGGCATCTGAGCCCAGCTTAACGCAAAGGCCTAACGAACAGGGTACTATTGCGCAAGGTGACGGTGCGCATGGTGACGATGCACCAGGTAACAGTGCCCAAGGTAACAGCGCAGAAGACAACAGCGTAGAAGACAAAGACTTTGTCTCTAGCGATATAACGTCCGAGCCTAGCGCTAATCCTGCTGCTGATAATGTAATGCCTCATGATCAGACGCCTAATAATGAAGCTTTGCCACATGACGGCCCGCCTCTTGATGCCTACATGGATGACATGCTTTCACACCATGAGGGTGACCTGAACGACCATAGTGATAGTGCAAGTTTTGACGCTCCTGGCGAGTTAGCTGATAATAACAACGCAAGTTTTCAACATGACTCCCAAATTGACAGTGCGCATGCTAGTAATAACGAGCCAGAACAAACACCTGAAGAACAGCTAACATCAACGGCTGATATGTTGGCGCTACGCCAAAAACTGAAACAGCGAAAAGCAGAAGAAGCCGATAGTAAAAGCGCAGCAACAGCAAGTGAGAAGTCTGAAAGTGCTGAGCAAATACAAGCACGCTTTGTTAAAGCAGGCGCTTCCGCAGCATCATCTAAAGTTGCTCAGAACAGTGAGACAAAACCTGAAGAACAGCAAGCTACCAGCGACAGATTAACTAATCCTACTGGCAATGGCCCATCGATAGATAATACCTCTTCACAAGATGATACGCAGCCAAGCGATTTACAGTATAGTGAATCACAAACTCCTGATACTGCGGAACAGCCTGTTGCACTGCAATCCAATAAAGAGAATACGGGGCACAATAACAGCGCAAATGCTGAGCTCAATGAATTTGATTCAGAAGAGTTTGATGCCGATATTCCCTTTGCTAATGATGAAGTTCAGTACCAAGCAGTTCAGCACCAAGCAACGCCAACAGAAGAAAATACACACTCAGGCGAGCAGTATTTTGATGCCACGCAAGCAGAACACATGCATGAACAGGCAATAGTTCATCCTGAGGTTGATGCTTCTCTTGATAGTGGCGATACGCCTCCTTGGGCGATGGATGATCCAGTATCTTCTCCAGCCAATAAAGATGAACGTGGGGTTGAACATTCAGAAGATCAGGCATTCAATAACAGCCCTGAATCAAATGCTATTTCTGAAAATTCAGGTTGGGAAAGCCTAGAGTTCGATGCACCACTTAGCGACACCTACAATGGTTCGCTTAATGCCTATTTAGACAACGGTAACAAACTTACGCATGCAAGCCAGATTGATAGTTGGAGCAACCTAGTAGAGCAAATGCCGGTAGCAGGGCTGCTTAAGCAACTTGTACTACATGCTGCATTTTCTAAAAATGAAAATACAGTAAACCTTGAAATTCATCATAGTCAGGCGCATCTCCTTAATGACAATACGAAAGCACAGCTAATTGATGCACTGCGTCAAGGTATGGGCGAGAATGTAGAGGTTGTTATTAACTTAGGTGAACCTGCCTCAACGCCGTTCTCTTTGCAGCAAGAAATTCATGCTATGCGTCACGCGCATGCACACACGGTTATTAAAACCGATGACACAATACAAGCATTACTGTCGACATTCGATGCATCAGTACTAACCGAAACGGTTAAAGCGCGATAGTAGATTTATTAACACCAAAACCCAGCGAGATAAAAACATGTTTAAAGGTGGAATGGGCAACATCATGAAGCAAGCGCAGCAAATGCAAGAGCGCATGCAAAAGGTACAAGACGACCTAGCAAAACTTGAAGTGACAGGTGAAGCAGGTGCAGGCATGGTAAAAGTTACCATGACATGCAACCACAATGTTCGTCGTGTAGACATTGATGAAACATTAATGGACGACGACAAAGACATGGTTGAAGATCTTGTTGCAGCGGCGTTTAATGACGCGGTTCGTCGTGTTCAAGAAACTAGCAAAGAAAAAATGGGCGATGTAACTGGCGGAATGCCACTTCCACCAGGCTTCAAAATGCCGTTTTAAACTACTTAAAGCCATTATTGGCAGTAGTCTAACACTTTAAATAAGGACCAATTGTATCGCTACACATTGGTCCTTTTTTGTTGATAAAACGTTTGTAGTAAGTTCAAACTACAGTTCAACCTGTTTCGGTTCTACTTCAAAGAGGGGATCTTAATTGCTAAGGAAAGGCCTAGTTATCTCAACGGTGTTTTTATTACCTATTGCAGCGGCCGCATTTTTTCTAAGCGTGCACGAATTGTTTCGCATGAAAACCGTCACAGTTGACCCCAAGTTACGAGAAATTTCGGGGATTGAGTTCGACAAATATAAGCGGTTGTGGGCAATCAACGATAGCGGCGATGATCCCAAGCTGTATATGTTAAATAAAGACGGCTCCATTGCTAGAGAAGTTACTGTAACTAACGCAAAAAACATCGATTGGGAAGATATGACGCAAAATCGGTTTGGTCATTTTTTTCTAGGTGATTTTGGGAATAACGATAACGATCGCCGCTGGCTTACCATTTATAAAATTGAAAACCCAATAGATATCAAAACCGATACTACCGAAGCCGAAATTATAAAGTTTACCTACCCTCAAATGGGGAAGGGTGAAATAGCGCCTAAAGATAAAAACTACGACTTAGAAGCGTTTGTTGAATTCAATCGCCATTTGTATTTGTTTACAAAAAACCGTACAAAGCCTTTCGATGGAATAACCAAACTGTATAAAGTAGGTGACCATGCTGCCAACTTTGACGCGCAATTAATTGGTGAGTTTAAAACCTGTACCACATTAGAAAAACTTTGTTGGATCACGTCCGCTGCGGTTAGCCCAGATAGGACAAAGCTGGTTTTACTAGACTCAACCAGCCTTTGGTTGTTTGAAAACTTTGAAGGTGACAACTTTTTTAGCGGTGATGTCTCTCGTATTGACTTAGGCATTGTTACTCAGAAAGAAGCGGTCACTTTCTATGACGACAACACGCTTGTATTCACCGACGAGGAATTTAAAGGCTTAATAGGCGGTAATGTGTATGAAGTTAAACTCGACCAAGTAAAGCGTAACGTGATTAAATACCGTAAAGACTCAGAACAAAAAGCCTCTAAGCAGTAACACATTATGAAATTTAGCCCCTTACTTTCCGAGCTTATTCAAGCGCTAACTTGCCTTCCTGGCGTAGGCAATAAAAGTGCACAGCGTATGGCGTTTCACTTGCTTGAACGAAATCGTACTGGCGCAATAGACTTAAGTAACGTACTACACAATGCAATGGAGCATATACATCATTGTAAGCGCTGTAGAACGTTTACAGAGGATGAGCTTTGCGACATATGCAGACATCCAGAACGTGAGGCCAGCGGCTTATTGTGTATTGTAGAGAGTCCACAAGACGTATTAGCTATTGAGCAAACGTTGAGCTACAAAGGGCAATACTTTGTTTTGATGGGGCACCTATCGCCCATTGACGGTGTAGGCCCTCAAGAAATTGGCCTAGATGAGCTAGAAACGCGCTTAAAAGCCGGCGGTATAAACGAAGTTATTTTGGCTACTAACCCAACCGTTGAAGGTGAAGCGACTGCGCATTACATTGCACAGCTGTGCAATACTCACAATATTGAGGCTTCACGTATTGCTCACGGCGTGCCGGTAGGTGGTGAGTTGGAATACATAGATGGCAATACACTTACTCATGCATTTTCTGGTCGCCGAAAGCTTTAAATACTCTTGAATTAAGTAGCCATCAGCGCTCTTGGCTACTTTTACCTCTCTATTTCTCCTTATTACTAATAAATTTTCGTTCTAAACGTTGAAAAGTGGGCTACTTGTCCCTACCTCGCTTACAGTAGCGAAATCCATTCAATGAGGAGATATTGGATTATGGCTGAAGCAGCCCAGAAAGAAACCCACGGTTTTCAAACAGAAGTAAAACAGCTTCTTCATCTAATGATTCACTCTTTGTATTCAAACAAAGAGATTTTCCTACGTGAGTTAGTGTCGAATGCCGCCGATGCTGCCGACAAGCTTCGTTTCCGCGCGTTGGAAAACGACAGCTTATACGAGAACGATGGCGACCTTAACGTTAAACTTAGCGTAGACAAAGAAGCGAACACCGTTACCATTACCGACAACGGTATTGGTATGACACGCGATGAAGTTATCGCTAACCTAGGTACTATTGCCAAGTCAGGTACGAAAGACTTTTTCAGTAAATTGTCTGGCGATAGCGCAAAAGATTCACAACTTATTGGCCAATTTGGTGTTGGTTTTTACTCAGCATTTATTGTTGCCGATAAAGTTACTGTGCGCACTCGAGCAGCAGGTGCTGATGCCTCTGCGGGTGTTGAGTGGATTTCAGACGGTGAAGGCGAATTCACTATTGCTGAAATTAACAAGCCAAGCCGCGGCACGGAAATTACACTTCACCTTCGTGAAGAAGAAAAAGAGTATGCCGATACATGGCGTCTGCGCTCTATCGTAAGTAAATATTCTGACCACATCAGCATTCCTGTTCAAATGTGGAAAGACGAAGTACCTGAAAGCGAAGGCCCAGATGGTGAGAAAGTTGAAGCTCAGCCGGGTGAGTGGGAAGTTGTAAACAAAGCAACAGCACTGTGGACTCGTGAAAAGTCAGATATCTCTGAAGAAGAGTACAACGAGTTTTATAAGCATATCTCTCACGACTTTACCGACCCGCTAGCTTGGGCGCACAATAAAGTTGAAGGTAAAACAGAATACACCAGTCTTCTGTATATTCCTTCAAAAGCACCGTTTGATATGTGGAACCGCGATCAAAGTCACGGCCTAAAACTTTACGTACAGCGCGTATTCATTATGGATGACGCTGAGCAGTTTATGCCAACGTACCTTCGTTTCGTTAAAGGTTTGCTAGATAGTAACGATTTACCGCTGAACGTGTCTCGCGAAATTCTACAAGACAACAAGATTACTCAAGCTCTGCGTCAAGGCTGCACAAAACGCGTACTGCAAATGCTTGAGAAAATGGCCAAGAACGACGCTGAGAAATATCAGTCTTTCTGGAACGAGTTTGGTAACGTTCTAAAAGAAGGCCCAGCTGAAGACTTTAGCAACAAAGAGAAAATTGCTGGTCTACTTCGCTTTGCTTCAACGCATGGCGATTCTGATGCTCAAACTGTCTCATTAGCTGATTATATTGAGCGCATGAAGGAAGGTCAGGATAAGATTTACTACGTGACTGCAGATAGCCTTCAGGCAGCGAAATCAAGCCCGCACCTTGAGATTTTCCGCAAGAAGGGTATTGAAGTACTGCTTATGGGCGAGCGCATTGATGAATGGTTAATGTCTCATTTAACAGAGTTTAGCGAGAAGCAGTTCGTTTCTATTGCTAAAGCTAACTTAGACTTAGGCGACTTAGAAGATGAAGAGTCTAAGAAGGCGCAGGAAGAAGCAGAAAAAGAAGTTGAAGGTGTACTTGAACGTGCCAAAGCAGCACTAGGTGATAAGGTCATTGATGTTAAATTTACACATCGCTTAACTGACTCTCCGGCCGTGATTGTTGCTGATGACAACGGTATGACAACACAGATGATGAAGCTGATGCAATCAGCAGGGCAGGCCGTGCCAGACGTGAAGTATCACTTTGAACTAAACCCAGAACATAGCTTAGTGAAACTACTTGCAGATACGCAAGATGAAGAACTATTCAGCCAGTGGGTTGGTGTACTGTTCGACCAAGCGGCATTGTCTGAGCAGGGTAGCTTGAAAGACCCATCAACATTCGTGCAGAACTTGAATACGTTGTTGATGAAGTTGGCAAAGTAAGTTCAAAGCGAACAAATAAAAAAACCGATACTCTATGGTATCGGTTTTTTTTTTTGCAAAGCTCTGATGAATTTTTATTGTTTCGACACTTTAAGGCGCCTATTGCCTAATGCAATTAAGGCAAATAGAAACAAAGAAAGGCTAGCAGGCGATGGAACGGAGACGCTTGCACATGCTGGATCGTTAGGGTTTGATGCACAAAAGTCGAGCGTCTCTTGAAGTTTTGCACGTGCAAAATCCTCTACAAATGTCTGTACAACTGATTGGTCGCTGGTGTTTAAGAAGTCCAGATCAAAAAATCGTCCACCGTTATTTGTAGCGAGGCCAACGAGGTCAGTGTAATTCTGATTTGAAACGACGGCATTGAACAATGAGTTATTCGCCTTTAAAAGTGCATCTGTCGACTGCGCGTTAAACTCTGAGTCGCCGTTCGACCGTTCGTCAGTATAAAGAATCATATTCTTTACGGCATCTGCACGATAAGACAAATTGCCTGTTTCTGACGTTAGTGAGTTGAGTGCAAACGCAGTTGCATCATAGGCTGGCTCAGTACGCCCTGACGCGACAAGGTTTGAAGCTGCAGTGGCGAAGCCTGAAGCGTCTGTAAAATCGGTGATAAGCCTAATAAGGTCACCTGACCTTCCATACCCCACAAGTGCATAACTTGCATCGATGCCGCCTGCAGAAAGAATAGAAGCGAATAAACCAATGTTATTCCGTAGGTTAGTCTGAACGTTCCCCATAGAACCAGACTCATCTACTATCATTACAATATCGGTTTTTATTACTGCTGCATTGGCCGCACTTGAACAGAACAGGCCGAAGATGGTCATTAAAGCAACACTGCTCCATTTGCCGAATTTTGACCGCAATGAAATATTTGTCTTCATTTATTTTAATCCATTGAAATAATTTGAAAGAGCTTTGCGAGTTTCGCTACCTGCATAAATCAGTCCCTTTTTAAAGTATAATTAAATCAACAGCATAGGTTTTTTCTACGCTTGATGCGACGCCAAGTGTAAATTTAACTGACACGTCACGCGTCTTTTTAATGGTGAGCAACGTGTTACATCTAAAACCTGCTCCAAGCAGATAAACTGTATATATATTCGCCATTAGTCTTAAGATTGACATAAGGTCACTGCTTACACTTGTCACTCTACTCCACAATGTGTAAAGTGCGCGAAGTAAAAAGTTTAAAAAACATAAGCGGAGAACGCACTCATGCGAATCATTCTTCTCGGCGCTCCTGGCGCGGGTAAGGGCACACAAGCTCAGTTTTTAATGGGCAAATATGGCATTCCTCAAATTTCAACTGGTGACATGCTACGTGCTGCAATAAAAGCAGGTACAGAGCTTGGTCTTCAGGCGAAGCGTGTTATGGATGAAGGTAAGTTAGTGTCTGACGACATTATTATTGGTTTGGTAAAAGAGCGCATTGCACAAGACGACTGTAAAGATGGTTTCTTGCTTGATGGTTTCCCTCGCACTATTCCTCAAGCTGATGCAATGAAAGACGCTGGTGTTACAGTTGACCACTGTATTGAGTTTGATGTGGCAGATGACGTTATTGTTGAGCGTATGGGCGGCCGTCGCGTACACCCAGCATCTGGTCGTGTTTATCACGTTGTTTACAACCCACCTAAAGTGGAAGGTAAAGACAACGAAACAGGCGATGATCTGATAGTGCGTGACGATGACAAAGAAGACACAGTACGTAAGCGCTTAGCGATTTATCATGAGCAAACGAAACCGCTTGTTGATTACTACAGCGCTGAAGCGAAGGCAGGTAACTGCGAGTACCATAAACTAGACGGTACACGTCCTGTTGAAGAAGTAAGTGCAGAACTTGCCGAACGCCTAGGTTAATACCTAGCACCAAAGATTTTGAAAGGCCGCTTATTTGCGGCCTTTTTTGTGGCTTGTAAGTTGTATTCGGATAACGTTTAATAGCTTCAACAAAGCAAGCAATGCGATTTAGCTAAACCGCTAACCTCGCCTTTATAAAAATAATATACGGAGTTTGTTATGGTGTTGCCTATCACGGCCTTTTACGCAAGCCTTTTGGGTATTTGTTACTTGTATTTGTCTATTCTGGTTATCGGTGCTCGACGACGCCATCAAGTGGGGATAGGTGATGGTGGCCATGAAGACTTGTCTCGCCTCGCAAGGGCGCATGGCAACTTTAGTGAATACGTACCTATTACACTTATCATGATAGCTTGCTTTGAAGCGAATACAGGACAAATGTGGGCAGTTCATAGCTTGGGCACTGCACTGCTGTTTGGAAGAGTACTTCATGCTTATGGTTTAGGTAAACATGCTGGCGTAAGCTGGCAGCGCTTCGCCGGCATGATTTTAACATTTCTAGCTATGCTATGTGCAGCGGTGGGTAATTTAACCCTTATACATTTTGGGCTTTAAGCCTCTTTTCAATATGTCCACATTGAGAGAAAAGCCGATTTTATAATCGGCTTTTCTTTTTTAGCAGCAAACGTTTTGCAGTATTTTTCTGTTCACTAATACAGGTTCTTTTTCTTGTTAAAACAGGTAGTTTTACTGCGGGTATCGTGAATTTTCTTACGATGGCCTAGGTATTAATAAATGGATATTTGAGATTTAAGGAAAGGAAATGACAAACGATATTACAAATGAGCACAGAGTTTTATCTCAAGATGAGATTGAACAGGTTAGTGGTGCATGGCTACCCAATGTTTTTGGTGCATTTGCTGGTGCAATCGGTGGTGTTTATGGTACCGCAATAGGAAACGGTGGTAGTTCTAGCTCTCAGTCCTTGTGGGCTGCAGGAATTGCAGGTGCAACCACTGGGTTTTTAAATCCGGTATCCGGGGTAAGTCGTCTCGTTGGAACTATTGGGGTGGGTGTGGTTGGTGGAGCAGTGACAAATGCTGTTAACTCCCAATTTACCAATCCCGAAGAGTCTGATGAGTAAGGTTGGTTTTTAGTCTACAAACTCATGAATACACAACTAGATAGGTCAGAAGCAGTTTGCGGAGCTTTTTAATGTTGAAGTTTATTTGTTTATTAGCGCTTCTAGTTTTATACACTTATATTTTGAAACGGAAGTTTGATGTAGGTTTTTTTGATGAATGGACTTCTGAAAGATTGGGCTCAGAGCTTTTAGTTTATGTAATGATTGCCCTGCCTATAGCTCTCTCTGGAGCTACGATTGTTATCGTTGATGTTATCTTAGAGTGGTTACCCATAAAATAAAAATGCCCGCGTAAAGCGGGCATTTTTCGTTGTGAACTCTTAGAAACGGTAAGTCACTTTAGAGTAAACAAAGCGTCCACGTGGGTTGTGCACGCCGCCCACGTAACCGTAAAGGTCACTGTCGCCGTTACCAATGGCGAATGGAGGTTCTTCGTCTAGTAGGTTATTGGAGCCAATTACCAAGCGAAGATTATCGCTGTAATTGTAACCGAACTGCAAATCTACCAGCGCTTGTGAGTCAACGGTTCTCGACGTATTTTCTTCGAAATCTAAAACACCATCGAAGTTAATGTCTGGTGTATCTTCAAACTCGCCAATAAAACTAATGTTTAAGTTTGCGTCAAACGAACCCTTCGACCACGTTGTTGCAAACAACCAGCGATGTTCTGGATAGCCGTATTCACCTGTGAAATCTAAATCATTGCGTTCAAAATTGCTCAAATACGACCAGTCTAAGCTAAAGCGCACGTTGCCATACTCGCTCATGTCCATCGTGTAGTTAGCATTAAAATCAATACCAGACGCTTCCTGCGATGAAACGTTCTGGTATGTGTTGAAGATTTTTTGAATAACACCTAATGATTCGCCAGGCTGTGGGTCAAGACGCACACACACCGTGCTGTTTTGATTATTACACTCAGCGTCATACACTAAGCCAAATTGTTGCTCGTCAATTTTGTTATCTTGCGTGATGCTCCACACATCAACACTTAACCCAAGCTCTTGAGTGGGAGCATAAATAACACCTACGTTCCACGATTCAGACTCTTCCGCATCCAAATTCGGGTTACCCGCAAATACAATATTGTAGTCTAATGAGTCACAGTCTTGACCTGTGGCATCACAGCGATATTGATCTACAAAGAAAACACTTTTCTGTGACGGACCTAGCCCAATTTGTGCTAGTGATGGCGCACGGAAACCTTGTGCCCAAGAACCGCGTACGGTTACTTCATCGCTTGGTGCCCAGCGCAATGCAATTTTAGGATTGGTAGTGCTACCGAAATCACTAAAGTGGTCGTAGCGACCTGCTAATTGAAGTTCAAGCGTTTCTGCAACTGGGATTGAAAGCTCTAAGTAAGCTGCATATTGATCACGCTCTGCTGCTGCAGATACCGATTCGGTACCAAAGATAAGCCCACGTTGAAATTGAATATCGGGTATATCAGATACTTGCTCTTCACGATATTCTACGCCAGCAGCCATCATCACAACGTCATCACCAAACTCGAATGCTTCGCCAGAGATGTGTGCATCAACGCTGGTCATGCGCGATTCGCCTCGACGCACTAGGCTTGTGGTAATTTCATCAATTACACTTTGAGGGTTAGTAACACCACCAAACGGGTTATAGTTACCTAAGTCGATTTGCTCTTGTAGCCAGTCAACACGAACCCAACCTTGTGATTGATCGCCACTTTGTTCAGAGCGACTACGGCCTTTTTGCACCGATGCTTCCCAATCGTAATCGCCTATCTGGCCACGAAGCCCTGCAACAAGTCGAAGTGTGTCTGATTCAATATCCCATCGGCGCGGGCCTGCATCAACAGGGCGGTATCGACCAATCTCAATATCTTGCCCAAACGGATTATTCGGGTGAGTACCAGGTACGGTTAAGCCGGCGTCTTCATCAAGTGGTGTTGCCGCACCTCCAGCTTCTGAGGTGTTGTGCTGCATGGCAATTTCCATGAATGCCGTAGTATCTGAAGATATCTTATAGTCGAATTGACCAATAAAGCCGACGCGTTCAGATGCTGGGATAGTAAGGCCGAATGGGCCATAATCAAATAAGCAGCTCCCTGAAGCGGTAGCGTTCTCAGGTGGGCAATCTGGATCGATAGTTTTTACGCCATCAACATAAAAGTAACCTGGGTAGCCGCGCGATGAACGAAAGTCCATGCCACCAAAAGGTGATTGATTGGCGGTGCCAAAGCGGCCCATCTCATCGGCGCCAAGGGTACTGTTGTTGAAATAGTCTAGAATGACTGTAGCGCTACTTTTCTCAGTTTGAGAGCCCCAAAGTAAGCTGGCCGTTGTTTCATCGTAGCTAGGCCCCGTAGTGCCACCATATCCGGCATTAAGCTCCAAGCCTTCAAAGTCTTTTTTCAGAACAATGTTTACTACACCTGCCACTGCGTCTGAACCATAAATGGCTGAAGCGCCATCTTTTAGAATGTCGATGCGCTCAATTGCAGCGACTGGTATTGAGTTAATATCAACAAATGAATTGGTAATACTTTCAGCAAATGAACTAATCGCCACGCGTCGACCGTTAATGAGCACTAGCGTTGCATCTGGTCCCATGCCACGAAGCGATACCGCAGCGGCACCGTTGGCTGTTGAGTCTTGGCT
Organism: Alteromonas sp. S167; assembly: GCF_036864375.1. Classification (NCBI taxonomy): domain Bacteria; kingdom Pseudomonadati; phylum Pseudomonadota; class Gammaproteobacteria; order Alteromonadales; family Alteromonadaceae; genus Alteromonas; species Alteromonas sp. S167. Next base: position 17,042 of record NZ_JAZETR010000006.1, read on the forward strand.
ATTATTACGTGTTGAGAAGGTGCCTGCGCCCGTTGCGGGCATGCGTTCTAGAAGTTGCTGTAAATTTTCATAACCCATACTGTCAATCATGGTTGAGTCTATTGATTGTATAGGCGATGGACCTTCCATGTCCGTCCGTTTTATGCGAGAACCTGTTACCGCAATACGTTCTAAATTATCAGCATTGTCTTCAGTTTCTTGCGCATAACCGGTGCTAATTGATGTTACTCCTGAAAGCGCTAAACACACCGCAATAGCACTTAGTTTACGACCTTGTTTCATTACTATTTCCTTATTTCCCTTATACTTATGTTTTCAGCAATAGTCATTTATTGCTGAAATAGAAATAGCACTTATTAGTCTTTAGTTGCAATAGTAACAATAAGGAAAAATGCGACATTACGTTACAATATGTGTAAATGTGACCGTACTGTTTATGTTTAACTGGAAGGGCAGAAGTGGTTAAAAAGAGGTTACGACAAAGTGGAATAGTAGGTTAACTGTGTGTTTGAGGAAAAGAGCCTTCCCTAAAAGGTAGGTTTGAAGACTCTCAACATGCATAGTGGGGAAAGAATGTTTTTTTACATTTGGTAGATTAAGGTAACTACAAATTGGTCGTTACTGAAGCTTTGTAAAAAAGCGTTCTTTTCTTGGTATGTAGTTGTTTGCTACATCTAATGAAAATGCCACAGAACTCGCTTTTCCTTGCACTTCTTCCACAGGAATAAAGCCATAATAGCGAGAATCGACACTGTTGTTCCTGTTATCGCCCATAGCGAGGAAACGTCCCTTAGGTACGGTTACGGTATTAAATGATGAAACAGGGCTGTTAATAGGGTTAAGGGCAATAACACGGCGTTGCCCAAGCACCTCTTCATAAAAAGTGTGCGCCTCTAATGCGGTAAGCTCAGCTTGCTCTCCGTTTATATAAAGCCTGTTTTTAATCAGTTTTACTCTGTCACCTTCTGTGGCGATAACACGCTTAATGAGGCGCAGGTCTGCGGCAGTACTGTCGATTATGACAATGTCGCCACGCGCAATTTTACCTGTCTTCTTGATAACGATGTCGGTAAAAGGTACTTCAAGTGTATATGCGGATTTATTAACCACAACACGGTCGCCAACTTGAAGCGTAGGCTCCATTGAGCCAGAAGGAACGTGATACCAATCTGCCACGCTACTTCTAAATGAAAACATGAGTACTAAAAAAAGCAAAAAAGGGAGGTTGTTTTTAAATGTTTCCTTCACGCTGCTGGCGTTCATACAAATCCTTTCTTTCAGTGTTATTCGAGTTTACGTAAACATATGAAATCATTTGGTCAAATTAGTTCACGGAACACTTGTAATAAAATGTTTCGATATCGGACGGGTATAATTAGAAGCTGTATCGTTGATGGCTTTCAGGCTAGTTCCATAAGTGTATTCACCTACTTTAAGCCTGATAAGCAGTACGTACTGTAATGAAATATAGGTGGGGTATTGCAATTTCGTCAGAAGGTGACCAAAAAATACCCCTAGCGCATCAACGTTAAGGGCATTTCGAATAAAATAAGTATTACTAAGTCACTTACTTATGGCGCTCTCGAAGCACATTAAGCGCATCGTTTAACGACATGTCGCTTGCTTGAAGTAACACTGTTAGATGATACAACAAGTCAGCAGCTTCATTCTTAAGCTCTTCTTTGTCGTGTACCGTAGCGGCCAATGCGGTTTCAACACCTTCTTCACCTACTTTCTGTGCAATACGCTTTATGCCTTTATTGTATAGGCTTGCCGTATAGCTGCTTTTGGGGTCGGCATCTTTACGGGCAGCCAATACGCGCTCTAAATCTGCAAGAAAAGTAAATGCCGGTGTGTTGCCGTCAAACCAGCAGCTTTCAACACCAGTGTGGCATGTCGGGCCGTTAGGGTTGGCAAGTACCAACAGTGAATCTTGGTCGCAGTCGCAGGCAACGCTCACTAAATCTAGCGTGTTACCTGACGTTTCACCCTTCGTCCAAAGACGCTGTTTTGAGCGGCTAAAGAAGGTTACTTTACCTGTTTCAAGGGTTTTCGCTAGGGCATCTTGGTCCATATAACCCTGCATCAATACTTTGCCAGACAGTGCGTCTTGCACAATGGCAGGTAGTAGGTTGTCCATTTTGTCCCAGGCCAGTTTATTGCTGTTTTCGTCAGTAATGATCACGGGTTTACTCCTTCTGCTTGCGCCGTTAATCCGTGACGCTTACGCATGGCAACGCCATTGCTGGTTAATTCTGCTTTTAACTCATCAATATTGATGATGCCCTTGTGAAATACTGACGCTGCAAGCGCGCCATCTACGTCAGCTTGTTGAAACACATCCGTAAAGTGGGCAATTTCACCTGCGCCACCCGATGCAATTAGGGGCACTTCACAGACATCGCGCACTGCTTTAAGCTGCTTCACATCGTAGCCTTTGCGTACGCCGTCTTGGTTCATGCAGTTAAGAACAATTTCACCAGCGCCGCGCGACTGAACCTCTTTAATCCAATCGATGGTTTGCCATTGGCTTTTTTGGGTACGGGCCTCATCGCCAGTGAATTTATACACTTCGTACTGGTCGGTTGCTTCGTTATAGAAACTGTCGATACCAATAACTACACACTGTTGCCCATAAACATCGTGCAGTTGGTTAATAAGGTCTGGATTATTAAGGGCAGGGGAGTTAATCGAAATCTTATCTGCACCCATTTCCAAAATGCGCCCAGCGTCTTCAATACTCTTAATGCCGCCAGCAACACAAAAAGGGATATCAATAACCTGTGCAATACGGCTTACCCAGCTCTTATCTACTACGCGGGCATCAGAGCTTGCGGTAATATCATAGAATACTAGTTCGTCAGCACCTGCTTTCGCATATTGCTCAGCAAGAGGGACAATATCGCCAATAATTTCATGGTTTCTAAACTGAACGCCCTTAACAACTTTGCCGTCGCGTACGTCTAGGCACGGTATTATGCGTTTTGCCAACATGCGATAGCCTCCTTCACCGTAAACTTACCTTCAAGTAGTGCGCGCCCAAGAATAACGCCGCCGACGTTTGTGGGTTTTAGCGCTTCGATATCAGCGATGCTGCCAATACCGCCAGACGCTTGCCAGCTAACGTGTGGGAAACGGGCTGCCATTTCTTGATACAGCTCAGTGTTTGCACCTTGTAGCGTGCCGTCGCGGCTAATGTCGGTACACAGCACATGCTTTGCGCCTACTGTAGCGAAGTCTTCAAGCAAGCCTTCAAGGGCTACGCCAGAATTCTCTTGCCAACCGTGGGTAGCAATAAGCTTTTCACCGCTGTCGCTAATATTGATATCAAGGGCCAATACAATGTGCTCTGGGCCGTATTTTTCTACCCAAGACTTCACAAGCTCGGGTTGTTTTACCGCCAAAGAACCAATCACTACGCGGCTTACGCCCGTTTCTAATAATTGCGCTACTTCTTCTTCACTACGAATACCGCCGCCGGCTTGAAACTTCATGCGCTTGGTATCGACCATAGACTTAATTAGTGAAAGCTGACGTTTACTGGTGTCTTTAGCGCCTGTTAGGTCAACAATGTGCAGCCAGGTTGCACCTTGGTCGGCATAGTCGTGAACCACGTCTACTGGGTCCAGTTCGTATTGGGTTTTCTGCTCGTAGTCGCCTTGATAAAGGCGTACTACGCGTCCGTCAATAAGATCAATCGCTGGAATAATCATTATAGGTTCACAAAGTTAGTCAGTAATTGTGCTCCGGCCTCGCCAGAACGTTCTGGGTGAAATTGCACCCCGTAAAAATTGTCTTTATTTATGGCGGCTGAAAAGGTGTTGCCATAAGTACAGCTAGCAAGCGTATGCTCGTATTCAGGTACCGCAAAGCTATGCACAAAATAAAAGTACGTATCTTGTGGGATGCCTTTGAACAAGCTTTGGTTGCTGTGAGAAACGGTGTTCCATCCCATGTGAGGTAAGCGCACGCCATTCGACTCCATGCGAGCTACGTGCCCGGGCATAAGGTTCAAACAGTCGATGTTGCCTGTGCCTTGAAAGCCACCTTCGGCGCTGGTTTCCACCATAAGCTGCATGCCTAAACATACGCCTAGTACAGGTTGTGTAAGCGATTGAAGCGTTTCTGTCAGCGCTTTTTGCTTAATGCTTGCCATAGCCGCTGCTGCTGTACCTACGCCGGGTAAAAACACTTTGTCAGCGCTTTTAATCACGTTTACTTCGTCAGATACGTCCACTTCAACGCCCAAGCGTTCAAGGGCAAAGCGTACCGACGAAATATTCGCGCAGCCGGTATTCACTATGACTATTTTTTGTCGCTGGCTGGTATTTACCACTGACATTACAGTGCTCCTTTACTGCTTGGCAGTGCATCGCCTTGACGCGTAATAGCTTGACGCAGCGCACGTCCAAATACTTTAAATAAGCTTTCTACCTGGTGGTGAGCATTGCCTTCGCTGGTTGAAAGGTGCAGTGATAGCCCCATGCTTTGTGCAAGCGAGTAGAAGAAGTGTGGTACCATTTCTGTGGCCATTTCACCTACTTGGTCGCGGCTAAATTCAGCATCAAATTTAAGGTGAGGGCGGTTAGAAATATCCATGATACATTCCGCACGACACTCATCCATTGGCAACGCAAACCCAAAGCGACCAATACCGCGTTTGTCGCCTAGTGCCTTTTTAAGCGCTTCACCTAATGCAAGCGCGGTATCTTCTACGCTGTGGTGGTCATCAATGTGCAAATCGCCATCGGTAGTCAGGTTTAACTCAAAACCACCATGGGTAGCAATTTGGTCAAGCATGTGATCAAAAAAGCCCATGCCGGTTTGAATGGTTGATTTAGCTTGCGAGTCTAAATCTACACGAACGCGAATGTCGGTTTCAGAGGTGGTACGCACCACTTCTGCAATACGTGAAGACGCAAGCAAGCTTTTCTGAATATCGTTCCAGTTTAAGCTTTCGCGATTGTACTGAAAGCTGCGAATACCCATGTTTTCAGCAAGCTGTACATCGGTAATTCTGTCACCAATCACAAACGAACGAGTGAAATCAACTTTGCCCTGCTGCAAGTATTCTTGCACTAGGCCAAGCTTGGGTTTACGACATGTGCAGTTATCTTCGTCGAAGTGCGGGCAAATAAGCACGTCGTCAAACACTACGCCCTGGCTTTGGAAAATGGCCATCATGGCATTGTGTGGCTTGTCGAAGTCTTCTTGCGGGAAACTGTCTGTACCTAACCCGTCTTGGTTACTCACCATCACCAACTTAAAGCCAGCCGCTTTAAGCTTAAGTAGCACAGGAATAACGTTTGGCTCGAATACAAGCTTCTCTAAACTATCTAATTGCTTATCTATTGGCGGCTCTTCTACAAGTGTACCGTCGCGGTCAATAAATAAAATGGCTTGCTGACTCATGCCGCGTCCTCATTATTTTTAAATTCGTTAATTAGCTGCATTAAACGCTGGTTTTGCTCTTCAGTACCTATGCTTACGCGTAAACAGTTCTGTAAGTTAAGCTGTTTTGATTGATCGCGAATAAGCATGCCTTGGCTTACCAAGTACTGCATTAGGGCTTGCGCTTTTGCGTAGCGGAATAAGATAAAGTTTGCTCGTCTATCACCCACTAATTCAAAGCCTTCAATAGATGCCAGCGCTTCGGCTAGGGCCTCTTTTTCTCGATTAATGGTAGCCACCTGAAGCTCAAGTAACGTCAGCGACTCTGCCGACAATGCTTGTGCAGCAATCTGCGCTACTGGCTCTGGAATGGGATAGGGCGCTATCACTTTAAGTAGTGCTTGGACGACGGGTGCCTGAGCAAGTGTAAAACCACAGCGAAGACCGGCAAGAGCAAACGCTTTAGACAGCGTACGAAGTACCACCAAGTTTGGATAGTTGTTAATCTCATTTGCCCACGTATTGTCGGCATCGAACTCAATATACGCTTCATCTACAACAACCAGTGCTTTATCGGCAAAGTGATTGAGCACGCTTTTAATGTCTTCACGAGCAACTGGCGTACCGGTTGGATTGTTGGGCGCACAGATGAAAATCACGTTAACGTCATCTTCAGCGCATACAGCATTCACGTTAAGGCTAAAGTCGTCGTTAAGCGGCACTTTCTTAACGCCCACATCACAGGTTTCAGCACTGATTGCATACATACCGTAGGTAGGCGGGCATATCAGAATGCTGTCTTTACCCGGCGTGCAGAAGGTGCGAATAAGTAACTCAATGCCTTCATCTGCGCCGCGGGTAACAATAAGCTGTGACTTATCAAGGCCTGCATAGTTTGCGTATCCACTCACTACCGCTTCGGGCTGACATGACGGATAGCGGTTAAAGTTGCTGCTATCTACGCTGTATTCGTTGGCATAAGGTGACTCGTTGGCATTAAGCCAGTCTTGACCACCTGAAAACAAGCGACGCGCCGATTCATAAGGCTTTAGCGGCACCAAGTTGTCGTTAATTAGGTTGTCGATAAGCGTCGACATTAGGCGTCTCCTTGCTTAAGTGCCTGCATGCGAAGTGCTACGGCTTGTTCATGTGCATCTAACCCTTCGGCGGCTGCTAATGCCATAATTGCAGGGCCTAAATTACGTATTCCGTCTGCACTTAGCTCTTGAATGGTGTAACGGCGCATAAAATCTAAGAGCCCAAGGCTAGAATAGTTTTTCGAATAGCCGTATGTAGGCAATACATGATTGGTTCCAGACGCATAATCACCAGCAGATTCTGGAGACCAAGGGCCCAAGAAAATAGAGCCTGCGTACTTAATTTTTGATAAATAATCGCGGGCATTTTCTATTTGCACAATCAAGTGCTCTGCAGCATAGGCATTGCTTGCTTCAATGGCCTGTTCAATTGAATCGGCTAAAATATAGCGAGCATTCTCCATCGCTGGGCGAGCGATGTCTGCGCGAGACAATGTGCCTAGTTGACGTTCAACCGCAGCTTTCGACTCTTCAATAAGTGTGGCACTGTTAGACACCAAAATAGCTTGCGAGTCTGGACCGTGTTCAGCTTGAGAAAGCAGGTCTGCCGCCACAAACTCTGGGTTCGCAAACTCATCAGCAAGTACCAATACTTCTGATGGGCCCGCAGGCATATCAATAGCAGCTCCATCAGCACGATGGCTAACTTGCTGCTTAGCTTCAGTGACGAAACTATTTCCTGGGCCAAAAATCTTATCTACTTGAGGAATGCTGTCTGTGCCTAAGGCCATAGCGGCAACCGCTTGCGCGCCACCACATAAAAAGATTTTGTCGATACCGCACTTTCTGGCCGCATAGGCAATTTCAGGTGCAATCAACTGCTCTTTATTTGGCGGTGTGCAGAGCAGTTTATTTTCACAACCTGCTACCAATGCAGGCACGCCCAGCATCAACACGGTAGAAGGAAGTGGTGCGCTGCCACCTGGAATATAAAGGCCTACTGCGTCAAGTGCCGTAAAGCGAAGCTCGCATTTAACACCTGGTGTAGTGGTTAATGCAATGTCACTTGGCACCTGCGCTTCGTGAAACGTTTTTATATTGTTAAACGCTGTGTCGATGGCGTTTGCTACCTCAGGTGTAACCTTGGCGGCAAGAGCATCAATGTTGTCTTGTGAAAGTACAAGGCTAGCAAGCTCCGGGCAGTCGAATTTGCGCGTGTAATCCAGTACTGCCGCGTCACCTTCTGCTTCAACGCGGGCGATAATCTCGCCCACGGTTTGTTTTAACTGTTGGCTATTGGCCATAGCCGGGCGAGCTAACGCCTGTTTTTTCTCATTTGCCGAAAGAGATGACCAAGTAATCATAATTGCCTGCCTTTTAGCCCATCATTTTTTCGATTGGCATTACAAGAATAGAGCTACAACCAAGGGCTTTAAGTTTTTCCATGGTTTCCCAGAATAAGGTTTCTGTAGAAACAACATGGATAGCAACCTGCTCTTCGTTACCTGCAAGTGGCAGAACTGTTGGGTTTTCAGCACCAGGAAGTAGGCTTTTTACTTGCTCCAAATACGCTTTGGGTGCGTGTAGCATGATGTACTTGCTTTCTTTTGCTAGTAATACACCATCAACACGCGGCATAAGGCGGTTAACCAGCGTTTCTTTTTCGTCGCTAAGTTCACCGTCGGCACGCTTGATCAATACCGCCTTACTGCGGAAGATTACGTCTTTTTCAACAAGACCATTAGCTTCAAGTGTAGCGCCTGTTGAAACTAAGTCGCAGATAGCATCTGCCACACCCGCGCGAGGTGCAACCTCAACTGACCCCTGAAGCATTACCGCTTTTGCGTTAATTCCTTGCTCTTTGAAATAACGCTCTAAAAGGTAAGGGTAGGTAGTTGCTACTTTCTTGCCTTCTAGAGATTGGATGCCGTCGTACTCCATTTCGTTAGGTACTGCAATTGACAGGCGGCAACCGCCGTAGTCAAGGCGACGAAGCACTTCATACTCAAAAGGTTTACCCGCTGCTTTACGCTCTAGCATTTTTTCTTCTAGCTCGTTTTCGCCAATAAAGCCAAGGTCAACAACGCCATCCATAACAAGACCAGGAATGTCATCATCGCGAACGCGAAGTAAATCAATTGGCTGGTTCGTTGAATGCGCAATCAGCAGGCGATCACGAATGTTTAACTTAATGCCAATCGCCTTAAGTAGGGCGATGCTGTCATCGCTCAAACGGCCTGATTTCTGTACGGCAATTCGAAGTCTTTTGCTGTTACTCATTGAAACGTTCCTTACACGTTGTATTTTAACTTTTGATTGCGCCTAAAACGAAAAACCCCCGGAAGTTTCCTTCCGAGGGTCGAGAATTTTTTATCTGCGCCATTGGAAGGAATCATAGACCTTCCAGCACGAACCTGAAAGGTTATGCTTTATGATGGTGGTGATGTTTCGCCGCGCAGTTAATCATTTGATGAATTTTAATCCTAATTTCGAACGGCTGAAACATTAGCGTTTTGAAATTAGATTTGCAAGGCAAAAGTGAACTCTTTTTCGCCAATAGGTCTAAATAAAAGTATATATAGTAAAACTTTTCGATATGAACGTTTGTGATCCTAAAGCTTTAATGCAAAAACGCAGATAACAGAATATGAGTTGAAGATAATACAGGTGTAACTTGCCGGTGACGTATTCTCAATTATGTGCAATAAAGAGGAATGTATGAGCAACGATCTTTTGTTTCCTATTTTACCACGCAACACCAAGGTACCTGTTGAGGTTGATGAGCGTGTAAAGAAAGTGCAGAAAACAAAAAAATCGGAGCATTTTTCTGAAGACGATAATGATGCGCAACCAGAGGTAAGGAAAACCGAGGTGGTTGAACGTGCATCAGACAGAAACAAAAAAAGTAAAAGAAACTCTGAACAAGATGATGATGGACTAAAGCATATCGATATCAATGTATAGGACGCTTTAAGCTAGCTCCAAAATATTGAAGCGGGGCTTAACTGTCAAAAGCGTGAATGGGCTCTTTTAAATAGCTGCTAATAACGGTGCTTTAATAACGCCCTCTTTGAGCAAAGCATCGTGTTATTCGCTCATACTTTCTTTGGTACTATAAAGCGTTTCAAAGAGGCCATGGAACTGTTTCGTCACTTTATGATTGGGTAAATAGAAAGGCAAGGGTACTCGCTTTGAATGTGACTCTTTTACCTTTACTGTCGCGTTTATAAACGGCCGAATGACTTCCAACCCTTCATTCTCAAGCTCTTTCACCAAAGATTCGGGTAATTTTGCCTGGCTATTAAATTGATTAATAGCAACACCCAAAAATGACAGTGCTGGATTATGATCTGCTTTTAATTCAGCAATATTATCAAGTAAACGAGTGATAGCCTGAGCTGAAAATGCGTCGCAATCGAAAGGAACGATATAATTATCAGCGGCAATCAACGCTGCCTTAGAGTAAAAATTAAAATTTGGTGGCGTGTCTATAAAAATGTAGTCGAAAGACGGTCGCAGTGTTTTTAGGGTCTCGCGAAGCTTGAACATTTTATAACGCGATTCTAACTCCCTTTCCAATTCTGAGAGTTCTGAAGATGCAGGCAAGACGAAGAGGTTTTCAAAAGGTGAGGCTTGCACAAACTCAACGGGTTTATTTGGCGTGCGGAAAAAGCCTACTACTTGTCGAAACATGTCTGCTACGGTTAATGTGTTTTCAGTAACGTCGATACCCGCATAGTGAGTACTGTTTCCCTGAGAATCTAAATCAACAAGTAATGTTTTAAAGCCAAGGTTTGCGCAGCATGCTGCAAGGTTTGTGCTAATTGTAGATTTTCCAACGCCACCTTTCTGATTGAAAACTACGCTAACCATACCAACATCCTTTTAAGAATCGAATGATTAAAATATGCCCAGCTTTTGTGACATAAGTAAAGAGGTTTTCACTGAAAGCGCTTGAGAGCAGGAAGTATTGGGAAAGGGGAAGGAAAAATGCGCCCAACTCTATTAGGGTCGAGCGCAATACGCGATAAAGTAGGGCGTTACTTTTTGTTAAACAGTCTGCGACGACCAATTAAACCAAGACCAAGTGCAAGCAGTAAAGCGGCAGAGGGTTCACTTACCTGGGTAGTTGCCTGCGAGCTTGCTAAAATAATATTGCCAGAGATTAATACATCATCACCTAGAAAATCTTGCTGTAGAATCTCGGTAACGTAATTTTGTACTGAGAAGCTATCGAAGCTTATACGAAGTGCACTTCTTTCCTCGGTACAAAAGGATTCGGCACAAGACGTCGTTGCTTCATTGAGGAAGACCCCAAGCCCTAAAGCATCAAAAAGTGTCACGTTATTCATAATTGGAGAGCCGTCCATTACCGATGCGGTAATATCATTTCCAAGTATGTTTATGTTTATGCTTTCAACAACAGACGACCCTGCAGTGCTAAACACGTAGCCATCTGAGCTAGAAGAAGCATCGACTTTTGATGTTGAACTAAGGGTAGTGTTCGATATATTGATAAAGTCGAGAGCAGGAAGCGACAATCCCTGCGTTGGCAGAAAATTTTGTAGCAGGGTAAATGAGAGATCCTCAATAGTACTACTTCCAATAGTAGTGAAATCACCGAGAGTAGAATTTTCGAGCGTCGAGCTAGCGCTACCACTAAAAATATCCACCGTACCATTAATGCGAGGGTCTTGTGTAGGAAGAGTAAGATCTTGACCAATTAAAGAATTTGTCACGTCATATCCCGACGGAGCTGTGCCGCTCGCGTTACCTAAATCGATCGCAAGTGGCGATAATTCTAGGATTTGTAAGTCAATGTGAAGCGCATTTCCGAAACTGCTAGATATAATGCCTGCCTGAGATGAAGCGCTCATGCACATCAACGCAGCGCTAGTAGTCACAAGCGATAGCATCTTGAATTGCTGTTTCTTTTTACTAGTATATTGTTTCAAACTGCCTAACATAATAAATCCCCCGATAACTGTACAAAAAGCACCACGCTTATGCATTTAGCTATGGGTTATAGATTAGTTGCTGAAAAAGGTATGCGAAATGAAGGATTACCCCCATGCTTACAAATTTTTAACGTAAGCGTGGGGGTCGCAAGCGTACGAGCTCAGGATCGCGGAGAAGTTATTAGTTAGTTTAAATTCTTATCTTTCCAGAATTTTGTTCCTTTCACCGTTGCCTGAAGTGCAAGGCCACTTTCAGTCATCGTGTAAACAGTTATATCACCTACGTAGCCTTCACCTTCCGCCGATGCGCCTTTATTGCCTGCTTTTGCCGCAACATCGGCGTTTCCTCCAACTGTCCAGCCGTTCTCAATGAAATAGCGCATGGCGTCTTGAGTGTGGAAAACCATCACAATGCGGTAGTCCTTGGCACCAAGCCCAAGCCCTACGCCACCCTCGGCCATGTTCATATAGGTTTTTGCACCCGTTACATTGTTGTTTACAACGCCATAACCTGTACCTGCTGCGAAAAATATGACATTTATGTTTGCGTTGGTGAAAACCGCATACCCTGCGGCGTCTCTGATTTGACCGCGAGTGTCAGGCTTTTCGCTGTAAAGGCGTGTCAGTGCATTTTGCTGCATGTCGAGTATTGCCTGTCTTTTTTCTGCGACAGTGCCGTCACCCATTGAAGCACAGGCACTCAGCACGAGCGCAGTAAAAGCTAGCGTTATCTTGGATAAAAAGTACTTAAATTTCATGCGTTTCTCCTTAGCATGGTGGGGTGTGATTTTTATTCGCATCTTCTGATATTAGTCAGAATAAGCGAATAACCACAACAATCTGCTAAGGTATACGCAAAAACCATGCTCAATATTTTGATTGAGCATGTTTATCTTTGGAAAAGCCGTTAAAAGTCTATTTCTAGCTCCAACGCATCAGGCCGTTGATGTTGACCCACCATTTCTTCATAGGGCGTGTTCTGTCGCAACCACACGTGTTCGAATTCTTGGGCATAAAAATGCTCCTTTATTTCATTTATGCAGTGAAATGTTTTTGGTTGTTCCTTGCTGTCTCGCACTAATGTTCGTACAGCGCCGTTTCCCGTTGACGCTAAATAGTTACCACCTTCAAGCGACTCAATGTATAAATTCATGATTGCATCCTCAGTGTTTACTTTTATGTATTAGCGCAATTAATGAAAAGTGATCATTAATTCTGCGTCATATAACCTTGCTACCACCATTTGTTTTTACACACAATAACACCGTGACTCTGCAGTAATTTGAGCAATTCTGCCTTGTCGGTTTCATTTAAAAAATCACCTATTTCATACATGTGTGACGTGGTTTTAAATACCAACCTTGGTAGTCGAACATGCGATACGTCTTCGTAAAAGTACAAATGTGTAGCACTACGTAAAAACGTCACGGCTGCACGCTTCGAGTTTTCAATTTTTATCTGTTTGTCGGTAAGCTCTATCAATTGCCATTGATATGTAGCACGGGAAACCAAGTACATTATCAATATCAACGCTAATACTTCAGCTCCAGCAAAGGGCAGCACAACCCAAGCGCCGACAAACGCCCATGCAGTAGCGATACTGCTCACAAAAATGGCGAAGGACCACATTAAGAACTTGGTTTGAGCCCATGTTGCAGAGCGATTTGGCTGTAGTCTAATGATGACTCCGTGCTCTGAAGTCGACGTTTCTAACATTATTGATATTGCACCGTTAAAAACACTTGCGGTAAAGGGATCAAAATCATAGGTAATCTCGTTTTTATATATTACTCTGTGCGCAAAACATCATAAGCCTTTGCGTTTTCTGAAAGGTGTATACGAGTCAGTTTGCTCAAATAGATTGAAAAACAATCAATGATTTTTTGAAGTCGCTTCATTGATGAAGGAAAAAGTGTGGTTTCTGTCGTTAAAAAAAACAATAAACCAATAATATTACTTGCCTTGATGTGTTTATGGTTGGCGCTGCTTCTTTCTCTGCCGTCACCGATATTAATCATGCAAGATTATGGCGTATTTGCATTCCTGGGAGTTGTTGGCGCCATTTTCGCGAATGCTACTGGTGCTGGTGGAGGGGTGGTCTTCGTACCGTTCTTCCAATTCCTTCAATTCTCGCCAGACAGTATTGTGGCCACGAGTTTTGGAATTCAATGTTGTGGCATGACCGCAGGTGCGCTTACGTGGGCCTATTACTTTAAAAGTGAACACAAGTCTAACGTACATTGGAAAGTGTTGCCCAATGCCCTAATACTCTGTGTTCCTGCGTCACTTTGTGGCATTTTGTTTGCCCAGTATTCTGAAGTAGGACCTGCATTATTAACCCAGTGGTGGGGAGGTCTGGACAACCTCCACATTTTGTTTGGCGTGTTTTCTGTTTTGCTCTCGTTAGCAATATTTGCATCAATTCCGTTATTAAAACGAACGCAGTTTACTTGTGAACTTACAAAGACTGACATTCTAGCACTACCTTTCATAAGCTTTATGGGGGCAATTGTTACTGCGTGGTTGTCGGTGGGGGTTGGAGAACTTGTTGCAGTTTATCTTATTGTGCGTGGTTTTAACGTAACAATGTCCATTGCTGTAGCGGTCATTTTGTCAGCATTTACAGTGTGGGCTGCACTTCCTTATCACCTTTTTGTCAGCCCGTCGGTAGTTTTTGAAGTTGTTCTTTTTGCCGGTATTGGCGCTATTGTTGGAGGCATGCTTGCTAAACATGTAGTGCTGGCTTTTTCAGTGCAAAAGCTAAAACTATTTTTTGGCGGTTGGGTGTTTATCTTGGGTGTTGCTAGTCTACCAATTTTTTAGTCTTTGGTTGTCGACTACAATTTGTTAGCCTTCTGTAATTATTGAGATTAATAGGAGCCACACAATGGGTAATTCAGTCACATCGTTTCAACCCTACAAAGTTACTCAGCCTGAGTGGTCGTCACACGCCGTTATATATCAAGTTAATACCCGTCAATTTTCAAACGAAGGCAAATTTGCTGGTGTCACTGAGCAGTTGTCCAGAATAAAGTCATTAGGTGCAGACATTATTTGGCTTATGCCTATCCACCCTATTGGTGAAGTTGAGCGAAAAGGCAAATTGGGAAGCCCGTATGCCGTGAAAGACTATATGCAAATTAATCCGGAGTTTGGCACCGCTGACGATTTACATACTCTCATCAAAACCGCACATAATTTGTCGATGAAGGTCATTATTGACTGGGTACCCAATCACAGTGCTTGGGACAATCCATTAGTTGAAAAATATCCACAATGGTACGCAAAAGATTACAAAGGTGACTTTAGACCTTCTCCATGGTGGGATTGGAGTGACATTATTGAATTTGATTATACCCAAGTAGGTTTGCGTAACTACATGATTCAAGCAATGCGCTATTGGGTAAAAGAATTTGATATAGACGGTTTTAGACATGATGTTGCAGGTTATGTACCCAATGATTTTTGGCAGCAAGCGCGTTGTGAGCTAGATGCTATTAAGCCTGTTTTTATGCTTGCTGAGTGGGAAAACAGGGACATGCACGAACGAGCCTTTAACATGACATACGCATGGACATGGAACGAGACCATGCATGAAATAGCGATGGGGAAACGCAGTTTAGACAGTTTGCGCAAATACTATTCATGGAATGAGAGAAGCTGGCCACAAGAAGCGTATAGAATGACGTTTGTAAGCAATCACGACAAAAACGCGTGGGACGGCACACAGTACGAGCAGTTTGGAGATGCGTTGGAAGCCAGCATAGTGCTCTCTGTTATAGGCGAAGGTATGCCGCTTATTCACAATGGGCAAGAAGCAGGAGAAACGAAGCGCCTTGCGTTTTTTGAGCGAGATCCAATTGAATGGCAAGAACATGAAATTGGTGATTTGTATCGCGAATTGATTGCGCTTAAAAAATCAAAAGTGGTGCTTGGTAACGGCGAATATGGCGCGAGAATGATTCAGGTGCCTAATAACGCAATGAACAAGGTTTTTAGCTTCGTCAGGCACAATACAGATGAAAAGGTGTTTGTAGTCATTAATTTTTCAAATGAATCGGTTAACACTGGCTTCTATGAAACTTTATTTGAAGGTGACTATATAGATTTTACTACTGGCCAGCACCACACGTTTTCGGCTAATACCCAGTTATCGCTAGGCCCCTGGCAGTACAAAATTTTCGTTAAGCGCTAAACTGGCAATGTTAAAACAACTCGCCAATACTTATATTTTATCTAATCATTAAGGCGCTATGGAAAACAGACTCCCGCTGTATAAAAAACTGTTAGTGTTCTATCGAATAGAGCCAGGTTGTCTTGGTCCTCAAGGGACAGACTATGTAGAAGAGTTTTGTGTTTTTGCGAAAAAGAAGCTCAAGGATTTACATGGGCATTGTTTGCGCTGGACGATAAAGCCACGCTACGACAAGTCTTTACCTGAGCTTGAATTTCAAATAAAGAACTCGACAGTATCAAGAGAAAACGCCGAAAAGTACATGAGCAGTTTTGATATAGAACTTGATGAATTTGAAGAGCAGTTGGAAGAAATGTTGGCCGATTTGGTAGATGCATTTTTCGAACGCTAACGGCCTCGCTTAAAAAGGCGAGGCGCGTTTTTTTAGTGACGTAAATTAACGCAAGGCGTCAACGGGCTCGAACCCTTCTGATTCAAGCTCTTCATTTACGCATTCAAGTAAAAACACATTAAGCGGTTTACCATTAGTTCCGTCTTCTTCAGCAACTTCTTGGCAAAATGCTGTAAGTTCAGTGACAAGTTCT
Source organism: Alteromonas sp. S167 (assembly GCF_036864375.1). Classification (NCBI taxonomy): domain Bacteria; kingdom Pseudomonadati; phylum Pseudomonadota; class Gammaproteobacteria; order Alteromonadales; family Alteromonadaceae; genus Alteromonas; species Alteromonas sp. S167. The sequence goes on from NZ_JAZETR010000006.1 coordinate 33,207, forward strand.
GCGGGTGCTGGTTTCGCTTCGCTTGCGAATGCCGACACTGCCAAACAGCTTAAAAATAATGACACTAAAGTTTTCATATTTACCTTCATGAAATGTTAAGGGAGTCATATCAACGGTCAGGATAGTGCGCCTAAATACGCATTTAAAAAAGCGAATTATTTTGCTCTAAAAGATAAAATCTTTTGATAGTTTATGCATACACTTTTGTACTTCCACGAAGCGAAAAAACTAAGTTAGCAGTTCAAATGCATTAACCTTTAATGGGCATTCATTAAGGTTTTTGGCATAATGCGCGGCCGAATTAGAAAAAGTATACAGCGCTTACACATGCCTACTATTAATAACGTATTCTCGTCAGACGGCTTACTTGCCAAAACCATAAAAGGTTTTGTGCCGCGTGACGCTCAAACTGAAATGGCGAAAGCGGTGAAGCATGCGATTGATACTACTGGTAGCTTAATCGTTGAGGCTGGAACTGGCACAGGTAAAACATTTGCCTACCTTGCGCCTGCATTGTTAAGCGATGGCAAGGCGATAGTGTCAACAGGTACCAAAAACCTTCAGGAGCAGCTGTTTCACAGAGATTTACCGCTGGTAAAAAAGGCACTTGGTAGTAAAAGAAAAACGGCCTTGCTGAAAGGTCGCGCTAATTACTTGTGCCTTCATCGACTGGCACAGCACGGTGGAAATTCTACACTGGTAGAAAAAGAAGTATTAGGGCAACTTTCTGAAGTTAAGCGTTGGTCTAGCAGCACAAAAAGCGGTGATATGGGCGAGCTTAAAACCCTCCCAGAAGACGCAAAAGTACTGCCTCTTGTTACCTCTACCGTCGACAATTGTCTGGGACGAGACTGTCCAGATTATGAAGATTGTTATCTAGTAAAAGCCCGCAGAAAAGCGCTAGACGCCGACATTATTGTGGTAAACCACCACTTGTTTTTCGCCGATATGGCGTTGAAAGACACTGGGTTTGGCGAACTTATTCCTGAAGCCGATGCAATTATATTCGACGAAGCACACCAAATCCCTGATATTGCGAGTGACTATTTTGGCGAGTCTCTTTCTACGCGCCAAATTCACGATATTAGCAAAGACATCACGCTTTTATTTAGAACTGTATTAAAAGATGCTGGCCAGCTAGATAAAGCGGCTGATAAGTGCAGAATGATTGCGTCAGACTTACGCTTATTGTTTCCTGATACGCCAGAGCGTGGCAATTGGGCTGAAGCACTCAATCGCGATGACGTGCGAATGCAGGTGGGTAAGCTCGCTGAAGCATTGGGCGTTTTACATGAAGTGTGCAAACTGCATATTGGCAGGGATAAAGACTTAGACAATATGTATGAGCGTGTAGTGGCAGCTCGTGAGCAACTTGATGCGTTAAGTGATGATAAGCAAGAAAACGTCAGCTTGTGGTACGAGACCACTCAGCGCCATCTTATTATGCACTTAACGCCGCTTTCTATCGCTGCGAAATTTCGCCGTTTTGTGGCATCGCCACCAAGAGGGTGGGTTTTCACTTCTGCAACGCTCATGGTAAATGGCGGCTTCGAACATTTTCAACGTCGAATGGGCCTTGAAGAGGCAAAAACGCTTGGTTTAGATAGTCCGTTTAATTATCCAGAGCAGGCTATGCTCTGTGTGCCCAGATATTTACCTGAGCCCAATAGTTTTTCTATGCGTGAAACACTGTTGCAAACGGCTAAGCGCTTGATAAAAGCGAGCCGCGGTCGGTGCTTTTTATTATTTACCAGCCACGCTATGCTTCGCGAAATTGCTGAAAAGCTAGAAGATGAGGTAGACAACCCTCTGTTGGTGCAAGGAACAACCACTAAGCAAGCGCTGCTTGACGCTTATCTAGCTGATGAAAAAGCGGTGTTAATGGGAACGGGGGCATTTTGGGAAGGTGTTGATGTACGCGGGAATGATTTGGTGTGCGTCATGATAGACAAGCTACCTTTTGCATCGCCAGACGACCCTTTATTGCAAGCACGTATGGAAGATGTGAAAAAGCGGGGAGCAAACCCTTTTGCAGTCATTCAGATCCCGCAGGCAGTCATTACGTTAAAACAGGGTGCTGGACGACTAATAAGAGATCCATCTGATAAAGGTGTATTGGTTATTTGTGACAACCGCTTGGTAACAAAGCCTTATGCCAAAACGTTTGTAGGAAGTTTGCCTGATATGAAGCGTACGCGCAGTCTTGACGAAGTAGAACGCTTTTTAGCAAACATAGATGATAAATAAGTTACAGAGATAATCATGAATATCTTAGCAATTGATACTGCTACTGAAGCGTGTTCAGTAGCGCTACAGCTTGAAAATGTTACCGTGTCGCGTTTTGAAGTTTGCCCACAGCAGCATAGTCAACGCTTACTACCTATGGTAGATGAGGTGCTAAAAGAAGCGGGAGTCTCATTAAACGAGCTTGATCTGTTGGCATTTGGTCGCGGTCCGGGAAGCTTCACGGGCGTAAGGATAGCCACTGGCATGATTCAAGGTTTGGCGCTTGGTACAGGCCTTGAAGTAGCCGGTGTAAGCACACTAGAGGCAATGGCCCGAGAAGTGGCAGCATCGCTCAACAAAACAACACCTACAAACAATGCAGCACAATTTATTGCAGTAGCATCAGACGCACGTATGGGTGAGGTGTATTTTGCAGTATACAAAGCCGACGGCAATGCACTAACGCTAGAAGTAGAAGAGCAAGTGTGCCCCCCAGAGGCAGCGTTGGAACAAATGGCTGCGATAGCAAATAAACCTGTTGTCGTGGCGGGAACAGGGTGGGGAGCTTACGAGCCACTACAACAGTGGCTTCAAGATCATGCTGCTACACCAGAAGTAACGGTTACGTTGCCTAATGCTATTTATATGCTGCCATTGGCTAGTATGGCAAAAGAACGTGGTGATGTATCAGACGCAGTAAATGTCGAGCCTGTTTATTTACGCGATAAGGTGACGTGGAAAAAGCTACCGGGAAGAGAATAGCAGTAATAATAGTCTGAAGACGTTGGCGTGATTCTTGCCTCAATTAGCGCTGTATGAACATCAATACTAGTTTTTCCATACCTTCATCTGACGGTAGTCAGGGAAGAGTAGCAAAAGTAAGCAAAGACCCTCAGCAAAGTGGTAAGGGTCAAGAAGAATCGTCTACGCGGGCGATTGTTGTTGCACCTGATGAACAGGGTACCGACAATGCAAAAGCGTATCAGCAGTTTGTTCGAGAGGAGGGCAATGCATACTCTCAACAAGCCATTGCGTCTTATACCAGCTTTGAAAAGCAACAACAGCGTGAATCAATTCAATCAATGTTTGGCGTAGACATCTACGCCTAACGCAATTTCTATTTGAACAAATCCATATCTTAACTATCTAAACCATTCGGTCTTACTATCATTATTGTTGCTTGTTCTGGGTTTTGCGGCAACGAAATTTATAAAAATGTAAGATTGAAGATGTAGTTGTCGCCAATAATAACTGCTACTGTTATGTTATTGTTTTGGCATGTTTTCTCACATTGATTTTAAGAGATAAACAAGGCGACATTGTCGTCTTAATATGCAGTTTAGGCATAATAAACGAATGCAATGTCTTTTAGGTTATCGTTGGAGCGCTAAAATGTCTCGTTACTTACTTCTACTAGCCGTCGTCATTTTCTCAGGGTGTGCTATTGTGCCCGAAAACATTGATGTGCCAGACGGTACCCCATTGGTTTCGTATTCAAAAGCGGTAACGTCAGGGGCTAGCGTTCAAGGTCAGAAAGCGCGTTGGGGCGGCCTTATCGTAGGGGTAGAAAACAATCCCAATAAAACGTACATAGAACTTGCGCACTTCCCGCTAAATCATTATGGCAAGCCGAATACAGGCGGTGAAACCTCAGGGCGATTTAAAGTGCAAATAGACGGGTTTGTTGACCCTATTGTTTTCGAAGAAGGTCGGGCCGCAACATTTTTAGGCACAATTACACTGCCAACGAGCGGCTTAGTTGGTGAGCAACCCTATATTTATCCAACAATTATTGCCGATGACTACCACATGTGGCGCAAGCGTGATGTGTATGAAGTCGATACAATGTTCTTCAATTACCACACAGGCTGGTATTCACCTTTCTATGGTCCAGGGCCCTTTTTTGGTCCATGGGGCAGCCCTTTCTATCGTCCGTGGGGAAGTCCGTTTTTTCATCCGGGTTTCAATAGAACACGCGTCATTCGTTATCAAAACGCACCAAGCCGCTCAACGATGCCAAAGGGAACGCAGACGAATGGCCAAAGCCGTAAAAAGTCGACGGCTCATCCAATTCGCTTAGATAAACAAAAATAGGTTTAATGAAAGAAGCGGCAGGTATTTGCCGCTTTTTTCTTGTTTTGCGGCAAAGCTGGGGTGGATGTCGACTGCGATATTGCCGCTAAGAGGGAGTTAAAATGATAGAAACTGAGCTTTCGGCAGGTGAATTAAAGCTAGCAGCTCTGGATAATCAGGTTGATGGGCCTGTCGTTATTGGTTTACACGGCTATTTAGATAATGCTGAAAGTATGAAGGTACTTGCTCCCTATTTTAAAGCGTATCGCTATGTTGCCATAGACTTAGCAGGGCATGGACGTTCGCAGCATCGTCCTTTAGGTGCACACTATAACCAAGCCGATTACATTCAAGACCTTTACGCGCTTTTGCAATCCCAACAGTTTAGCGATGTTATATTGGTCGGGCATTCCCTTGGCGGTATATTGGCATCGATGTTTGCAAGCTTGTTTCCAGAGAAAGTACGTGCCGTTGTAAGTATAGATGCGTGTGGTCCTCTTGTTGAAGATGAAAGCACTACGCAACAGCAAATGAGAAACGCCATTATCAATCGTTTTGAAAAGGGGCAAAGCCAGCTTCGTCCCGTCGATTTAGATAGCGCAGTAGAAGCTAGATGTAAAATTTCAGATATACCTGCTGACACTGCCAGAAGTATTTTAAGTCGTAACCTAAAAGAAGAAGCTGACGGCCAGCAATTTTGGTCCTCAGACGCCCGTCTTAGAACAAAATCTATATTGAGGCTGACGGAAAAACAGGCAGAAAACTTATTGCGTGCTATTGTGTGTCCTATGCTAATAATAGGCGCTTCAAGTAGTTTTAAAAACTTGGAAGCCAATTACCCAAAAAGAGCGTCGTGGTTTAAAAATGCCCGATATGAACAATTAGTAGGCGGGCATCATATTCACATGGAAAATACTGAGGATGTAGGCGCGTTAATTAGCCAATTTGTTGAGCAATTGTAAATTGCGCCGTTTATTTTTTTTTACACATCCTATACTATTCGCAAGTTATCAGACCAGTTATGTTGGTGGTGATTTTTAGTACACCAACCAATGAATAAGAATAAAGAAGAGGAGGTTTTGGTGGAAAAAACCTGGCTTAAGCATTACGACCCTCGCGTATCCGCTGAAATTGATGCCGAGCGCTATGCGTCTGTAGTAGACATATTCGAGCAATCGGTAAAGAAATTTAAGAATAAAGAAGCCTTCATTAACATGGGGCACTCTATTACTTTTGAAGAGCTCGATACGCTGTCTGCTCAATTTGCAGCATATTTACAGTCAAGCGGTTTGAAGCGCGGTGATGCTGTGGCAATTATGATGCCTAACCTTCTTCAGTACCCGGTAGCAATGTTTGGCATTCTTCGTGCGGGTATGGTTGTGGTTAATGTTAACCCGCTTTACACAGCACGCGAACTTAAGCACCAGCTTAACGATGCAAACGCGAAGGCCATTGTCATTGTCGAGAACTTCGCCTGCACACTTGAAGAAGTCATTGCAGACACTAATCTGCAAGAAGTTTTTCTAACATCACTTGGTGATATGCTTCCAGCACCTAAGCGCTGGATAGTAAACGCGGTTGTGAAGTATGTTAAAAAGATGGTGCCAGCGTTTAATCTTCCAGAAACCACCTCATTTACTGCGGCGGTTAAGAAAGGCCAATCGCTTACTTACACTCGCCCAGACATCAGCAATAATGACTTGGCTTTCCTGCAATATACCGGTGGTACTACTGGTGTGTCGAAAGGCGCTATGCTTACGCACCGTAACATGGTTGCTAACCTCGAGCAGGTTTCAGGTATTCTCGAGACTGTCATCGAGGAAGGGGAAGACTTTGTGGTTACCGCGCTTCCGCTTTATCATATATTTGCACTGCTAGCGAACTGCCTGATGTTCGTGAAGTACGGTTGTCGCAACCTACTTATCACTAACCCTCGTGATATGCCTGCATTTGTTAATGAGCTTAGCAAATATCCGTTCACCATTTTACCTGGTGTAAATACGCTGTTTAACGGATTACTAAACACCCCAGGGTTCGACGAGCTTGACTTCAGCAAATTTAAGTTTGGTCTTGGCGGTGGTATGGCCGTTCAGCGCCCAGTTGCAGAAAAGTGGGAAAAAGTTACGGGCACTGTTCTTCTTGAGGGCTATGGCCTTACAGAATGTTCACCTGTAGTGGCAGTAAATCCACCACAAATTGAAGCCTATAAAGGCGCCATTGGTATGCCTGTGCCTTCAACAGACATCAAGCTTTTAGACGATGACGGAAACCCTGTTGAAAAAGGCGAGCCAGGTGAAATGTGGGTAAAAGGCCCGCAGGTAATGAAAGGCTATCTGAACCGTCCTGAAGCAACAGAAGAAATTTTGAAAGACGGTTGGCTTGCTACTGGCGATATTGCAACCGTAGATGATGAAGGTTACTTCTATATTGTTGACCGTAAAAAGGATATGATCCTTGTATCGGGCTTCAACGTGTTCCCTAATGAAATTGAAGAAGTGGCTGCAATGCACGATGATATCGTTGAAGCGGCTGCGGTAGGGGTTCCACACGAGGTTAGCGGTGAAGTTGTTAAGCTTTTTGTTGTAAGAAGCAACGACTCACTAACGCCAGAAGATGTTATTGCGCATTGCCGCAATCACCTGACGGGCTATAAAGTGCCAAAACAGGTTGTATTTAAAGATGACCTGCCAAAAACCAATGTAGGTAAAATTCTACGTCGTGAGTTAAGAGACTAATTTCTCTGAATTAGTATACTTAAAGCCGGCGTTTGCCGGCTTTTTTATTACTGTGTCTGAATATGCAATATCAATTAATAACAACATACGAACAATTAGAAAAAGTCTGCATTGCAGCACAGCGTCAAGAAGCCATAGCGCTTGATACTGAATTCGTACGAACACGCACGCTTACTCCTCATCTTGGCCTAATTCAGCTCTACGATGGACACCAATTGGTGTTAATAGATCCACTTGCCATAGAGAACATGCAGCCTTTTGTTTCGCTACTCGAGAATGAAGCCGTAGTAAAGGTACTGCATTCGTGCTCTGAAGACTTGGAAACTTTTTTAACGGCTTTTGGCACACTCCCTTCACCCGTATTCGACACCCAATTTGCTGCAAGCGTGTTAGGCAAAGGGCCTACGTTGGGGTATGCAAAATTGGTTGAAATGCTGTGCGACGTATCACTTGATAAAGGAGAATCGCGCACCGACTGGCTTGCAAGGCCTTTACGTGAAGCGCAGTTAAGCTATGCGGCTAACGATGTGCTTTACCTTTTACCGTGTTATCAACAGCTTGCCGCCGAAATTAAACAAGCAGGGAAGGTTCATTGGATATTCGATGAAATAGCGCTGCTTGGAGCCAAAAAGCGTGCACAAATGCCCGAAGATTTTGCTTATCTGCAAATCAAGAATAATTGGCGTTTGAATGCCGAGCAGCTAACCGTATTACAAGCACTCGCCGCATGGCGTTTGCATACTGCGCGAGAAAAAGACTTAGCATTAAACTTCGTTTTTAAAGAAGGTCATTTGTTTGAAGCTGCGCAGCGTTTGCCAGACAGTAAAAGTGGGCTTTCCCGCATTAATGGCATTAATCATCAATCAATTAGACGCTACGGCGACACCATTATTTCGCTTATTGATGATGCAAGAACTAAATACGCACAAACACCCGAAAATCTGCGGTTACCTGTGGTACTTCGACTCATCGATGTTCCAAAATATAAGAAGAGCCTCAGCGATTTAAAAGTTATTTCAGAGAAAATTGCCCAAGAAAATGGCGTGAGTTCTGATGTAATTGCGTCTAAAAAACAGCTAAATCAGCTTTTGAAGTGGTACTGGTTTCAAGTTGATGAAACGCGTGTACAAGGGCTTATGCCAGATGTGCTTTCAACCTGGCGCGCGCCGCTATTTATGCCACACGTAAAAGCGCTTCTTGGCGACGCGCCAGAGTAATTATTTTTCTACCTTATAATTAATAAGAGACAAGAGATTCACTATGTTATGTGCGGTTTATAAAACCAACAAAAAGCAAGGAATGTATTTATACGTTCCAAAGAAAGGCCACTTTGAAGATGTACCTGAGGCGCTAATGTCGCGCTTTGGCGTGCCTGAACTTGTGACAATCATTGCCCTTGAGAAGCGTGAGCGCCTTGGCGGTGTCGATAAGGAAAAGCTGATAGATGCGCTTAATGAGCAAGGTTTTTATCTACAAATGCCGCCTAAAGAAGACAATTTGCTAGAGAAGCATCGCGAGTCACTTGGTCTTAGTAAAAACCCTGATAAAAAGTTTTAAGGTTTTATGCATTTACGTTTACAACAGCATTTACGCCGCGGTCTTACAATTCACCTTAGTCTTTTATGTAAAGCCGTGGTTTCTCTGCCTTTATTCTTTAGTGTTTTCTCTTATGCGCAAGCACAACAAAGCGATGACGAACAGTTTGCCAAGTTCGAAGAGTATGTTTCAGCCCTTCGCATTGAAGCGCAAGAAAAGGGCTATGAAGAAGCGCTTATCGACGAAGCGTTTGCTGACATCACTTTTCGCCCCACCGTTATAAAGAGTGATAAAAATCAGCCAGAAAGAAAAATAACGCTAGATAGTTATTTGTCTACTCGCGTACCAGATTGGAAGGTTAAGCAGGCTGTAGCGCTTTACGAAGACAATAAAGACTTATTAGAGCGTGTTGCGAAAGACTATGGTGTACAAGCTAGATTTATTGTGGCGCTTTGGGGCAATGAATCTAACTTCGGCAAAATTCAGGGCAATTATAGTGTGCTGTCTGCTCTTGCATCATTGGCCTTTGAAGGGCGCAGAGAAAAATTATTTAAAGATAATTTTTTTGCCGCGCTTAACATTTTGAATGAGGGACATGCAAAAGTAGCTGACTTTAAAGGCTCTTGGGCTGGCGCCATGGGGCAAACCCAGTTTATGCCCATTTCTTTTTCCAACTACGCGGTAGATTACGATGGCGATGGTAAAAAGGATATTTGGCACACAAAGGCCGATGTATTTGCATCAATCGCTAACTACCTTTCATCAGAAGGTTGGACTGACAATGGTACGTGGGGACGACAGGTAAAGCTTACTCAGCCGATTTCAATTTCTGGTTTGTCTAAGGCAAATATGAAGCCACTGCGTTTTTGGCAAGAACAAGGCGTTAAGCGTTTTGATGGTCGAGACTTACCCAAAGTAGATATAAAAGCCTCATTGATAATGCCTGACGGCGAGAATGGCCGAGTTTATTTGGTCTATAACAACTTCCACACGCTGATGAAATGGAATCGTTCATCGTATTTCGGTGTTTCAGTGGGTTACTTGTCTGAAAGAATAAAGCGAGGTTATTAATGCAGTATTCACACAAAGATATGCAGGGAAACGATATTGCGTTGCCTACGGGGAAAGTGATGTGTATCGGTCGTAACTACCTTGACCATATTGCAGAAATGAACTCGGTAGTCTCTAAACAACCCTTACTATTTATGAAGCCCTCGGCGGCGTTGTGCGCTTTATCACAGCCAGTAGCGATTCCAACCGGCAAAGGCGAGTGTCATAACGAATTAGAGGTGTCGGTACTGCTTAAGTCTACGCTTAAAAATGCCAGCGAAGAAGAAGTGCGTGACGCTATCTGGGGCATTGGCCTCGGCTTAGATTTAACGCTTCGCGATGTTCAAGCTAAACTGAAAGCAGACGGGCAGCCATGGGAAAGAGCGAAATCATTTGATGGCAGCGCGCCGCTTTCATGCTTTATTCCTATTGATCAAATAACAGAGCTTGATGACTTACATTTTTCATTAACCATTAATGGTGAAGTAAGGCAGCAGGGGCACACGGCGTTAATGCTGCACAAAATAGTGCCGCAAATTGCCCATATGTCTGGCGAATTTCGACTAGATGCTGGTGACGTAGTGTTTACAGGCACGCCAAAAGGGGTAGGCCCTTTGTTCGCAGGCGATAAAGTAAACGTGGAGCTCAAGGGGCATCTGACCTTAGATACCGAGGTAATTAACGAATGACACAGCCATTCTGGGAAGCTAAGTCTCTAGAGGAAATGACCCAAATTGAGTGGGAGTCGTTGTGCGATGGATGCGCGAAATGTTGTCTACACAAGTTCATAGATGACGAAAGTGTTGAGGAATATTCACCCACCGATCACATAAAAGCGAATGAGCAAATTCACTACACCAATATTGTCTGCTCTTACCTAAACACAAAAAAGTGTGAGTGTACCCAATATGCAAGGCGCACCGAGCTTGTGCCTGACTGTGTAAAGCTCACTAAAGACAACCTTAAAGATATCTTCTTTATGCCCACAAGCTGTGCATACAGGCGCTTACACGAAGGAAGAGGGCTACCGTCGTGGCATCCATTGCTAAACAAAGGTAAAAAGCATGCGATGCATGCAGCAGGCATGTCGGTACGAAACAAAACGGTGTTTGAATCGGATGTAGACTTAAACGAGTTTGAAGACTATATCGCCATTTGGCCGCTAGAAGACCTAGATTAGAAAGCGTAGATTATAAGAACGCTTCTTTTATAGGAGAGATGGAAGTAACGGACGCTGGTGCTTGAACTAGTCATTAACAATGGCGTAGAGCAGGGCGTCTCTGCCAAAAATACGCTTGCGGCATAAACCTTCTTTAACACCACCAATTCGCTCGGCAACGCGCAAACTGGCCTTGTTGTTGGGTTCTACATAGCACTCCAGTCGGTGCAAATTCATTTGTGAAAAGGCTAGTTTCTTAAGCGCTTCACAAATTGCCGTGGCCAGCCCTTTTCCACATGCCTGCGGACTTAACCAATAACCCAAATTAGCTGTTAGGTGCGTGTGGTTAATATAGTTGATAATGCCCATCCCCAAACAGGTTTCATTGTGCATAAGCAAATAGGTTAACCCGTAGCCAGTGTCACGGGCTTTTTCCATATTCTCTATACACTGCTTAGCTAATGCTGGTGTTACAGGGCAAACCGAGGCGCCAAACCAGGGCTTAACATGATGAATAGATTTTTGACCTGCTTCACACAACGCATCGCAATGTTTATGCGCGATGCGTTGTATGGTTACTGGACCTTGCTCGGTGTGGATAGGGGGTAGCCGAGAGGGTAATATGGACAAATCAATCAAAAGGGCTTTTTATCCAATAAACGGCACGCAAACACGATAGCAAATACTGCAAAATACGCAGCAAAGATTATTTGCATCCACTCAGCCATTCCCATAGAAAGAAACTGCCAGCTATCTTCCATACAGTCCCCTTCAGCTGCAAATACCGCGGGGATCCATTCATGCAGCTGTAGCCATGCAGGGAAGTTAGGAACAATTTCACAACTTGCAAAAAACGGGTTAGCGGCATTTAAAATGCCAATGTGTTCTTTTGCAATAAGAAACCCCCAGCCTGCAGACAACGCCCAACCGGCAAAACCTATCATGCGAGTAAGGCCGTTGTTTTTAAATAAAACAATGAGCGCCGAGAGCACGATGCCATACATTGCAGTGCGCTGATAGATGCACATAATGCAAGGCTTCAGGCCCATGCCATATTGAAAATACAGCGCAGCAATTTCTAAACCCAGAGAGGTGGCGAAAAGCACAAGCCATGAAGACTTGTGCTCTGCCCATTGGCTAATACTTCTAATAGGTGAACGCATTAATTAATGCCCCACCGCTTCCATGCCAGCTTCAGCGGCAGTGTGGTGCTCAATTAAGTGCATGTCGTAAAGCACTTGTGTTGCATCTGCAAGGCCAAGGTAAGTTGCTAATAAACCCACAATGGTTAGCACTACAGTGTACGGAAGCGCCATAACTACCATACGGCCATAAGATAGACGAAGTAGTGGTGCAATTGCAGACGTTAATAAGAACAAGAACGCAGCTTGTCCGTTTGGTGTAGCAACACTTGGTAGGTTTGTACCTGTATTGATAGCAACGGCCAGCATGTCATACTGGTCACGAGTAATCTGGCCAGCTTCTAATGCAGCCGTAACCTCAGTAATGTATACGGAGCCAACAAATACATTATCGCTCACCATTGAAAGCACACCGTTCGCCAAGTAGAACATCACCATTTGCGTTTCACCTTCAAACGATAGTACCCAGTGAATTACAGGCTGGAATAAGCCTTGGTCGATAATAACGGCCACGACCCCGAAGAAAACACATAGCAGTGCAGTAAAAGGCAGTGCTTCTTCAAACGCTTTACCAAGCGCATGTTCTTCAATTACACCACTTGCCGATGTAGCAAGTACAATAACCGATAGGCCGATAAGTCCAACGGAAGCCATGTGTGTAGCAAGACCTACAATTAGCCAAATACCAATAAGTGCTTGAACGATAAGTTTGGCGCTTTCGCGCTTGCTGCGACCTTTGTCCATATGGTCGTTGTAATCAACAAGGATTTGCCTAACAGCAGAAGGTAGCTTGGCGCCGTAACTAAACAGCCCAGTCTTTTCTAGAACAATGGTGGTTAATAGACCGAATACGAAAACAGGCAGCGTTACAGGGGCCATGCGAATAAAGAATTCTACGAAGTTCCATCCCGCTTTGTCTGCAATAATTAGGTTTTGTGGTTCGCCAACCATCGTCATTACACCGCCCAGAGCTGTACCAACCGCTGAGTGCATCATAAGGTTGCGAAGGAATGCACGAAAGTCTTCTAAATCGTGGCTGCCTAGTTCATCATCGCTGGTGTGGTCATGGTCTGAATGAAACTCCTTGCCCGAAGCCACTTTATGATAAATAGAATAAAAGCCTAAGCCTACGCTTATGATTACCGCCACAACGGTAAGAGCATCCAAGAAAGCTGATAGAAACGCTGAGGCAACGATAAAGGCCAGTGAAAGCACAAGTTTGTTACGTACTTTTATAACCAGTTTGGTAAACAAGTACATCAGCAGGTCTTTCATAAAATAGATACCTGCAACCATGAACACTAAAAGAAGCAATACTTCAAGGTTTACCTCAATCTCATGCATCATATGTCCGGGCGAGGTCATCCCAATAAACATGGCTTCAATGAGTAACAATCCCCCAGGTTGCAGTGGGTAGCACTTTAGCGCCATTGCCAGGGTGAATATGAACTGTATAACAAGAGTCCAACCTGCAATGTAAGGGTCAACCATAAAAATGATTGGATTTACAATGAGAAAGGCAATTATGGTTTTCTTGTACCAGTCGGGCGCGTGTCCCAGGAAATTCTGATAGATCGCCGCGATCATTGAAGTTTGCATGAGTTCCTGTTCCTTTTACAACAAAGCACACGTTTTTGTGTAACTTTACATTGTGTATTTCCGGTTATTGCATACGTAAACCGCTCTGAATACGCGATATTTTTCGAGTTTAAGCGATTTCGCTGCTGTCATTATAGACGGAATTTAAGCGTACATGATATTAACGCCTTGAGAAAGGAATTCACAGACCCCACCCTGTGAAAGTACCTGAATATTTGTCTAATTTTCACAATGTTGATCATTTAGGCGGTAAATGCTCGTGGCAGTGCTCAATAAATGCACATTATGAGAAATGAATGTGGTAAATGTACCGGTTTGTTTTAACAAGATGTTAAAACCTTTGCTGGACGGCGCATATTTCATTGTGATAATAAATGAGCATCTGGTACAATCAGTTGCAAAATAACAATAACGTGCAGGCGATTAGTTATGATTTATAAGGCGCAGAGTCCCGCTGGATTCGCCGAAGAATATATTGTTGAGTCAATTTGGAGCGGACGCTTTCCTCCAGGCACTATTCTGCCTGCAGAGCGAGAGTTATCTGAGCTCATTGGTGTAACAAGAACAACATTACGTGAAGTACTTCAGCGCTTAGCGCGTGATGGCTGGTTGACGATACAGCACGGCAAGCCAACAAAAGTGAACAACTTTTGGGAAACATGCGGCTTGAATATATTGGAAACGCTTGCCCGTTTAGACCAAGAAGGCATTCCCGAGCTTGTTGATAACTTGCTTGCTGCGCGCACAAACCTAAGTGCAGTATTCATCCGAGGCGCAATTCGTAACAATCCTCAAGAATCTGCAGCAATTATTGCGCGTTACAAAGATGTTGAACAAGAGGGGCTTGCGTTTGCTCAGTTCGATTATCAAATGTCTCACGACCTTGCGTTAGCATCGAACAACAACGTATTCGTTCTAATGATGAATGGGTTCAGAGGTCTTTATTCACGTATTGGTGGTTTCTTTTTCGATTATCAGCAAGCGCGTGATGTAGCCAACAAATACTACGCAGATCTTCTCGAAGTGGCAGAAAAGGGCGAATACGACCGGGTGCCTGTAGTAGTGAGAAAATATGGTATTGAGAGCGGCAAGGTTTGGCAGGAAATTCGCGATGACATGCCAAAAGACATCGTAGACTAATAGTCACATTGTTAGCAAATGAATACATTTATAAAGGCGCCTTAATGGTGCCTTTATTGTATCTATCGCTTTTTGAGCGTTGTCGAGACAGTGTATTTGCAGTTCATCACATCTTGTAACATTTAAATATTGCAGTACCGTAGAAGTTGACCAGTAACCGCTAGAACGACATTATTATTTGGATATACTGAATCCAAGAACAAAAAAGGGCGTGCGTTGAGCGCTTTGATATATAGGAAAGATGATGAAACACTTATGGATAGCCGCTGCTGTTAGCGGTCTGCTAGCGGGTTGCAGCGCAGAGAAGCAGCAGGAACCAGCCAACACCATTTCTCAACAACAGGCACCTAACGTGATGCTTAACACCGATGTACCTGCGCCAGTTGCTAAAAAAGTGCCGTTTGAAATGACGGCACACGGTATTAACCGTACCGACAATTATTATTGGATGAGAGATGACTCTCGCACAAATAAAGAAATATTAGGGCATTTAGAAGCTGAGAATGCTTATGTTGAATCGGTGCTAAGCCCGCTCAAAGAAACGCGAGAAAAGCTTTATGAAGAGCTTGTCTCACGCATTGAGAAAGACGACTCAACGGTACCTGCTTTTTACAATGGGTATTGGTACTACACGAGCTACTCGGGTGAAAACGAGTATCCTATCTATCTACGTAAGCCTACCCTAGACAGCGAGGCAGAGGTATTACTTGATGCCAATGTTATGTCTGAAGGGCATGACTATTTTAGTATTGGTGATTACTCAGTAAGTGAAAACAATGAGCTGCTAGCTTATTCACAAGATACCCTTAGCCGTCGTATTTACACTGCATATGTAAAAAACCTCAAGACAGGTGAAAAACTTGATGACGTTTTAGAAGGCATATCTGGCACTATTCTTTGGGCGAACGACAACACGCACCTGTTTTACGTTAAGAAAGACCCTCAAACCCTTTTGGGTTATCAAGTATATCGCCATAAATTGGGTACTCCTCAGGCTGATGACGTATTAGTTTACGAAGAGACCGATGAAACGTTTTATACGTTTATTGGCAAGAGTAAAGACGCTGATGAGATTTACATCTATCACAGTAACACCGAAAAAACGGGTGTTACGATTATTGATGCAAATAACCCGACGCAAGCACCTGAAATTTTCCTGCCTATCAAAGATGGACAGGAATACAGCTTAGAGAAGCTTGGCGATGAGTATTACGTACTAACAAACATTGATGCCAAGAACTTTAAGGTAATGAAGGCTCCTGCAGAGACAAAAAATGATTTGTCGACGTGGGAAGAAGTAGTGCCTCATCGTTCTGATGTGTTTGTGCAAAGTATTGAAGTGTTGAAGAATCATCTTGTGGTGAAAGAGAAAGAAAACGGCATGCTTCGTTTGGTGGTTCACAATATTGAAACTGGCGAACAGAAAGTGTTACCAACACAAGATCCTATTTACGGCGCATATTTCAATGCTAATACTCAAGTAGATACCAATGTACTTCGTATTTACTACAGCTCGCTTACTACGCCTGGCTCAATACTAGACGTAAACCTAGACACTTTTGAAACCAAGGTTATGAAGCAAACCCGTGTTTCTGACACATTCGATTCAAACGAATATGCGTCTGAACGTGTAATGATTGACGCAAGAGACGGCACGCAAATTCCGGTTTCATTAGTGTACAAAAAAGCACGCTTTAAGAAAGACGGTACAAATCCTCTTTACCAATATGCCTATGGTTCATACGGCTCAACGGTAGAGCCAACTTTTAGAAGCAGTTGGGTGTCTTTGCTTGACCGCGGTTTTGTAGTTGCTATTGCCCATATTCGTGGTGGTCAAATGCTTGGCCGAGAGTGGTACGAAGACGGGAAAATGGAAAACAAAGTTAATACGTTTACTGACTTTATTGATGTATCTAAAGGCTTGGTAGCTCAAAACTATGCCGACAAAGACCGCGTATTTGCTATGGGCGGCAGTGCTGGCGGCCTCCTTATGGGGGCCATTGTAAATATGGAGCCATCGCTGTATCGAGGTGTAAGTGCACACGTGCCGTTTGTTGACGTAGTAACAACTATGAGCGACCCATCTATTCCGCTTACAACCGGTGAGTATACAGAATGGGGTAACCCAGCAAGTAAAGCTGAATTCGAATACATGCTTTCTTATTCACCGTACGACCAGGTTGAGGCTAAAGCGTACCCAAATATGCTGGTAACAACTGGTTTACATGACTCTCAGGTGCAGTATTTCGAGCCAATGAAATGGGTGGCTAAGTTAAGAGAATACAAAACCGACGATAATTTGCTTCTGTTCCAAACTAATATGGAAGCCGGTCATGGTGGTGCATCAGGGCGCTTCAAGCGTTTTGAATCTACTGCACTAGAATACGCGTTCGTAATGCATCTTGCGGACGTAGAGCTATAACGTTGTCAAAGCATTATAAATAATGCTCCATAAATCATGTTGTTAGATGAAAGCCCGAACTAAATGTCGGGCTTTTTTTTATTTTTTTGTTTTTTAGTATGCGGTTTCTAATTGTTATGCGTAAAGTTAAGCCATAGTGTTAAAGAACACTCAAATTTAGCATTCATAGGAGCTGAAAAATGACTACTACAGAAACAATTAAAGGCAAAATCAACGAAGCTGAAGAAATGGCTCGTAAAATTTGGTTGGCAGGTCTTGGCGCTTATGGAAAAAGCGTAGAAGAAGCGCAAGGTCGCTACGAAAAGCTTAGTGAAGAAGCGAACAAGATGTTCGACGATTTGGTAAGCAAAGGCGAAACCCTTGAAGAAGACGCTCGCACTAAGTTTAAATCAACAACTAACGACGTTGAAAACCGCGTAGCAGACGTACGTAAGAAGCTTGGTCTAGATTCAGAGCCTGCAGATCAGCGTATTGAAGAGCTTTCAGCAAAGATTGACGCGCTAACTGAAGCGGTAGCTAAGCTAGCTGCAAGTAAGTAATGCTGATGGGCACCTTGCCCGTCTTTATTTACTGTTCAAAATACTGCACTAATTCTTAGTGCTTTGTAGCGGGCCATGTGCCCGCTAATATTTTCCCCAATCTCCTTGTTAGGAGGCGTTATGAGTACAAAGACTACTGATAAAGATGCCGCTGCAATTGCAAATGCACTGGAAGGCAACGTGTCATCTTCAATTAAATCTTCACCGTTATTCGGTTGGCTAGCCGCCGGTTCAGACCTTATTGCAGCTAAATTAGATACTGCTGCAGGTATGGTAAGCCAGCGAATAGACGATTCCCATGAAGCAATTCAAACTATGCAGGCGAAAGGCCTTGAAGTTGAAAGTGAATTAAAGCGTACGCTCAATCCAATGGCAATTGTAGATACCGCGCAAAAGATAGTGCTGGGCAACCCAGTGGTAAGTGCGTTATCGGGAAGTAAAAAGCGTCAGAAAAAAGACAAGCAGCTTGCATTACTTAACGCAAAAGTAGATTTACTGGTTGAGCAAGTGGCCCTTTTAGCTGCCAAACAAGCTGCAGCCAAAGCATCTGAAAAGGCTGCTACTAAAAGTACGACAAAGAGCGCAGCCGCTGCAAAACCTGCTACAGCTAAAGCGACTGATGCCAAAGCAGCAACTACAAAAGCGCCTGCAAGAAAAGCCTCGACGACGCGTAAAGCAAGTACCACTGCTAAACGCAGCACAAGTACCGCAGCTAAGAAAACAACGTCGGCGTCTGGCACCGCTTCTAAGCGTGCAAGTACATCAACACGAAAAACAGCGGCGAAAACGCAAGATACTAGTGCTAACGCAGAGAAAGGCGAGGGCTAAAACGCCGAACGCATTATTTGCTCACCATGAAAAAAAGCAAGCGCTAACGCTTGCTTTTTTGTGCCTGGATTTTGGGTATATGAACTTTTTGTATATGAACCTAAGCGCTATTGTTTTCTAACCCACAAATTTTGATGCTTTTTGTACCCAAAAAAGTCATGCGGCTCCCAAAAGCTGGGTACTAAGTCTTCAACTGCATCTGAACTTACATTACTTGAAAGCTGATTAATTATTTCCATTAAGCGTTCTTTGCCCATTCGCATAAGTTTTTTCCTATTGCCTTGGAAATATAAATTGCGCGCCTTTGGTATCACTTCCATTGTACCGCTGCTAATGTAGTTCTGATTTCGAGTTACCACTTTACAAGTAGGCTCGGCAGGGTTGCTTGGGTTTAAGCCAGTTACAATAGCGCACTCGAATTGATTTTTTTCGTAACCCTTTTCGTTAACGGGAATGAAAGTTACGCCAAAACCTTGCGGGAAATAGCCAACAATATCTATGAAATCTTGGGCTAGCTGTTTGTTTAAACTTCCTTTCTTGGCTAGTTGCTCTATAAGCATATAGCCCTTCGGCAGGCTTAATCTTGTGTAGTCGGGTTTTGTCGACAGCACAATTGACACGTAAATTTGTGGAATTTTAACAAGTTCACCTAAACCTGTTTTTAAAATAAATGCGTCTTTAACCAGAGAAAGCAAAAATGTATGAACATCTTTTTGCTTTGCATTAAACACTTCTCTTTCTGCCTTGTCATTGCCGATATAAGTTGGGGTTCCTAAACCTTCCGACAAATACTTTAGCGTATTGTGAAAATTTATTTTAAGCAGGGATTTTCGTTGAGTTTCTTCAAGTAGTCTGAATTCGTCAAGATCACCATTTTCCCCTTTTAAAATGTTTAGCGCATCGGGGCAGTGCAACCCAACATCCTGCAGCAATGCAGCGGTAATAAGGGGTGTTGCAAGCGCTTCCTTCCACCTTGTAAAGCCCGCTTGCTCATCATCGAAGCGTGATAGCGTATTTTTGTATTTCGATAAATAGGTATGTGCAACTGTTTTATGTCGCAAAAGCTTATCAACCAAACGCAGTGTTAACACTGCTTTATAAATAGGTTTGTAGCGCTGATGTATTTTCGCAAAGTTACCTTCATTACCGCGAGTAAGTAGCAATAATGTCCCCAAAAATTTTGCGCTTAACAGCTGAGTTTCGTCAAAAGAGTCACCCTCGCAAAGTTGAACAATCTTATTTATAACCGCCTGCAACCGCTCAAGCCTCTCGTTGCGGTCACTATTTAAAAGCGCGGTGCTTTTTTTCAATTTAGCTTCAAGCTGCTCTTTGCTATCCGATTCTTTTTCAGTCGCGTTAGCTAGCTGCGCTTTTAATGTTTGTATTTGTTTCTCTTGTTCTGGGGCAGCAGAAAAATAGTGACGTGCATCTTCAAAAATAGAGCCGTACCCCGCTTCTTGCGGGTATACCATATTTATGAGTTGTTTTACCTGCTGCGTATACATGCTGTCAGGGTTTGGGGGATGTACGCTCACCAGAGTCCTTAACTAGGCTGTTGTCTATTAAAGGTCTTACGATAAGCGTTTGCTGTCAGTTTTACTTTATTCAATAAATCTTAAATTTAGGCGTGACCAAGCTCTACCGCTTCTCGTTTTTTCAGCTTTGTTAAATGATAGCGTAAGTTTTCACTTATTTTAGTATTTCTTTTAATAACATGCAGTTGAGGCCACGACGCTCTCTCACCACTGGTGATAAGATTTTGAATACTTTCTTGCGTAGGGTTAGATAGCACTTGCGACAAGTTTCTAAGCTGTCGCTTAGGAAGTATATTAATGTTCCCTACGTACTGTTGGTCAATAATAGAGCGTACTTTATGTATCGCCAGCTTTGCGCTTTTATTACCTGTGAGTCGTTCGATGATATCAATGGCAAAAATGCTGTTCGACTTAGCCAGCTGGCCTAAGTGCCTTGTCGACATATCCCATAGTGAATTTGGATCTACACGATTGTTCGATATAAAAGGAACCGCCAAAGGGTTGGTTTGGCTTACAATACTGTGGTTAACACCATAGAGTCGCGCTAAGCGCTCAAAGGGTAGGTCTGCCATCAACGAGCCATCGGCGAAACGCCTGTTGGGAATATAAGGCACAATTTCACCGCTTTGCGTTTTCGCTCTAAGCTGAACCGGGCTGAAAATGACTGGCACTGCACACGATGCACGAACTGCTTGAGCAATAATGGCGTTTGGTGATGTTTTAGCGTTTAGTAATCTTGAGTGTTGGTGTAGGTCGGCAGGGGATACTGTAACGGTAATATGACGACCGGTTTTTTTGAACGCCTCTTCAAACGTCGTTAAGTCGAAAAGTTCAATTAGCGCGTTTTCAAGTACAGAGCTATCGAACAAACTCTTCTTACCTAAACCTGCGAAACTGCGCCAGTGCTTAAAAGTTTCATAAATAAACTCGGCACTTAAAGATTCAATCAGTTCGTCGTGGTTTCGTGTGCCAAGCATGGCGGCAATAATAGAGCCCGCGCTTGCTCCTGAAACAACGGTAGGTAATAGGCCTTTTTCGTTTAACGACTTTACAACGCCTGCATGAAAGAAACCCAAGCCGGCGCCACCAGATAACATTAAGCAGCTACGCCCAAACGCGTGAGCGGTTTCTTCAAAAAAATATAACTTTTCGTAGAAATCGACTTCGTTTTCGTCTGCATTAAAAATTTGTTCTAAGGCAAGTGTGACTTCATCAATAAACTGTTCAATGAGGTATTTTGTGCCAATTTTACAATGGCTGAGCAGTATGGGATTGGCAATATTGCCTAAGTTGCCATGAAGGCCCTCGTGAAGAATAGACATAAGCGCGTGAATGTCGCCTTTGCCTCGCGCAATTTGAAGTCGCTGAACACGCTTGCGAATGAGCAGGTGGTCGTAGTTGTCACTCTCGTCTGTGGCTTTCCATTCTTCAGCACCCGATAAGGCATCATGCGCTAGGCACGCCGCTTCATACTCATCGTAACTTTGTGCATGCTCGATGTCGTGCTCTATTTTTTTTAATCGCAAATCGAATACTGCCATGGCAACTACCTATTCAGTTTGAAAGACGCTTCGCCCCGCGGTCGCATCTTTGATCATATTTCACTGTATGCACAAAAGTTAGAATCTACTACCTAATTGGTACGTTCTCGTCACAATCACTATTATTTAGCTGTATGCAGCATTGTTTTCAATCAACAATTAGCACTAATTTTACTTTTTACATTGACCAAATCCCAACCACTCAGTAGCCTGAGCAGTAGAATAATAAAATCGGACCACTTGTTCGCAGTATGGAATGGAATTTTGAAACGCTAAGCCTTTTATCAATCCCGTTGATAAGTGCCGTTGTTGGCTGGCTAACTAATTACCTTGCGGTAAAAATGATGTTTTACCCTATAGAGTTTGTGGGAATAAAGCCCATTTTTGGCTGGCAAGGGCTCATTCCTGCAAAACGTCGGCAAATGGCAGAAATTGAAGTTGAGCTTGTGCTTGGTAAGTTGCTTAGCGTTGAAGAGCTTGCTCAAAGATTAGACCCTGACGAGCTAACCAAAGCCATAGAGAGAAGACTCAGCCAAGTTGTGCGCAAAGTGGTGAACGACGTAATGGCTGAATCCGCACCTCAGTTATGGGCAGCCCTTCCGGTTCAAGGGAAAAATCTTGTTTATCAGCGTATAGAAAACGACATTCCAAATGTTGTGCATAAAATGGTTGATGACTTCCAACACAATATTTCGGAAATTCTCGATATTAAAGAGCTTGTGGTTGAGCAGCTTGTCAATTCCCCTGAACTCATAAATGAGATTTTCTTAACGGCGGGCAGCAAAGAATTTCCGTTCATTGTAAAAAGCGGCTTTTATTTTGGCTTTTTGTTCGGTTTGCCCACCATGCTGTTGTGGTACTTCTATCAGGCGTGGTGGATTTTGCCACTGGGCGGTCTTTTGGTTGGTTACGCCACTAACTGGATTGCAATTAAAATTATCTTCGAGCCAAAACGCCCACGCAAACTAGGGCCAGTTACTATTCAAGGTATGTTTTTAAAACGGCAGAAAGAAGTATCACAGGTTTACGCGTCTATTATCGAAGAAAAGCTGATAACGCCGAAAAATATTACGCACATAATTCTACATGGGTCCGGTTCAGCTCAGCTGCTAGAGCTAATTGAATTACACGTAAATGATGCTATCGAGCGATACGTGTCTATCGCACAGCCTTACTTCGCGTTGGGCGTTGGCTCGGAAAATTATCACAAAATGAAATCGCTAGCAGTACAGCAAATTTTCGATCATTCTGATAAATACTTACTTTACGCGTTTGATTACGCCAACGGCGCACTGCATGTTGGTCAGGACCTTAGTGAGCGTATGCAGGCATTGTCGTCAGAAGAGTTCGAAGGTGTGCTTCGTCCTGCGTACCAGCAAGACGAATGGAAGCTTATTGTAACAGGCGCACTGCTGGGCATGTTGGCAGGCTTTGCGCAGCTATATTTTGTATTCATGTAGCGCAACACCAAAAAGCCCCAGCGGTTAAGGATGTTGCGGTACGCTAGGGCTAAGTTATTGGTATACGCTTTTTGGGTTTTGGTGCCACTAGACGTAGCTAGAGGTAAAAAAGAAAATGAAAACCGCGCAAAGAATTTTGCTTACCGCGCTTACCATGTTCAATGAGCATGGAGAGAACACTGTAACTAGCGTTGATATAGCGGTGGAGTTAGACATTAGTCCGGGAAATTTGTATTACCACTTTAAGGGCAAGGACAGCCTGGTGACGGCATTAATGAAAATGCATGAACAACAAATGCAGAAAGTGCTTCGACGCGATAAGCTTGAAACGCTGCACGCTGAAGACATCATGTATTACCTGTATCTGCTTGTAGACAGTATTCACGTATTCCGATTTTTCTATCGCAGTCCAGCAGACCTAGCAGAAAAATATCCTTCTATTGTGCGGCCGCGGGCTAATATTCAAAAGCAACTACGTGTTCAGTTAGCGTTTCTGTTTGACTCTTTAAGTCAGCGAAACGTGCTGGTAGCAAGCAAAGCAGACCTTACTCTGTTGGTTGATTTGGCCTTGCTTATAATCACGCAGTCGTGCCAATTTGATGAATTAAATAATCATATGGATGATGAAATGCAGCGTTTTCACGCGCTGTCATTGATGATGGTCACTATTTTACCTAGGCTTACGTTGTCTGATAGTGAAAAGTCCTACCTTGAACACGTGCTTAACTCTCATGAGTTCGTGAAAGATTTTAAAACACAGTCGCCCCTCGATTTCGCTTAAAGGAATAAAAATGGCAAAAACGCTCAGTTTCTTAGATAAGTCGTTTTGGATCACCGAGTCTGATGAGAACCCGAAGCATGTGGCGTGTCTTCAGCTTCTCGCCATGCCAAAAGGCGCTGATGGCACGAAATATGTTCCTGAACTGTTTAATGAAATAAGAAGTTTCGCCCGCGCTACGTCGCCTTTTAATTGCGCAGTGAAAACGGTTTTGGGTTATCCCGTCGGTTTTGTGCCAGTTAAAAAATTGAATATGGATTATCACGTTCAAATTCACCGCGTGTCTGATGTAACAAACCGAGAAGCCCTTGATGCATTTGTAGCAAGGCTGCATGCATCTCGGCTAGACCCAGATAAACCATTGTGGCAATACCATTTTATCTTTGACGATAACAGCGACACGTTCGCCATTTATGCGCGTGTTCACCATATGTATGGCGACGGCGCTACGCTTGTACGCTGGTTTCAGTCGGGATACGTGCCTTACTCTCACGACAGCAAGTTTACGCCCTTATGGGCAGTTAAGCGTTTACGACACAGAAAACGCGAGCCAGTCAGTATCGTTAAGCGGCTTTTAGGTATTGGTTATGCACTCAAAACGGCCCTTGACCTGCTTATTATCTTCTTGCGTATATTCATGAAGTTACTTCGTGTGAATCCACACTATATGCCTATTCCATTTACCGGCACCAAAACCGTATTGACCGGACAGGTAAAAGCAGGTCGCGCTGTTGCAACTATGGATTTGGACTTTACTCGGGTAAAAGCGCTAGCAAGACGCACGCGCTCAACTGCCAATGAGGTGCTGTTGTGCGCCTTTGATATTGGCGTGCATAAGCTGCTACAAAATCATGGCCAGGTTTTTAAAAAGGCGCTTTTCACTAATATGCCAATTAATTTAAGAAAGCCCGGCGAGAAAACAACAGGGAACAAGATAGCGATTGTGCCGGTACAGCTTGCCCACGGCGAGACAGACCCATACTTAAGACTACGACAAATTGTTATTAACCACAGAATTGTGAAGCACGCAGCGCAGCACGCAAGGCCGGCCGCGTTTAGCGGATACACTATTGTTATTCAATCTTTAGCATTGGTATTTGAATGGCTTCGCTTATCAAATGTGGTTAAGCCAATTGCAAATATCTTGATATCAAACGTCCCTGGACCGACCGATACACGGTATTTGAAAGACGCAGAACTTCTGGCTTGTTATCCTATCTCTACCATCACACCTGGTGGCGGCGTAAATATTACTCTGATGACCTATGCTGGGACGGCTAATGTGGGTTTAGTTTGCTGTAATAAAAACATTGAGTCACTGCAACCGTTGGCGCGTTATGTATCAAAAGCATTTGATATGTTAGAGGCAAGTGTCGATAACCCAAGACTTAACATCGAAGACATTGGCGAGCAAATTGAGGAAGTACCAGTTTCAATTGTCGCCGATCATTAGCCTAGCAACAATTGAAACAGCATCGGCTTTAGCCGAAAGCCATTTTAATTTTGGTCAGTGTTAGAAGGGACGGTTAAGTAAAAACGCAATACGTTTTCTTCAACCCGCACCGATTTACCAAGCCTAGAGAACAGTACTTCGCGCCATTGTGAAGCGCGCATGCTGTGGCTTAAATCGTCAGGCGTAAACTGACTTGTTATAGCATTGTGTATTTGTGGCTTGTGATAATCGAGTACCGCTTGTTTAGAACCACCAGTATAAAGTTGCAGATAATTCGCCGCGATATCTGATGTGCCAGCAGTTATTAGCGATAGCGCGGATCTTAATGGTTTACCAAGCAGCGTGTTAACTTGCGTTGGGAAGAATTTACTTATTATAAATTGGGTGTCTTTGATAAGCGCGTAATCGTCATTAACCAAGGTAATGTTGTCGGTTGTTAAATCTTCCAAGAACAAGGTGGCTTTTTCTTTGTTGTAGCGCGGTGTAGCGCTAAGTGAAAAAATGACATGAGCGCGATAAATCGTACTTTTTGCTACTTCAACGTTCAAGGCGGCTAGGCATTGAATGCCAATGCGATTGTGCTTGTTGTTAAGGGTTACATTGCCTTCTAGTACTGAAATTTTGCCTGCTCCCACGGGGATATCGAAGTTAAATGTATAGGGGAATACATCTTTAACTAAGTCCTGTAGTTCTTGTTGTGTAAAGTCGTCATGAGTAAGTTTTCCCCACTTAACCAAAATTTGGGCAACGAAGAGTTTTACACGTTCTTTAAAGGTTAATTCAGTAGACAGCATGCTGTTTTTATTTTCTGGGCATTGCGAATAAACGTTAATAATGACCATAAACCCATAAGGTGTCGAGAGAAAAGTACGAATGTCTGCTTTCTTCTAACTGGTTCGTTTTGACTACATCGGTCAAAGGGGGATGACCTTAATTACAGGGGCATTGCTTAAGCTTTTTGCCAGAAAACGGTTAAAAAGACATTAAAAAAGCACTAGATTTATTAAAAGTTACAAATAAAACAGTTCTCAAAATCACGTAATTTGTTAATCTGGTCGTACCACAACGTTTTATTAACATTTTTCTATTTCAAGATATTTCGCTAAACCTGCTGTAAGGAGCTAACACAATGAGTGAAGTGCAAGGTAAATACGATTACATCATTGTTGGTGGTGGATCCGCTGGTGCGGTGCTTGCTACTCGTCTATCGGAAAACCCTGCTGTGGATGTGTTATTGCTGGAAGCAGGGTCCAAAGACTCTAACCCTTTCATTCACATACCGTTTGGCTTGTCGCTTCTCAGCCGTTTTGAGGGGATTGGGTGGGGCTACCACACGGCACCGCAGAAAGAGATGTATGATAGAGAATTATTTTGGCCGCGAGGAAAAACCTTAGGTGGAAGTAGCTCTGTAAATGCAATGTGCTATATCAGAGGGCAGCGAGAAGACTACGACCGCTGGGCGTTTGAAGAGGGCGCAAAGGGCTGGTCTTTTGACGAAGTATTACCTTATTTCAAACGCTCTGAGAACTTTGAAGGTGGGGCGGATGAATATCATGGCACAGGCGGCCCACTGAATGTAAGTAAGCTTCGTCATACTTGCGTGTTATCTGATGCCTTTGTAAATTCAGCCTCTCATGCTGGGTATAAAGAGCTAGATGACTTCAATCGCGATGAACGAGAAGGACTTGGTTATTATCATGTAACTCAAGCAAATGGCCAGCGCTGTTCAACGGCTAAAGGCTATTTAACGCAAGCAAAGCATCGCAATAACCTTACCGTGTTAACAAAAGTTGCAGCGGAAAAAGTACTGCTGAAAGAAGGGCGTGCAATAGGTGTACAAGTAAGAGAAAAAGGCGCTGTAAACAGGTACTTTGCTACCAGCGAAGTTGTTTTGTGTGGTGGCGCTATCAACTCGCCGCAATTACTTATGCTATCTGGCATTGGACCACGTGCAGAGCTTGAAGAAAAAGGTATTTTTGTACAGCAAGACTTGCCGGGAGTGGGAAAGAACCTTCAAGACCACTTAGACGCCATTGTTCAATTTACATGTAAAGCGCGAGAAGGGTATGCCGTTGCCTTTGGCGCATTACCGTCTTATATCAAAGCGACAGCAGATTATGCGTTTAAGCGAAAAGGCATTTTTTCTTCAAATATTGCAGAAGCGGGTGGCTTTGTAAGCTCAAGTTTAGCTACCCAGGGCCCCGACATTCAGTTTCACTTTTTGCCTGCCATTCTAAATGATCACGGACGGCAGCTTGCCTTTGGTTATGGTTATGGTCTTCATGTTTGCTGTTTGTATCCGAAAAGTCGCGGTACTATTTCGCTTCAAAGCAATCATCCAGCAGACCAAGCACTTATTGACCCTAATTATTTGTCTCATCCTGACGATCAAAAAGTCATGATTGATGGCGTGCGCATAGCAAGAAAAATACTTGCGGCACCGGAGTTCGAACAGTTCCAGGGAACCGAACTTTACCCCGGTGCAGACGCCGAAACTGATGAAGAAATTGTAGAGTTTTTGCGCGAGCGAAGTGAAACCATTTACCACCCCATTGGCACTTGCAAAATGGGTAGTGATGACGACCCAATGGCCGTTGTGAATAATGAGCTTAAAGTTCGAGGGATTGAAGCGCTACGGGTGGTAGATGCGTCGGTAATGCCCAGTCTTATAGGTGGTAATACTAACGCGCCTACCATAATGATTGCTGAGCGGGCGGCGGAATTTATCAAGGCTTCTCATGAAGGTCAGCCAGTAGCCATTTAATACTCACTTAATACCCGGTTATTTTGTTACAGGTACATTCATAAAAAGGTCGGCAGCACAGTTACACATTTCCTCAATGTGGCTGCTGTCGGCGTAAATGCCATCAATCAGCAAGCGTGCAATACCGTGTAGCGTTCCCCAAGTAACCTGTGCCAGTCGAAGTGCATCTTGATTATCTGGGAGCAATCCTTTTTCCTGCCAATAACGTGTCATGGTGACTTGAAACTGAAAGCACGGGAAGGCTACATTTTTTAGGTCGTCAGTCGCCGCGTTGTTCTGCCAAATAGTTCTACCGAACATTAATTCATACATTTCAGGGTTATCGGCAGCATAGCCAACGTATTCGTGTACAAACTCTCTAAATCGAGCTTGGGCGGGTTTTTGTTCTTGGTCGAATATACGGCGTGCAGCACTGTGCCAGTCGCTAAAACCTTTGGCAGCGATAGCGCTCAACAGTGCGCTTTTATCTTTAAAATGATGGTAGGGCGCTGTTCGCGATACGCCTGCATCTTCTGCTAATTTTCGCAAAGACAAACTATCAACGCCATGTTCAGCCAAACGTTTGGTTGCCGCACTAAGTAATGCGCTTCGTAAGTCGCCATGGTGATAGCTTTGCGCTGTACTTGCCATATTCTGATACTAATTCCGTAAAAACATCTACATTTACTAAGCACTGCTGATTCTAACAAAATCAACAGCGCTTAGATTACTTTTTATCTTGACAGTGTCAACATAGCCTTTTATCTTGACGCTGTCTAGTTTGCAAAAATGTTAATAGGAAATCACCATGGAGACAGCGCAAACCATGAAGTACTCTACGTTAGAAGTAAAACAAGAAGGGCATATTGCTCATCTTATTCTAAATCGCCCTGACGCGATGAATAGCATGACCCCCGATTTTTGGACCGAATTTCCTGCAGCTATTAGAGCCATTGATGATGCCGCTGAAGCGCGAGTGATTGTTATTTCCTCAACGGGTAAACACTTCTCTGCTGGCATGGACTTGTCGGTGTTTTTGAATATGAAGGAAGACTTCAAGGGTGACCCTTCGCGCCGCGCCGAGCGTATGCGTAGAACCGTTATGTTGCTGCAAGACAGCTTTACCGCCATAGAGCAGGCCAGAATGCCGGTAATTGGCGCCGTTCAGGGGGGCGCTATTGGCGGGGCGGTCGATTTGCTTAGTGCATGCGACATGCGTTATTGCACAAAAGATGCGTTTTTCACCATTAAAGAAACCCAGTTAGGTATGACCGCAGACGTAGGCACGTTGCAGCGCTTGCCGAAGCTCATTCCCATTGGTGTTGTAAAAGAGCTTGCATACACAGGGCGCAACTTTGGTGCTGAAGAGTCTCGCGCCCTGGGCTTTGTAAATCAGGTTTTTGATGATCAGCAGAGTATGCTTGAAGGCGTAATGAAAATTGCGCAGCAAATTGCCGCTAATTCTCCATTGGCGGTATCGGGCACTAAAACCATGATCAACTATGCCGCTGAGCATACCGTTAGTGAAAGTTTGAATTACATGGCAACGTGGCAAGCTGGAATGTTTCAAATGGAAGACGTTTTTAAGGCTATGGAAGCACAAAAAACGCAGCAACTACCCGATTACCCGCCGCTTTACGGCGCAGTGAAAAAAATGAATTCACAATAGCGGCAAATGCCAAAAGCATTATAGACACGAAAAAACGGTGTGGCGCCGCAATAACAGGCATGCGGCCTGCGCTTGTAAACTATTAATTTATTGAGATTGATAAAGCGTTTAAAGAAAACGCACAACATCTTTCTTTGAACACTGATTCAACGCTTTTCAAAGGGCTTTTTTTAGGAATTTATCATGAACCAGACCGTGACTGATCATCCCGTATACCCACATTTATTTCGCCCACTTGATTTGGGCTTCACCACGTTAAAGAACCGCGTATTGATGGGCTCAATGCACACCGGACTTGAAGAAATGCCAGATGGACACAAGCGCATGGCGGCATTTTATAGCGAGCGTGCACGAGGTGGTGTAGGGCTTATTGTTACCGGCGGTATAGGACCCAATGAAGAGGGAGCTACTCATCCGTCAACATTTCGTTTAGATACAGATGAAGCGGTAGCTAACCACAAAGAAGTGACCGATGCGGTTCATATCGCAGGTGGTAAAATCTGCATGCAAATTCTGCACACTGGCCGCTATGCATATAGCCCTAAGCTGGTAGCACCGTCAGCGGTTCAAGCACCTATCAACCCCTTCAAACCAAAAGCATTAGAAGCTGATGAAATTGAAAAGCAAATTCAAGATTTCATCACCGCAGCGACACAAGCTCAACGAGCAGGGTATGACGGTGTTGAAATAATGGGTTCTGAAGGTTATTTCCTAAACCAGTTTATTGCAAAGCGCACTAACCATCGTGATGATGCGTGGGGTGGTGAATATGAAAATCGTATTCGTTTACCTATTGAAGTAGTGCGTCGCGTGCGTGAAGCCGTGGGTAACAGCTTTATTATTATTTATCGTCTATCAATGCTAGATTTGGTTGAGGGTGGCTCAACCTACGAAGAAGTGGTGCAGCTGGGTAAAGAAATAGAAAAGGCGGGGGCTACCATAATCAATACGGGTATTGGCTGGCACGAGGCGCGTATTCCTACTATTGCCACGAAAGTCCCCCGAGCTGCATTTACTTGGGTTACTGCAAAATTCCGAGAAGCCTTATCTATTCCCGTGATCACATCAAACCGAATTAATACACCAGAAGTTGCCGAAGACGTCCTAGCTCGTGGCGATGCGGATATGGTATCAATGGCGCGCCCATTTTTGGCAGACCCTGATTTTGTGCGAAAAGCACAGCAAAACAAAGCCGACGAAATTAATACCTGTATTGGTTGTAATCAGGCTTGTCTTGACCACGTATTTGGCGGGAAAATGACAAGTTGCTTGGTGAACCCACGTGCCTGTCACGAACTTGAAATTAATATTGAACCTGCATCAACCAAAAAACGTGTTGCTGTGGTTGGTGCAGGGCCTGCAGGGCTAGCTGCCGCGGTTACGTCGGCGCAGCGCGGTCACGACGTTGTTATTTATGATGGGGCGAGTGAAATTGGCGGCCAATTTAATGTGGCTAAACAAATTCCAGGAAAGGAAGAGTTCTATGAAACCCTTCGCTATTTTGCGCGCCAAATCGAGCTTCATAAAAATATTACGCTTAAGCTAAATACGTTCGTTGATGCTGCTGCGTTAAACGATGAAGGCTTTGATGAAGTGATGGTGGCAACGGGAATTAAGCCTCGCATGCCAGCCATTGAAGGCATCGAGCACGATAAAGTACTGACTTACCTTGAAGTGCTTAAAGAGAAGAAGCCTGTTGGTAAAAAGGTTGCCATTATTGGCGCCGGTGGTATTGGCTTTGATACAGCTGAATACTTATCGCACGGTAAAGAAACACCAAGTCAAGATATCCCAGCCTTTATGCGCGAGTGGGGTATTGATATGACATTTTCTGCACGAGCGGGTATTGAAGGCGTTAAGCCGCAGCCGGAGCCTTCGCCACGTGAAATTTTCTTGCTACAGCGTAAATCATCGAAAGTAGGTGCAGGCCTTGGTAAAACAACAGGGTGGGCACATCGAGCGGGCTTGTTGGCTAAGGGCGTTACCATGATCCCTGGCGTGTCGTACGACAAGATTGACGATGAAGGGTTGCACATTACGGTAGAAGGTAACCAGCAAGTACTTCCTGTAGATAACGTTATTATTTGTGCTGGGCAAGAGCCAATGCGTGACATTATTGAAGGATTAAAAATGCCCTATCACTTGATCGGGGGCGCAGATGAAGCGCTTGAGCTTGATGCGAAGCGCGCTATTGATCAAGGTACGCGTATTTGTGCAGCTGTGTAAAAGCTAACATAAAATTAGAAAAGCACCGCAATTGCGGTGCTTTTTTGTGTAGGTTTGCTTACTAATGGTTTAGGCGTTAACGTTTAAACGAATTAATGGCATTTAGAATTACTGAGTTAGGCGTTCGAACATTAAACCTAAGACCGCTTTTTAAGCCTTAACTCATTCGACTGCGGTAAAATAGAAAAGTCGAACTCTCCTAATACATTCATACCCAATAGGCCGTCAGTATCTGGTAAGGCTTCCTCGGGTAATACAATTGCCGAAACGTCGGTAAATTCATAACCAGCAAAATAAAACCGTGGTATTTTCACCAAAGGCGCTTCAATCGTTCCCGATGCAGTACGCACGTTAAAATTGCCAATAAACGTTAATCGCCTTGTTCTTCCTAACCTTGCGTAAAGCCGCGAAGAAATTGCGGTTGTGCTAGCGCCTGTATCTAAAATCATTACCGCTTTCTGATTCAGCGCTTTTGCATCTAAACGATATTGGTCGCCAACGCGCACAAGCGCCACCCGCGTTGAACGTGTATCTGTTGTATCGCCTTGCATGTCGTTAAATTCGGTATCGTCAAACGTATCGTCGTTAGCATCAGTTTCTTTGTAAGCTATCGCCCTAATTGCTTGAGCTTGTGCATCGTCGAAGGGAAGTGGAGCAAGCGCATCTTCCATTAATGTTTGCTTTCTTTGATGGGCATAGGCCCGCGCTAAATTTAGCGCATACTGCCGTGAATCTGGTACGCGCTGAAAAAGTGGCTCGTTGAGTTTTGCCAGCAGTTCCCACTGCTGGTCTCTACTTAGCTGCTCTTGAGCTTGCTCATACAGTGTCGCTATTTTTTTACCTATCTCTTCAAGCGCATCAACCGACAAAGGCAGCTCGGCAAGGTCGTATAAATGGACAAGAGCAATACTTAATGGCTTAGTTAGCCGAATCATTTCTGCTTCAAGTAATAACAAACGCTCGTCGAAAGGAGATTGCTTTAACGCATTTGACAACTCAAGTGCCAAACGGTCGAATTGCCGCTTTTCAAGAAGCGCTTCAAGTGAAGGGGTATTGCCGCCGGTTTCTGTTGTTTCAACACTATTTGTACTGCGTCTATTGTTACTCAATTCACTAGGAGATGTGTGTTGAGCTTCTGTATTGCCAATAGGGGAGCTAACGCTAGCTGAAGACGCGCTACTAGAACGAGCTTTGTTAGAAAGAAGCAAGCCATCACCAAATACATCGCTGTTACTTGTTGAATTCAACGCTGTCCACAGATAAACGTTCACAGTCAGCGATAAACAAAGCAAAGCCATTAAAAGTATTGCTATCCATCTAGCCATTTACCATTCTCAACTAAGCGGTTTGATTACGGTGAGAAATGCAGGCATCGCCATAAGCATTTTTGAACAGTTCTGGCATTCGTTTTGGCACGCCGGTATCTAGGCTTACGCAAACAAACGTAGTCAGCGCATCAAACACGGTTTTCTGGCGCTCAGGGCAAATAAATTGAAACTGACGTTTAAGCGTTAATCGGTCGTCGCAGTCAACAATCCATGTAGCGCACTTTAATTCATCGTCTACATGTGAAGGCAGGTGATAGTTCAACTCGTGGCGCTTTATCACCATACCTCTGTTAAGGTCTTGGTAATCGGCAAAATGAAGACCTAAGGCGTTAGAGTGAGACCACGCCAATTTTTCTGCTTGTGCTAAATAAGCAACATTGTTTACGTGCTTATAATGGTCAATATGCGTATGGTCTATTCGCCACGTTTTTATAAATGGAGATTCAAACATCCATGGAAGTGCGTCGTCGTTCACAATATGTCCTTTTTGCAATTAAACGTGAGGAAGCGGGTTATCGTCAGGTAGCGATAGCGTTGGCTCGAAAAGGTTGTGCATTAATGCTTTTTCTCGCTCGAGTACGGGTTGAATAAAGCATTGTACATCGCCAATAGCTTTAAACGCGTTAAACCCTCTTTCTAAAAATTCATGTAATGCTAACACGCCAGCAAGTTTAGCGGGTCTACGAGATAACTTTATCAACATACCTATACCGGGAATTTTAACCACATCAGCAAGCTGATCGCCCAAATGAGATATAATGTCTATCTGATGTTGCCTGTCGTCTTGACGTCCAATACTGCGATAAGCTTCTGCGTAGGTGTCTCTGGTAATAGGGGCATTGGGATAGTGCGTATTTAAGTACTGTGCCATGTCCATATCTAAGTTGAACGATAATGCGTTTAATGAAAGCGCGTCGTCCATTGCATTCATTGCTTTGTCGGGTAGCACTTTGGCAAGTTTGGGAATAACTCGCGCTAAGTCAGCATCCCTTTGGCTGAAGTCTTTCGGACCATAGAGCTCTTCAACAAAGAATGCCATGGCTTTTTGATAGCGCGCCTGTTGCGCTAAATCGTCATGAGATACTAATAACCTTTCACACTGCCATTCTTGAAGCGCGTGGATCAGCGGCATTATGTTTAGCTTGAGTGCTAAGTCTCTAAGCGCGTTTACGCGGTGTATATGCTTAATAATCGCTTGTGCCAATTACAACGCTCCCATTTACAATGATTCCAATAACTTAGTTGACTATCTTTATACTCACCATAGCACGTATTTAGTGCTTTAAACGTACAAATAAATAAGTATCAACAACGCGTACCTCGCTTGCGTTTATCCTATAAAGCTCAGTTTCTTTACAATAGTGGTAGGCGAAAGCGCTGCTATCATGTGAGAAGTATTATGTTACCTGATATACTATGCGCGATTTTTGATTCTAATTTTTTATGATAAACCGTAACGCTTAACGACTCACGCTAGAAGTATGACAAGTCTTTCTCAACAGCCACAAACTGGTGCAAAGCAATTTGATAACGATACTGATGTCCCAGTGCTTATCGCATTGTTTAACAGTACGTTCGTAGATTTTAATACGCGTTTAGTTCTTGGTAATGACGAGCCCGTGTACTTGCCCGCCAATGAAGCCTGTAGCTATCATCAAATCGTGTTTGCACACGGCTTTTTTTCAAGTGCATTACATGAAATTGCACATTGGTGTATTGCTGGAGAGGCCCGCCGATTACAAGAAGACTATGGATATTGGTACTGCCCTGATGGTCGTGATGCAAAACAGCAGGCCAGTTTCGAGAAAGTAGAAATAAAGCCTCAAGCCATAGAGTGGGCATTTACTGAAGCCGCGGGACGACGCTTTCAGGTAAGCACCGATAATTTAAATGGTGCAGAGCCAGACCGTGATGGCTTTACAAAAAACGTGGCGCAACAGCGCTCGCTTTATGAGCAGCACGGATACCCTAAGCGCGCAGCGCGTTTTATTGAAGCGCTTAAAGCTACATTTTCAAATCGAACCCAGATTGGAGCCTCAGTCGCATGAGTAAACCTACTTTTCGCTTAGGTTTAATAGTAAACCCGTTCGCCGGTATAGGTGGAGCATTGGCGTTAAAAGGCAGCGATGGCAAGGACATTCGTGAAAAAGCGCTTGCCAGTGGTGCCGAGAAAAAAGCAAACGAAAAAATGGCGAAAGCCCTGAGCGTATTAGAAGCCCTGTCTGGGCAGTTTTTGGTTGTCACGGCGGCTGGCGAGATGGGTGAGGATGTGTGTAAATCCATGGGCTTCGAGCACGAGGTTATTTACTCTCCATCTCAGGCACAAACAGAAGGTGAGGACTCAGAACGCGCAGCAAAGGCGTTGGTTGAGGCAAATGTAGATCTGATACTGTTCGCGGGCGGCGATGGTACTGCCCGCAATATTTGTAGTGTGGTGGGCAGTGCTGTTCCAGTGCTTGGAGTACCTGCAGGGTGCAAAATTCATTCTGGGGTTTATTGCGTTTCACCATCGGCTGCTGGCCACGTGGTTAGCCAAATGATTGCTGGCGAGTTGGTGAGTGAAATGGACGCCGAGGTACGTGATATTGATGAAGACGCGTTCAGGCGCGGTAAAGTAATTGCAAAACACTACGGTGAAATGCGCGTGCCTGCTGAGCTTAGCTATGTGCAAGCGGTAAAAATGGGCGGTAAAGAAGATGAAGCCCTTGTGCTAGACGATATAGCCGCGTTCGTTAGTGAGTTAATGGAAGACGAGCCTGATACCTATTTTGTAATGGGGTCGGGGTCAACCGTCGGTGCAATTATGGAATACCTTGGCCTTGATAACACCTTACTTGGTGTAGATGTTGTTAAAGCCGGTGAGCTTGTTGCGACTGATGTTACTGCCGCCTCGCTTATTGAAATAACCCACGGTAGCCCATGTAAAGTCGTATTAACGGTAATAGGTGGGCAAGGCCATATTTTGGGGCGCGGGAATCAGCAGTTAAGCCCAACGTTTATTCGCCAAATTGGCAAAGCAAATATGCTGGTTGTGGCTACCAAACAAAAAATTCAAGCCCTTGATGGACGCCCACTTCGCCTTGATTCCGGTGACGCTGAACTAGATGCCTCGCTTGCTGGTGCTTTTACCATCGTCACGGGTTACAAAGACAAAGTATTATACAACGCCGTATAGTGGGGAGGTTCTCACTTGTACGCACTGTTTTCAACATAAAAGGAGATAGGTTTGATACCACCTGCTGCTGCACCACAAGAAGTGGTAAATGCGATTGCTAAAATTGAAGCTTCACTTGATGACGTTGTAAATCACGGTAGTGATGATGAGTTGTTTATAGCAAGTTATTTGCAGGGGCATTTTGCCGTTGAAGCCAGACAGTTAGAAATGCATGCTGATGCGTCGCTCACCCTTCTAGATGAAAAAATGATGAACAGCTTAAACAACGCCTTTAACAACAAAGAGCTTGAAGGTGATGACGCAGCACAAGTAAAGCAATTATGGTCACGCCTTTTTAACGCTGCAAATTAAGACCTTGATACAATAAGAGAGCACTTCTCACTGTTATATTCATAGCGCGTTGAATATACGCGCTATTCACTTATCCGCTAATTGCGTTACGATACAAGTAACAAGTTTTTAACAAGTTGCGAGTAAAGTAATGTTAAACCGTGCGTCTAAGCCTTTTGTAAAGCTAGTAGAGCGCTTCCTTCCAGACCCTTTTGTATTTGTTTTATTGCTCACGTTAATAACATTGGCTGCAGCTGTGGTTCTGCAGCAACAACCCGTGTTATCCGTTATTAGCGTTTGGGGCAATGGTTTTTGGGGCTTACTCACATTTTCTATGCAGATGTTATTGGTACTGGTTACCGGTTTCATGCTGGCTTCAACACCGCTTATGAAAAAGTTGCTAGACAGTCTAGCAGCGTTGGGTAGTTCACCCGGCAAGGCGATTGTTTTAGTTACACTTGTGTCGCTAATGGCAAGCTGGATAAATTGGGGCTTTGGTTTAGTGGTGGGGGCGCTTTTTGCCAAAACCTTGGCAAAGCAAACGCGGGTAGACTATCGGTTGCTAGTCGCCAGTGCATATTCTGGTTTTGTAGTGTGGCATGGCGGTTTAGCAGGCTCGGTACCGCTCACTATTGCTACGCCGGGGCACTTCTCAGCAGACCAAATTGGCGTAGTATCAACATCGCAAACTATTTTCAGTAGCTTCAATTTAACGCTATTAGCCATTTTGTTTGTGGTCATTCCGCTTGTTAACCGTTTAATGCTGCCATCTGAAGACGACAGCGTTATCGTTGATCCCAGTAAGCTAGAGGACCCAACACTTCAGAAAAGTGAAAGCGCAAGCCCTGCCGAAAAGCTTGAAAACAGCATGCCGCTTGCAATTTTGGTTGGATTTGCTGGGCTAGCTTATTTAATTAATTACTTCATTAGTGGCGGCGGATTAAACCTAAACATTGTAAACACGCTTTTCTTGTTTTTAGCCATTGTGCTTCACGGTACACCAAAAAGCTTGCTGTTCAGCTTACAGCAAGCCATTCAAGGTGGCAGCGGTATTGTCATTCAGTTTCCTTTTTACGCCGGTATTATGGCTGTAATGGTGCAGTCCGGACTGGCACAAAGCATGTCTGAGGCACTCATAAGCTTAGCGTCTGCCGATACACTGGCTGTGTTTAGTTTTATAAGCGCGGGCATAGTGAATATCTTTGTGCCATCTGGCGGAGGACAATGGGCAGTGCAGGCACCGGTTGTATTACCAGCGGCATTGGAGCTTGGCGCCGACGTAAACAAAGTCGCAATGGCTGTAGCCTGGGGAGACGCTTGGACTAACCTAATACAACCGTTTTGGGCCTTACCTGTTTTGGCTATAGCAGGACTGCGAGCCAAAGACATTATGGGTTACTGCTTAGTACAGCTTATCATCACCGGCGTTATCATTTCTTTGGTGCTGCGCTTTATGTAGGCGCTCTTTGTAATTCGTATTTTTAAGTATTGTAAAATAGATTCGCTGGTAGACGCACTTACTCGCGCTTTTCATTTAGAGTGTTATGTTATAACATTGAGTGAGTGTAAGTGAGTTTGTGAAGAAACAACTATGTCTACATCAAATGTATTGCCCGTTACTGTGTTATCAGGCTTCTTAGGCGCTGGTAAAACAACAGTGCTAAATCATATCCTGACCAATCGCGAAGGTCTTCGCGTTGCGGTTATCGTTAATGATATGAGCGAAATCAACATCGATGCCGCAACCGTAAAAAATGAGATCAGTTTCAACCGCGCTGAGGAAAAGCTGGTTGAAATGAGTAACGGCTGTATTTGCTGTACCCTTCGAGAAGACTTACTTATTGAAATAGAACGTTTAGCCCATGAAGGCAAATACGATTATTTAGTTATAGAGTCGACGGGTATTTCTGAGCCTTTGCCTGTGGCAGAGACGTTCACATTTGCTGATGAAGACGGTAAAAGCCTGTCGGCTATCAGTCGTTTAGACACCATGGTAACGGTGGTAGATGCGTTTAACTTCCTCAAGGACTACGACGAAGCAAAAATGCTTAACGAAGTCGGTGAGAGCTTAGGCGAGGAAGACGAGCGTAGCGTTGCTGACCTTCTTGTTGAGCAAGTTGAGTTTGCTGACATACTACTTATATCAAAAACCGACTTGGTATCTGAAACCGAATTGGCTCGGCTTCAGGGAATACTGCGTACATTAAATCCAGACGCTTTACAGCTGCCAATGCAGCACGGCGATGTTCCACTTGACCAAGTGTTGAACACAGGGCGCTTCAGTTTCGAAAAAGCGCAGCAAGCGCCTGGGTGGCTCAAAGAGATGCGTGGTGAACACGTTCCTGAAACAGAAGAGTTTGGTATTTCTAGCTTTACCTATGAAGCTCGACGTCCTTTTCATCCTCAGAAGTTTTATGATTTTCTTCACAGTAAAAGAATTGCTGGAAAACTTATCCGTTCGAAAGGCTTTTTCTGGCTTGCAACAAGACCTCAACTAGCAGGTAGCTGGAGCCAGGCGGGCGGTATGGCGCGATACGGTGCAGCAGGTTTGTTTTGGAAAGCGGTGCCAGAGGAACAATGGCCCACAGATCCTGAATACCTTGAAGCAATCAAAGCCCAGTGGGTTGAGCCATTTGGAGATATGCGCCAAGAGCTGGTGTTTATCGGCCAAGGTTTAGATAAAAACGACATTATTACGCGTTTGAGCAACTGCTTGCTGTCGGATAAAGAGCTGCTGGCAGGACGCGAGGTTTGGGCGGCGTTGCCTGATCCATTTCCTGCATGGGAGCATTAACCATGCAAGTACTTAATGTAAAAACAAATTGCTCCTACGCAGCCGACAACGACCCAATGGTGCTTGGTCGAATATTCGATGAAGAGATAAGCGTTGCTCTGTGGTGTCGTGAAAATCAACAGATCGTAGCCAGTTATTTTGACACTGTTTTTAAGCGTTTGGGCATGGGCCTTCGCGGTGTTTTTATTTTGCAGTCGCTAAAGGCTGAACTGGAAGCATCACTTCCCAGCGCAAAAGGCAGAGCTGAAGCCATAGACGATATTTTTCTGCTATCAGACATGCTTACCACGCTATTTAATTGCGACAGTGTTGGTTTGAGATTAGCGCCACTAGATGCAGCAATGTGCCCAAAGCTTCATGCAGACAACATTCCTGTGCGATTAGTGAGTACGTATTTGGGAGAAGGCACACAGTGGTTACCCCAAGAACGCTTAATTTCAGCCAATGCGCTACAGCCAAATGCATCAAATACC
Organism: Alteromonas sp. S167; assembly: GCF_036864375.1. NCBI lineage: Bacteria > Pseudomonadati > Pseudomonadota > Gammaproteobacteria > Alteromonadales > Alteromonadaceae > Alteromonas > Alteromonas sp. S167. Next base: position 73,161 of record NZ_JAZETR010000006.1, read on the forward strand.
CTTGGCACGCACAAGCACAAACTTGCGAAATCGTTGGGCAATGTTAATTACCTTGAAAGCGACATAATGCAGATGTCGTCTTTCGATGTAGGTCTTCTAAAGGGTAAGGCATGGCCTGAGCAAGAGAAGAGTGCTGCGCTGCATCGCTCGTGCCCAGTTTCAGAAGGAGCAAAGAGGGTGTTACTTACACTTGACCCAATGTAAACAAAATTCACTTTTTCCCGTTAGACTTTTGGAAGGCGCTATCAATTTTCTATGTGTGGTTCCCAGTGCGATAGCGCTATTTTTTTCCGAAGCCTTTTTCTCTAGCCTTTTACTCAAGCTTTTTTCTTTAAGGGCCTCCCTTTAGTTAGCTGAGCAAAAACCTGCACAAAGCGGCATAAGTTGTCAAAAAGTGGCAAGCCTTTTCCGCCAAATCCTTCACTAATTAATTCAACTTAGTACCATCGTTTGCATGTGTTTCGATGCTTTTTGTTACTTCTTGCTTTGTTATGGATGAGTTAGGCGAGGTGGAGCGTTTTTTGCATTCTAGCGCTTATTACAGTAAGTAAGCGCCGGTTTTATGGCGAAAATGAATTCATAAGCGGAACAATAGCGATGACAAGTTTCCAACGTTTAAAAAGGTTTGGTGTTAATCAATGCACCAATATTACGTGCTGCATTAAGTACAGCATTGTTGTGCTTTTAGCAGTGGTGCTTTCAGCCTGTTCATCGGCTGATGATTCGAAAAGTCAGCTTGCTCAAACCAATTTATCTACCGTCTCTGCACTTGGAAATATTGAATACTACACCTATTTGCTGGCAAACGAGCTTTTCGCCGATGTGGGGCCCGCCACGCAATCTCGTTATGCGGTAGTGGGCTTTGTGCCGGCAGACTCACTTAAATACGACGCACAGCATCAGCATCCACTGATGCTGCTTGGACATCAGCTAGAGCAAGGCATGATCACAGAGGCCACGAAAAGAGGCTTTTCTACTCAAGAATTTAAGTTGTCGAACGATATAATTGTAAACGACGAAAGCGACCGTATTTTAACGCGTAACATTGACCAACTTTCATCAATAGAACGCGTCGATTTTTATATCACGGGCACAATTATACACCAAGAGTCTGGTGCGGTAGTGAATGCTCGTGTAATCAGTGCACGCACAAAGAATGTGGTAGCAGCAGCTACACGCTTTTTTCCAGCAGAATTATTTTGGCAGGAAGAAAAGGTAACTACGCGAAACGGTAAACTATATAGAACCGAAGGTATGAGGTAATAATATGAAAAATCAGCGTCTTAATTCAGCATTCATACTGTCGGTTTGTGCATTGTCGCTTAACGGTTGCTCAATGATGATGGACGAAGAAGAAATGGCTGAGCAGCAGCCAACGCGTCCGGCCATGAACGTTATTGATGTAACGGCTGAAGACAGAACGCCAGTTGCAGCAACATCATCCAATGAAACTCAACCTCGCGGTATGGATGCGTACGGTGCTATTGGTCAGCCGCCGCTATATTCAAGTGTGCAAGGCGCTTACAAAGGGCGACCGCTTACCAAGCACATTGGCGACTACGTTAAAAACATGACCCAAGACCTTATTGCTAACATGGAATACGTAAACGACAAAACCCCCATTGGCGTTACCCACTTTGCACTACTAGATACAAATCTTCAGCAAACTGACTTGCTTGGCCGACAAATGGCGGAATCTTTCGTTCATGAATTGCATAAATTCCGCGTGCCGGTTATCGACTTTAAAGCGACCGAATATATTCGTATCACCGAAGACGGTGACTTTGTACTGAGTAGAGATTATTTAGAGCTTAGCAGCAGCTTGCCAATTGAATACGTACTTACCGGCACCATGACAAAGCATCAAGGTGGCGTATTAGTTAATGCACGTATTCTTGGAATGCAGTCGCGTGCCGTGGTTGCAAGTGCACAAATGTTAGTACCGTTTTATGTGGTTGATGCGCTTATTCCAAGTGATGGTAGCGAACAAAATGGTATGCGCGATGGCGTTAAGCTAAGCCGAGGCTAAGGAATAGGTATGCGTAAACTATGTACCATTAAGCCATCCAACATAAAACGTAGCTACATTAATCGATTGGCGGCTTTGTTGAATATCAAATACGTCGCCTTACTGGCTGGCGCAGTTTTGCTTAGTGGCTGCACAACGACCGATTCAATTGGGTCGTTTTGGTTAGGCGAGAGTGGTGAAATTAGGCACGATGCCGAGCCTGTACCTGTGCCAAGTCGCTCAGGCCTAGAATACACTCCAGACTCTAGAGACCGAGAATATCAGCAGCACGTAGCGGTGGAGCCTGGCTATAAAGACCCTCTTCATACCGGCTTTTTTCCCTCTCAAACGCACAAACGTTTGAACGACTACGCATCGCAGCTTGCTATGGAATTGATGGAGAACGCCACGCGTCTTACCCATCAAGACCGCGTTGGCGTTGCCAGTTTTGTACGTTTAAATCAGTCGCTAAACGACAGCACGGTGTTAGGAAATCAGCTTTCTGAATATCTTATTGCAGAGCTTCAAGACTTTGGGTTAGCAATTGTCGACTTTAAAGTAGCAGGTGGCATTACTCTCACTCCGGTTGGTGACTTTGTGCTTACTCGAAACGGCGAAAAGCTTGCAAAGCAGGTAGAAATGGACCACGTAGTTACCGGCACTATTATTGAAGATGATAGAGGCGTGCGAGTAAACGCGCGCATTGTTTCGCTTACCGGTAAACAGGTAGTGGCAAGCGCCAATGTTTTTATCCCCGCATTTGTTGTAATGGATTTAAACAAAGTCGCGAGCTTGCCTCGCCAGTAAACCAGCAAGCCTGCTAAACCATGTTTCCTACTCACCGCGAATAGCTTGTCGGGTCATAAAGCGGCTTGTATTCACTGCATTTAGTAGGTCGTTATTAAGCGGTAATGGCTCGTCACATAAACTGCTCACTAATACTTCGGCCATTAATGGGGCAGTAGTCAGTCCCCTAGAGCCTAAACACGTTAACGTAGATACACAACTGCTTGGTAACAGTGGCGACTGCTGTAATGGTTTACCTTGCCCTAAGTCGCTGTATTCGTCTTTTAGCACGTCAAAATTGTGTAAAGCGCCCACAACTGGCTGATGATCAGGTGAGCCTAAACGCGTCGCTGCTCGTGCTTCACCATCATGCTGCAACTCGGCCAATAAAGCAGTGTTTTCCAATGCCTTTTCATGGGTAAGCAAATTTGTACGTGTTTCTTCCTCTCTTACTACCGTTGATAAGTCATTTTTTAGGTACGTCGACCCAAGCGCATGGCGCTGGTTCAGGGCAGGGGTCATGTAGCCTTTGTGGCATAACACCGTATTCAATTCTGAAATAGGGGCTTGCGTAGGAATGGCCTCTACCTGACCGCGAACAGGACGAAGTGGAAGCGAAGCAAACACATCTGAAGTAACAGCGCCTGCACCAAGTGTCAATATTAAATGGTTTGCGAACAGCGTAACCTCTGAAGAGGCGTCTATAACAGCATCTTCTTGTCCACTCTTTGCTTTGGCCTTCTCGTTTATAGTGGAAGCAGTATCAGTGTTAGAACCAACCTCGAATGAAATGTGAAGTGTTTTATTCTTGCTAGTGTCACTGTGACGCACTTCAGTGTGACGAATATAGCGATGATTCGTTTTTACCTCTAAAAGCCCTGTTGCTTCAGCCTGTGCAATCATCGCGTTTACCAGCGAGGGTGGTGAAAGCCAACCGCCTTGTTCAATCCAAAGCCCTGCATAAGGCAAACTAAGGTTTGCTTTTTGGCTTACTTCGTCCTCGTCTATTAAGCGTACTAACGCATCAGGCCAAATTTCTGAAGCGCCCAGCTTGGTTTGTCGTGTGGCTACTTTTTCGTTGAAGCTTAATTGAATAACGCCGCAAAAAGCGTGCGGCACGTCAGGCTGAAAACGCAAAACATCGTCATAACACTGCCTTGCATATAAAAAACTGTGTGCTTGAAGACGGCTAGCAATACTTGCTTCGCTGTGCAGTTGAGGGTAAAAGCCACCTTGAGGATTTCCAGAAGCGCCTGTAGCAGGAATATCGCCATCAAAACACAATGTGGTTTTTATGCCGCGCTTAACCAACGATAAACACGTGCTTGCTGCTCCAAGTCCAGACCCTACTACAACCACATTGTCTGTTTTAACATTTACCTTGTTTGAATATCGGTAATAAGGCCCTTGAGGAGCGCGTAGTTTTGTAGGCACTTGCGCGTTAGCGTCATCAAATACGCCTGTTAGCATGTCGCGTTTGCGGCCAAAACCGTTTCGCTTTTTAATGGTAAAGCCCACAGCTGCAAGGCCTCGCTTAACAATGCCTGCGGCAGTAAAAGTGCCAAATGTGGTGCCTGATTTTGACAATCGTGCCATTTGTGAGAACAGTGCGTCTGTCCACATATCTGGGTTTTTACTTGGGGCAAAACCATCTAAAAACCACGCGTCTATTAAGCCATTTTGCGGGCAGTGCCATTGAGGCAGCAACTCATGTACATCACCCATCCACAAATCTAACGTGGTTGAATATTCAGGGAAATCTAATCTATGACAGCCCTCTAACCCCATAGGGTACTTGGCACTTAACGCATCAGCTTCTAACTTTAACGCCGGAAAAGCTGAAAGCGCCCTTTGCATATCGTGCTGAGGAAGCGGAAACTTTTCAGTGGTAATAAAAAATAATTGTTTGAGCGGGTGTTTGGGGTTCGCCGCCTTGAACGCGTTAAAGGCATGCATAGCAACCAAGAAATTCAGCCCAGTGCCAAACCCTGTTTCGGCAATAACAAAAGTTGGCTTTTCCCACATTAACCAACGCGAGGGTAGGTCGTTGCCCTCTATAAATACATGTTGGGTCTCATCAATACCACTGTCGTTTGAAAAATAAACGTCATCGAAATGTGTGGCCACAGGTGTACCGCTGTCGTTAAATTCAACCTGTGCATGTTTAGATTTCACTCGAGTGTTGTCTCCGTCGTTTTTAATTATTTTAACAATCAATAAAAGGGTGAACGCATTTACAAGTGTTGAATTGCGTCATGAGTAACAACTTGATTAGCCTTCATGCCGCCCACAGTAAACCAGCCACCATCAATATGCAGTAAACCTCTATGGTCCATTGTACTGTGCTTTGACGCACGGACAGACCACGTACCCTTGGCAATATTATACGACCAAATGACTTTGTCTGGCTCAGCAGGTTTGCCGTTGTAGCCCATGCCGTTGTAATTGTAAGGGTTTGTCGACCCTCCAACAAAATGTACAAGCTTTTGTTCAGCGTCGCCGGCACTGGCCATTCTGTATCGTGCTTGCTGAGTTGGGTGAGGAATAACACGCCAGTCAATCTTAGTTGGATCTTTTATGTTTATTTCACCTCGAAAGCAGGCGGTTTCTGCGGCAAAAGAGCGGCGCTTGTTTTCATGTGGGACAACAGAAACACCGTCACAAATTACCATGATGTTGTTTACAATGCCGCCAGCATGACCAAAAACAGGCTTACCTAAAAACGGACTTGCTTGCTGCCATGTGTTTTCAACTGTGTCGTATATTTGAACTAGATTTACATTACCATCGTTATGCCAGCCTGACACAAGGTACACGTAGCGCGATTGATAAACTAACGCTACTGCGTCATCAACAGGAACGGGCATGGATGCAAGACGAGAATACGTGGTGGTTAACGGGTCGTACTTGTACACGTCTGGCGTACTTATTTCACTGTGATCACTGGCAACGGTATAGCCGCCAAAAAGATATGCTGCTTGATTTACACCTACTGCTACAGACGCTAACCGCCCTTTAAGCGATAAACTTGAAGGTACGTCGGGTATTGTCTGCCACTGACCTGCTACACCGTCTTCGATTTTCAATTGCCATGCTTTGTTGTGTACGTCGTGATGCGTTTTACCTTTAAATAACCCCATAAAACTGAACACAAACTGCGTGTCATTAATCTTTAACGTTGCTACTGCATTGTTTGTTGAAGCTTGTGGAAGTGGAGGCAATGAGAGCGCTGATGAGGCCTCTTTAGCCACAAGCGTTTTGCATGCTATCGTGGCTAGCAAAAACGAACTAAAACAGAAACGTTTGCAGAAATTTAATAAGAACATTGTTGTTAGGTTATCCGTGTAGGCTCTCGTTTTTAAAAAGCGTCGCGTGTTATAAGCGCTCTGGGCAGTTATATGAACGCTCTAGGCAGTTACATAAACGCTCTGGGCAGTTATATAAACGCTCTGGGCAGTTATGTGAATAATAACACGGGCAAATGTCACTATGTAATGCTCCTATTGGATTCATGCTTTTGATAGTTCAAAACAAAATAGTTTAAATTGCGTAATTTAAGTCGATTAAGGATGTTTTGTTTGTTGCGCTCGTTGAATTGATTTAAGTTGCTTACAAGTGTACGCTGAGTTTGTGCGTAAAAGTAATTTCGCAACAATAACATAGCGTAAACGGCACCGAAGATTTCGAAAGTTGTTATCAACATAAAGTGCTCAAAGCAGACCACTTTACCAATCAAAATCGTTACCATAAGCCGCAATAACGCAAAGGATAAACTATGAGAAGAGCAGTTATCACCGGTCTTGGCATCGTATCAAGTATCGGCGTGAATAAAGAAGACGTACTTGCTTCATTGAAAGCAGGTAAATCAGGAATTACATTTTCAGAGCAATTCGCAGAAATGGGTCTACGCAGTCAAGTGTGGGGCAATATCGATATTGATTTGAAAGAGCACATCGACAGAAAAGCAATGCGCTTTATGGGCGATGCCGCCGGTTATGCTTATGTAGCTATGCAGCAAGCAATTAGCGACTCGGGCCTTGAAGAAAAAGACATTTCAAACGAGCGCACGGGTATTATTGCTGGCTCTGGTGGCGCATCATCTGAGAACCAAGTATTGTCAGCCGATGTGTTACGAGAGAAGGGCGTAAAACGCGTAGGACCTTACATGGTACCTCGTTGTATGGCGTCTACCGTTTCTGCTTGTTTAGCAACGCCGTTTAAAATTCGTGGCGTTAACTACTCCATTGCCTCAGCATGCGCTACCAGTGCTCACTGTATTGGTAACGCACTAGAGCTTATTCAGCTTGGTAAACAGGATGTTGTCTTTGCCGGCGGCGGCGAGGAACTGCATTGGTCTTTGTCTAGTCAGTTTGACGCAATGGGAGCACTAAGCTCTAAATACAATGACAACCCAGCTGTTGCTTCACGTACCTACGACGCAGCCCGTGACGGCTTTGTAAGCTCTGGCGGTGGCGGTATGGTTGTGGTTGAAGAACTAGAACACGCTCTTGCTCGTGGTGCAAAAATTTATGGTGAAGTAGTGGGCTACGGCGCAACGTCAGACGGTTTTGATATGGTAGCTCCGTCGGGTGAAGGCGCAATTCGCTGCATGAAGATGGCAATGCAGAATGTAAATGGCCCTATTGACTACTTAAATACACACGGTACATCAACGCCGGTGGGAGATGTAAAAGAACTCGCTGCTATTCAAGAAGTGTTTGGGCAGTCTGGAGTGCCAATTAGCGCAACTAAGTCGCTTACAGGTCATGCGCTTGGCGCAGCCGGTGTCAATGAGGCTATCTACAGTTTATTAATGATGGAAAACAATTTCATTGCGCCGTCTATTAATATCGATACGTTGGACGAAGCAGCACAAGGGTTAGATATTGTTACTCAAGCGCGTGAGACGCAACTGAATACTATTATGTCTAATAGCTTTGGCTTCGGCGGTACTAACGCAACACTTGTTATGCAGCGTTATAACGGCTAATTCTAAGAAGAGTGAAACAAAAGCGCATTGCTTGGCTGCAATGCGCTTTTTTTATGTTTTTTATTCATCATCAAAAAGCTAGAACTGATAGCGACTAAAAAGTGCATCAGGAGCGCCTATGGTTATCTTTCCGTAGTGAAGGGTTACCAGTCCTTCTTTTTGCAGTTCACCTAATAACTGGTTCACGGTTTGTCTGCTGCTATTTATCATTTGCGCCAAGGACTCTTGCGACAGTGTTAATGTTATAGCGTCGTGCTTTGGTAATTGTTGGCCATAGCTGGTGGTTAACATCAGTAGGCGCTTTACCAACTGATGCTTCAAGCTTAGCCCTGCACTTGAGTCTATAAATTGAAACGCGCTGCGTACGCGAGTACACAACAATCGCGTAAAATGCGGGTACAGCTCAGGGTATTGTAAGAGCAGTGCTTTAAAGGCAGGCTTCTGGATAATGGCAACGGTACAAGGGGTTTCACAAAAATTATCGTGGGTGCGGGGCAGGTCATCAAACATTGATATTTCGCCAAACCAAGTACCAGGCCCTAAAAGTGCAAACAGCATCTCTCGACCATCTACTCCTACCGATACAACGCGCAGCCTTCCCTCACAAACGCCATAAAAACCAACGCCATCCTCACCTTTAGCGTGAAGCTGTTGCCCTGCTTTTAAATGCTTTAGTCGCATTTTATCAAGCATTGCATCTTGTAAATAGGCTGGGATATCGCTGAACCAGATTGAGCTTGTCAGTACCGATTTAAAGTCTTTCATTTAACAAATTGCTAACATTGTCGTATTTACGACAGTGTATAGCAGTTTCAGCGAGTAATGTAGCCTTATTACAAGCGTGACTCGCGTGGGCACAAAACGCGGGCAAAACAGGATTGGGTGGACGATATGACACAATCGGTAAAAGACCAAGTAAGCGAACAAGAATGGCAAACGCGTGTTGATCTTGCTGCATGCTATCGCGCGGTGGCTATGTACGGATGGGACGATTTAATTTTTACCCATATATCTGCACGTGTACCGGGGCCTGACCATCACTTCCTCATTAACCCTTATGGCATGATGTTCGACGAAGTTACAGCGTCAAGCTTAGTGAAAGTGGATCTTCACGGAAACAAAGTGATGGACAGTGAATATGAAGTAAATCCGGCTGGATTTACTATTCACAGCGCCGTGCATGAGGCAAGGGAAGACGCAAAATGCGTTTTACATTTGCACACAGCAGAGGGGGTTGCAGTATCTATTTTAGAAGAAGGGCTCCAACCGTATTCTCAACAGTCGTTGTTTCCATTGGCGTCCCTGTCTTATCACGCGTACGAAGGTGTAGCCCTGAATCCTGATGAGAAAGCACGATTAGTGCGCGATTTGGGTAATACGCAGTTTATGATTTTACGTAACCATGGCTTGTTAACCTGTGCTGACAATATTGCAGACGCATTTCTTTTTATGTTTATTTTACAGCGTGCATGCGAAATACAGCTTAAAGCACAAGCTACAAACCAGCCACTTATTCCTATTCATTCTGCTATTTTGGACGGTATTAGGGCGCAGGCTGAACAGGTTACAAAAGGTGCTGGCGGTGCGCTAGCATGGCCAGGTATTAAACGTCGTGTTGCACGTCATTTTCCGGGTTTTGATGAATAACAAGTCAAAAGCAAATGGCAGGTTCTTTAACTAAAACGTAAAAGAAGCTGCATAGCGCTAGGTGTAAACCATGGCTTTGCGTTACACTTAGCGCTATGAAAATACTCCTTGAAGACACTATTCCTTTTGGTCGCGACTACCTCGATGATGTAGGTGACGTTACCACCTATGCGTGGCAATCGCTTAAACCTGAAGACTTGCAGCACACTAACATTCTTGCTCTTAGGTCGACAACAAAAGTTACGCCTGAATTACTTGCAAATGCAAAGCATCTTAATTTTGTTACCACTGCAACGGCAGGTACGAATCATCTAGATAAAGACTATTTATCAAACGCAAATATTAGCTTTAATTCTGCGGCGGGATGTAATGCGGTAGCCGTAGCTGAATATGTGCTAAGTGTAATGCTGCATGCCCATGTAGCAAGCAAAGTAGATTTAAACACGGCAACCGTGGGTATTGTTGGCGCAGGCAATGTGGGCAGCGCGTTATCGCGAATTCTTTCAGTGCTAAATATAAAGCATTTGTTGTGCGATCCGCCGCTTGAAGAGGCTGGCGATGCAAGGCATTTCTCAAGTTTAGATGAAATAGCGAACTGCGATGTTATTTCACTCCATGTTCCTTACGTTAAAGCGGGTGCTCATCCCACAGGACATTTAATTGCTCAAAATTTTCTGGCTGCACTTTCAAGTAAACAGATACTAATTAATGCATGTCGCGGTGAAGTAATAGATGAAAGTGCGCTGTTAGCAAGATTAAAGCAGGATAACGCGCCCACGGTTGTGCTTGATGTATTCGATAACGAACCCAACATCGATACACGTTTGTTTGACTATGCATGGTTTGTAACGCCGCATATCGCAGGTCACTCGGTTGAGGGTAAAGTGCGCGGCACGCAAATGATTTATGAACAGATTTGTGAGGTTGTTGGCGCAAAAGCCACTAAATCGTTAGATGATTTTTTAGAGTCCACTTCCCCCATTTCTGCTGAGCTTAATTTTGCGCATAGTGAAAAGCTAGTGTTTGAAGACTTAGCGAAAGTATTTCATAAAGTGTACGACATCAGCATAGACGATCAGCACACGCGCCGCGCAATGACGCAATCTGACAGCGAAGCTTTACACAATAAAAGCGCTATATTTGCCTCTTTGCGTAAGCAATACCGTGTGCGAAGAGAATGCAGTGCTTACAGGTTAATGCTGCCACGCGATACAAGCAAAAACATACAAAATACCTTTTCAGCATTGGGTTTTAATGTGCAGCTTGGCTAAGTGTAAGTTGTCGTTTGACTAATAATGATTGAAAAGTAGTCAACCTGCCTAACAGGCAATAGATAGCGCTAAAATAAAGAGCGTCATTACTTTATTATCACAGTAACAAAATAAAGGCGTACCAAAACACGTCAGTTTTCATTTTTAAACAAGCAAAGCAGAACAAGCTTGTTTAACCAAAGTAGGAGCATTAAGCATTATGTCGCAAGCGTTTGACGTAGCGGTATTGGGTGCCACAGGTTTAGTGGGCCAAACCATGATTGAACTATTAGAAGAGCGTGATTTTCCTGTAAATCGTTTGTATCCGCTTGCAAGTAAACGTTCAGCAGGTAGCACCGTGTCGTTTAAAGGCGAAGATATTGAGGTGCTAGATGCTGATGATTTCGATTGGTCTCTTGTTCAATTCGGGTTCTTCTCAGCAGGTGGTAGCATTTCAGAGAAGTTTGCCCCAAGAGCAGCAGAAGAGGGATGTATTGTTATCGACAATACGTCACACTTCAGATACGAGCCAGACATTCCTCTTGTAGTACCAGAAGTGAATGCTCATGCTCTGGCTGACTTCAGAAACCGCAACATCATTGCTAACCCTAACTGCTCAACTATTCAGATGTTGGTAGCACTTAAGCCTATTCAAGACGCCGTAGGTATAGACAGAATTAACGTATGTACCTACCAGTCAGTGTCTGGCGCCGGTAAAGAAGCGATGGAAGAGCTTGCAAAACAAACGGCCGGCCTGCTTAACGCGAGAGAAGTTAAGAACGAAGCATTTAGCCGCCAAATTGCATTCAACGTTATTCCTCAAATTGATGTATTCCAAGATAACGATTACACCAAAGAAGAAATGAAAATGTTGTGGGAAACGCAGAAAATAATGGGCGATGAAAGCATTTTAGTAAATGCTACTGCGGTTCGCGTGCCTGTTTTTTACGGTCATGCCGAAGCAATTCATTTAGAAACGCGCTCACCTATCGACGCGGAGCAAGTAAAACAGCTTTTAGCAGATGCACCCGGCGTGACGGTTTACGATACAAACGAACAATTTCCAACTCAAGTATCAAGCGCAAGCGGCAACGATATTGTGCATGTAGGCCGAATTCGTAACGATATTACGCACCCTTGTGGTCTTAATTTGTGGGTAGTATCAGACAATATTCGTAAAGGCGCTGCTACAAACAGCATACAAATTGCTGAAACGCTTATTCGCGATTACTTGTAATTATGGCAAACGGCGTAATCTAAGCCTTGTTTTTTAAGGTTAGCTTTCTGGGCTTAGTTTTTTTTGGCCTAGTTTTTTGGTTTTAAGGGCTAAGCATAGAAAAAGTAAACCTTTTTCTATGCTTGCCGATAGACTAAGAGTACAGGCGAAATCCGTAAAACATGCTGTCAAACTAGATTGACCTGAATAACTGGTTTATAGTTTGAGTAATAGCATTAAGTCGTTTTATCGACATTGTATAAAAATAGCATTTAGTCAGTGACTTAGGGTGTTTCATGTTTCCGGAAATAGCCTAGCGATAAACATGTGCTGACAGTATATGTCACCGCCAAATGTTAGGTGCGCCGGTGATTAAAAAATAAAAATAAAAGCCAATACACTTCTTATAAAAACGATTGGCTGTAAATCCGCCTTATCGTCATGGGCGGTAAAGACGCTTGAGGGCATATAGGATAGCTATGAAATTGCATTTGACGGGCTTACTTCTACTTACACTTTGTTTGTCTGCCCCTATCGCGACTGTCGATGCACAGGAGCGCAGTACCTTGTTAAAAGGCCCGAAAGACGCCAGCGATCAATTTTCAGGCCTTGAATACGGCCCAATAGATTCTTCCGATACGTTATGGCGCATTGCAGAGCGCTATCGTCAAAACAACAACCTAAGCGTTTATCAAGTGATGAGCGCTATTTACGAATTAAACCCCAATGCTTTTGAAAACGGCAACCTAAACCTGCTGGTTGATGGCGCCGTGTTAAAGCTGCCCTCCGAGCGTTACATTGCCCGCATCGACAAAAACAAAGCGCAAATGCGTGCGGAGCAAGACGACCGTGAATTTGCAAAAATGCTCAATGAGCCAGGGAGCAGTGTTAAAAACATCAAACCTGCGTCTCCACTGGTAAATCAAAACGACCTATCGCAAACGCAAAACGATATCGAACAGAAAATTACTGCGCTTGATGCTGAGCAAAACCGTCAGTTCGACGAACTTCGTATGCAGTTTGCAGCATCACTGGATAACGTTCAGGCACTGCTTGATGAAAATAAAAAGCTTTACGAACGCGTGGACGCGGTAAACGGCGAGATAGAAAATCTGCGCGGCCAAGTGGAAGGCGATGTTAAGGCGCAGCTTGATATGCAAGTAGCGTTGCAGCAAGAGCTGCTTGATATGATAAAAGCTGAACAAGCACAGCGAGAGGCCGAAAAAGAAACCTCTGTGTTATCTGCGCTTACCAGCCCGTTAAGTTTAATCATTGGCTCGTCTATTTTGTCGCTGCTGCTAGTTGGCGGTCTTATTACTTGGTTGCTCAAACGTAATTCAACGCCGCAGCAAGCTCCTGAAACCACACCTCCTATCACCGCTGGCAACGACGATGTGCCGGTACCTGAATCGGACGTTGCTGACTTGTCGAGTGCGCTTAACGCCGACTTAGATGATACCGCCGACTTATCAGATGACGATTTATTCAACGACGACGATTTGCTCGACGATGTGCTTACTTCCGATTTAGAAGAAAGTTTGGACGATGAGCTAGAGACGTTTGCCGACCTTGAAGACGATATGTTGGTGCCTGATGAAGACAATGAAGAATTGTTTGAAGAAGGTGCTGATGAGCTTGATCAAAGTGAATTAGATAGCTTGTTTGATGATGATGATTTATCAGACAAAGTACTTAATGAAGATAACGACGATTTGGAAGGGTTCGACCTTTCAGGTGATGACGACGTTTTTGATGAAGCTACCGACGATGCTGCGGCTTCCGATGAAAGTGAGACGGCAAGTGACGCCGACAGCAATACAGACGATTTCGATGTTGACGATTTAATTGACGGTGTTCAAGACCAAAGTGCTGACAGCGAAGAAAGCGTAGACCCCGATGACATCCTCGCAGAAGTAGCGCAAAGCGATAATGAAACTGATGAGGACAGCAACGAAACCGTTGATGATGACGATATCGATGCCCTGTTAGAAGGAGCTGGCACAGACAATAGCGACGATAATGTCGATTCAGAAAATGATGAAACCACATCGTCACTTCCTAGCGTTGAAGACCAAGACGACAAGCCTGAAATAAGCATTGATGACCTGTTGGAAGAGCACGGCGTAGATGCTGGTTTAACTGATGAGTTAGACAGCAACGACGATTTAATTAATGAAGACATGCTGGGAAAACTTGATGATGAGATAAACCAGCAGAATAAAGAAATAAACAAGATAACAGACGATTTGCTAAATGAAATTGAGCAAATTGAAATGATGGGCGGCCTTGATGACTTCGACGACGATGACGAAGAAGAAGACATCGATACATCGACACCATCACCACAGTCTATTCAAAGCCTTGATGCAATTACCGATGATTTAGACGAAGTAATTGACGAGGAAATTGAAAGCGATACCGATTTTAGCGATCCGCTTTCTGATGAGTTAATTGCCGAGCTGCAGGCCGAAGATGAGGGCAATGACGAATTTGGTGGTGAGTCTGAGCAAGAAAATGATTTAGACGATCCGTTAACCGACGAATTACTTGCTGAGCTTGAGGCTGAATTGGATTCGGAAGAAGATGTAAGCCCAAGCTCGGATGACGACTCTGATAACGTTGAAGACTCTGAAAGCGATGAAATTGAAGATGATTTCAGTGACCCGCTAACTGATGAGCTTCTTGCTGAGCTTGAGGCTGAAGAAACGAATGCTGATGATATAGACTCTCTCAGTGATGAGCTATTGTCGGAGCTATCGGAAGAAGACGATGAAGAGCTTGCTGAAGAACTAGAAGAATCAGAAGAACCGCAGTCAGAGCAAACAGAAGAACAAGATGTTGACTTCGATGAAGTAGCCAGTGAAGAAAGCGATGAAGGCGCTACGGAAGAGCTTACTGAAGAAGCCGAAAACGAAATCACGGAAAACGCATTAGAAGATGAGATCACTGAGCAATCTGTCGACGATGAAATAGATGCAGAAGCTGAAGAGAATTCAGCTCCAGATGATGAAACTTTAGCTGAAAGCGCCGTCGAGCTCGGTTCAGATGAAGTTACAGACCACGATGAGCAAAACCCTGATCAGCAGGTCCACGATCAGCAAAACGAAGAGCAGCAAGACGAAGAGCAGCTAGACGAAGAGCTTGAAAACGAAATCGCCGACGATGAACTAGCTAGCGACGAACAAGCAGAAAGCGAAACGTCGATAAGCGAAGATGAGCCTGGTGAAGAAGGGGCAGATAGTGCTGAGCAAACCGACATAGAGCAAGACGATGCTGAGTCAGAGGCTCCTGATCGAGAGAATACGGTTCAAGAAGTTTCCGAGCTAGAAGACGTAAATTCTGAAAGTTTAGATCAAGAAAGCATAAATCAAGAAGAGCAGTCTGAAGTTGATTCTGAAGCTGATGAAATAGACGATGATACTAGCGAAGATGCACTACCAAAAGATGACAATACAGACGCTGAACTAGAAGATGCGGTTGAGACTGAGACTGAGACTGAGACTGAGACTGAGACTAAGTCGGAGCAGTCAGTTACAGATAGTGAAGCGGAAGATACCCTTGACGATGAATTAGCAACTGAAGACACTCTGCCAGAGCCAGAGCCAGAGCCAGAGCCAGAGCCAGAGCCAGAGCCAGAGCCAGAAAGCGAAACAGATGAGACTGAGCTAACCGGCGACACAACAGAAGAGCCGATAACCGACGACCAGCAAATTGAAGACGCATTATCAGACGTTGATAGTGACGAATTAAATACTGATGAAGTCGATGAAGAAGAACCTAGCGAACTGTCAGAAGAGCAGGGTGATACTGCTGAAGTAGACGCTCAAGATGAAGCAGCAGAAGATCAACAAGTAGACCCGCTTGACGATGCTATTGAAGCATTCGAACAGCAGATGATGGACGACATTCCTTCGTTTTCTGAAGTTGATTCAACCGATACCGCGTCGAACGAGCCAGCTGAGCAAGAGCCAGAAGATGCTATTGAAGAGGAATCTGAAGACGTATCAGATGAAAATAGTGAAGATGAGTTTGACGATAGCCTGCTCGACGCCGCATTTGATGAAGTAGATACATTCGAGCTAGAACAAGAGGTTGATGGTGTTATTGATTCCGACAGTGAATCACTTGCAAGCGACCGTGAAGATGCTCGCGACTTAGCGCCAGAAGAACTTGCATCGGGTGATGAAGCTTCATCACAAGAGGGACTTGCTGATTCCGATGATAATTCAGACCAAGCCCAGCAAAGCATTGACGAATTAGACGATGTACCTGGTTTAGATGATTGGTTGTCTAGCAATGACAATTCTGACGATGACGCTGTTCTAGAAGACTTAGACAGTACTGAGTTTGATGAGCTTCTTCAAAGCTTAGAGTCTGACGAGCCTGCACAAGCGCAAGACATCGAAGAGACTGAGTTATCGTTACAAGATGACGTAGACGACGAGGAAACATTCTCGTTGGATGAATCTGAAGAAGATGTTGTTACTTCAGATAAGGATGATTCGCAGGGCTCAAGTGACACTGATAATCATGAAGAAGCAGCTTTGCCAGATATCGCAGGCTCTACAGATACTGATGCTCAAGACGATATCTTTGAATTAAAAGATGGTGATTTAGACGACAGTGATTTAGAAGAGTTCTTTGAACTTGAGGGCGGTGAAGAGGAAGCCAGTGACAGTGAGCTTGATGATTTATCACTGCCTGACGAATTTGAGATTGAAGACGCTGATGAGCCTAACGTAGATCCGAGCGAAGAGGCGACTGTTGAGCAGGCAGCAGACAATCAAGAAGGTGCCAACGCTAATACCAACGAGCAGAAAGATGACGATTTAACACTGGATAATCCTGACTTAGATTTGGCAGCCTTGCTAAACGATGGTGGTGATAGTGTTGAAGCAGGGGCTCAAAGGGTTGAGCCAGAGGATTTTCTAGACGTCGAAGCATTGATGGATGAGGGCGATGATGCTAGTGAAGTGGATCCTGACAGTCAAGATCTTGACCTTGATGTAAGTTTGTCTGATTTCACCGGCGTAACAGATGAAGACACCGTTATCGATATAGATAAAGATGCAGGCCAAAACGCGAATTTAGATTTAGCGCGTGCTTATATTGAAATGGATGATGTTGATGCAGCACGAGAGTTGCTTGATGAAGTTATTCGCGACGGTAATCAAGAGCAAAAAGAAGAAGCAGAATCTATTTTGAATGGCATTGGCTAATTGCATGTTAAGTGTGACATGACTACACTTAGCGCCTTTTAGTTTAGAGGTAGTCAAAGATGGGGCGAATTGCCTTAGGCATTGAATACGATGGTGCAGCAGTATATGGCTGGCAGCGTCAGCGCGAAGTACCCAGTGTTCAAGAGCATCTTGAAAAAGCACTTTCAACGGTAGCTAATCAGCCAATTGAAGTTCAATGTGCCGGCCGCACAGATGCTGGCGTTCATGCTACTGGGCAGGTTGTTCATTTTGACTGTGACGCACCTCGCAATGAGCGAGCATGGACGCTGGGCGTTAATGCTAACCTTCCTAATTCGGTAGCCGTTACGTGGGCTAAAAACGTCAGTGATGATTTTCATGCGCGTTTTTCAGCCACTCACCGTCGATACCGTTACGTCATTCATAACACTAAAATGCGACCAGCCATTCTCAATAGTGGTGTCACCCATGTTCACCGCACGTTAGATGAGGTTAAAATGCATGAAGCAGCGCAGGCATTGCTAGGTGAACAAGACTTTACCTCTTTTCGCGCAGCGTTGTGTCAAAGTAATACGCCATTTCGAAATGTAACTAATGTGAGTGTCTACAGGCAGGGGCGTTATGTAATAATCGATATTCGTGCGAATGCCTTTTTGCATCATATGGTGCGCAATATCACTGGGGCACTCGTTGAAATCGGCGCTGGTGAGCAGGACGTTGATTGGATTGCCCATTTGTTAAGTTTAAAAGATCGCAGCCAGTCTGCAGCGACAGCAAAACCAAACGGTTTATACTTGGTAGACGTTACATACCCTGAAGAACATGGATTACCCAAGCCGCCTTTAGGCCCGCTTTTTCTTCCAGAACATTAGGCTTTAATCACCACGAGCAAAGAGACTCACCATGTTTTTGTGGCATAAAAAAACGAAACTGATTCTACTGGCGCTAGTATTGCTGCCTTCTTCGTTGCATGCCACAACAACACCCAAACAAACCACCATTCGGTTTGCTGTTAACACTCCCGGTTCTGCGCCATATTTGTATTATGACGTCACGACAGGTAAATATCAGGGAGTTGTCGTCGATTTTTTCAACACCATTGCACAGAATAAGCTCACGGTTTCTTATCTAGATTCTAATCGAGCCAGAAGCGAGCAGCTTGTGCATACCAGTGCCGTTGATGCCTTTCTTTCCTCGCCTAATTGGCTAGAACATCCCGATGATTTTATCTACAGTGTGCCGTTAATACGGCACGACAGTTACATGTATAAAACTTCTGAGTTTTCTGAACCGTTCGATGCTACTAAGCTTAACGGGTCAAGCGTGTGCACACGCTACGCTTTTGTTTATCCCGTTCTACAACCATTTTTTGATATGCATGAAAACGGTCTTGTTCGGGTGAATTCAAGTAGCCATGAAACCATGGCTACCATGCTGACAAAAGGGCGTTGCGAATTCGCTATTATGAGCGAACAGAATGCGCGTTCCATTATGTTCAACGAAAAATTTTGTTCAAATACTTTCTATCAGTCCCTTAATGTCATTAATGGTGTTGAACTGGTTTTCGTACTGCGCCCTGAACTTGTTGACTTTCAGGCTGTTATCAATGAAGCATTAACCAAGTTTGTAATTAGCGGTGCTAGAGAAGAAGCATTGAAACGCCATTCTGGTGATGCAAGCTTTCCAAAAGGAAAATGTTAGGGGCATTTTGCAGTCTCACTGTAAAGCTTGTGTGTTTTTAAACCAAATCCCCCCAACTTCTTAGACCAGTTTTGTTTTTTCCATTTCGTTGTATTGTGGTCTAATAGCGCGCTATATTAGATAGCTGTTTTGTGGTGATGCGTGTTTTTTCTTGGTATCGCTACAACATGCACAAAATTTCAGTCTTGCTGGTCAACTATGAATAAACATCAAAAATTGTGGCCGGCAAACAAAAATAAAGGATTCATTTTCAATGAGCTGGATTCAAAAGATTCTCCCTCGAACGCAAACGTCAACCAAAGGTAACGTACCTGAAGGAATTTGGACAAAGTGTGGTTCTTGCCAGGCAGTGCTTTATAAAAGTGAGTTAGAAAAGCTTCAGGAAGTTTGCCCGAAGTGTGACCACCATATGCGCATTACTGCGCGTCGTCGCATTGATGCATTTCTTGACGATGGCGATCGCGTAGAGCTTGGTGCTGAGCACGAGCCGCAGGATGTATTGAAGTTCAAAGACTCTAAACGCTATAAAGATCGCATTGTAGCGGCTCAAAAATCAACGAACGAAAAAGACGCTCTAGTCGTTATGCAAGGCAAGCTTAAAGGCATGCCGGTTGTTGTTGCGTGTTTTGAGTTCGCGTTCATGGGCGGTTCAATGGCGTCTGTGGTTGGTGCGCGTTTTGTCGCCGCGGTTAATGCATGTCTAGAAAACAATATGCCGCTAATTTGCTTTTCTGCAAGCGGTGGCGCACGAATGCAGGAAGCACTTATGTCACTAATGCAAATGGCGAAAACGTCTGCAGCATTGGCGAAAATGAGTAAAAAGGGCCTTCCTTATATTTCAGTACTTACCGATCCTACCATGGGCGGTGTATCAGCAAGCCTTGCAATGCTAGGTGATGTTAACGTTGCCGAGCCAAAAGCACTTATCGGCTTTGCAGGCCCTCGTGTTATCGAACAAACTGTGCGTGAGAAGTTACCGGAAGGGTTCCAGCGCAGTGAATTCTTGGTAGAGAAGGGCGCAATTGATATGATTGTTGACCGCAGAGATATGCGTGATAGATTACATGGTCTGTTAGTTAAGTTGCATAACAATCATTAGTGAATAACCAAAATAATACTTCCGTTGGCTCAGCAGGTGCGCCTGTACCATCTTCAAAAAGCCTGGGCCAATGGCTATCCTACTTAGAGTCAATTCATCCTAGCGCTATTGATATGGGGCTAGACAGAGTAAAAGCCGTTGCGAATGCTATGAAGCTATCGCTAGACGGCAGCTTGGTCATTACCGTTGCCGGAACTAACGGTAAGGGCACTACATGTCGCTTGCTTGAGCAAGCATTACTAGCGCAAGGTAAAACCGTTGCGGTATATAGCTCTCCTCACCTAATTGACTATCGCGAAAGAGTGCGCCTAAACGGTGAACTGGCCAACGCTGAAGCCTTTGTGTCGTCTTTTGAATGCGTTGAAGAAGCGAGAGAAGATGTAACCCTTACCTATTTTGAGTTTGGTACCCTTGCTGCAATGAAGATGATGCAGGAGTGGAGTGTTGATGTAGCCATTCTTGAAGTAGGCTTAGGCGGACGTTTAGACGCTACCAACATTATCGACCCTGACCTTGCGGTAATAACCACAATAGATTTAGACCACCAAGATTGGTTGGGCAACACACGTGAAAAAATTGCCCGCGAGAAAGCCGGAATTATGCGTCATCAAGGAAAAGCCGTTGTTGGTGATTTATTCCCACCGTCTTCGCTGTATGACGTTGCCAATGAACTGCAAGCAGTTGTTCGCTGGGCTACTGAAGACTTTATTAGCGAAATTAAAAACGATGGTAATACCTGGTCATGGAAGGGTAAAACGTACGCGTTCGACAATCTGCCATACCCTAATATACCGTTACAAAACGCAAGCACCGCGCTTGCGGCATTAGAATACCTTGAAATGATGCCCAGCGAGTCATCGCTGCAGAAAATCATAGCCAATACGGTTATGCCAGGAAGGCAGCAGACAATCAGTGATGACCCTCTCGTGGTGGTTGATGTAGCCCACAACCCGCAGGCTACTACCGCTATGCAGGCATGGCTTCAACGATACGACGTCAGCAGAATGCGTATTGTTGTTGGTATGCTTAAAGACAAATCTATTGCTGAAACATTGGCGCCGTTAAGTGAGCTAAATGCAAACTGGTATGTGGCCACTACTGAGGGGCCTCGCGGATGTAATGCTGAAGTACTTGAAAATGCACTTGTTAATGCCGGCACAACCATAGAGAATATAGCCACTTACGACAGCGTTTCAGCGGCATACTCTAAGGCACGTGCAGATTACCAGCCCGGTGAGCTAATTTTGGTATTTGGCTCTTTTGTTACCGTGGCAGATGTGCTTGCTAAGTAGTGCGCCAATGCGCACTTACTGCATTTCGTCGAGTATTCAGGGTTTTAGCGGGAGATTACAGTGACATCGGCATTAAAGAATAGACTGGTTGGCACCATTATTATTGTGGCGTTAGCCGTTATTTTTTTACCAGACTTTTTAGACGGTAAGAAACAAACTAACAGAGAGCCTTTTGTTTCTGTGCCAGCCAACCCGCCAGTAAAGCCTATTGTTGAGCCAGAACCTTTTCCTACAGAGCGTGTAGCTAAGGCTGCAGTACCTGAAGTAACGCTTCAGGATGAAACGCCATCAGACGAACTGTTGGAAGAAAATTCGGCTCGAACTGTTAGCAACACGGCTGAAGATTTAGCTAAAAACAGTGCAAAAGAAATTGCAGAAGACGACTTAGCTAGTCAGACCGTTATTGAAACGAAAAGCGATATTGCTGATGAAGATGCTGGCTGGGTGATACAGCTTGGCAGCTTCAGACACGAAAAAAATGTAAAAGCGCTGCTTTCAAAACTGGAAAAAGCAGGGTATCGCGCGTTTAGCCGAAAAATACAAACAAGCTCAGGTAAGCTTAACAAAGTATTTGTTGGCCCAGATTTAGACAAAAAGAAGCTTGAAACGGCGCTTCCACACCTTAAAGAGCTAACAGGGCTTAAAGGCAAGGTGACTACGTTCAAAGTAGAGTAAGTTTTCTAGGGCATTTGTTTTGATGCTCAGTATTATTACGCACTAGTAATATTTCTTGCTTCTGTTAGAATGCGCGCCATCTCGCCAAAGGCTCGTTACTGCATGAAAATTTGTGCGTAACAACAACGCAAAAAAGAGACGATGAACTGGGTAGACTTTTCCATACTGGGTATCATTGCGGTATCTACCTTAATAAGCCTCATCAGAGGTTTTGTTAAAGAAGCCATTTCTTTAGTGGTATGGTTCGCTGCACTCTTTATTTCAAGCAACTTCTATGCTGACCTTGCCGTTTACTTCACAGCCATTGACGACCCCTATTTGAAAAACGGTGCTGCTATTGCGGCGCTGTTCGTTACAACACTCATTTTAGGTGGCATGATTAACTTTGCCATCAGCCAACTGGTGCAAGCTACCGGGCTGTCTGGAACAGATCGCGCGCTTGGCATTGTGTTCGGTGCGCTACGCGGCGTGCTAATAGTTAGCGCTTTACTGTTTTTTATGGACACCTTTACCAGCGCAGCCTCAGCAGCTTGGTGGCAAGCGTCGGTGCTCATCCCAGAGTTTGGTATTATTATTGAGTGGTTTTTCAGCTACGTGAAAGACTCCTCCAGTTTCTTAAATCCCGCTTGAAATAGGTAACGCACATGTGTGGTATTGTCGGAATAGTTGGTAAAACGCCTGTCGCTCAGTCACTGTATGACGGTCTTACGGTTATTCAACACCGTGGACAAGATGCTGCAGGCATAATGACTATCGACCAAAATATGTTTAATTTGCGTAAAGCAAATGGCTTGGTTCGAGATGTCTTCCATACGCGCCATATGAAGCGTCTTACGGGAAATATGGGAATAGGACACGTTCGCTATCCCACGGCGGGCACATCGAGCTCAGCGGAAGCGCAGCCGTTTTATGTGAACTCACCTTTTGGTATTGCGTTTGCTCACAATGGTAACCTTACCAACGCGCACGAGTTGCAAGAAGAAGTTTTTCGGATTGCACGTCGCCATATAAATACAACTTCCGATTCTGAATTGCTGCTCAACATTCTAGCCCATGAGCTTCAGCAAGTTGCAGGCCTAAGCGTTAGCGCAGAGCACATTTTTGAAGTCGTGACCAAAGTGCACAAAAAGATCCGCGGTGCCTATGCGGTTGTTGCTGCTATTATCGGGCAAGGCATTGTGGCATTTCGTGACCCGCACGGTATTCGCCCACTGGCATTAGGTAAGCGCATGACCGAGCTTGGCGAAGAGTGGATGGTAGCTTCTGAAAGCGTGGCAATAGACGCTGTGGGCTTCCAATTTGTTCGCGACGTAGCGCCAGGTGAAGCGGTTTTCATTACAGAAGAAGGGCAACTTCACACTCGTCAGTGTGCAGACAACCCAATTACTTCGCCTTGTATCTTCGAATTCGTTTACTTCGCCCGTCCCGATAGCTTTATCGACGGCATTTCTGTGTATGCATCACGTGTAAACATGGGGCGTAAACTAGGTGAAAAAATTAAGCGCGAATGGGCAGACCTCGATATTGATGTGGTTATCCCGATTCCTGAAACCTCTATGGATGTGGCGCTACAAATTGCTAATACGCTTGAACTGCCATACCGCCAAGGTTTTGTGAAAAACCGATACATTGGTCGCACGTTTATTATGCCTGGTCAAACCATGCGTAAGAAATCAGTTCGCCGCAAACTTAACGCTATTTCTTCAGAGTTTAAAGGCAAGAGCGTACTGTTAGTCGATGACTCTATTGTACGTGGCACAACGTCTGGACAAATTATCGAAATGGCTCGCGAGTCAGGTGCGAAGAAGGTGTATTTTGCTTCAGCAGCACCGGAAATTCGTTTCCCTAACGTTTACGGTATCGATATGCCGTCTGCAAATGAACTCATTGCTTACGGTCGTGAAATAGACCAAATTGCTGAGTTAATCCAAGCCGACGGTCTAATTTTCCAAGATATTTCTGACTTAGTTGAAGCGGTAAAAGAAGAAAACGACAGTATCCAACGTTTTGAAACGTCGGTGTTTGACGGTAACTATATTACTGCCGATATAAACCAAGAATATCTAGAGCGCATCGATATGTCGCGTGGCGAAAAGTCGCGTAAAGCGCCAGTGGTACAAGCTGAGCTTAGCAACCTTGATGTTCATAACATCGAAGGCTCTGATGATTAATCATCACAGTCACTGACCATGAAGATAATAAAAAAGCCGCAGTCAATGCGGCTTTTTTGTGACATTAATTATTAAAACGTGAAGTGTTTAGTGGACAAAAACGGGCCCGCCATACAAGCCCCATACTAATACTGAGCCTGTCATTAAAATAACCAATAAAACCAGCCCGCAGGTAACTACTGAGCTAGAGTAAATAAAGCCTTTGTCTTCGTGCATGTGCATTAAAATAGGTACGCCAGAGTAAAGTAAGTACACTGAATAGCTAATCCCTACCAAAAGCGCTGTCATCACAACCCACAGCTCAGGGTAAAGCCCTGCAAAACCCACCATAAACAACGGTGTTGCAGTGTAGGCCGCAAGCTCCAACGACTGAGTATAGGTAGGTGATACATCGAATGCTTTTGCCAGCTCGTGAATAAGCACTGCTAACGCTACAACCCCTGCAATAAGGCCGAAATACATTCCAATGCCCATCATAATAGCGCTTTGTTCGCTAAGACGAATAGTGTCGCCAGCGCCAATGCTCCAGCCGGTATGTGCACTAGAATAATAAGCAACAACAGAGGGGATTAATGCAATAAATGCGATATGAGTTAGCGCGTAAAAATACGTTTCATGCTTTGTATCGATGGTTTGCCACTCTTCCTTAGGATGAGTGTAGATACCAATTAAATGGTTTAAGATCATAAGTCCTGCCTTGTTTCACCAACGTTTTTATTCTTCAAATGAATTATTGTTGTAAGGCAGTGGGGACAATCTAATAGATGAAGCTACGTTTTTAAGTAAACGCTGCTGCATGCAAATACACGGCGCCAAGCGCAAAAAAAACTGCCGTTAACAATATGTTTACAATTTGAGTGTGCAGGAATACCGCAAGGCCGTCAACAACTATTGGTTAATATTTGATCGCGCCAATAGTAAAAGCTTTTTTGAGGCTTTGAAACGAAAGGCTTTAAGACGAAAAGCTTTGAGAACAAAGTGCCTTAAGCCGCAACAGGGGCGCCAGAGTGGAAGCGAAAAGTCTCATCAGCGCTTTCAATCAACGATTTTTCGACCTCGCCAAAATGCTTTACGCGTTCCTCAATGTCTGTATCTGAAATGGCGGCGGCCAATGTTAAGTAGTCTTCAAAGTGGCGGGCTTCAGAGCGTAGCAGCGATACGTAAAACTTACCTAGCTCTTCTGATACATGAGGGGCCAGTTTGGCAAAACGCTCGCAAGAGCGTGCTTCAATGTAAGCCCCGCATATTAGCTTATCTACTAATTTTTCTGGCTCGTAAGTGCGAACGTGACGAAGAAGTCCGTTGGCATAGCGGCTCGACGTTACCGATTTATAGTCAAAGCCCAGGGCGTGCATTATCTCTAAAACTTGATAAAAATGATGGAGCTCTTCTTTAATTAACATCACCATTTTATCTAGCATGTCTTTTTTAAAAGGGTCTAAGCCTTCTACGTTGAACACACTTTTTGAAAGGTGTTTAGTGTTAAGCGATTCCCAATCACCTTCGTGACGATAAGTAAAATCTTCGTAGGGTTTTAACCAGCCAAGAAGTACTTTACTTGTTTCGTCATCGGCCACATATCGACGTAACAGATACATTGCGCTTTGTGCAGCTTTGAGTTCGCAAATAAGATGGTCGGTAAGCAGAATACGCAGGTTGTCTTCTTTTTTGGCTTCTTCAATCCACGATTCAGGCGTTTCGCATTGTAAAAATGCGTTAACAGGCGCTAAAAGAGATGAAGCTTCAACAGAAGAAATAACCGACATAATGTAACACTACCTACCAAGTTTGTTGCGTTGTCTAAATTCGGCCGCAATACTACCCGATAGGCAATAACCCATACAACTTAAAAAAGTGATAAAACCGTTATGAATTACCTTGCGCATCTGTTCCTAGCTAGGAAAACGCCAGACTCTCACTTTGGTAATCTGTTGGGTGATTTTAGGCGCGGTGTTGATGTGTCAGTTTATTCAAATGCCGTCTTACTTGGGCTTGAAAACCATTATGCGGTAGATAAGTTTACCGATGCTCATGAAAGCGTAGTAACCGCAAAACAATTTTTTCACACAAGTAGGCGACGATTTGCCCCCGTGGCGTTAGATATCTATTTTGATCACTTGCTTATAAAGCACTGGCGCAGCTTTAGCCATATTCCTTTTGAACAATTCTGTGCAAGTAGCTTTAACCTATTGGAGCAAGGTTTACCCAAGATGCCGCGCACAATGCAACACAGCGTTGGCCATATGATTACGCATAATTGGTTCGAAGACTATGCCAAGGAAGAGGGGATTGCCAAGGCTATATCCGTTGTGGCGAAGCGCATTCGTTTTACCAATGAATTCCATAAAACCGTAGACGATATTGAAAAGTACAAACATGCTATAGAGAAGCAATTTCTTTCATTCTTCCCTGAACTCATCACATTTGTTTCGCAACACGGGCCAGAAAGTACGTTAAAGTAAAATACACCGCTGTTTACGCATGCGGCATACGTCGAAAATTTCAGTTACTTTATCGAGCATCGGTTAGGAATTGACCGTGACACGGTATAGTAGTCGATTAATAAAACATACAATCGCAAAATAAATAAAAAAGAACTTACTATGAAAAACAGAACATCATTGTCCAGGGCTGGCGCAATATGGTTTGCCTTGTTTACCCTTGTTTCGGTTAGTCAAATTGCTTATGCACAAGAGCACAAACGCACTATCGAAATTGATAGTTCAGTAAAGACTGAACACGAAACTAAAATACTTGGTAAGCGCGTTAAATACAGTGCAACAACAGGTACACAGCCGGTGTGGAACAAAAAAGATGAAGCAGTAGCGACATTATTTTACACCTATTACCAGCGTACTGATGTTAAAGACAACGCAACGCGCCCGCTAATTATTTCGTTCAATGGTGGTCCAGGCTCTGCATCGGTATGGATGCACGTAGCGTATACCGGCCCTCGTATACTGAATATCGATAACGAAGGTTATCCGGTTCAGCCTTACGGCGTACAAACAAACCCTTATTCCATTCTAGACGTAGCTGATATTGTTTTTGTAAACCCAGTAAATACGGGTTATAGCCGCGTACTGCCAAACGCTGAAGGTAAAATGCCGTCAAAAGAAGAGCAGAAGAAAATGTTCTTTGGTGTTAATGCAGATATTAGCTATCTTGCCGATTGGGTGAACACGTTCGTAACACGCAACAACCGCTGGCGCTCGCCTAAGTACTTAATTGGTGAAAGCTATGGTACAACCCGTGTTTCAGGGTTAGCGTTAGAACTACAAAACCGCCAGTGGATGTATTTAAATGGCGTAGTGCTAGTGTCACCAACCGATATTGGTATTGAGCGTAATGGCCCTGTAAAAGCGGCGAATCGCCTACCTTACTTTGCCGCCACCGCGTGGTATCACAACAAGCTAGACAGCGAATTACAAAGCAAAGACCTACTTGAGCTGTTGCCAGAAGTTGAAGACTTTACTATCAACAAGCTTATTCCGGCGTTAGCTAAAGGCGGCTTTATTGGTGCAGAAGAGAAGCGTGCCGTGCTTGCGCAGATGGCGCGTTACTCGGGGTTGTCTGAAGAAGCGATTTCTCAGAATAACTTAGATGTAAGCACCTTCTATTTTTGGAAAGAGCTTCTTCGGGACGAAGGCAAAACACTTGGCCGTCTTGATAGCCGATATTTAGGTATTGATGCCAAGCAAAGTGGCGATCGTCCAGATTACTGGGCTGAGCTAACGTCTTGGTTGCATTCGTTTACGCCTGCAATTAACTATTACCTACGCGAAGAACTAAACTACAAAACCGATACAAAATATAATATGTTTGGCGATGTGCACCCGTGGGATAGAAGCAACAACAAAACAGGTGAAAATCTGCGTTTGGCCATGGCTCAAAACCCATACTTAAATGTCATGGTTCAGGCTGGTTATTACGATGGTGCCACGAACTATTTTGATGCCAAATATACGATGTGGCAGCTAGATCAAAGTGGTGTTATGAAAGACCGTTTAAGTTTTAAAGGCTATCGCAGTGGGCATATGATGTACTTACGTCGCGATGACCTTAAACAGTCTAACCAAGATTTACGCGAGTTTATCAAAAGCAGCACGCCAGAAGAGGGCGAGCCTGCCATGTATAAGCGATAGTTATCTTTAAGGGTTGGGGCAGTGGGTTGCCCCAACGCTATCTAATTAGCGTTGCTTTTAAAAACAAAACTTAAAAAACAAAACGCGCCTTATTCCAGGTTATCTTGCAAACTTTCTTCTTTTATTACGTCTAGCTCACACAAATGCGCGAGTATTTTTTGGGTTTGTGCTTTCAGCATGTCTCTTAAAAGCCTTACTGCAGGGGTAATTGTTTGTCTACTCGGGCAAATAAGCCACAGCTGTGTAGGCCTTGGCGAATATTCAGGTAACATTCGAATAAGGCGCTTATTCACAATGTCGTCATAAGCATCTAAGCTCGACTTAATGGCAATGCCTTTACCGGCTACAGCCCACTTACGAACAATTTCACCGTCGTTCGCAATTCTATTTCCACTCATTTTAACTTTGGTTTGCGTACCATTTCGCAGAAACTCCCACTCGTCATAGGTTTTATCGTATAACTGATAAAACAAGCCATTGTGCTGGTGAAGTGTTTGAATGCTAGTAGGCACTCCGTGTTTCTCGATATATGCAGGAGAGGCCACTAACAAGGAAGGAACGTTACATATTTTAAACCCGTATGTGTTTGCGTCAGAAGGCTTACCATATCGCAGTACAAGGTCGATAGGATCTCGGTAGAAGTCGACTTTACTATCGCTTAAATGCAGCTTTACGCTTATGTTCTTGTGAGAATCCATAAAGGTATCAAGCCACGGAACAACAAGGTTTCTACCTAAGTCTGAAGATATTCCTAAGCAGATTTCGCCCTCAACAATACCGTTGTCAGTTTTTACGTTTTGCTGTGCATCGTTAAGCATTTTAAGTGCTTTATGGCAGGTAGGCATGAAGCGCTCTCCTGCAGCTGAAAGTCGTAAAGAGCGGGTGGTGCGTACGAATAACTCAGTGCCCAGCTGTTGTTCAACGCGCTTTATTGCGGCACTGGCGGTTGCTGTGCGCATGTTTAAGTGAGTGGCAGCTGCAGTAATATTTCTAAACTCAGCCACTTTCAGCACTATATTTAGGTCGTTAAGAAGCATTATTCTCAAATAATTTTTGATAATGTTTCTTTTATTGTGCTGTTTATTACGAATTAATCAAGCGTATGATGAAGGTATGTTAATCAACAAGAGATAACGTTATGAAAGCGGTTGGATATACACAGTCACTTGCAGTGACAGAGAAAAATGCATTAGTAGACGTTGAAATTGATAAGCCACAGGCGAGTGGACGCGACTTACTTGTAAACGTAACTGCAATAGCGGTTAACCCTGTGGACTATAAAATTCGTCATCGTGTAAACCCTGAGGGCGGTATACCTAAAATATTAGGGTGGGACGCTGTAGGCGAGGTGGTTGAAGTGGGCAACGAGGTTGTGAACTTTAATATTGGCGATAAAGTGTATTATGCGGGAGACTTAACCCGAAGCGGTTCAAATGCTGAATTTCAATTAGTGGATGAACGCATTGTGGGTAAAGCGCCAAAAAGTTTGTCTGACAGTGAAGCCGCTGCCTTACCGCTCACCACAATAACGGCCTATGAGATGCTGTTCGACCACCTAGCTATCAAAAAGCAGTCTAACGCGAGTGACGAGGTTGTGTTAGTGGTTGGCGCTGCCGGTGGCGTAGGCTCAATCGCTTTACAGCTATTGAAATGTTTAACAGGAGCTACGGTAATTGCAACGGCGTCTAGAGAAAGCTCAAAAGAGTGGGTTACTTCATTGGGGGCCGACTACGTTATTGACCATAGCAAGCCAATGGCCGAGCAACTACGTGAACTCAATGTGGGTGAAATTACACATATTGCAAGCCTGAATAATACGGGCGCTTATATGGACGACTTCGTTGAAATGTTAAAGCCAAAGGGGCGTTTGGCGTTAATCGATGATCCTGAACATCTTGATGTATCGAAGCTTAAGCAAAAGAGTATTTCTTTACACTGGGAGTTTATGTTCACACGTTCTATGTTTGAAACAGACGACATGATTGAACAAAGCAACCTGCTTAACGAGGTATCTGCGCTTATAGACGAAGGTAAAATTAAAACCACAGTAGGAAAACATTTAGGAAAAATTAACGCTGCAAACCTCATTGAAGCGCATAAAACGTTAGAAGCAGGAACCGCTATTGGCAAGCTAGTGTTGGAAGGCTTTTAATATTTATCGATGATTAGAATTAGTTAAAATAATTCGATAGTTTCGAAAATGCCGCTTTTTAGCGGCATTTTTGTATGACGCCTAGCGTAATATTAGTTTGTTTGAGTACATAAGAATGGAGTTCATTTAAGAAATTAAAGTAGATAATTATCTAGTTTTAGTATAATTTTTATACAGGCGTGAAGTGTCGTCTTTCTTTATTACAGGGAAGAGGTAATGAAACTATGAATTCACTAAAGCACATTCTCGCCGCTTGCTTGTTGTTCACTTACCAAGAAATGGCAAATGCTGAAAGCTTCGAAGTTGTTGCAATTGAATATCCGCCTTTCACGACGATTACTGAACAGGCTGGCGGTATTGCCTTTGAGCTATTAGAAAATAGAGAAGCAGGAAACAACCTTGCGTTGAAACCCTTATTTTTACCGCCAGCCCGCGCTGCGCGATATTTACGAGAAAATGAGTGGTGCAGCACCTTTTATCCTCCGCCAGAAAATGACGATTTTATTAAGTATCAGCTGTCTGAAAAAAATGTGCATGTAGGTTTATTGCGTTTAAAGCAAACCGATGACTTTACGTGGACGTCACTGTCGCAGCTTAAAGGACAGAGTGCAGCAATATTACGTACAAGTGTCGACTCAGAGTTTACACAGCGTTTTACTGATGCTGGAATTGAAGTAACGTTTGCCGAATCTCCCCAGGCGATTATCATAATGGTGCTGTTATCAAGAGTGGATTTTGGGTTAGCGGATTCATGGTCGTTCGAAAGGCTTGAATCTGAAAGCAAAGCCAAATTACAGTTTTCAAAAACATCACTTGTTGAGCTACCAGTTACGTTGTACGTGCACAACCGATGCGTAGACAGAATTAATATAGATGCGTAATAGGGGGTAGATTATTTCGTATTTTCGGCGGTGTCTTGTTGCTCCAGCGCTTTTTTTGCTGCCTTCCACTGCTCAAGTTTTTCAAAATAGGCATCCCAAACACACGGGCAGCATGAGCCTCCGCCACAACAGTCATCTTTAAGCGGTTTCTCTGGCTCTTCTGGCAAGTTTGGCGCGTTTTTTACCACGTTTTAGTCTCAGTATTCTTATTACTACTCGATATAGTAAATCTGTTGTTTTCGCTATTCAAATAAGCGATGTAAATCTTCTTCATACACTGTCATATTTAGTGATACAGCTGTTCCTATTGCACTTTTTATCACGAATTCATACTATCAAATTTATCACCTCTTTATGGACATACATGTAAAAGGACATTAAATGAAAATATTATCTCTAATAGCTTTGCTGATTCTTTCTAGCGCGGTGTTTGCGCAACAAATGGCAGTTACCGATACCGGCGAAACGGTTTTTCTGTTCAAGGACGGTACCTGGGCATACGAGTCGGAGAGCGACATTAATATGGTTATTGAAACCAATGACATGCCTTTTGAAAAAAATGACGATGCAACGTTTAAAGTCAAAAGTAAGGTCAATAACACTAGCGTGTTTATCAATCCGAAAGATTGGAAGTTTGCAAAATCAACGAATAATCCAGATGCGGAATACGAGTTTACCTACCAGCACGGTGATTTGTACGCAATGTCGATTACCGAAGAAATTCAAATTGAGCTAGAGCAACTTGCAGATCTTGCGTTATTAAACCTGCGAGCCTTTGCGCCAAATGCAAAAATTGTGAATCAAGAGTTTCGCACAGTAAATGGCGAGCGTGTTTTACACATGGAATTTCAAGGTACCGGCAACGGCATTAATTTTAGCTACGTTGGCTACTATTATTCCAACGAGATGGGCTCTACCCAGTTAGTTGTGTACACATCAACCAGCCTTGTTCCTAAATACCGAAGTGCTATTGAAGGTCTGCTTAATGGGTTAACTGCGAATAATGCCTAACGCACAAGATTTATGGCTATTAACAAACGCTGGTAATAAACGATCGTAATACAACTTTTCAGCCACAAAAAAGCCCCTGTAAAGAGGGGCTTTTGCGTTTTCAGTCCACATCAAAATACGTTGTGTGCCGGTTAATTGAGATGGTCTGCACGGTTATTAAATGATGGTGTGCTAAGCACTACTTTAAATGTCGCTGTTTTCAATTGCTCCGCTGTCTTTAGCCGCGCTTTTGGTAGTAGTAGACGGCTCGGCTACATTTACTGGCTTTGGCGTTACCTTATTTGGCGCAGCACTAAGCAGCTCACTATTGCCTGTCACTAAGTCTTCTAACGTGCCGTTTTCAGCATCAACTAAGCCAACTTCACGCAGCATAGCGTCTACTAATGGTGCGTTGGCACGGTAGCCAAGGGCTGCTTGTGTTACTTGATCGGCTAACCCTGCACCGGCTACTGCGTCACTGCGCGAACCTGCAGCGCCGCCATTTTGGCCATAGCCCTGTAGTATTTTAATGCCTTCAATGTTTTCAATAGGTTTAACGGCTTGCGCGACTAACTCTGGCAATACTTTAAGCATCGCAAGGGCTTTTTGTAGCTCAATTTGTTCGTTCTTCAGCGTATTTTCAGCTTCGTGTAGCGCCTGTTTACCTTGAGCTTCTACTGCCAATACTTTTTCGTCAGCATCTGCTTGCAGTATTTTTGCATTCGCAGACGCTTTTGCTTCTGTCAGTATGGCAGCGGCAGAGTTTTCTGCAGCTTCTTTCTTCGCTTGCGCTTCAACGGTTATACCTACCGCTTCACGCTCAGCTTCTTTACGTGCATCAATAACTTCGATTTGTTTGCTACGTTCAGCTGCCGCGACAGACTTTGCTGTTAATACTGCTTCTTCTTTTTCTACTTTCTGTTTTTCAGCTTCTGCTGCTTTGGCTCTAGCTGCACTTTCTTCTTCTGACTTCACGGCTACCGCTATTTGCTTCACCTGCTCAGACACTTCAATTTCTTGTTGTTGACGAATACGCGCTTGCTCTAATGCTTGGCGCTTCGCAATTTCTTGGGTTTCAATTTCACGTGACTTTTCAATCTCAGCCGCTTCAATTGCTCGTTCTTTCGCAATTTCTGCTTCACGCTCTTCTCGTTCTTTCGTTTCGCGCTGTTTAGCAATCTCTGCTTTTTGTTCTTGTCGTTTAAACGCTAGCACTTGCTCTTGCGTTAATCGCGCTTCTTCTTCATCGCGTTTTACTTCAAGAGACTGTTTTTCTGCAGCGAGGTTACGCTGTTCAATAAGAATGCGGTTTTCCTGCTCGATATCGTTGGTTTCTTTGCGCTTTTCTTCAATAATCTTTGCCAAACGAGCACGGCCTTCCGCGTCGAATGCATTATTTTCATTAAAGAATTGAAGATCGGTTTGGTCAAAGCCAGTTAAGCTTACCGACTCTAGTTCTAAGCCATTCTTTTCTAGGTCATTAGCCACGCTTTGCTGTACTTTTTGAACAAAGTCGGCACGTTGTTCGTGCATTTCTGTCATGGTCATTTCAGCCGCAACAGCACGAAGTACGTCAACAAACTTCGACTCCATTAGCTTTTTAACTTCTTCAGCGCGAGTGGTGCGAGTGCCCAACGTTTGTGCCGCCATAGAAATGCCGTTAGCGTTTGGTGCAACGCGCAGATAAAAGTCGGCTTTTACATCTACACGCATTCTATCTTTTGTGATTAGGGCATCTTTTTGAATCTTTTCAACTTCAATGCGAAGGGTATTCATGTTAACCGGAATAACTTCATGCACTACTGGCAGTACAAGTGCGCCGCCATCTTTTATCACTTTCTCGCCACCTAATCCGGTTCGCACGAAGGCGGTTTCTTTGGTTGCCCTGGTATAAAGCTTCGCAAAAATAAGACCTATTACAAGAAGACCTACAACAATGGCACCGGCAATAAAGAGTATTGACGGCAAGCTAGACGTTTGAATTGTATCCATACTTTTTCTCTTTTAGTTAAAGGTAGCGGGTTGCTAACCAGCTGTGTTCATTTTTCTGCACTAAAATAACGCGCTCTCCTTGAGCAAAGCGTTCTTTATCTTCAAAAGGTTCAACTAATACAAAGTGGGGTTGGGCGTAGCTATCGGTAAATTTAGCTTCTGCTGGGTTGCCTCGCGACGCGCGGCCTATAGTAATTTCTGCTACCGAACCTACGAATTCGTCGGCGCTAACGGCGCTAGATTCTATCGACGGAATTATGCGCGCTATATATACAACGGTTTTTGCGCTTAGCAATAAGCCGCCTACAAATGCTACAGGCACAGAAACAAATGGTGGGAGCGCAGTTGATATCACTGCGGTACTAAGCGAGTTAGCAATAAATCCAACAGCACCGAATGTGGTTAAAAAAACAACCAGCCACACTAAAAAAGGAACGCGGTTCAGGTTCATCCAGCTGGCTAATTCAGAGCTTAGAATACTACTAGAATCAATATCGCTAATTTCGTCGCCAATGCCAATTAATGAAACACCAAATAGCATGCCCGCAAGCTCCATTACCAATACAAGAAATACGGCACTTAGCGCGATACTAAACCAAAAGTTAGAGGGGGAAAGAAAGAGGTCTGTCATTTACACCGTCCATGATGAGTAACATTTTTATAACGTTATACCACAGACTAAAATTTAAACCAGTGAAAGCGCTGGAACTTTAGTATAGAAATGTAAATGAACGTATTCGACTATTTAAAAGAGTGCTGGGTAAGCGTTACTTCATTTGGTGTGACTTTTAACACGCTGCCTTGGTCGTACCAATCGCCTAATACAATGCGTGATGCCGGTTTGCCATTAGCGGTTAAAGAATGAATGTTAGGTCTGTGAGTATGACCATGGATCATGCGCTGTACTCCCCATTTTTCCATTACTTTCACTACTTCCTCTGGCGTTACATCCATAATTTCAGGCTTTAAGTTTTGCTGGTTCGCTTTACTTTTTGCGCGCCCATTTTCTGCCACACGCTGTCGATACCAAAGCGGTAGTGCCAGCATAAGCCTTGGCCACCACCACCCACGAGACTTCTTACGGAATTTTTGATAAGCCACGTCTTTGGTACAAAGTTCGTCGCCATGAGTTAACAGTGT
Source organism: Alteromonas sp. S167 (assembly GCF_036864375.1). Taxonomy (NCBI): domain Bacteria; kingdom Pseudomonadati; phylum Pseudomonadota; class Gammaproteobacteria; order Alteromonadales; family Alteromonadaceae; genus Alteromonas; species Alteromonas sp. S167. The sequence continues at coordinate 108,494 of NZ_JAZETR010000006.1, forward strand.
GGGTGTGCCGTATAAATCAATGACTTCTTGTTCATTAAGCAGCGTCATTCCCGCTTTTTTTAACCAGGTTTCGCGTATAGCGAAGTCGCGATTACCGTGAATAAAATAAACAGGGCAATGTGTGCTTACTTGTTTAAAAGCCTTTGCAATGGCGGTATTAAAGGGCGTTATATTGTCGTCGCCAATCCATACTTCAAATAAGTCACCTAACACGTATAGTGCGTCTGCATTTATGGCTTCTTCATTTAAAAAGCGCATTAGGCAGTCGGTTATGTCTGGGCGTTCATCACTTAAATGAAGGTCGGCAATAAAATAGGTAATCGACATATAACGTATTAAACACTCGTAGTAGATTAAAAAGCCGCATCGAATGACGCGGCTTTACGCAGGATCAACGTAGACTTATGCAGAGACGGTTGCAGATTCAATGATTACAGGCTCAACCGGCACATCTTGGTGATAACCGTGATTGCCAGTTTTAACTGCTTTAATCTTTTCAACTACGTCCATGCCTTCAACTACCTTACCAAATGCGCAGTAGCCCCAACCATTCACGTTCTTAGCAGAGTGATTTAGGAAGTCGTTATTGTTTACGTTAATGAAAAACTGTGCTGTAGCAGAATGTGGGTCTTGGGTACGCGCCATAGCAATAGTACCAGCTTCGTTTGCTACGCCGTTGTCAGCTTCGTTTTCAATAGGATCTTTAGTATCTTTCTGTTCCATGTCAGGAGTGAAGCCACCACCTTGGATCATAAAGTTGTTAATAACACGGTGAAAGATAGTGTTATCGAAAAAACCGTCTTCTACATACGAGATAAAGTTAGCAACTGTTTTAGGCGCCTTGTCTTCAAATAGTTCAAGTTTGATGTCACCAAAGTTCGTTTTTAGTGTAACCATTGTGGTTTGTCCTGTGTAAATGTAAAAGTGTAAGCGTAATAGTATCGTAAAAACACCCGTTAATAGTAGTGCAAATGCGAGTTTAGCGATAAAAGCCTTCGTATTTGCAATACCATTTGAACAATGACGGTGCTACACTTTGCGACCCAAAAATACAGATACAGGAAACAGAAATATGCTACATCTTTACAACACCCGAACCCGTGAAAAAGCGAAGTTTGTTCCGCTTGAAGAAGGGAAAGTGGGTTTGTATGTGTGTGGTATCACTGTATACGACCTAAGCCACATGGGGCATGCACGCACGTATTTAAGCTTTGATGTGCTTGTACGTTACATGCGTCACCTGGGTTTAGAGGTAAAATACGTTCGCAATATCACCGATATTGACGACAAAATTATTGCTCGTGCTAATGAAAATGGCGAAAGCTTTGAAGCGTTAACAGCGCGCACTATTGGTATGATGCACGAAGACTTTGCTGCCATTAACCTGCTTGAACCAGACGTAGAACCGACGGTTAGCGGGCATATGGATGAAATAATCGAGTTAATAGCGCGCTTAGTAGATAAAGGCTATGCCTATCAAGCAGCAAATGGCGATGTGTTATTCGACGTTAGCAAATACGACGACTACGGCAAGCTTAGCAAGCAAGATCTTGAACAATTGAAATCTGGTGCCCGCGTAGAAGTGGTTGCTGATAAAGACGACCCGTTGGACTTCGTATTATGGAAAACCACGAAGCCAGGTGAGCCAGCTTGGGCGTCACCTTGGGGAGAAGGCCGCCCGGGTTGGCACATTGAATGTTCAGCCATGAATCATAAGCATTTAGGCGCGCACTTTGACATTCACGGTGGTGGTTCTGATTTAACTTTCCCACACCATGAAAATGAAATTGCTCAGTCATGCTGCGCTTACGACACACCCTATGTAAATGTGTGGATGCACGCTGGAATGGTGCAGGTAAACGACGAGAAAATGTCGAAGTCGCTAGGTAACTTCTTTACGCTTCGCGACGTGCTAAAAGAACATGATTCAGAAACACTACGTTTCTTTTTAATGTCGGCACATTACCGCAGCCAGTTAAGCTACTCACAAGATAATATTACTCAGGCTAAGGCCGCGCTAGAACGTTTGTATACAGCACTTCGTGGTGTAACAGTCGATGAAAGCACTGACTTGTCACATGGTGGTTATTTGGCCCGTTTCGAGTCTGCAATGAACGATGATTTAAACGTGCCTGAAGCATTTTCAGTGTTGTTTGATGTAGCTCGTGAGCTTAATCGTCAAAAAGACAATGCCGAAGAAGCGGGTAAGTTGGCCGCCGTACTTAAAGGGTTGGGTGCTATTTTAGGTATGTTGCAAAGCGACCCTGATGCTTACTTAAAAGGTGGTGAAGGTAACGATGATGAAGCGGCAGAAATTGAAGCGTTAATTAAACAGCGTAACGATGCACGTGCCGCAAAAGACTGGGCGGCAGCAGATGCTGCCAGAGACGCGCTTACTGCCAAAGGCGTAGTACTTGAAGACGGTCCTAATGGCACTACGTGGCGTAAAGCGTAAGCCTTACTGTTACATAAAATAGAAAAGCCCACGTTTGTGGGCTTTTTTGTGATGCTATGTTTAAGGTATCACTATTAATTACGGTGTTAAGTGCTAGCAGCCACTGTCGCCATTTATCCAGCGCTGTACATCATCACTTAGGTTTAAATCTGAGCCTAAGTTGAATTCACCTTCTCGTACTAACACGTCGCTGCCACTTCCGTTTCTTGTAATAGTGACATGAAGAAAAGGGTATTGTGGCGTGCTGCCTTCCATTCTACTGGCGGTTACTTTGTATCCGCGCTGAGTCTCATATTTTTTTACTGCAATATCTTTATCTATGGGTAACCGTAAGCTTGACCAACAACGACTGCCGTAATACTCAATACGTTCGGCTATCTCGTCTGCAGATTGGTTAGTAGAAGTACTTGAGGTAGGTAAAATAATCATACAGCCGGTAGACAGGCTAATAGCAGTAAAGGTAAAGAGTACTTTTGCAAAGTTGACTACTTTAGATGTGTTGCTCATGTGTTCCCTTATTTTCTTATTATCTTGATATTCCATTGTTTTATTATATTTAGTTTATATGCATGTTATCTGAACAAGTCGTTTAAAACGAAAAATAACGTGGGCTAACGTATGCTTCTCTCTTGGAAGCCATAACAAAGTCAGTGAAGGACTATAGATAAAGGCTAGAGCGCTACAATTCAGGATTGTCTGTTGGTATCGCAGACTCTTTTTTCAATAGCTCCGATTTCCAGCGCTGCTGTGAAACGTGGGCTTTTACAAGCTCAATACACTCGTTCACCACGTTTAATACTTCTTTATCTAGTGCGTCGGCCGAAGGGGTGTAATCGTGAAGTCCAACAGATATAAAGTGATCGATACGGTCTGAGTCTAAATCGTTAAGCAAGTTCACTAGCGATTTGGTGACAATGTCGGTTACCGATGCTTCAAGGGTGTTTTCAATCGTCTTTCCGATAACAGGCAGGTAATTCAATGTAGACACTTGCGCGTTTTCACGCACTGCCTTGCCCACACTTTTACGAACGTGCTCGCGAATAACCTCTCCGTGCTCGTCACTATTTAGTGACTGACCTAAGTGATTAATCACGCCCGCAAGCCACTGTGTAATTACTGGGCGTCTGGGTGCTAATACCTGCTCATTAATATCGTCTAGTAACGGCGAGCCTGCCGAAATGTCTTTCTGCGCATCGCTTAATACTTTTACTACAATTCTATCGCTTAGTTCTTCAACAAAAACGTCGGCGTAGAAAGCAAAGAATCGAAATATGGCGGTTTCATTCAAATTGATAATCTTGTATTTGTGCAAACGGTGCAAAATAGACAGTATACGTAAAAAGCGAAATAGCCTTGTTGGACCTGTTGGTATTAGCCCAACAATGTCATACCAATGAAGGAAGGGAAAAAAGTACCATCTAAGATGCTCTTTTCTTACTACCGCTACAATCCAGCGAAAGCAAAATTCAGTGAAGAAAATACCAATAAAGACGAGGTCGACCAGAATAAAGTTATTGTGAACAGGATCATAGGTGTCGATTAGGGCAGGGAAGTGGGCATCCAGCTGCCCATAGATAAAATCAGTGGCGTACAGCGAATCAAAAATTAGCAATGCAAGGTTTATAAACAACACACCCAGCATAACCAAATCTAGCACAAGCCACGGTGTTTCGTGGCTGTTGCGCAAGTTCTCTCGATTCACTCTTAGCATATCCGTATCCCAATTAGTCGATAACTTGTACGCCAGTATCGAGGCGTTTAACCCGACTCGCTAAGTCGCGTTACGTCAACATAAAGCTTAAGCTTTTGACCCGGCTGTAGGTAGCGTTTTGTGTTTAACGCATTCCATTTGCTGATGTCGCTTACCTTCACGTTAAACTTGCTGGCAATTCTAGACAATGAATCGCCGTTTCTAACGGTATAGGTTAAACGCTTGGTCACGCCGGCATCAGATTTACCTTCTTGCCATATTACCAAGGTTTTACCTAGGCGTAAGGTATCGCCCGGTGCCATGCCGTTCCATTTTGCCAACTGCTTAGTACTTACCTTATATTTACGCGCAATATCCCAAAGCGTATCACCTGACTGCACAGTGTGGCGTATTTTCTGTTTCGACGAGCGATTGCTTTGTAGGCTAGCAAGACGCTGCTCTTGTGATAAAGAGTAGCTGTTCAATTCTTGCAATGCCACTGGCACCATAATGGCCTGGCCAACGCGTATCATCGAGCCATCTAATTCATTTACCTGCTTAATCACTTTAACGGTGGTGTGATATTGCTGCGCAATTTTACTAAGGCTGTCACCAGACTTAACGGTATGACGCACCCAATTTAAGCGCTCTTTTTTGTCGATATTTGCCAGCGCATTTGCGAACGAATCCGCTTTATCAATTGGAAGTACGAGTCGGTGTGGACCATCGGGCGATGTTGCCCAGCGATTAAAACCAGGGTTTAGGCCGTGCAGTTCTTTTAAACTTATGCCTGCAAGGTCGGCAGCAAACGCAAGATCTACCTGAGAGCCAGTGTCTACCACATCAATAACCGGCACGTTTTCCACTTCAGGCCATTTGAATGCGTACTCATCTTTATGCTTTAGAATGTCAGCCAGTGCCAAAAGTTTAGGCACATAAGCACGTGTTTCTTTTGGTAAATTTAAACTGAAGAAGTCGGTTGGTTTACCAGCGCGCTTGTTAGCCTTTATAGCGCGCATCACTCGTCCTTCGCCGCTGTTATAGGCTGCTAATGCGTGAAGCCAGTTACCGTCGAACATTTTATTAAGGTAAGTCAGGTAATCTAACGCACCTTGTGTTGAGGCAATAACGTCACGGCGCCCGTCATACCACCATGTTTGATCCATACCAAAGCGTTTACCCGTGCCCGGAATAAACTGCCACATACCTGCGGCGCGACCATGCGAATATGCAAACGGGTCGAAGGCGCTTTCTACAATAGGTAGCAGCACTAATTCCATCGGCATTTCACGCTTTTCAATTTCTTCAGCGATATAAAAGAGGAAAGGTTTCGCGCGTTTTACAACGCGAGACATGTATTCAGGGTGTTTTAAATACCATCTACGCTGTGCGTTTACGCGATCAACGTCTGGAATGTCTAGCTGGAATTTCGCGCTTGCACGCTCCCATACGTCGGTTATCACGATTTCTGGCTGTGCTTCTGGCACATCTACACCTTGTGCAGTTTCTTCTAGCAGGTCGTCATTAGGGTGAACAACTTCAATTACCCCATCGCGTGCTAGCTCACAATCGGCGATAGCCTCTTCGCTTTCATGAAGCTCAGAGCAGGCTTGTAACGCTGGTGGCTCATTATCTACTGTACCTGTTAATTGTGCATCGGTGTTGTTGGTATCAGTTAATTGACAACCTGAAAGGCCTATCGCCAACAGCAAAGGCGATAGCGGAAAAAACTTCAACTGCATTTATGAAGAAACCTCGTAAAGCACTGCAAACCCGTCATTTTACGTGAAGTAGCCTGCTTTTGCATCAAAACTCATCTTTCCAGCGACGAACAGCAGCAAATACTGCTATGTCATCATTTAATGATTGTTCACTGAATGCTTCGGCAGAGGTTTTAACAGAAAGTTCATGTGAACGTAAAAAGGGGTTAATTGCTTTTTGTTGGCCTAGCGTGGTGGGCAGCGTTGGTTCGTCAGCCGCGCGCTTGATATCAACCCAGTCACTATATTGCTGTAAAGCGGCATTGTTTGGCTCTACCGCGAGTGCAAAGTTTACGTTGGCCCTTGTATATTCATGGGTGCAATAAATTTGCGTGTCTTCGGGCAGTCGCTTCAGCTTGTTTAGCGAATGATGCATTTGTTCAGGTGAGCCTTCAAATAATCGCCCACAACCAGCAGAAAATAGAGTGTCACCACAAAACACTAAGCCATGGCCTAAAAAAGCGATGTGATCAAGCGTGTGACCTGGTACTTCCATTACATGTAGAGACATTGAAAGCAGCGGCAGCGCTACCGCATCGCCTTGCGAGACCGACTTAGTAATGCCGCGAATATGCCCACCTCTAGGGCCAATTATGGGTAAATCGGGAAGTGCTGATGCCAGCTTCGCAATACCGCCAGTGTGATCTCTGTGGTGATGAGTGATAAGCACCGCTGAAAGGCTTAAGTTGTTTTTCTTTAAATAAGCAAGCACTGGCTCGGCGTCACCAGGGTCAACAACTACGGCATGCTTTTCGTTATGTACACACCAAATGTAATTGTCGGTAAACGCCGGAATAGGGTAGATAGACACACCAGAAGGTAAGGTATTCGCTGCCATGTTTTGCCTGCTTGTGTAGGTGAAATTATGCGTTACTATAGGAGCTTGTTACTAACAGAGCAACCAAAGAGCGTGCTTCAGTGATAATGAAATCGGCGTTTAAAGCAAAGCCTCTACGTTACCCTGAAAGCTGGGGCGACTTTCCAGCAGGTGAGCATATACAACACGCTATATCGGAGGTGTGTAACGATTTTGCTGAACGCATTTTTGGTTATCACTTTGCCAAAATTGGTGCGCTTAGTTCCTGCATTTCACTAAATAATAGCCCAATAAGGCACCACATAAACTACACACCGCAGTTGCTTACTAAATCACACCAGCAACCTCTTAATAAAAAAGACAGTGAAAGTTATGTAGTGGGTCATTCTCATTGCCTACCGTTTTCTGAAAACAGCATCGACGGCTTTGTGCTGGCAAACGAGCTTGATTTTGCTCAAGATCCACATGAAATACTGCGCGAAGTTGACCGTGTAATAACACAGAACGGGTACGTTATTATCAGTGGTTTTAACCCGCTTAGCTTAGCCGGTATTGCTAAATATTTGCCGGTAAAACGAGACAACGTGCTGCACGATGCGCGCTTTTTTACCAGCTACAGAATTAAAGACTGGCTGCAGCTTTTGGGGTTTGAAATTGTTGAGCAACGGCAAGTACTGTTTTCAACGCTGTTCTTCCAACAAAAGTGGAAAGGGGCGGCAAGGCTTCAGCATTATTTATCTTCCTATTTACCATGGTGTAGCGCGGTGTATGTTATTCTCGCTAAAAAACGCGTTATTCCTATGACCGCCATTAAGCCGAAAAAGAAGTTAAAACCTCAGTTTTCTGCTGTAGGTGCAAGTGCTAGGGCTTCGTCTGCAAGCAGGCTAGCAAGCAAATAAACTGCTGGCGGGTAAGAAAGGTATTAGAGAAGTAATAAAGCGCTAACACAGAGGCTGCAGTGACGAGTTTTGCTTATGACGCTTAAACAAAAAAGCCATGAAAGGGCTAAATAGCGCCTGTTCATGGCTTTCTAGTTTTAGTCAGGTTTGAGCCCAGGTTTATACCTAGTTCACGCGTTATTTAACTCGCATACCTGGTTTCGCACCTTCGTGTGGCTCAAGGATATATAGCTCATCGCCACCAGGGCCCGCAGCTAATACCATGCCTTCACTCATACCAAAGCGCATTTTACGCGGGGCAAGGTTAGCCACCATTACCGTGTGCTTACCAATAAGCGCTTCTGGTGCGTAGGCCGATTTAATACCTGCGAATACCTGTTTAGTTTCGCCGCCTAAATCCAGTTCTAAGCGAAGCAGCTTGTCTGCTTTTTCAACGTGCTCCGCTTTGGCGATGCGTGCAATACGCAAGTCTACCTTAGCGAACTCATCAAACGAGATAGTATCGCTAATCGGATCTTTAGCTAGTGGGCTGTCAGGGTCGATAGCCGGAGCTGCTGGCGCTAGGCTTTCTTTTGAATCTTCAACCATGGCGTCAATTTTCTCCATCTCTACACGCTGCATCATAGGTTTAAACTTGTTGATGGCGTGGCCTGTTAATAGGGTTTGTAGTGAATTCCAGTCGAACTTGTCGTTTAAGAATCCTTCTGCTTTTTCTGCAAGTACTGGCAGCACAGGCTTTAAGTAAATAACCAACAAACGGAACATGTTGATACCCAGCGAGCACACATCGTGTGTAAACTGCTGCTTAGTCTCGTCTTTGATGGTTACCCAAGGTGCGTTGTTGTCGATAAACTGGTTTGCTTTATCGGCCAAAGCCATAATTTCACGCACGGCTTGGTGGTATTTACGCTTTTCAAACAGTGCAGCAATGCTTTCAGATGCGTTTTGGAATTCAGCAATAAGCTCTGGCTCAATCACGTTGTCAGACAATTTGCCATCGAAACGCTTAGTGATGAAGCTTGCACAGCGGCTAGCAATATTTACCACTTTACCTACTAGGTCTGAATTCACTTTTTGCGCGAAGTCTGTAAAGTTTAGGTCGATGTCAGTTACGCCATCGCCAAGCTTAGACGCAAAGTAATAACGCAGATATTCTGGGTTCAGGTGGTCTAGGTAAGTACGGCCTTTAATAAACGTGCCGCGCGACTTCGACATTTTCGCGCCATTTACCGTTACAAAACCATGAATATTCACGCCAGTAGGTTTGCGGTAACCCGCACCTTCTAGCATGGCAGGCCAGAATAGACAGTGGAAATACGTAATGTCTTTACCAATGAAGTGGTATAGCTCTGCGTCTGAGTCGGCTTTCCAGAAGTCGTCAAACTCAAGGTTGTTTTGGTCGCAGAAGTTTTTAAAACTTGCCATGTAGCCAACGGGTGCATCCACCCATACGTAGAAGAACTTGTTTGGCGCCCCTGGAATTTCAAAACCAAAATACGGCGCATCACGGCTAATGTCCCACTGCTGAAGACCTTCAGTGAACCACTCCTGTAGTTTGTTCGCCATTTCTTCTTGAAGGGCACCAGAGCGGATCCATTCTTTCAGCATGCCTTCAAATTTTGGCAAGTCGAAGAAGAAGTGCTCAGATTCACGCAGTACTGGTGTAGCACCAGAAACAACACTGCGAGGGTTCTTAACTTCTGTTGGGCTGTATGTTGCGCCACATACGTCACAGCTGTCGCCGTTTTGATCTTCTGCGCCACAGCTTGGGCACGTACCCTTTACAAAACGATCCGGCAGGAACATTTCTTTTTCAGGGTCGAATAACTGGTTAATAGTGCGCTTGCTTATGTAACCTGCATTGTCTAAACGCGTGTAAATTTCTTCACACAACGCCTTGTTTTCTGGCGAATGGGTAACATAGTAGTTGTCGTAATCAACGTGGAAATCAACAAGGTCTTGATGATGTTCAGCACGCGTTCTTGCCACCATTTCTTCTGGAGTAATACCCAGCTCTTGGGCTTTTAGCATTACTGGCGTACCGTGTGCATCGTCGGCACAAACACTGTAACATTCGTTTCCGCGAAGGCGCTGAAAACGAGTCCAGATGTCGGTTTGAATGTGTTCTAGCAAGTGGCCTAAATGAATAGAGCCATTTGCGTATGGCAACGCACTGGTTACCAGAATTCGGCGTTTTTCTGACATAATGACGTTATTGATTCTTTGCGTTTCAAAATGGCTGCAAATACTAGCGGAAAACCGCGTTTTTTGCATTACGTAATTCACACAAATCTAAACCTAGTAAGGCATTTTATGTTCTTTTCTCGCAAAGCCTCGCCTTTAACACAAAAAGTTGCTGCTATTTTGGCCAAGTATTTTTCATTAGACGCCGAAGATACCTTACCTTGGTGCAAGTTCAGTAAACCTGAGAACGAGAGCGAAGGGGTTACGGTAACGCTGCCATTTTGTATTGCCACACAGTTAGAAACGCTAAAACATGAAGTGATAAAGCAGCTAAAAGGCGCACTTGATGAAACGCAACTTATATTCAAAACAAGCGTGGCTAGTGGTGAAACAGAGGTAGCGCCAGTTACTAACGTGAAAAACATTATTGCGGTAGCGTCGGGTAAGGGTGGGGTAGGTAAGTCTACAACCACGGTAAACCTTGCCTTTGCCCTTATGCAAGAAGGTGCCAAAGTAGGTATTTTAGATGCCGACATTTATGGCCCGTCTATCCCCATTATGCTGGGTAACACCGATGCTCATCCATCGAGTGAAGACAACAAGCATATGCAGCCACTTGAAGCACACGGTATGGCCGCAAACTCCATTGGCTACTTGGTGCCGCAGGAAGATGCGGCGGTATGGCGAGGGCCAATGGCTAGCCGAGCGTTAAAACAGTTATTAGATGAAACATTATGGCCTGTGCTGGATTACTTAATTGTAGATATGCCGCCAGGCACCGGTGATATTCAGTTAACTATGGCGCAGCAGGTGCCCTTAACGGCGTCAATTGTGGTTACCACACCGCAAGACCTAGCGCTTGCCGATGCCCAAAAAGGTATTAGCATGTTTGAAAAAGTGAACGTGCCTGTATTGGGACTAGTTGAAAACATGAGTTATTACCAGTGTAGAGCCTGTGGTACCAAAGACTATGTGTTCTCAAAAGATGGCGGCGAAGCACTTGCCGAGCGCCATGGTTTACCGCTTTTAGGGCAGTTGCCTTTAGATATTCATATTCGAGAGCATGGCGATGCCGGAACCCCATTACTTGTAGCCACGCCCGATAGCCCTTTAAGTGAAAGTTATAGAGAAGCAGCACGTGCGTTATCAATGCAACTAGCGCTAACAGTGCCGCCTAGAAAGTCTGGTGTGAAACATATAAAAGGCGACCCTATTGGTATTGTTGGAAAATAAATTGGCAATTATTTAATAAAAACCCATTAAATCCTTAAGCCGTACAGTTGATTGGCGCAGGCGACATACGCATAATAGCCGCCTAATTTACAGAGGAATACACCATGCGTTTGTGCGACCGCGACATTTACCAATATCTACAAGACGGGAAAATTAAAATTGACCCATCGCCAAGCTACGATCAAATCAGCGGCGTGACAGTGGATATTCGCCTTGGTAATAAATTTCGCGTATTTGAAGATCATCAAGCGCCATTTATCGACCTAAGCGGCCCAAAAGCCCAGGTTCAAGAAGCGCTTGATCAAGTAATGAGCGATGAAATTGAACTTGAAGAAGGCAAAGCGTTCTTTTTACACCCAGGCGAACTTGCATTAGCAATTACTCATGAGTCGGTAACATTGCCAGATAACATTGTTGGTTGGTTAGACGGTCGCTCGTCTTTAGCGCGTTTGGGGTTAATGGTGCACGTAACGGCCCATCGAATCGACCCAGGTTGGTCAGGCAATATTGTGCTTGAATTCTATAACAGCGGAAAACTACCACTAGCACTTCGTCCAAAAATGAAAATTGGTGCGTTGAGCTTTGAGGTGCTGTCTGCACCAGCCGAAAAGCCCTATAACGCGCGTTTAGATGCCAAGTACAAAGGGCAAGCTGGCGCAGTAGCAAGCCGTATTTCGTCAGATGACGAGAGCAAATAAAAAATAGGTAACTGACAGCTAATGCCAAAAACTCCGCCAACTGCTTCAGCCCCTCACAATACAGCCGGTAAGAAAGCGACCAGCAAAAACCTCATTGTATTGCTGGCTTTTATAGTAAGTGTGCTTAGTGGGGCAGGGTTGTGGTTTGCAGGTCAGCCTAGCGATATTTTTCTTACAGCGGCCATCACACTTTTCGTTGCTGTTTTATGGGTAACAGAGGCTCTGCCCATACCTGCCACATCAATGCTGCCTTTTGCGCTATTCCCGCTGTTTGGTGTGCTGTCGCACAGCGAGGCGGCGTCTTCTCTTGGTAGCCACGTTATCATTTTATTAATGGCTGCTTTTATGCTCTCAAAAGGGCTAGAGCGCGCCAATTTACACAAACGTTTTGCTATCTATATGCTGCGTATTACCGGCAGTGGTAGCGCCCTGAAGTTAATCCTTGGTTTTATGCTTACCACTGCGGTACTAAGCATGTGGATTAGCAACACAGCCACCATATTAATGATGCTGCCTATGGCCATTGCCATTATTAACGCAGTAGACAACCCTCGTTTCGGCATAGCGCTTATTTTGGGTATTGCCTATTCAGCCAGTTTAGGTGGTGTTGGTACACCTATTGGCACACCACCGAATATTATTTTCATGAGCGTTTATGAAGAAACATTAGGCAGTGAATATAGCTTTATAGAGTGGATGAAAACCGGTGTGCCTATTGTAATTATAGGCGTGCCGATTATGGCACTGTGGTTGGCGCGAGGGCTTAAACAAGTAGGCGCAATTAACCTACCTGAGCCAGGTACATGGACTACAGCAGAAAAACGTGTGTTGATGATATTTGGCACCGTTGCTATGGCGTGGGTGTTTCGCCCGTTTTGGACCGCATGGATTGGTATAAGCACCATAAGCGATAGCACTATTGCAGTAGCAGGCGCTGCCGCTATGTTTTTAACGAACAGTGGTAACGATAACGGCCAAATAGACGCCAAAGGCCATAGGGACAAACTGCTAGACTGGAAAACCGCCAATGATATTCCGTGGGGCATGCTGCTACTGTTCGCTGGTGGTATTTGTATAGCGAAGGCGTTTAGCGCCTCGGGCTTAAGCGTGTTAATGGGCACATGGTTAACGGGCTTGTCGACATTTCCGGTGTTACTTTTAGTACTTGGCATTTGCTTGTTTGTGACGTTTTTAACCGAAATTACGTCTAATACCGCCACTTCTACATTGCTAATGCCTATTTTGGCTGCAGCAGGTTTAGCAGTAGGTGTAGACCCCAAATTACTAATGATACCAGCAGCAATTAGCGCCAGCTGTGCCTTTATGCTGCCTGTTGCAACCGCACCCAATGCCATTGCTTATTCTACTGACAAGTTCGATATAAAGACGATGGCGCGCGAAGGAATAGTGCTGAACGTACTGGTGGCAATGGTGGTTACCGGTGTTTGTTATCTAACGCTTGCGTGAAACTGGTTAGCAATTAGGCGCTTAACGGCGCTATTTGTTAAATGTCGTTGCAATGTGAATAAATATGAGTACTATTACTCGCTCTTTCGGTCGGTGTGTAGCGCAGCCTGGTAGCGCACTGTCATGGGGTGTCAGGGGTCGGAGGTTCAAATCCTCTCACACCGACCAATCTCTCCTATTTTTCAATGACTTACCCCACTCATTGATTGCTCATGAAATGAGCGTCCCAAAACTGTCCCATAATTGTCCCATTATACAGTAGTACAAGTTTAAGTTTTCCTACCTGTTCATTCATAACTAACTTTCCGTTTCTGGGTTGGTACTCATATACCAATGGTCAGAATTCTCCATAGTCGTAACTAGTTAATCCTGAGGTTTACTAAACAGGACATCACTATGACAAAGAAGACTCAGAAGCGTGATCTGCAAATCATGTTCATTCATCAGTTCAAAAGAGCGACAAGAACACCATGGCCCGACAAATTCCGTTTATGTTGGTATTTCAATCCAAAAACACTGGATTACGTCTACGAACATAAGAACGAGCAATTTGTTACGAACGGGTTTGTTATCTCAGACGGTCTCGCAAATGAGCTTCCAGAAGAGTTCAGGAAGAAATATTTCGAGCCATCGGAGAGGTGCTTATTGTTCTTATTATTCGAGCTTCAAATCGTTGGTTTTATCAATTCAGATGAAGTTGATGATGGAGAGTTTGAAAATGTTTTCGGTGTAACGAAACATCGTTACTTTTCAGCTGAAGCCATTGATGATTGGACTACGCAGGTTGAATCACTTTAAGGGCTGCTTTGCAGCCCTTTTTTATTATGTGCTAAAAGCTCCTTTTTGTGCGGTGAAGTCTTTCATCAAAAAAGTTCGTGCTATTAAATCTCGCTGTAAAGAATTTGCAATTCGTCAAAAATTCATTAAATTTTCAAACAAGGACACATACTAAAAGGGATATCGAATGAAAGCTGGAGCTATCTGTGAGTGAATTAGAAGCTCACCAAATCATTTGCTTGGTGCTAGGTACTATGAGCGGGATTTGTCTTACGTCGTTTTTCATAACTTTGAACCCGACCTTTGCACTGGCAAATATTCTATTCATAAGCAAAGTAGTTCGAGGTATGGAACGATACTACGATGACAAATTGTGTAGAAAAAGTGGACGTGAGTTGATGTCGCAAGCATTATTGCGATTCTTTTAAACAAGGTATGAACTTGAGTAATGGAGTCGCCGTTGGCTTCGAACTTTATACTGCGGAAAATTTTTGGGTTCTATCCAAAAAAGAAGTCCTAGATGAGGAATTTTGTTATGCAGGAATTATGGTTTTTATTACCAATGCTGATATTAATTGTAGGTTCTTTATTTATAATCAGTAGAGCAAATTATGATGATTGATTAGTTCGCTGCATTCCACTATGTATTTTTAAGTTATTTTGTCATCGTTATTCTGCGCGTAAACCCTTACGAAATGAACGTAAAGTTTATGGGAAATATTTAGCGCAAGATTTTGAATGAGCATAATACAGTATTGGCTCAGTGCATTTTTTGTTCGCGGCAATAAGCGGAACCTTCGTTATACGCTACTCCAACTGATTTCAAGTGCTATGTTTGCCTGACTCGAAAAAGAACAAATAGACGCTAAAAAGTTAACACGACCACTTATACAATCACGACCGAATACTTCTTCATGTCGAACCTTCATTATTGTAAAATGATACACCGCCGCTCTGTCTGCTAAAAAAGCAATTAAAAAAACCACCTAAAGAACTTTAAAACAGCCCTGTTAGAGTTCCGATTAGAAAGTCGATATACTCCTTGCGCTTCAGTAAAATTAAAAAAAAGGAAAAGGATTAAATGAAGAAGTTCGCAACTGCTGTACTGCCCATTTTATTAACAGGCTGTGTTGCTACAAGCCAGGGAGTAAAAAGAGATCAAGAGGAGCTAAAAAGTACCTTTAAAAAAAATAATATCAATAATGTATACGCTCAGCTAATCCGAGAAGGAAATAATTATAAATTCACAAACTTTACCCTAAGTGATCAATATAAAAGCACGCGAAACCAAGCATGGGTTAATTTGGGTAATAAAGAGCCATTATGGAATTATTCAGCAGTTGAAATGTGTGTTGTAACTAATACTGGGGAAGACTCGGAGAGAAGGCCATGCTTGACAGCGAGTGAGGCAAGGTTCATGGAGAGAACATATGACGCTGAGAATGTATTTGCTACAGTTGCAATGGTTGGGATTAATATGCTCAAAGGGCACAAAGTAATAGTGAGTTTTCAGGCAGATGACTATTTTGAGGCATACAGTAGTGCTGAAAGTATCGCTTTCTCTAGTAACCATGAACAGTCAAAGCAATTGGCTTTAGTTACTGAGACAGTAAAAAAAATAAGTTCAGAATACCAAGCCTTAAAGCATGACTATGTTGTTTTAAATCAAAAGTCCCCTCCTGGCTTTGAAATTGGCGAAGTCCTACCTTCTGCAATTTCATTCTCGGAAAAATTTAACTCTTTCGATGGCTTATTGGATTATTTGGCTGGTTATCAAGACGCTCTGGACACTGCAAAATTAGATATAGAAACCGAAAAAACAGAAATGGATAATTTTATTAAGCAAAAAGAGTTGTTAGCTGCAAAGCAAAAAGCAGAATATCGAAATAAGAGAACGGTTGGAACACGTCAGGAGCAACAAGCTGCTTTGGCAAAAATTAAAAACACTTATGATGCGAAAGCGTACTTAGTTAAATACCGATGGAACGTCTACAAAGACAGCGTTTTATATTCTCAAGGTCAAGAACTGTATGATAACTTTCTAAAAAAAGAGTTTACTAACGACTATGAAAATCTCAGTGACTTATCGAGCTACAATAGCTTTATTAGTAGATACGCTCCTTTAACTGGAACCATAGTTGATGAGCAATTAATAATAAAAGCAAAACAGAAGCAAAAAGCACTAATACAAGCAGAACAAAAGAGAAAAATGGAACAATTTATTAGCGTAGTAACAAATTTCAGAGCCGAGTTATCTGAAGGGCAAGATAGCCACTGTGGCCTTATTGTTGAAGTAAAAGATAAAATTGTAAATGTACAAACGATGGCAGGTTTAATGTTTATCAAGCGAGATCAGCTTTATCCTGTTGGTAGTGCCCCATGCAAGTTTTACAATAATGTTTATCAGCCACCTGCCGATTTGCCAATTTAAATTTGGCCCGCCCTGAACTAGGTTTAATCTAATTTGTGTTAGCTCAGGCTTGATCTGAGAGCCACCTGTTTCTAGACGATGGCCGTCAGCTTTTGGCACAACTCGAAAGTTTAAAGCGTAAACGCTGAAGGGCCGTTCCTGTCTTAAGCGGGCTATAGGAGTTGTTTGAGCCTATATCTACTATATGTTTGTAGCTGTCAGGCAAATGGAGCTAAACCTAACCAACATTTTTTAATACAATATATTTTGCAATAGAAAAGCACCCCTCTTGGGGTGCTCAATATTATTCGCTTCTTAGCTTATGCGTAGCATATAAAGAAACTAAAATTAATAGCACTGCTATCGCAATGCAGCCAAACGATAAAAGTAGTAATCTATCCGTTAACGCTTGGTATTCGATATTGTCGAAATGTCCAATTATGGCAAAAGCTGTATTAAAAAATGAATTTAATGCAGCTATTGCTACTAGTGAATTGCTCAGTGCCATCCATTTTCGGCTAAAGCGTGAACAACGGTTAAAAAGCCTCTCATAGTTTATTTTCATATTGTGTTCTCTTAGTTGATGTCCTAAAAATAACTAAGCTTTTTGCATGGAAATTTTTTCTGTCGCGCCATGAGTTTTAGTTTTTTTGACTTTTTTGATCGACGGGCGAAATTAAATATCTTGCTTAATGGGCAAAGGCGCTAACGCTAAAACAGTTCTTTGCAGCATCGCAGAAAGAACTAAGGCGAACAGTGATGTGCCTTAGTATGCTATGACTTTCTTTAATTTATTCAATTGACTTGAGGCGGACGTGGAGTAACTGCCGCCACGGAATATTATCGACTATTTAGGGTGGTTAACGAAGGTATACGAAAAGTTTGCTTGGTAAGTGACTATTTAATAATGGCTGAGTCAGACAACTCTTTATCCATGATCGCTAGAGTTTCATGAGCTTCGGCGAGCACACTATTGATCGCACCGTAAACCTCAACAGTGCTTTCCTGCTGCTGACTCGACGTGCATAGAGGTATGTGCGTTAAATATGTATTGTTTATCATTGCGATACTCGATGCATATTGAAGCTTGAAGCCATAAAAAAGCGGAGCCTTTAAGGCTCCCAGAGGTCACTCCAAGGACTTATTCTAAAATTCCTAGCGCTTTTCCAGCGTCGCGAAACCCGTCCAACCTAATTTCAATTACCCTATCCTGGGTGTTTTTTGCGAGTTTTTCTAATTCTGCTAATTGTCCAATGTAGTTCATCTTATTTGTCGCTGCACCGTTCTCATCACTCAATTGACGCTTACTATTAAACATAAGCTCATAGATTAGACTACATTCAGATGATTTGAATTTTATACTATCGAGCAGCAGTCGTTGTTGGCTGGAAGAGAAAGGAGAACATCGACTATCGAATATTCGAGTATGTGCTTTCTCTATCTGTGTTAGAAACCGCTGGCGATGACTGTACATATGCACAAACTCGTAAAGGCCGTCGTTCGATTCCAGTTCCTCAAGATATTTAATAAGTATTCTGCGTCGTATATCTCCATTATTTTTATTTTTTGAGTTTGATGCTTCCATTTCGATTGCTATTTTTGAGCCGGTATTAGCGTCGACAACTAGCGCATCTACGAGCCTAGGGTCATTTCCTCTATGTTCAAGTTGTATCGCTAGGTCACGTTCGGTTGCGAATCCAGAGATTTTTTTCGCTTTTGCAAGCTTTAAAACAATTAGCTGAACTGAAAGATCATGGATGAGGTTTCGTTCGTTCACTCTGCTCACGTCTGAGCGTAAATTCAGTTCTCGATTCAAAAGAAGTTCTGCCTCTCTAACCCCGAAAGACTTCAGGGTGATAAAACTGCGGTCAGTATTGGCAAAAGTCGGGTGTACTGATATGACCCCTTTTTTTTTCAATCTATTAATCAGTTTGTTAACGCTCTCTCGATTGAGATCTAGGTGACGTTGGATAACCGTTTTACTGGATACGCTAAAAGCTCCAGTGATTGCAATTACAGCATTCTCTCTCACCAACCCCCGTGCTGCCGGATCGCTAGGGGCAGATATACAGACGTGACGCATTGAAGTTTCAATTGCTCTTTCTATGTAATTCATTTCTTCTCCTTTTTTTGATTTCACAAGTACATAGAAATAGCCGAGGGGAAATAAGCAGGGGAAAGCAGTTTGCTTTGCATCCTGCCAGCGCTTCGCTAGGCTAGGCATACTGCGTAATGCCAGCGTTTTTCTAACGAAAACCATACACAACTTCGTTTTAGCAACCCTTCTGCAAGCGAGAGCTGACGCGACTTGTCGCTGCTCACGCACTCATTGCTGCGCGAATTCGACATAAGCGTTGCTCGGAGTCAGCTACCGCTGATTAACCACTATTTTCCCTTTCTTCTGCTCGGGGAAAGCGTCGCGTGGGATACCCCGCTCGCAGTGTTCACAACGGTGTTGCGAAGGTTGCAGATTATTGCTGTGCAATACTCAGCAAGTTTGCTGAAGCAAACGAAAAAAGTGGTTAATCTGCGATGCTGACTCCGGCTTCGAGAACCGCTATGTTTCACAAAGCAGTTCTCTACGCAGTAGTTGTTGAGCTGCGCTCAAGCTGTTTTTTCAAACTCGTATCGAGTTTGTGGCTTGACATCTTTGATGTAAAACAAAGGAAAGAGGACTTTGCGGCGCTCACAGCGGTATTTGCTCATTTAAATTGTATGGAACCAATTTAGCACGTCAAAGAAAGGAGAAAAGTAAACAGGATGGAAGATAACCGCGAACACATCAAAATAACTATGGATCGCGGTTCAAATCTATCAAGCGACGGTATCGATCGGTGCTGCTGAAAATGTTGCATCTTTAATAGTCCGAAGAAATGCACTCGATAATCTCATCAGCTGAAAAGCATAGTCTTCATATAGTTTGCTTAGTGCGTTGATTTTGAATGTTCTCAACATAAAAATGTCGTTACAAGCGTACCTTAATGAAACATAACAATATTTGATTAGTTTATTTTTATGAAGTAAAGGTGATCAACGAAAGAGCCGTAATAATGCAGAGTACAAAAAGTAAGATGGTTAGCTATCGTAATGAATCACTCGCACATGAATCTCTACTTTTCAACTGTTTTAATATCAATTGTTTAGGTGTATCTTTACTACTTAAGGATAATAATAATTTTCAGTCGATCCCAAATAACAAGGATGTAACATGAAGTTTACAAGCGTTCTGTCCCTCGTCACCAGAGTCGAAAAGCCCGAGTTCATCAATTCTATTGACTGTATCCTAAGCAGACCTGTCAAACAGGATAAAAAATAGCGTATTAGTAAGACAAACTTCATGGAAAAATTAGTGCGCTTCGAGAAAAAAGCGCTTTTCTATGGAGAAAACAGATTAAAAAGCATTCAGGTCAGGAAGTATGAATCGATTAATAAGCATAGGGATAAAAACTGAAAGTCTAACTATTATTCAAAAGTACACATCTAATTGCTCTTTTCAAGATGAGCTAATAAAGAAAATTTTTTCAAAGTCGTTAGAGTTAAATAAATTAAAAATTTTGGTATTTTTGTTTGATAAGTTTGGTCGAGAGCTTTTGGAGTCGCTCAATGACGAACAGTTGGAGAAAATAAACAAAAAAGCTGAACATTATGAGAAGCTTGCCTTAGTTTTAGATTCTAAAGGACAAGTCGAGCCAGCCATCGCATTACAAAATGGCCGTGAGCTTTCTCAATATTCTGATTGGGAAAGTGATGATGATGATACAACATTCCAAGCGAGTGACTCTCAAATCCTATCAACAATTGCGGAGTTGGATAAGAAAGTAAGTACAGTTACGCTCAGTCAAGAGGGAGAGTTTTGGGATGAAGTCTCGTCTGAACTCTTACCAAAGGCAAACTCTCTAACTCAAAACTTTTCTAAGTTTATACACAAAAATAAAAGTTCTTTACGAAAGTTTTATAGTAGTGATGTCAATCCAAACCTCAGGAGCGAAGAACTCAAAAAGCTTTTTGGTGATGATTTTGACGATTCTGAATTATTAATCGCGATAGAAAAGTTAGATTCAGATATTGAAAATTTTGATGATTGGCTCGAAGCGCTAGATAGCTTTTTAGCTAATTCATCAAACCCTAAGCTATCAAATCCTGCCTATTATGGATATTTTGGTGATCTGGCAAAAGACATTTGTAAACCGTTGTCAGCTCATGAAGAAAGCTCAATTACCCTCAAGATTCAAAATAATTGTTATGCGCTATTATTTGGCTTAGATAATAAGCAATACCAAGAGGTTATAGAAAACATAAGCACCGAGTTCAACGAAGAGCGTGACAATCCATACATATCTTTTGACTTTGATTCAAATAGAGAATTCATTGTTAAAGACAGCCTTGATACGATGCTTTCAACACGTACGGCCTTTATTAAACCTCTAAGTTTTATTCGGCTTTTACGAAATACCTGCGACTTATCCTTCGAATTACAGCGTGTTATTGAAGAGATTCATCAGTTAGTTTCTGAGTTTCAACTCAGTAATCTACGTCTAGTTATAAGTTTGGTAAAAAAGTATAAAAAATTTTATGCCGATGACTATTTGGATTTAGTCCAAGAGGGAAATATTGCAATACTTTCAGCATTAAATAAATTTGAACCAAGAAAAGGGTACAAGTTTTCAACATATGCTACTTGGTGGATAAAACAAGCACTTACTAGGTATATAGATTCGAATATCAGCACCGTTAGAGTACCTGTTCACATGGCCGAAAAAGTCAAAAAGGTGCAGTTTTATTTCAGAGAGCAAGGAATAGCTCTTTCGTCTGAAACTTTGAAAGAAGCTGAATTTGATGAAATATCGCTAAAAACAGATATCACTATATCTGAGTTGTCTTCATTTCATCAGATGCTGTTTTGGAGGGAGGAAATTGAGAACATAGACAACTTGCAAATTTATGAGCCGAAATCTAACGATGATAGCGTACAGTTTATTGAAAAGCTTTTCGAGGGCGAAACTCTGAAAGAAAAAGAAAAGCTGATAATAACATACAGGTTTGGTCTTAATGGTAACTATGAGAGAACACTCGAAGAAGTAGGTCAAGAGTTGGGAGTGACGAGGGAAAGAATTCGACAAATAGAAGCGAAGGCCTTGGAAAAGCTGGAAGTTAAAGCTGGCCTATTAATAGATAGCGCTCCTACGGCATATGGAGAAAGTATTAATGAGTAACAAAGACGAGCTGATTGATGCTCCTCCTATAGCAATAAACCTTATCAGTTCACTTCGGAGCATCGGGTACACATTAGAGTCTTCTGTAGCTGATTTGATAGATAACTCGATTGCCGCAAAAGCTACTAAGATTGATTTACAATTTAATTGGCATAATGGAAAAGCCAGTTTTTATATCTCAGACAATGGAAACGGTATGTCAGAGCAATCGTTGCTAACTGCTATGACATTTGCATCGAGTAACGTATCGGAAGATCGCACAGGATACGATTTGGGAAGGTTTGGACTCGGATTAAAAAGTGCAAGTCTAGCTCAATGCAAAGTTTTAACAGTGATGTCTAAGCAACTTGATAAAGCAACCAATTTATTTCGCTGGGATCTTAATGAACTTGAAAATAAGAGCGCTAATGGTTGGGCTTTGATAAAACTTAAAGATCTGAAGGATATAGAAAATAGCGACCTTTTGAATGAAAAGGGAACTGTGGTTTTTTGGGATGAGATGGATGCTATATACAAAGTTGGTGTTGGTGAAAGTGAATTTTTAGATCTCGTCGATAAGGTGGAAAGTCATATAGCGAAGACATTTCACAGATTTTTGGAAGAACAAATCGCACTTACGGTTAATGGCAGAAAAGTTCTCCCAAATAACCCTGTTACACCACAAAACGCTTCTTATATATCACCAACTGAAAATGTTGGTTCTAGCAGTATGCCTATTGAATTAAAGGCTTATGGTTATGAAATTAGTCAAAAAATCAAGAGTAATTTTGGTCTCTTTTATATTTATCGTGGTAGTAGGGTTATATGCTCAGGGAAAATTAAAGACCTAATTCAACTTGATGTCCGAAACATAAACTTGACTATAGACATTACAAACAAGCTCGATTTTACATGGTCTATAGATATTGCAAAAACCAATGCACAGCCTCCCAAAGAAGTAACCTCAAGAGTAAAAGAGTTTATTTCTTGGGTTTTAGAAAAGGTTCCTAAGGCCAGAAAAAAAACCATTCGAACATTGGGAAGCAAGGATAAAGATATTTGGCTCACTAAAGAAAACGAACGTCTGGCACCACTTCTCATCAACAGAGACCATCAATTAGTGAAGAAAGTTCTTGGTTTTCTTACTGGTGAAGAATCAAAATATTTTCAGAGTCTTCTCGTGCAGTTAGAAAAAGAAGTACCTATTTCTGTCGAGGTCATTACTCAGCAAAATATAAGCCCAAAAGGACAGTATTCTGAATTGTCGGAGCGAGGTATAAAAGATATCAAAATTCACTTGTTGCGATTGACAAAAATAAAAAAGATGTCGATTGAACAGGCAAAAGAAAAACTTAAGAAAGATGCAATTTTTTCTCAGTATTCTGGAATTATTGATGAAGTTTCCGATGGTTTAAAGGAAGAATTATGAAGGATATTAACAAAAAGATTATCAAAGCAGTCTCGCCCATAGTCGAGTTCGCTCTAATGGAGTTTGAAAACCCTTCATTGGAAGAGAGGGACGAAATTGTCCGTGCGAAAGTTAAAGAATTTTTATCCGAACACATAGAAGGAAAGGTTTCCTCAGCAATGCTCGCGCAAGTCAATGAAGAGCAAATTGTTAGCACGATAAGGATAAGTACATGTAAATGGGATTATAAAGTTCAGGTGATATCCGATCCCACTAATCACATTGCTTGGTTAACAGAAGAAAAGAAATCTGGTTGGAGTTACTGGCCTAGTTATGCTGAATATCTAGAAGGTTACTTAGACGATAGCACCATCGAAAATCTTGATGACTCCACTGATAGAGTTATCGAGCAATTAGAAGACCCTTGTAGAAACGAATCTTGGGACAGGCGAGGCTTAGTTGTAGGTCATGTTCAATCTGGAAAAACTGGGCACTACACTGGATTAGTAGCCAAGGCTGCCGACGCGGGCTATAAAATAATTATAGTATTAGCTGGTTTGCATAATAATTTGAGAGCACAAACTCAATTAAGATTAGAGTCTGGTTTTCTTGGGTTCGAAACAGATGAAGATGGTGAAACGGGAAGAAGTATTGGAGTCGGTAACATTAGGGCACCAGGGATAAAGCCAAACGCAGCGACAAATCGGTCTGAGAAAGGAGACTTTAATAAATCAAAAGCTAAATCAATCCAAGGAATCTCTCCAGAAGAAAAACCTTGGATATTCGTTGTTAAAAAAAATAAGAGTGTATTGGAGCATTTATTAAACTGGATAAAGAAGAGGGTAACGGATTCAGAAGACTCAGAAACGGGTAAGGCTATAGTTGATAAACTTCCTCTTCTTATTATCGACGATGAAGCTGATAATGCGTCTGTTGACACAAAAGAACAAGTTTATACACAAGATGATGAAGTAGACTCGGAACATAATCCAACAGCGATAAACAGTCTTATAAGACAAATAATGCACGTTTTCTCTAGAAAGGCATATATTGGATATACAGCCACTCCTTTCGCCAATGTTTTCATTCATAATAAAAATGAAACGAAGAGAGAAGGAAAAGATCTATTTCCCAATAGTTTTATCGTAAATTTGATTGCGTCGTCTAATTATGTCGGCCCATCGTTTGTTTTTTCCGAAAAAGGCCAAAGGCTGTTCACTAGATCAATCACTGACAATGTAGATAACAAGGACGCTCCTGAAATAGGTTGGATGCCCAATAAGCATAAATCGAATCATATACCCTTGTATGAATCTCAAGCGATACTCCCGCCATCGCTAAAAGAAGCAATCCATTCTTTCATTTTAGCTTGTTGTACACGTCGATATAGAGGTGATGGTGATGAACACTGGTCGATGTTGGTACATGTCACGCGATTTAATAATGTTCAAGGTATAGTTAGTGAACAAGTCTCTACTTATGTTAAGAGTTTAAAACAGAAACTAGCGAGAGGAATTGGCCAAGAAGACATTTTAGATTCTATGAGAGAGCTTTGGAATCGAGATTTTAAAAAAGTAAATGAGGCATTGCTCCCAGAGGACAACGTTGAAGAGAGAGAATTTAATATTAAAAACTTTGATATTAAATGTTTACCAGAGTTCGACGTGATAGAGGAAAACTTACTTAGTGTCTTAAATGAAATTCGCATCTTAACTATAAATGGTCTTGCAAAAGATGCGCTCATGTATGAGGAGTTCAAAGAGGTTGGACTGAAAGTAATTGCTATAGGTGGTGATAAGCTCTCGCGAGGTTTAACTTTAGAGGGACTTATGACTAGTTACTTTCTCAGGGCCAGCAAAATGTACGACACTTTAATGCAAATGGGAAGATGGTTCGGTTATAGGCCTCGATATTTAGATCTGTGCAGACTATATACAACCGATGATCTGACTGAATGGTTTTCTCAGATAGCCATAGCTAGCGAGGAATTAAGGGAGGAGTTTGATATCATGGTGGCTAAAAATCAGCGGCCACATGAATACGGCCTTAAAGTTCAAAGTCACCCTGGCTTACTAGTTACTTCCCCTTTAAAAATGAGAGCAGCAAAAGAGTTCAAACTTTCTTTTAGTGGTGATACTTCAGAGACGGTTGCATTTAGTAATGTGGCCGATATCATAAAATCAAATACTTCTGCTATGGAAGCTCTTATTAATGATATTCCACCGAATTTAATTACTAAATCTGGTTATAGTCATACAAATTATGAATCAAAATTTAATGGCATAATCTTCGACGGTGTAAAAAGCGATTTAGTGATCAATTTCTTAGAGCAATATCAGACGCATCCAGATTCATATAAATCAAATAGCTCCTTGATCTCTAAGTTTATTGAACAAATGAATAGTGTAGGTGAGCTTACAAATTGGACAATAGCGATAGCAGGTGGTGACAAAAGTAATCAAACATTTAGTTTAGGCGACATAACTTTACATGCTTCGAGAAGGGCAAAGCTTTTGACGTCTGACGACCGCAAGATTTCTATTCGTAGATTGCTAGACCCTAAACATGAGTTGCTTGGTACAACTGAACTGCAATATCAAGAAGCGCTGAGCCTAACAGTACAAACTTGGAAAAACCAAGGAATGCAAGGTGAGCAACCCAGTTTTCCGAAGAATACAAATATCAGATACGTTAAGGGCAAAGGACTCCACGCGAATAGAACTAAAGCTTTGTTAATCCTATACATGCTAGAAATTAGAAATAAAAATCAACTAGAGCCGGATAATAAAAACTTAGTCCCTGCATTTGGGGTAAGTTTCCCTGCGAGTAATTCTGGAGTTAAAGTTCCATATATCGTTAACAATGTACTTCAGCAAGAATGGAATTTAGAGTATGGCGGCTCAGAATAATTTGGAACTAAGACAAGGCTGGAATCTTCTTACGGAGAAAGGCTCTAATCGAAAAGGAGTAGTGTCTTCGCTTTGGCAGAAACATGCATTTTGCAATATAGTTTTGGGGGTCGAACACCCTCACCAATTAGAGCAGGTTCGTGTTGAGTTCAAGAATTTTTATGACGATAAACTTGAAGAGTTTATTGATGTCGAAGGATTAAAAATAAAGTATTTTCATAGTGCCAGTGGCGAACTCACTGTCACTATCTCAAGAAACTTACATAGCTCACTTAGTATCTTCGAAACAATCACAAATGATATTCTTGAGGCAATATCTAAGCTTTGTCACAAGCCAGGACGTGAAATTTTTTATGGAGTAGATAAACGAATAAGGATTTGGTTGAATTTTTTAAAACAGAAGTCTCCAAAACAGCTATCTACAAGAGAGCAAATAGGCTTATTTGGGGAGCTTTTACTTTTCAAGTCATTAAAAGAACGCTTTGCTAACGAAGCTGTATGGATGAACGGTTGGAAAGGGCCAGAGAAAAACAATAAAGACTTTGTTTATGAAAGCTTTGAATTAGAGGTTAAAAGTATTTTAAGTGATGAGGGTCAAATAAAAATTTCTAGTTTGCAACAATTAGAAATGAATCAGAAATGTCCTCTCTACTTAGCTATTTTGAAACTAGATGAAGTTTCCGAAGGCGAAACATTGCCAACTTTAGTCGATAGATGCTTAGAATTGTTTGAATCTGAGTTTAGTCGGGATATTTTTATTTCGAAGCTTGCATTAGTTGGTTACTCGCACTTCGATAAAAATCTATATACAAAAAAGTTTTCGATTAGGAATGACACGATTTTACAAGTTGATGAGTTTTTTCCACGACTTACAGCTGCTGTTGTTGACAAGCAAATAGTCAGTGCGAGCTACGTGATTTCTACAGCCGGACTAGAAAGTTTCGTTGTAACGGGAGAAAAAATATATGGAGATTTATAGTGGATATTAATGAGTTCTTGGTGGAAATTTACAATGATGTTCGTACTGCACAATCCGAACCAAATTCTTCAGAGAAATTCGCTGAGAGCATTTTCACCGAAATGGTTATGGCTCACATGTCAGAAATAGGCATGTCTAACGAAGCGACAGTTTGCCACTACGAGGATACGTGGGGTAATGCAAAGCTAAAGTTGTCAGGGTATGCCTTTTCTGAGGATGGTGATGCCCTAGACCTATTTATTAGTCACTATGTGGGAGCTAATGAAATAACCCCTCTACCAGACTCGATAGTTAAAAAACTGGCTGAACAGTGCCTTCGATTTATAGGTAAATGTGCTGAGGGTAAATTATCTGGGCAAGTATCGTCCAATCTCGATGTACATGACTTAATTCTTTTGTTAGAAGATTTATACACGAAGTTAGAGCAAGTTAGGTTATTCGTTCTAACAGACTGTCAAACAAAGTCAAAAAGATTTGCGCCGCGGGAAATAACAGGCAAAACCATTCAACTTGAAGTTTTAGATATTGAGCGCCTGTATAACCATCTGAGTGCGGGAAAGCCAAAAGATGAAATTGTATTTAATGTTGTAGAAAAGTACGGCGCTGCTATTCCTTGTATCTATATTCCGAATGAAAATGAAGAGTATGACTATGCTTTAACCGCCCTCCCAGGGGAAATTTTAAAATATCTGTATGAGCGCTATGGTGATAGGCTACTTGAAACTAATGTTCGCTCATTTTTATCGCAAAGAGGTAAGGTTAATAAAGGAATAAGAGACACTTTATTGGAAGAACCCACTAGGTTTATGGCATACAATAACGGTGTCGTGATGGTTGTTGATGAACTAAGCTTGGAGAAGACCCCTGATGGCTCTTCTGGTCTTGCATGGCTAAAGGGGATTCAAGTTGTAAATGGAGGGCAATCAACGGCATCTTTATATTTTACAAAAAGAAAATATAAAGATACTGATCTATCAAAAGTAAAAATCGCAGCCAAAATAATTGTAGTCAAGAATGATGATATTTCAGAGCCACTGATAGCAGATATTTCAAAGTATGCAAATAGTCAGAATGTTGTAAGACAAGCGGATTTAAGCTCGAATAAGCCGTTTCATATTGAGTTTGAAAAACTAGCGAACACTATATTTTGTCCAGATGGTATGTCTCGTTGGTTCTATGAAAGATCCGCTGGAAGTTATAATGTTATGCTAGCGCGTAATGGAGTGACACCTGCTAAACTGTCCAAATTGAAAAAAGAAGTTCCGACATCTAGAAAAATTACGAAGACGGATCTAGCTAAATTTCTTTTTGCGTGGGAACAAATGCCTCACTTTGTGAGTTTGGGAGGCCAGAAGAACTTTTTAGCGTTTATGGACTATGTTGAAGAGAGTCAAATTGAAGTTGACCAATCTTATTTTAAAGAGTCTGTAGCGAAGACTATCTTATTTAAAGAGACTCAAAAAATTTGCCGGAGAGCTTTTGAAGCATTTCAAGGGAATATTGCAAATTATACTATTTCTGTATTGTCGAGGTTGGCAGGATCAAGCTTCGATTTAGAATTAATATGGAAACAACAAGCTCTTAGCGAAGAGCTTAAAGTCTACTTGGTTCAACTTTCACATGTTGTAAAGGTTCAGTTGGAAAAATCTTCAGGAGAAAAAATGCTATCTGAATGGGCAAAAAAAGAGCAGTGTTGGAACGATATAAAAAACACTAATTTTGAAAGACCAAGCCCTAGTATTCCAGAAATTAAAAACTGATTTAGTTTTTTAGTTGGCGGTGGTTCATTCCGACCCACCGTTTAGCAGATTTAATAAGACCTTAGCGATTTGTCTTGCTAAAAGAGGAGGCACGGCATTTCCAACTTGGTGAAACTGGTTTGTTCGTTTTCCCATAAACTGATATGAATCTGGAAATGACTGTATTCTTGCTGCTTCACGCACAGTTAAAGAGCGACATTGTTTCGCTTCGCTGTGTATAAAATAGTGCCCATCTTTACTGATATGGGAAGTTACTGTACTTGATTGGCTATTGAAGTTTTGAACTTTGAACCGATCAACAAATTTACCACTTTTCCAGTTTTTGTGGTCTGGTGCTAAGTAGTCAGGAAAATCGTCAGCTCTCGCATTTCGGCCATAAACGTCTCTAAATGATGCACAGAAAAAGTAACGCAGTAGATCGCTGTCCATATGTGGACGAGATTCATGTAATCTGACGTTCGATAAAGGGCTGTCCTTTACGAATTCGTCGAAGACCGTTGGAGACTTACTTGGATGGTATTGAGCTACAGAGCGAGTGTCAAAATCACTCTGTTCTAATAGCCTTAAGTTGTTCTTCAGCTTGATAACTAGTTCATCATCAATATTACCGCTATTTATTAGCTCATTAATTCCAGTGAGCACGTTTTCTTTCCATGCGTTCAAACTATCTTTATTAAAGCGCTTACCTCTGCTCGATAGTGGACTCCTTAACTTTGGTAAATCTCCAATGGCATCACCGACGCTAATTTTGGGGGAGTGTCTTAGTGGTTCTATTGAGTCTAAATCTTGCCCGTTTTTTTTCTTGATACCAAGAATTATCACTCTATGCCTATTTTGCGGTACTCCGTAATCTTCTGAACACAATATAAAGTCTTTAGGGTTTGTTTCTCCCCGTATAAACTTCTTCCCAGTTTTTAAGCTATATAGTGAATACCCTGCCGAGCAACACTCAAGGTCTTTGATTATTTGGTCAAATACAGCTCCACCATTAATCTTTGATGAAAGCATACCTTTAACATTTTCCATAACAAAAATATCAGGTGAAAATATTTCCATAATCGATAGATATTCTTTATACAGAAAATGCCGATGATCCTTCTCTGGCACGTACTCTTTATTGCCTTTGTTCCTTGCTCTGCCAACCAGAGAGTAAGCTTGACATGGCGGGCCACCAATTAAAACTCTTGGTGATTGGTCATCACAGCTTTCCTCAATACTTCGAAATAGTTCTATATCGGCCTTCTGATCTCGTCCCATTTCTAGTTGAAGCGTTTCTCTATTAGCTTGCTCCCATAGTTCCTTTGTTGCAGACGTATGCGGGCAGTCTACTTTACCATCGGCATATTGGTAATATTCTTCGGGAATCTCCAGATTGTTTTTTATTAAGAGGCGATAAAATGCTCTCAATGTGAGTGTTGCATGTGCGTGAAGATCTTTTTCGACCGATATTAAACCATCAAATGGAAAATTACCGTTGTCGTCTTCATAAGAAAAAAAGCCTTCTCCTAATCCTCCAGGCCCAGCAAATATATCAATAACCTTGACTGACTTTTCCAACTACATCTTTTCCTTTTAAGACTTTGCTCCAGGATAATAATTTTTAGCGTTTTGTAAACTTTTTTCAGCAAATAGATATTAGATTGTATAATTTTCGACATATTCTAGACACGAAAGCTTACCAGAAGGATTGTGAGATAATATTCGGCTACTTTATGCATCATTATCTGTACTTTGGAATTTACGGCAACAGATGACCAACGTTCATTGCAAAATGCCATTGACGAAACCGTTAAGTTGTATGAAAAGCACTTTGAAAATATTTCACAAACGCGATGTATGGAGCGAAATAGTAACATTGCTGCACGTTGTGGTGGTCATGCATATCATGCTCCGTCTAATTGTGAGTGCCGTGTACCTAGAGCATGTAAATAATCTTATTTTATCTTCGTAAATAGAGCATCCCAGGGTGCTCTAATCATCACCCTGGGTCGGTAACACCTCTTTCCACCAAATTTTGCAAGTTAGCGTTGTGCCGGAGAGCAAAAAATAGAGTCCAGCCTTTCAGTCCGATGAATGTATGATGACGAAATTCGAATGAAGCATCCTCCTGCAACCTTCTCATTTCAGCAACCCACATAAAAGCTGCACCTGATCTTTCCCCTGAATTAGCACCAATCTTTCGAAAAGATTTTTCACTGACCGTTTTATCTGCTTTGGAACTATTACCGATATTGGGTGGAATTTTATAAATCCTGAGGCTGTGAGCTAAATATCAAGTGAAGGCAATTACATTGTTGCTGACTATGCAGTCAATGAAATTGAAAATGCCATATTTTTCATTATATTTCAATTAAATAAAATCATTTTTATAGGCCTCATAAGCTATTATTTAGCAAACTTCGCTTGATTATAGTTTTTAAAGTGTTGAGATTTTTTTCAAAATTTTTTTAATTTTTTATTACTATAAAGTTCAACACTTTATTTTAACTTTGTTTGTGAAAAGTACCTTTTCGTCCACAAAAGCACATAATCTTGCATCGAAAAATTTAACTTTTTTTGTAACATGACCTCAGTTTAACGAAGCAGGTAATGTTCTAAATGAGAAAAATTCGAGTTGCTAAGTACATCAATGAATACTTGTCCGACGACCCTGTTTCGTCGCAAACCGTGATCAATTGGATTAAGAGCGGTGTGCTGAAAGGTGCTAAAAGGGGCGGTATCTGGCTAGTTCACGTTGATGATACGCATGAGTCAATGACATACCAATCTCCTAAGGATGAGTGTTTCAATATCCTCATGGGGGCTAACTGATGGATTTGGTGATAGTGGGACGTAAACGAAAAATTGAAAATACAGATTTGCCGTTAGGACTTTATTCACGCCCATTGCGAGGCAAAATCCGTTACTTTTATCGCAATGCAAAAGGAAAGGACACTTACTTTCCTATCGAATATAAACTTTCCGATATTAGAGCGTCTGTTGTCGAGTTTAATGAAAAAAACCGAAACAGCGCAGAATCTTTGAAGCATCGCTCAGATAAGTACAATGTATCGATATATAAGATATGGTCGAAGATCAAAGAAAACCTTGATGAAGAGAACGAAGGTAAATCTAAAAATACACTGGAAACATTTGAGAGAGATTGTTCTCGTTTTATCGAATTTTTCGCAAACTACTACACTAAAGATATTACCCTAGAAGATGTGAACGAGTATCTTAATGAGTATCACGCAGATGCGTCAGTTAACGTTCGAAATAGAAAA
Source organism: Alteromonas sp. S167 (assembly GCF_036864375.1). Taxonomy (NCBI): domain Bacteria; kingdom Pseudomonadati; phylum Pseudomonadota; class Gammaproteobacteria; order Alteromonadales; family Alteromonadaceae; genus Alteromonas; species Alteromonas sp. S167. The sequence goes on from NZ_JAZETR010000006.1 coordinate 140,395, forward strand.
ATTCATTTTTTAAGAACTGTGTTTGCCGAGTTTACGGACTTGAGCTATATGGAACGAAACTGCGCGAATGACAAAAAAATTAAGAAAAAGTCTAAAAAAGCTAAATTAAAAGCGCCAGTTCGTATCTCAAAGTATGCCCTTATAATGATGGCTGACGAAGCTGAGCCATTTCTAAGAACAGCAATAATGCTTTCACTTCAAACTTGTCACGCGGTTAATGAGGTTGTGAATCTGAAATATTCAGACTGTCACTATTTTTCTAGTCCTAAGGTGTATTGCACTGAAACAGAAACCTATTTAGAGCCTAGCGAAGATACTCCGCAAGAACTTTTAGTCCATGGCATGATGTGGATTTCTCGCGAGAAGAACCAACACACTGCTGCTTCGAGAGTTGAGATTCCGATTACTGACGAAATGATGGCTACGATTAAGGTTTCGGTGCAAGATTTAGGTGAGGCTTTCGTTAAGGGTAAGGAGCCAAGCTGCCCTTACATTGTTCACCGTCAAAAACGTTACCACAAAGTTAATTACTCCGATGATTTTAACCACCCATGGCAACTGAAGCCTAGCTATTTGAGTAAAGAGTTTTCGAAATTACGGGATTCGTTACAGTTGTATTCGGACATCGAAGATAGAAGAGATCGTCCAGGGTTTCACGGCATTCGTTCTCTTGCAATTTATCTCCATGATAAGCAGGCTAGGGACGAAGAAATTACGATGAACCGTGCAGCACATTCAGATTTAGGGATGACCCAGCGCTACAAGGAAGGCCATGAAAAATTCAAACGAGTACCTCCATCCACGATTACACTTTAATACTAAAAACCGCCGAAACGGCGGTTTTTTTATGTCCCTAATTTAAAAAATAGGTGTCACAAAATACAGTGCTTTTAGTTTTGTAAGTTACTGTTTTTACGATGTTTGCTGTTTTTTGGGGTTTTACGGATTTTGAGTTGTTATTTAAGTTTAGTTGTGATTTTAAGTTTTTGATTTAAAAGTTATTTTCAGGTTTTATTTGATATCCGCTACAACAAATGGGGTGTCAGGGGTCGGAGGTTCAAATCCTCTCACACCGACCAACTTCTCTGCTTGATATTCCCCTTTTCTTGGTAACTCTTTTAATCTATTTTCATGAGTACTTCCATGTTCTTATCTTATTGGATTGTTATCTCGCAATACAAAAAATTAATTTGTCAATTTCACTAATACTTTAGTATATTTTTGGTTCGAGGATCCCCTCAGCTTTTTGAAGTTTTGCGGCTATTAAAAGGAATCAATAATGGCAAATGAAAAGCATATCGAGCTTTCTTGGTTAATCCCAGACTTTTCAAAACTCTCTTTTTCTCCAAATACCGGAACAGAGTTAAGCACCGCTTTTATAGTTTTACTCCTATTTGTTACTACGGTTTTTGCTCTCTTTTTCCTTTATAAATGTTTTAGGACGTGGTTCAAACTAACATGGCTCATAAACCGCCTCAAACCACTAGACCGTGAAGATGTGGCTGACATGAGAGAGCAGCTGTTTTCTCAGGCCAAAAAGAAGGACAAAGGCATTGGTTTTTTATGGCTGGAGTTTGACGAAACTCTGGTCGAGATTCAAAAGGGCGATCACGTCGAATTGAGAAACACATTAGATGCAGGCCACTTTTTTAACTCCTACACGTTAGCTCGAAGTGTGACTGAAAATCGTTTGATTGCTGCTGTACCTGGCTTCCTTACAGCGCTCGGCGTTATCGGCACATTTATGGGCCTCCAGCTAGGTCTCGCCGATTTAAAATTAGGTGCTGGAGTCGATGTAGATCAAATGCAAGAAGGTGTAGCTGGTGTTGTAAACGGTGCAAAAATTGCCTTTCTAACTTCAGTTTGGGGTGTCGCACTCAGTGTCTTTTTTAACTTTTTCGAAAAACTAGGTGAACAGCTAATACGACGTAAAATAAGGGTAATAGAGGACCGTGTAGATTGGCTTTTCCCGCGAATTAGGCCAGAAGAGCAACTTCAGAAAATATCTGAAAATAGTTCTGAATCTCGAGAAGCTCTGCAAGGCTTAGCTGAAAAGATAGGCGAAAAAATGCAGGACGCTATGGTTACAGCAACTCAGGGAATTCAGTCCAGCTTAGAAAAAAGCCTTACTGAGATCATGGCGCCTGCTATCGACAAACTGGTAGACGAGACCTCCGAAGGGAATCAAAAAGCACTGGAAGGCTTACTCGAAAGCTTTATGGATGGTTTCGGACAAGTGGGTAACCAACAGCGTCAGGCATTAGATGATGTTTCATCTAAAGTTAGCCAGTCTGTTGATTCCATGCAAACCACTATGAACAGCTTTGTTGAACAACTACAGAAAACACAGGCAGATTCAGGAGAACGTGAAAAAGCCCTAATCGCTGATATTTCAAATCAGGTGAATAGTCTGTCATCTCAGTCGGAAGCAATTCATCATAAGCTCACATCCTTTGTAGAAAATCAAATTGATGAAATGTCTACACAAATGAAATCTCGCGAAGAGGCTTCGGCTAAAAGAGATGAAGAATTGGTGAGCACGATTAAATCTCAGGTAAATGAGCTGGTAGAGAACTCGCGCAGACAGGGTGAAACGTTGAGTACCTTTGTTGAGACGCAGCTTAGTGGCCTGACTAAGTCATTTGATGAAAGAGAGCAGCGTTCTTCACAATTGGAATCTGAACGGAATGCCCAGATTGCACAACAAACTCAAGCTATTTCCACACTTTCAAACGAAATCCTTCAGTCAGTGGAAAAGTCGGTAGCCGAACAAGTGGCTACTGTTAAACAATTAATAGCACAAGGACAAACGTTGCAAAACAGCATTAATTCTACTGTAGATGCCAGTGCGCAAGCTACACAAGCCATGCGCGAATCTTCAACTGAACTGCGTGTTTCTGCTGATAATATGCGTGTCTTGAGTTCTCATGTTAATGACGCAGGTAATAAGCTGTCTGGTGCGATTAAAGAAGCGGTGGAAAGTACGGCTGATTTGGCAAACCAAAATCAGATGTCTGCACAAAGAATGGAAAGCCTACGCGAAGAGTTAATGAGAGATGTTTCGCGATTCAGTGAGTTAACTACACAGCTCAAAGGCCTGATAGAAAGTGCTGGTTCAACATTCTCTGAACTCAAAGCAACTCAGAAAGAGTTCATAGGCGATCTAAAAGGCGAAGTAGACCAGCTCAGTAGCAACATGACCCAGATGCTCGAAGACTATGCGATACAAGCTAACGGCCAGACGGCAGATCATTTAAAAATTTGGTCACAATCCGTTACCGATTATTCAACGCAAATGAATAATGCGGTCAAAGCTCTTTCCAGTGTTGTTGATGAGATGCAGGTTAAATTGGGGTAACTCATGGATAGGTTATTCAATCGCGGTGGTTCAAAGGTTGATGAAGAAAATCCATACTGGATGTCCTTCTCTGATTTGATGTCTGGGCTACTGGTTATTTTCATTCTGGCAGCGGTGGCGCTTATCATAGAGCTTACCCAAAAGTCACAAAAAATAGATGCCAGTATTGAAGAGCTTAAAAAGGCAGAAGAAGCTCGTAGAAACATTCTTATCGACATTCAGGAAGAATTGGCAAAACAAAACATTCATGTTGAGATTGTTGAAAACGATACGGTTCTTCGGATCCCTGAAAGTACGCTTTCTTTTGAATCTGCAAAAGATACGCTACCAGAAGATGATCAAACACGGGAAGAAGTCAGAGCTATCGGCATCGCACTGCATAAAGCAATTATTACCAACGAGCGATGGAAGTACTTGGATACCGTGTTTGTGGAAGGGCATACGGACAGTGTTGATATTTACTATCGTGGGAAGCGTAACTGGGGGCTATCTGCCGACAGAGCGGTTTCGATTTGGAAGCTATGGCAAGCCGAGATCCCGGTAGAACCGAAACTGAATGAACTTCAAAACTTCAATGGCCAGCTTCTATTCTCAGTGAGTGGTTACGCCGATACGCGCAGAGTCGATTTAATCGAAGAAACAGAAGAGCAAAGAGCTCGCAATCGCCGAATCGATATCCGCTTTACAGTCAAAAAGCCCAAGCTTGAAGATTACGAAAAAGCCAAAGATGTCTAAAAGAATCTGGGACATGTGGAGCGAGTAATGAAGTTCTTCTTAAGTGATGAAGCTTATCGTAAAAATATGAAAGTGCTCGAAGCTTTAACTGCTGAGCACAAAGCGATTGCGAAAAAGGCAGGTACGGATAATCCCAAATTTGAAGCGGCATGGTCAAAGCTTTTTAATCTGTTATCAAGAAACCGCTTTGATCAATTTCGCATCGATAATCGATTTGATGTACGCGCACTATCAATTGCTTTAACTGCAAATCAAAAGCTTCGTAGCGCTATTAATATCGATCGAGAACTCCTCAGTAATATTTCGGTTGTTATCCCTAACGGCAGTAATTTGTTTATTGAATCACTCTTTCAGTATTTTTTAAGTGATTTTGATGCCATATCAGATCCAGATGTCATTGGTGACTGGTTGTGTAAAGAGCGAAAGCGTAAAGGATTGGAGAAAGGTTTGGAGGAACAAGTGCTATGTGCTGATGGCCCAACATTCTTGGCTAAACAAGCAATTAAGCGCGAAGCAACCTTCGAACAACAAGTAAAGCACTGGGGGTTCGATCAATACGCCTCGGGTGACTTTGTTAAGCGGGCTCAGTCAGTGTATTTTGTGGAGCAACTTCAGAATATTCCGGTAAATCAACCGCACGAGTTACTTGAAGAAATCAGTAGAGAAACTGTTGCTAATAGCCGTTACGATTCAGAGGATCTTATCGGTCACCTGGCATTGCGAATCTTAATCGACAGAGCGCCAACACAAAATGTGCACGAGAGCTGGCAAAATGCCGTCATAGCGATTGCAGGCGATCCTCGTGTACCCAAAAATCACCCGCGTTACATTAAATGGTGGAGCCAGCTAAACCCGCAACAAAGTAAAAAAGTACAGAGTTGGTTATCCAAACTGGATCTCAAACTATTCCTCGAAGCGCTAGAAGATTACTCTAAAAGTACCCGTGACGATGACATGATGCGCATGTTCCCGTCTCGCAAACACTTTTTGGAGGGGATGCACGAGGCTGGCACGATTGTACATACTAAACTTTATCTCTCCAAAAAAGCGGATAAATATATTCGCGAAAATTACCGGCCGGAACATGTACCTGATTACTCGATCGTTGAAGATGGTGATCGCTCTATTATTTATGCGGAACTAACCAAAGGGCATATGATAGAGGGAAGTCATAACTGCCAGATTTGGTTTTATAAAAACCTACATGAAACGGCTCCTGTCTTACAGTTTGGTAAACAACGCTTAAGATACGACGATTTAACGGGGCGCATGAGCCGTCAAATGTACGCTCGTGGATGCAGTGTATTTGACCATTTTGCACATGTTTCTTCAGACACTTTTAAATGGCAACAAAAGTCAGTGGATGCATTGAAAAAGATGGGTGTTCAAATAAAAGCTTCCGATGTGCTTAGCGAAGAAGATTATAAAAAATATAAGCGGATGTACGGAGTAGGATAATGAAAAATTGGATTTCATCTTTGTTCAGTGTGAAAGACTCAAGCGCAAAGTTTGATTTTGAAATCAGCAATGAAAGTATCGATTTTTACTGCCCGGAATACCAATTTAATAAAATCAAATCCGGTGGAGCAGATGAATATCTCACAGCGCAGTTTGTTGCCTTACAAATGCTCGCCGAAGAGGGCAATGCCGAAGTAATCCCTCACGGATTTATTGTGCCCCATCATGTTGTCGCGGCGTTAGATGAAGATGTTTTCCAGCTATTAAATTTGCCAACAAGATGGAGTGGTAAGGCCGCCGTAGATATTAAGGGCACTACCTCAGGTGAGTCCTTTAAAGTTACAGTAAATGTAGAGTCTCCTTCCGGCCGCATGACGGCAGCTTACAAACAAAATGGGAGTATTCTCGCTTTTGGTGACACGCAATTTACGCTAAATAAAGCAATGTTCGACGCTTTCACCGCACTTACTGAACATTCGGGGTCAGCTAAAAGTGAATCGGATAATCTTTTGCTATTGTATAGTTTGCAGCAAGCTCAACAGGCGGGTGCAAAACTTTCGCTTAGTCACTTCGATAAGCTGGATATACATGTACCTGACAAAGTTGCAGTAGAAGCTGAGCTCGATGCTTACGGTAATCTTATCCTTACCCCAAGTATGGGTCAAAAGACCGATCACGATAAACTTCAGCGTGTATTAGGGCAGTTACAAGCCGAAAATGGCCGCACCTTAAAAGTAGGTAACGAAATTATTCTCTTTAACGAGAAAACCGCCAAAGCCGCCAAAGAAATAATTAGCCACCGGGCCATTCCGCGTTCTCAGGTACAACAGTTTTTAAAAGCCCCCGGAGCGTTTTTGGATGCGTCGCTTGTTGATCTGGATGTCGGTTTTGCCCTTCGGGTAAAAGGGGCCACTCGATTTAAACACGCTTACTTTGGTGAAACCGACGAGTCGGGAATCGATTGGTTTGGCCAGAGCCATGTTGCCGGAAAAATCCTGCCTATAAGTGCGGTAAATAAAGAAGTTAAAACACAGGAAGATCTTGCGCAACTTCTGCAAGTTATTATCGATGCCAAAGCAACAGGTGCGACCGAAGTTGTCTTTGAGGGCAAAAATTACGATATCGGTAGTGAAGCCGACGTAACGCAAACTCTCACCAAGCTGCAAGACAAAATTAACAACCAGCCAGACGATGACGGCGGAAAAGAGCCGAATTCTCCAGACGGACCTAATGATGATGACGTTGATATCGACGATGGCCCAATCGTTATCGATATTGCCCTCAATGATGACGAACTGGACAGCCCTTCTAAGCTGGTTGAAGATGCGCTCAATGATGTGCTGTATAGTGAAGAACTCGACTGGTCGAATCATAAACGTACACCGTTCCCGCATCAGCTAGTGGGCGTTAAATGGATCCTCGGGCTAGAAGAAATGGCACGCCAGAATGAGCTGGTTAATGGTGCATTGCTGGCAGACGACATGGGGCTGGGTAAAACCTTTATGTCGCTTTCTGCTACGGAGCATTACTACCGGTTGTGCGAAGAAGCGGGTGAAACTTGTCGTCCTACACTAATTATTGCTCCGCTAAGCTTATTGGAAAACTGGAAGGACGAAGTCGCCGAAACTTTTAATGAATCGCCCTTCAGAGACATTGTTATTTTACAGTCAGACGGCGATCTAAACCGCTTCCGTGATGGCAGTACCGAAACCAAAGCTTCTAATATCGATGAGGAATCATTCGAACCTCGCTATTCCCTTAAATTCGGCGAAAAATACGGGCCGGATCGCTTGGATTTACCGCGCCGCTTGGTGATCACCACCTACCAAACGTTGCGTGATTACCAGTTTTCCCTGTCTCAAATTGACTGGGGGTTAGCGGTGTTTGATGAAGCGCAAAATATTAAAAACCCCAATGCATTGCAAACCCGTGCTGCCAAGGGCTTAAAAGCCAAATTCAAACTGCTGGCTACAGGTACTCCGGTAGAAAACAGCCTCGCCGATTTTTGGTGTTTAATGGATACCGCTTGTCCCGGCTATTTAGATTCTTATCAAACGTTTAGGCAAACCTATATAACGCCTATCCTGCAAGCAGCGGGGGATGAAATCGATAGAGTTAGGGCAACCCTTGGGCGCCAACTGCGGGAAAAGGTGGGGGCACTTATGCTTCGCCGCGTAAAAGAAGATAACCTCGAAGGTCTACCGCAAAAGCATATGCTGGTGGGGATAGAGTCAAGTGACTGGCAATACGAACCAAAACTACATGCCATGATGACTGCCTATCAGCAAAAGGTGTACGAAGGCTCTATAGAAGCGCAGTTAGAAGATGAAAACAGTCACGTGCTAACCACCTTAATGCGCTTGCGTGATAGCTCTCTGCATCCACGCTTGGCAGACGGAGGCCGGTTAGACGCGCCGACATCAAAGCGTGAAATCAAAACTCTGTTCGATGAATCCGCCAAAATGGCCCGAACCATCGAAGTACTTAACGATATCAAATCCAGAAACGAAAAGTGTATTATCTTTGCGGTAAATAAACGCTTGCAACGTTTCTTAAGTATTGCGCTGGGCAGCCACTTTGGGCTTGGACCATTGCATATTATCAATGGCGATGCCAAAGCGGTCGTAAAAAAAGTCGGTTCCTTAAGCCGTAAATCCATGATCACAGACTTTGAGGCTAAAGAAGGCTTTAACGTAATTATCATGTCGCCAGTAGCTGCCGGTGTGGGCTTAACTGTTGTAGGAGCTAACAACGTTATCCACTTCGAACGACACTGGAATCCGGCTAAAGAAGCACAAGCCACCGATAGAGTATTTCGTATCGGTCAGAAAAAAGACGTAAATATTTACGTGCCCATACTACATCACCCCAGCTTTGAATCTTTCGACGTTAACCTGCATCACTTGTTATCGCAAAAGTCTATGCTTAAAGATGCTGTTGTGACACCTGGCGAGGTCATGCCTAATCCAACGGGCTCCGACAAGCATAGCCTTGGTGCTGACAGCATAATCACATTTGAGGATATGCCACGCTTAAGTTGGAAGCAGTTTGAAGCGCTAACGTTAGAATTACTCGCCCGTGAATATCAGGCTGACAGTGCGTGGCTAACCAAAGACGGTTCAGATTTTGGTGCCGACGGTGTGTTAACCTTTGCCGGCGAAGCCATATTAATTCAGGCGAAACATAAGCAAGGTGCTTATAAGGGCCACAATGCAGTGCAGGAAATATCCAACGCTAATGCAATTTATGGTCAGCATTTAGGGCGGAAAATTACTCAGCAGATATTTATTACCAACGCTAGGCAATTAGCGAAAACAACACGTGAAATCGCCGGTAAACTTAACGTTACCGTTATTGATGGCAATGAATTATGCGCGCTCTGCGAGCGACATCAGATTACGTTCGGGCAAGTTTTAACAAGATTGTCCAAAGAACGTTATGTTGTTAATTAGAGAGTAAATCATGAAAAAATCGAGCTTAACTATACAGCTTCCCCTCGTTTTTAAATTAATTATGAAACTGAGAAATAATTAGATTGGTCGGAGGTTCAAATCCTCTCACACCGACCAACTTCTCTGCTTGATACTCCTAAAGTCAAACAATTACCTCTGAGTTCGTAACGTTTTCTCACAATTAAACCTCTAGCCGTAACTCAATTTTGTGATATAACATCCCAAGAACATTGTTGTTTTACTTCCTCACTGGAGCTTGTAAATGGAATTAGAAACGTTACTAGACTACGTGTTTTCGTACCAAATCATTCTTCTTGTGCTGATTGTTATCGGCCTAAAATCTTCCATTAAATTTGTACCTCAGAACCGTGCGTATATTATCGAGCGCTTCGGTAAGTACAACACTACTCTTGAAGCTGGCTTAAACTTTATTGTGCCGTTTATCGATACGGTGTCTGCTGACCGCTCTTTGAAAGAACAAGCGGGTGATGTGCCTGAGCAATCCGCTATTACTAAAGACAACATTACGCTTTCTGTTGATGGTGTGCTGTATTTCAAGGTAGTAGACCCTTACAAAGCTACCTACGGTGTAGAAGACTACGTGTTTGCCGTAACTCAGTTAGCACAAACCACTATGCGTTCTGAACTAGGTAAAATGGAATTAGATAAAACCTTTGAAGAGCGTGACTTATTAAACACCAATATTGTGTCGGCGCTTAATGAGGCTGCTGCGCCATGGGGGGTGCAGGTTTTGCGTTATGAACTGAAAGACATAAACCCGCCAAACTCAGTGCTTGATGCCATGGAACAGCAAATGAAAGCTGAGCGTTTAAAGCGTGCTCAAATTCTTGAATCGGAAGGCGACAGGCAAGCTGCTATTAACCGTGCTGAAGGTGATAAGCAAGCCATCGTACTTGCCGCTGAAGCAGACAGAGAACAGCAAATATTAAAAGCTGACGGTGAAGCGCAAGCCATTATTCGTGTAGCTAAAGCCGATGCAGAAGCTATTGAAACCGTTGGTAGGGCAGCTGCCACAGAAGAAGGCCAAAAAGCGGTGCAGTTAGATTTAGCGAAAGGCGCTATTTTGGCAAAAGAGAAAATTGCGAAAGAATCGTCTGTGGTGTTATTACCAGATGGCAGCACTGAGATTGGTAATGTAGTGGCACAGGCAATGACTATTGCCAATACCATAGGCAAAAAGGCGTAGCTATGGAAAATATGCTAACAAATCTTCCACATTTTCTACTTGGCTTGGGCTTACTGCTTCTTATTCTTGAAGTAGTAATGGGCTTTACTACCATTTTGTTGTTAACGCTTGGCGTTTCGATGATGATTGCATCGGGCTTGATGTACCTTGGTATTATTGACGAGTCTCTGTTGTCAGCATTTGTGGTTATTGCGGTACTAGACGCTGTGCTAACCCTTATCGTATGGCGTCCGCTGAAAATGCTTCAGCAAGACCGTGCGCCAAAAGAAGTGAAGTCTGACTGGATTGGTACTACGTTTGATGTTGAGTCGGATATCAGCCCAGAGCAGCCAGGAACAGCGCGTTTTTCAGGTGTAGCGTGGAAGGTGAAATCAAACGCTAATATCGCACAAGGTGCCACGGTTGAAGTGGTGCGTGTAGAAGTAGGGGTTTTACACGTAAAGCCAGTGCAATAGCCCCAATGTTCAAAGCAAAAGCGTTAAAAGAAATAAAGATAAAATAAAAAGCACCATTACGGTGCTTTTTTTACGCCTATACATGTGCTTTCGGAATGCGGGGCGTAGGCTTTCATAGCCGCCCTTAGCACATCATAAGGTTCCCGTTCCAATAACTTTGCCTTTATTAATTTTGGGGAGATACTGGTTACTATTAACCGCTTGTTACTTACCACTCACCATAGGCAATGTTATAGTCACTGACGTTCCTTCACCAGGCGCTGATGCTAGGTCGATGGTGCCGTTCAGTTTTTGCGTTACCAAATTATAAAGTATGTTCATACCCAGCCCCGTGCCGCCTTTATCTCTTGCGGTGGTGTAAAATGGCTCAAAGACCTTCTTGTGTAAACTATCAGGAATACCTTTTCCGTTGTCAGTAACGTTAAGTTCAATCATATCGTTTTGCTTAACACACTTTACGCTAACTTTGTTTACTTCGTTGTTGGTATCTGAGAAAGCATGGCGCTGTGCATTAGATATTAGGTTTGTTAACAGTTGCGCCACAATACCTGGGCAAGCGGTTATGGTGATATCCGGCGCAACGTCTATATCCAACGCAATCTGCTCTTTTTTCAGCATTGGTTTTAACGGGTTACAAACGCTGTGAATATATTCATCAAGCACAAACTCTTCGATCTCAAGTGACGTTTGATCGGCCGACGTGCGTTTAAAGTCTTGTACTAACTTTGCGGCACGCAACAAATTCGATTCAGCTAGGTTTAATCCTTCTGTACACACTTCATTGAATTCTTTGAAACCATCTTCTGATAGCTCTTCGTTTTCAAAGTCTTGGTAAATAGTCTGTAACTCTTCTTTACAGCTGCTTACCGATGTTAAAGCAATGCCAAGTGGTGTATTTACTTCGTGCGCTATACCTGCCACTAAATTTCCAAGCGCCGCCATTTTCTCTGACTCAACCAGCTTTTCCTGTGCGCCTTCCAACGTTTTAAGTGTTGCTTCAAGTTCAGCGGTACGCTCAAGTACTTTTTGTTCTAGCGTATGATTAGCTTCAACAAGTTGTGCTTCATAATCAGACCTTTCTTTTGCACTCACTGCACGCCCGTAAAGATCTGCCAGCGATGCCGCAAATACTATTTCATCATCGTGCCATGTGCGGCCTTCTCCCTGGTGCTCACAGCAAATGATACCGATCATTTTGCCTCTATGCCTTATTGGAACATCAAGCATTGAGCTGATATTTAATGGCGATAAATAAACCTCTGCAAACTCAATAGTGGCAGGGTGGGTAAGGGCATCGTGAGCGGCTATACTTCTTTCAGCGTCTAGTGCTGCAAAGTATTGTGGAAAGTCTGTTCTGCTTAGCACTAAGCTTTCATCATCAAGGTTGTTGCCTTTGTCGATTAAAAGCTTGCAGCGAATCGAAGACTGGGTGTCGTCGTACAACCAAATACCAGCACGTGTAATGTTTAAACCTTTACACACCGAGTTAATAATAAGCTCGGTAGCTACCGATAATTCACCGTTATCGATATCAGGGCTTTGTCCAACGCTAAGTAATATAAGTTCAAGTGCTTCTTTCATTAATCTTCGTCCGGTGCTTGGGCGCGAATGTCTTGAATTTTATCGAAGTGTTCTAACATTACATGAGCAATGAGGGGGTCGAATTGTGTACCGGCATTTTCCTGCAAATACGCTTTTACCTCTTCCTCACTCCATGCGGGTTTGTAACACCGTTTGGAAAGTAAGGCATCAACCACATCAACAATGGCCATAATTCTGCCCTCTACAGGGATATCATCACCTTTTAATCCTTCTGGATAACCCTTACCATCCCAGCGTTCATGGTGCGTTTTAGCTATGATAGCGCCCATTTTCGCCACAATGCGATTTGAATCAGCCAGCAGTTCGTAGCCTTTTTGCGCGTGGGTTTTCATTATTTCCCATTCTTCAGGATCTAACTTGCCAGGCTTATGTAAAATCGTTTCGGGGATACTTATTTTCCCAACATCATGCAGCGCTGCCGCGTAACGTATCGTCTCAATAAATTCCTCTGTCATATGCAGTTTTTCAGCTAAAAACTCAGTCATAAGAATAACGCGTTTTACGTGACCGCCGGTTTCTTTACTACGCATTTCTATGGCGTCGCTTAACACCATAATTAACTCTTTCTGCGTTTCTTGGATATCTTCTTTCTGTGTTAAGTTCTGAAAAATAACCGAAACGTTCGATGCAAACATTTCCAGTGTTTTGCGTTTAACTACATCCAGTGGTTCGTTCAATTTGATATATAAGATGTTATGACCATCCTTGCCAGAGGGGTAATAACCAATGAACAACTCGTCCGACTGATAGTGCACTTTGGTTTCAAGCACTTTCTTTACGTCAGCTTCTATGTCGGGCGGAATTTCCTGCGAAATACCAGGTTGGCATAACCCAATTAAATCGCCGCTAGCACCCAGCACGGTCATTTTAGTATGTCCATAAAGGTCTGTGTGCTGTGTTGAAATATAAAGTACCGAGTTGTTAAGGTTTAGCAGTGTTAAGGTTTGTTTTAAGACGGCAGATCCAAACTGTGCCAATGACTGACTTTCCAATACAGAAGAAGACGATTTTAAGACCTCTTCCATACCGCGCTTACCCGCTTCTATGGTTTTGATATCGCGGTAAGAACGAATAGAAGAGTATACGCATGATTTGAGCTTTAAAGATGAAAGCTCTGTTTTTGCTTTGTAATCATTAATATCGTATTGCTTTATCACATCCTCTTCGGGTGCCTGCCCGGGCTGTCCCGTTCTTAATATCAATCGCGTGGAAAAGTTCTTTTGAACATTTCTCACTTCGTCAATTAGGCGCAGACCTGCATCGTCGGTTTCCATGACCACATCAACAAATGCAAGGGCTATGTCTCTGTGTTCTTCGAAAAGTGCAATACCTTCTTTTGCACTATGTGCAGATAAGAATTCGAGGCCGCGATTTTCGAAGGTGAATTTACGTAAGGTAAGTTTGGTAACCTCGTGTACATCAGCTTCGTCATCAATAATGGCCACCTTCCATGGTTTTAGCTTTACGGTGTTAGACTTACTTGAAGATTTTTTAAATATGGCCATACAACTTGTTGTTTTTGATCTGTGTGTAATAAACGTAATTCACAAATTACGATCCCGCAAATAAAGGAATCGTGAATTTATACGAAATGCTAATAAGGTGAGTTGGAAATACTGCTCAGCGTATACAGATCTTGAAATAGATATATATCAGAAAAATCAATCCGTTTTGGAAGCTCCACACATTGCAACGCAACACACTGCTGTTTACTCTACGTTAACATTTCGATTTACGTTAACGAGCAATCAAACTATGAACTTTGCAGAATTTGCTGCGTCACGCAAAAGCGTGCGCGGGTTTACCAAGCAACCAGTTACCAAAGAAACCGTAGACGCCATCATTAACGCAGCTAAATGGGCACCATCTTCTTACAATACGCAAACGTGGAAAATTCACGTCGTTACTGGTGATGTGCTAGACAATATTCGCAAGGGAAACACCGAGAACACCTTAGCGGGTAAGCCACATGTTCGCGACTTTCCCTACAAAGAGGACTACGAAGGTATTCATCGTCAGCGCCAAATCGATGTGGCGGTTCAACTGTTTGAAGTAATGGGAATTACGCGGGAAGATAAAGAAAAGCGAATGGATTGGATGATGCGAGGGTTTCGTCAGTTCGACGCGCCTGTTTCGCTTGTATTAACCTATGATAAATCGTTAGAACCTGCTGGAATTACGCAGTTTGGTTTGGGGTCGCTTGCCTATGGTATTGTGCTGGCAGCCTGGGATCTTGGGCTTGGCTGTGTAATAAACGGGCAGGGTATAATGCAGTCTGAAGTGGTGCACAAATGCGCCAACATACCAGATAATGAAGCCATCATGATTTGTATTGCGTTGGGTTACCCAGACTCAGATTTCCCAGCAAACGACGTGCGCTCAACACGGGCTGATAACGCCGAGTTTGTTACCTATCATGGCTTTTAATGAGTAAGTTCCGTTTGACTGGGTGTGTGCGAAGAAATAAGTGCCTCAATATCTTTTCGAGGCACAGGCTTACTCCAATGATAACCTTGCCCTATATCGCATTCCATCGTAACGAGTTTTTGAAGTTGCTTAGCATCTTCAATGCCCTCGGCAACGGTTTTCATGCCAATACTTTTAGCAATGTTGATAATGGCTGATACAAGAGGCTCACCATCTTCATCGCTGTTGTTACCGCTATGAAGTTTTTCAATAAAAACACGATCTATTTTTAATTTCTCGGCTTTAAATTTTTGCAAGTAACTTAGGTTTGAATAGCCTGTACCAAAGTCGTCTATGGCAAAGCGTACGCCTAAGTTTCTAATAGCCTCTAGCTGTTTTGAAATTCCTCGAGCAGATTCTGCAATGATGCTTTCGGTTAGCTCTAGCTCAAGATATTGCGGGTCTAATCCAGATTTTTCCAGTGCGTTAGCCACAGCGTGGGGCAGCGAGCCGTCTTTGAATTGCGCAAACGATAAATTAACCGCAATACTTATTTTAGGCATGCCTCGTCGCTGTAATTTAGCACAGAATAAACAAGCTTCTTCCAGTACCCATGCACCCAATTGCGTAATTAAACCACTGCTCTCGGCTAACGGTATGAATTTGTCGGGTAGTATCATGCCTCCATCTTTCTGAGGCCAGCGCAATAAAGCTTCGACCGCACAAATAGCACCTGTTTTTAGGTCAATTAATGGCTGGTAATACACTTCAAACTCATTGTTCTGCACTGCAGGTCGAAGCTTTTGAATTAAGGTAAACTTTTCGTCGCTCTCAACATCAAATGAAGCGTTGTAATACGTGTAGCCGTTTCTTCCACTTCTTTTCGCTTCATACATCGCTACGTCTGCTTTGCGGCAAAGTTGTTTGAATTGATTACCGTCTTGAGGTGCTCGGGCAATGCCTATAGAACAAGAAACCACAATTTTGGTTTGTAACAATTCAAACTCGGTGGAGCACCACGAAATAATGTTGTCGCAAAGTGCGTTTAACTGTGCTTCAGAACGAATACCAGACGCAAGTACAATGAATTCATCGCCGCCAAAGCGAATAATGCGCTCGTTCTCTGTCATGTGGTCGGTCATGGTTTGCGCTAACTTTTGCAGAAAGCGGTCACCAGCTGCATGCCCTAAAGCATCATTAACTGGTTTGAAGTTGTCTAAATCAATAAACAATAAAGCAAGCTGCTTTCCGTCTTGCGTGCTTTCTGTCAGTAATTCTTTAAATAGCCGTTCGCCTAATACGCGGTTGGGTAGGTTGGTGAGTGGATCGTGATGAGCTAGGTGCTGTATTTGTTGCCTGTTTTCTTCTACTTTGGCGTTTTCAGTTTGCAACGACGTCAATAAATGCCTGATATCTTGAACCAATACATAAACGGCAAAACCAATTACACAAAAAATTACCACAATGAATACGAGGTGAGACCAGCTGAGATAGGGCGTATTTACCGAAAGATGGCTCTCCAAAATAAGCCATGTCAGCGTGATACATTGAAGTATCACAAACGACAATACCCCCAGAAAAAGCCCTCTGCCGCCGAGGAGTGCGGCAAAAATAATAATTCCAGGGTAACCTAGCATAGCAAGGTCGAAAGTGCCTGCGCCAGTTGCCGACAGGGCAAAGAGCATTGTAGAAAGCGATGTTAAAAGGATATAACTACTTGCTGTAGCGTGATATCTACTTGCAAACCACGCTGACGCTGCCATTGCCAAAAAGCCTATTAAGAAAATATTAAATGTAATGCCTCTGGCAAAAAAAAGGCAGGTAAGTAGACCAAGCGCAGTTACTGCACTTATTTGTAAAACGCGTTTGCGCCGAAGGTGTGAAAGTCTAGCCTGATTGTCTTCGGATGATAATCGATGTTCTTGCTGCATTGTTTACCTAGTTGGCTACACTTATCGTCGTATTATTGAGCTGCCAAATGGCAGGGGGACAGAGCGTTATTTATTGTATCGCTTTCGGGTGATTGCCCTTTTGCTTATACAGTATAGCGAACTTTTGCTGGGCTGTAGATGACAGTAGTCAGATGCGATGAAGGTTAAGGATGAAAAAAAGGCGTAAGGGAAAAGGAGCGCAACCTAATTAGGCTACGCTTCTTGTTTGCGAGTTTTCTTAAGCAGCTAGCGTTAATATTTCTCTTGCTTTAGCAAGGTCGATATCGCCGTGCTCACCTAACTTGGTTAAGCCATTTCGCTCTAAGTTTTCAATAAGACCATCGATGGCCGATTTTTCAACGCCGTGGTCAGATAATCGAGTTTTAACTTGCATGGTTTCAAAGAAGTCTTGAACTGCCTTGATGGTTAAATCTACGGCTTTATCCTTGTCAGCCTCGTTAATACCGAACACGCGCTCGCCTAGCTGTAGAATTTTTTCCTGCTTTTTCTCGCGCTGCACAAACATGAGCGATGGAAGTACAATGGCCAGCGTAACGGCATGGTCAAGGCCGTGTAGGGCGGTAAGTTCATGGCCTATCATATGCGTCCCCCAGTCTTGCGGTACGCCTTTGCCTATCAGGCCATTTAACGCCATCGTTGCAGACCACATAATGTTCGCGCGAACGTCGTAGTCTTCAGGCGTTTGAAGCGCTTTTGGTCCTTCTTGAACAAGTGTTTGAAGAATTCCTTCAGCAAAACGGTCTTGAAGGGGAGCGTTCACTGGATAGGTAAGGTATTGCTCAATAACGTGAACAAACGCGTCTACAACACCGTTAGATACCTGGCGTGGCGGCAGTGAGAAAGTAAATTCTGGGTCAAGCACAGCAAATGCTGGCTGCACGGTTTCTGAAGAAAACGCGCGTTTTTGAGATGTTTCTTTTCTGTTCACAACAGAGTTACCGTTGCTTTCAGACCCGGTGGCAGGAAGCGTAAGCACTGCGCCTATAGGTAACGGGTTTTTGAAAGGTGCGCCTTTGATGAGGATATCCCAAGGATCGCCTTTGAAGTTTACAGCAGCCGCAATGAATTTTGCGCCATCAATAACGCTGCCGCCGCCAACGGCTAAAATGAAGTTCACATTGTTATCGCGAGCTACATGTACGGCTTTCATCAGCGTTTCGAATTCAGGGTTTGGCTCTACGCCTTGAAACTCAATTACGTCTGCATCTTTAAGCGATGCTATTGCTTGGTCGTAAACGCCATTTTTCTTAATTGAGCCACCACCGTAAAGAAAAAGCACTTTGGCGTTTTCAGGAAGACGAGTTGCTACTTCGCTAAGTTGGCCTTTGCCAAATAGAATTTCAGTTTGGTTTTTGAATGTAAAGTTTAGCATTTGGTTCACCTGTTCTCTTTGCTTATTCGTTTAGCAATTTAAGTAGCTTTTCTGCTAGTAAATCGTCCGAAAAAGGGTTTTGGCCCGTTATAAGTTCGCGGTCTACTACCACGTTTGGAGGCCACATTTCTTTGTATTGCATGTTGCTGCCAGCGCCTGACATTGCATCTGCAGGATAGTACAGCAGCGATGCATCGTTAAGTGTACTCTCGAAGTATGCTTCTTCTGGCGTCGAGAATATTGTCATTTTGTAGCCATCATATATCCACTGGTTAGGTGCGGCTTTACCGCCATTTTTCAATGCCATCTCGTACGTTTGCGGGTTAACTTGCGCAGAAAGTAAGGCAATTGGCCCATGGCAGATGGCCGCAGTGGGTTTTCCTTCATTATGAATGTGCTTAAGAATCTCGCCCACTTTTTTATTGTTAGCCAGATCTATAAGTGGAGCATGTCCACCGAGAATAAATACGCCTTCATACTGAGACAGACCATTTTGAATAACTTCATTTAGCGACAACGTGTCGTTAATACCTTCAAGTGACGCAACCAACTCTTGGATCTGCATCATTTTTTGCTCGCTGCCATCAAAGTATTGAGGTGTTACAGAGTTTACGTCAACCGATGGGGCATTGCCTTTTGGAGACGCTAATACTAACGTGTATCCCGCATCGATAAGCGCTTTCGCTGGTACGCCAAATTCATTTAAATAGTAGCCCGTTGGTGCTGTTTTACCATCGCTTAGCTGCATTACGTTTTCGCTAGAAAGTAATACAAGTACTTCACCTTTACTCACTGCTTTTTGTTGGTCGTTTGCCTGTGCAGATACTTCAACGCCTACGGTTGCTGAAAGCGCTACTGTTAAAAGAGGAATAACTGATTTCATTCATTTGCTCCTGTCGCAATAAATTGTGGGTGTATCCTAGAGCGTTTGTGAGTACTGTAGAAGTCAGATAAATTGGCATGAGTCATCAAAATTCTGATGGGTGAAAGGATAATGTCATACCTAACTCAGCTAAAAACTTTTGTGGAAGTGTATCGAAGTGGCAATATAACGCGGGCCGCGTCGCGCCTTCATATGTCTCAACCCGCCGTTACGTCTCATATTCAGGCAATGGAAGCCATTGTAGGGAAGGAATTGTTTATTAGAAAAGCAAGGGGAGTAGAGCCTACTCCTATTGCAGACGATCTTGCACTTCAGGTAGCAAGCCATATCGATACTTTGGAACAGAAGGTATCATCTATTAGAAGCCGAGCCTCTACCGACCATGGCACATTGCATTTAGCGGGGCCCGCGGAATATTTAAGTTTGGTGGCTGGGCCTACACTGGCTAACTTACTCCAAGCTGATAAAGTCAACTTAGTAATTCATATGGGCAACAAAGCCAATACCTATAAGCTGCTTGAAACAGATGTAGCCGAGTTGGCCATTACAGCATCCGAGCCTTCACACGGTATGTATGAATATCAAAAGCTTGATAGCGAACGCTTAATTCTGGTGATGAATAGGGTTCAGGGTAAGTTATTGGCTGAACAAACGATTACTGCAGATATTTTGAACCAGCACAAAGTAGTGACTTACGATGAACAAAAGCCATTAATAAGACAGTACTTTTCTGATGTTTTCGGCAGTACCTGCGAGTCGCCCGTAGCTGCGGTATGCCCAGACATTCGCGCTATAAGTACCATGATTAAAGCCGGTGTTGGCTACTCGGTGTTACCCGATTACTTGTGTAAGGAAGGCATTGCTAATGGCGAGTTGGTGCAGCTTGGCAAGCCTGGTCCACAAAATGATTTGTACTTGGTATGGAAAAAAGGGGCGCTACGACACCCACGTGTGGCATTTGCTAAAGATGTCATTATGGCGTTTGCTAATTTGAATTATTCCACCGAATACCCAGATTGAACCAGCAATCTTTTACATCATCCAAGCTTTCTTGCGCAATGTAGCTGCACTTAGGTTTTGAACCTGCGTATAGAATCACGCGAGAGAAACGTGGTGAACTGTTGTAGGTCAGTGCATCGCGTGCACAGGGCGTAAATGAAACTTTAATAAGAAATATATAAAAGCTATTTAAGAACTATATAAGAACTATATCTATGGCAAAACCAAACGCAAAAGGGCCCACAAAAACCGTTCAAATATACTGTGTAAAATGTAAGACTCAGCTATACAAATATAGAAAAGGTGGAAAGGGCGCTTTAGTAAAGTGTTTTAAAGAGCGCATAGTAGATGACTTTACGAATGAAGAGGGGCAATGCCCTAATTGTAATAGTATCTTCGCCAGGCCAGCCATGATTAGAGGTGCGCCAGCCCTTAAAATAGTGGGCGGTAAAGTGACTATGAAATAGTGACGTTTACGTGTTGTACTAGCTTGCAAGTGACATCTTATAAAATCACTAAATAGTGCTGTTAAAATTTGCACTTATCTTTTTTTTGCCTAAATTTAAGTTAAGGGACCAGCCGACCACAGGAGTGACATCTAACAATACCGCTTGTTGCAAACAGTGAGAAGAAAACATGTCTATCCAGCGAAAGTTCCTGTTAGCCATATCTACAGTGATCGCCCTTTTAGCCCTCATCATAGCCATCGTTACTGTTTTTACTACCTCCTCAAGCATTTCTAGCCAAATTCAAGATCAGAAGGAAGAAACTGGCGACCGACTAATCAATATATTGCAAGTAACCGACACGCTTATGCTTGAACGTGTAAAAAGCAGTATGGCATTACTAAAGCAACGAGGAGCGCAGTTGGGTACACCCAAACAGTCAGGCATGGTAAGTGTGAAAAATACACAGGCTAGGCAACTGCTTTTAGGTAACGAAACACAGGCTAATAACTTCGAGTTAGTGGACGGTTTAACTAGCGTAATGGGCGGAACTGCAACGCTTTTTAGCCGCACGGGTGAAGATTATATCCGTGTTAGTACAAACGTAATCAAAAACGGCGAACGTGCAATTGGTACTAAACTGGCGCCTAACGGAAAGGCCATCAAACAAATTCAACAGAACAAAGCGTATTACGGTGCGGTAGATATTTTAGGTAGTCCTTACCTTACTGGTTACGAACCTATGTTTGATGCGTCTAACAATGTTATTGGTATTTGGTATGTAGGCTACTCAGCCGACTTAAAAGTGCTAGAGGACGCCATTAAGGAAAGTCATGTTTTAGAGGATGGCTTTGTTGCTTTACGAGATGGCAAGGACAACATAAGAATGCACTCTACGCATGTAAACGATGAAGAAGTTAATAGAGCACTTAGTAATAATGATGACTGGATTGTAACGGTTATTCCTTTCAGTGAATGGGGCTATGATGTCATTTTAGCTGCGTCCACTGACGAAAAAGCCGCATTAATTGGCGGTGCTGTGTTTACTGTTATTCTTAAAATTGTACTTGCTAGCGCGGGTGTATTAATAACCATTTGGCTGTTGGTGAAAAATATTGTGGGTCAACCGTTAGATGAGTTCATTGAAGTCGTTAATAACCTTTCCTCAGGAGAAGGCGACTTAACATTCCGTTTCCAAGCTTCTCGCAGTGATGAGTTTGGTGTAATGGCAAGAGCGTTCAACCAATTACTCGGGCAGCTGCAAGAAACCTTACAAAATGTAGATGAAGCTACCGAGGGTATGCTTGCGAAGTCCGAGGCACTCAATTTAACGGCTTCTGAATCAAGTAAGTCCGTTGATTTACTTTCCAAAGAAACGAAGAACATCAACCATTCGATTTCGCTTCTGCAGCAAAATGCAGACACAGTGTCGGCTAACATACGAAGCTCAAGTGAAGCTGCACAAGCTGCTGACAGTGATACCAGAAACTCTGTAAGTGTGTTGTCGCAAACTATTAGTGACATAGAAGCACAGGCCAGTGACGTTGATGCATCGGTACAGGTAATTACAGAGCTTGCACAAGCAAGCGAGGAAATTAGCGGTGTAATGGAAGTAATTCGAACCATTGCTGAACAAACCAATTTACTCGCATTAAATGCGGCTATCGAAGCCGCAAGAGCGGGTGAGCAAGGAAGAGGCTTTGCTGTGGTGGCAGACGAAGTACGCTCGTTGGCAAGTCGTACTCAATCGTCTACCGAAGAAATAAGGATAATGATTGAACGACTGCAGCAAGGCAGTCGCGTGGCCTCTGAAAAAATGCAGCACAACAAAGATACTGCATTTAAAACGGTAGAGGTTACTAAGCATGCAGGTGAATCATTAAAGCAAGCGTTAGACGCTGTTGCCCGTATAACACTGCTTAATAAAGAAGCGACATCGATGGCTGACGGACAAAAAGATGTGGCAAACAGCGTGAATAATGGGCTTGGTAGCATTCAAAAAGTGGGTGAAGCAAACCGTGATTACGCCCATGATGTAGCGCAAAATTGTGAGGAGCTGGTGGCGCAAATTAAACGTATGCAAATGCAGCTTCGACGCTACCATTTTTAATAAGCGCACTATTTTCAGCATGTAATTAGGCGCATTCATCGCTGAATGCGCCATTTTGAAATGAATCGTAACAATTTGGTGGAGTTAAACAGGGGCATCGCGTTGCCCTTGGGGTTGTTCAACATTATCCTACCCCGTGGATAATAATAGGGCGCAAGCTCTACAAAATGGACAAACCACGATGAAACAATTTAACGCGCTTTGCAGGTATGCGGCGATAGCCATAGTTGGCTTTTTCGCAGTGTGCTCATCGGCACTTGCCGCTGATGTGGAGTATCGCTTGCCTTCTTCGGTAACGCCGAAGTTCCAAAAAATACACCTTAACCTAGACCCAAACCAGCCCGACTATTCTGGTTACACTGACATAGATATAACCGTAAACACCATAACGAAAAAAGTGGGTTTTTATCAACTAGGGTTAACAGTAACGCGCGCTGAATTACATCAAAACGACCACGTTGTACCACTAAACGTTGAAGTGGGTGAGTACGATATTAATTGGGCGATGTCTTCGTCTGATATTGCTCCCGGTGAATATACCCTTCATATCGAGTTCGATGGAAAAGTAAACACATCTTCTGACGGCATGTATTTGTCGAGATTTGAAGAAACGAATTATATTTTTACCCAGTTTGAAGATATGCATGCACGCAAAGCATTCCCAAGTTTTGATGAGCCCATTTTTAAAATTGCATATCAAATGTCGATAAGTGCACCAGAGCAGCAAACCATAGTAGGTAATACTCCGGTGCAAGATACTGAAATAAAAGGCGGCGTTAAAACGGTTTTATTTGAGAAGACCAAACCTATGCCAACCTACTTGATTGCTTATACAGTTGGGCCTTTTGATAGTGCAGAGATGACGGGGCTGCCAGTACCTGGTCGTATCTATGTGCCTAAGGGTTATGCAGATAAAACGAAGTTCGTTATCAAACACACGCCTGAAATTTTAGCGTCTCTTGAAGACTTTTTTGGTATTAAATACCCGTATAAAAAAATGGATTTTGTGGCCGTGCCTAACTTCACGCATGGTGCAATGGAAAATGTGGGCTTGATAACCTATCGCGATAGCCTTTTACTTCTTGATGATAATCCAAGCGTTACAGAACGCTCACGCCCTTTAAATGTTATTGCCCATGAACTTGCACATCAGTGGTTTGGTAACTTGGTAACGATGGCGTGGTGGGATGACCTATGGCTTAACGAAGCATTTGCGTCGTGGGCAGCAAGCCACACCATGAAGCAACTTTATCCAGAACTAAATTATGCCGACCGTATAGTGCAAGAAGGTGCATTTGGTGCTGATGCAAGTCCAACTGTTAAGCCAGTTAAAAAAGTAGTTAAAAGTCAGCCTGATGTGATGGACGGCTTGGGCCTGAATTACTCTAAGGGCGAGTCTATTCTACAAATGATTGAATCGCTGATTGGAACAGAGAAGTTTCGTGAAGGCGTACGCAACTATATGAACAAGCACGCATGGGGCAATACAGTTGCAGATGATCTATGGAATGCCCTCGACGGTGTATCAGATTTTAATCTAAGTGCCATGATGAAAGCGTACTTAGAGCAGCCAGGTTATCCGGTTATTGCTATTTCAAAGGATGGAAAGGTGACGCAGTCGCGCTTTCACTTGCAAGGCGCAAGTGTTGAGGATAAGACTTGGGCAATACCTTTAAAGCTAACATTTGAAAAAAACGGCGAAATAAAGCGTGAAGTGGTTTTCGTCGATCAAAAGACCACAGCACTTCCGCAGTTAGCAGAGGCGAATTGGGTTTATCCAAACGACAATGCGACAGGATATTTCCGTTGGGCAGTGGCACCCAGCCAGTTAGATGCGTTGCTAAATAACTTGGATGTGCTAAACAAGCGTGAAAAGAAAAACGTGCTGTACAACTATCAGGCACTGCTAAATGCTGGCACCGTTGGTGTAGACAGCGTGATGAAAATACTGAACGCTCTCGCAAAAGATAATGATCCTGCCGTTATTCGCGCTGCTGTAAGTGTGCTTGCTGAATTTGATTATCTGGTAAATGATGACAATAAAGCACAGTTTGCAGCACTGCTTAATAAAGACTATTTACCACTGCTGACATCGCTTTCATTAACGCAGAGTGAAGACGATTCTGCCGATGTTATTCGCCTTCGTAACCAGCTGTACAGTTTATTGGGCATGCATGCCGACAGCAAAGCGCTTGTCGAGCAAAGTGAAACCTTGGCTAAACAGTATATTGAAGACACCAGTAGCTTACCGTCAGGTATTGCGGGTACTGCTATTGCAATCGCCACAAAGAATAGTGTGGAAAAAGACAGTGCAAAGTGGCTTTCCAGGTTGGTGAAAGCGTTTAAAGATGCGCAGTTACCTAACGTTAAAAATACGTTAGTTTATTCAATGCACTTCAGCGACAAGCAGTCAGTGTTCAAGATGCTCGATTTAGCACTGACAGATGATATTACTCCTGCGAATACCATGTACATGGTGGTGAGGGTTGCGCGTAATCTAGATAATCATGCGCTGCTTTATGAATGGCTCGAGAATAACTACGAAGCGCTTTTTGCAAAAATGCCCGAGTATCATGTGACCAGAATGCCTGAGTTTGTATCGACAACGTGCTCGACTGAAAACCTTACTATGGCGAATGCATTTTATAAAAAGGTGCAGCCGTCGCATCAATCAATCACTCGTGGCGTTGAAATTATGCAAGATGAATCGGCACAGTGCTTGCGACTAAAAGCGGCGTTTCAAGCAGACTTTAACGATTTTTTATCGGCGTACAGTGCTTTCGCTAAACCTGCGAAATAGCCTTCTTTGATATTCAAAAATACCTAAAAAGCGCGCTATCAAGTGCGCTTTTTTTGTGCAGTAGTTAATGTCTGGCACTAAGGTAGTGCAACGAATGTAGGTAAATTGAGACGCGTTACAAATCAACTTTCCCTGTACCAAGGTTCAGTGGAGTTAATCAATAAGTAAACTTATTTTAAGTGCGTAAGTCGCTGATTTTTATGCTTTGTGACGTTTATATTATTATTTTCGTTAAGTACTTGCTGTATATACCCATGTATTAGATTTTATGCCTTCCTACAAAAGATGCGGAAGGCACAACATGGCAAATTGGGACAACACACAAAAGCCGAAACTGACTAAGTCAGCAACGGTGATAAAAACACTACTTACAGGAGCAATATCGTTAAGTGCAATCTCTTTCGATGCACTGGCGTCAACAACGGTATGGCAAGAAGATTTTGAAGCAGCTGAGCTTCAAGGTGTTGGGGTAACAGGCCCTGTTGCAGGAAGCGACCAAGCGCGAGTTTACACATTTGATAACTGGGATATTGAATTAAGCAATGAAGCCGGCCTTACGGCGACGACTGACTGGTTTCGTGTTAACAACGGTGCATTACAAGCCCGAGACGTTGACGGCGAAGTAGTATGGACGACAAAGTCGATTGATATTAGCGGTCAAGGTGAGGTAACTGTTGAGGCTGCACTATCTCAAAACGGTACATTTGAATCTTCAGACTATATCGACGTTTCTTACTCGATAGATGGCGGCGCGTTTCAGTTAATCACCTTAAATGCAGGTGATACCAACACGGTTATTGATGACTTCGGCACTCAAACCGTTTCCGCAAACGTGGGTACTGGCGCTTCATTAGTTGTACGCGTAGCTATGAAGAATAACGCGGGAACTGAGTATTTGAACCTAGATAGCGTTACTGTAACAGGCACTGGTTCAACAGATGACAATGGTACCGACCCAGGCAATGGTGATCAGCCTTCCAATGAACTTCTTGTATTAAGTGGCACATGTTTTAATTGCCCAGATTTACAGGCTATTAATTTAGCCAGTGACTATGTAGAAACTGACTACTACGCAACGCTTGATACAGCGATTGCAAATAATGAAAGTGCACAGTCGCTGAAATCTACCGCGCATAACATTATTGAAAATGGCCATCGCATGCTGTCGTATTCAGAAGTATGGACAGCACTTACTTATACTGACGAAGACCCGTTAAATACTGATAACGTAATTTTGTTTTACAAAGGTACTTCACAAGATAAAGACACCAACGGCAGTGGTCCACAAAGCACAAACCAGGACAACTGGAACCGTGAGCACGTATGGGCAAAAAGCCATGGCTTCTCAAGTTCAAGCCTAACGGCATATACCGATATTCTTCACCTGCGTCCTACCGACATTTCGGTAAACAGCGCCCGTGGTAATTTAGACTTTGATTTTAGTGATTCAGCATTGTCTGAAGCGCCGGCGAACCGCGTTGACGCTGACTCTTTCGAACCGCGCGATGCAGTAAAAGGCGACGTTGCACGTTCTATGCTTTACATGGATGTGCGTTACGACGGACTGACAAGTGGTGATACAGAAGAAGACCTAGTACTTGTTAATCGCCTTACCAGCACGTCTGAAGCAGCATTTGGCAAAGTATGCGTACTACTACAATGGCATGAGAGCGACCCGGTAGACGAGTTTGAGCGCCGCCGAAATGAGCGTGTTTTTGAGTTCCAAGGCAATCGCAATCCGTTTATCGATAAGCCTGAACTTGCTTCAATGATTTTCAATGAGAGCTGTGATGGCTCTTCAGGTACAGGTACAGATACAGGTACAGACACCGGCGGCACCGATGATAATTCAGGTGAAAACCCTGATCCAGGTACCGGAAATGGCGGTGACAGCGGCGAGCAGCCAGCACCATCGTCTAATTCAGTTTATATATCTGAATACATTGAAGGCGGCAGCTACAACAAGGCCATTGAGCTATTTAACAGTTCTTCTGAGCTGGTATACTTAACCGATTATGAGCTAGTTATGCTTTCAAATGGCGCGACAGCAGACAGCGCCCGCAAAGTATTCAAACTTACAGGTGAAATTGCTGCAGGTGGCGTAGCAACGTTTGCAAACAGCCGCGCAGTAGCTGCACTGACTGATGGCTCAGTAATTAATAACTCCGTTATTAACTTCAACGGTGATGATTATATTGAGCTTGTATACAAGGGTGAAGTAGTAGATTCACTGGGTACGTATGGCGTTCGAACTAACTGGGGTAAAGATAAAACCTTAGTAAGAAAAGCATCGGTAACAGCAGGCAACGCAACGCGCAGCGGTAGTTTTGATGCCAGTGTGGAGTGGGATAGCTATGCGAAAGATACCTTTGACTACTTTGGTGCACACAATGGTGCGGTGTCTGGTCCAACTGATCCAGTAGACCCAGTTGACCCAGTAGACCCAGTTGACCCGGTAGAGCCAACAGAGCCAGTGGCTGAATTAGTGCTAATTAGCGCAATTCAAGGCGAAGGCGAAGCATCTGCAATGGTTGGTACCGACGTTATTGTTGAAGCTGTAGTGACAAGCGTTGTGCCAGGAATGAGTGGTTTCTTTGTGCAAGAAGAAGCAGCTGATTCAGATAATAATGCATTAACTTCAGAGGGCGTTTTTGTTTACGCGGGTTCGTTTGATGTGTTGCCTCAAGTAGGTGATGCAGTGCGTTTACAAGCAACGGTAGGCGAACGCTTCGGTGTAACTCAACTAGCGCTGTCGGCAAACGCTGAAGTATTAGGCACTGGCGAGAGTGTGCTTTACACGCAACAGGCGTTACCGTTCGCACAAGACCTAAACTTAGAAGCCTTTGAAGGTATGCAAATAAGCTTCGAACAAACGCTAAAAGTGTCTGACACCTACAACCTTGGCCGCTACGGTCAGTTTAATGTGTCTTCACAGCGCCTTATGATACCAACCAATCAGTTTGTTGCAGGTACACAAGAAGCGTTGGCATTAGCGGAGCAAAATGCACGCGATTCACTACTTGTTGACGACGGTTATTCTTCTCAAAATCGCGATAACCTGCAGTTCCCTGTTGGCGGTCTTTCATACACTAACCCACTGCGTTTAGGCGACAGTGTTGAAAACCTTGAGGGTGTTCTTCATTACGCGTTTGGCGCTTACAACCTAATTCCGGTTAGCGATTTACAAACAGTGCGCACTAACCCAAGAACACGTGCACCGTTGCTACAAGCTGTAGGCGATGTGAAGGTAGCAAGCTTTAACGTGCTTAACTACTTCAACGGCCCAGATTTCCCAACTTCACGTGGGGCAGACAGCGAGCTAGAGTTTGTACGTCAACAAGCTAAAATCGTTTCGGCAATTGCCGCTGTAGATGCTGACGTACTTGGCTTGGTTGAAATTGAAAATGACGGTTACAGTAGCGATTCTGCAATAGCATCGCTAGTAGACGCAGTAAATGCAACGCTTGGCAGCGATGAATACACTTATGTTGCGCTTGAAGGTCAATTAGGTGGTGATGCCATTGCTGTTGGTATGATGTACAAAACCGCTGTAGTAACACCTGTAGGTAGCGCAATTACTTCAGCCGAAGTACCGTTTGACTATGGCAATCGTCAGCCATTGCTTCAAAACTTTAGTGTTAACAGCAACGGTGAAACCTTTACGTTTGCAATTAATCACTTTAAGTCAAAAGCCTGTGGAAGCAAAGCATCTGGTAACAACGCTGACTTAGGCGATGGCCAGAGCTGCTGGAATCAGCTGCGTACTGAAGCATCTGAAGCATTACTTGCGCTAATTCAACAGAACAGCGACGTGCTTTCTGACCGTGTGCTTATTATGGGTGACTTAAATGCATACGCAAAAGAGTCTCCAATCCTAGCCCTTGAGTCTGCTGGTTATAGCAATTTAGTAGAGCTGTTTGACGGCGATACGGGTTACTCGTATAGCTTTGGCGGTGAAATTGGTTATATAGACCACGCGCTAACAAGTGCCTCACTAACAGAGTATGTAGTGGATACAACAATTTGGCACATCAACGCTGATGAGCCTCGTGTGTTCGATTATAACGTTGAATATAAGTCGCAAACACAGCAAGCAAGCTACTACGGTGCGGATGCCTATCGTTCTTCTGACCACGACCCTGTGGTAGTCGTAATGAACTTCCCTGAAGAAGTGATGGTGGGTGATTTAGATAACGATGGTGACGTTGACTTTAACGATGTTATGGCGTTCTACCAAGCTTTTATTTCGGGTCAAGCCAATAACGATAGCTACGACTTCAATGGCGATGGCGCAATCAACTTCTTTGACATTCGTGCATTAATGGCAATGTGCTCACGCGCTGGCTGTGCAGTTTAATTTATTTGGAATTACAAAAAATGAAAAAGTTATTTTTAATGTTAGTTGCAGCGGTTTCTTTTAACGCAAATGCAGCACTTATTAGCCTAACCACCGACAAAAACGTGTATAACGTTGGCGAGACGGTAACCGTAACGGTAAGCCTGACAGGCCTTTTAGTTGGAGCCGATCAATCAAAATTTTCTGCGTATGTTACAGCGTTTAGTTTTGATACAACGCTACTCCAGTATGTTGATGGGAGTCTAGAAAGCTTGATGCCTTTTGGTGGTTCTACTCCTACATCTATACCTATGGTGTTACCAAATTTTCTAATAGAGACTTTCTCGGGGTCTGTTACTGGCAATAATGTTTCAGCTCAGTCAATTGGTGGGATAGGTTCGTCAGCACCGCAGTTCGGTGGTAATACTGTTGCTCTCTATACTGTGGAGTTTATCGCTAGAACGTTGGGCGATAACGTAACCCCCTTTACTTTCTTACAAAGTGATTTCTCCGATGCGTTTGATCCATCAGTACAGTCAACATCAGCAGATACGCGAACAGCATCATTTAGCGTTGCCGAAGTGCCTGCACCTAGCACGTTACTACTTTCGCTATTGGCCTTAGCAGGTGTTGCAGTAGCACGTTCACGCAAACAAGGTTAAATGTAAGCTAAACCTTTTATAGTTTAAAGGCCCGGCAAATGCTGGGCTTTTTTGTGGCAGGTTTCCCTATGTTTTTATGGGTAGTGTTCACACCCACTTTTATTTCAGCGATTACTGCTTTACACGCGATTCAAAATAAACCACACTGTCAGCATAATAAAAAACAAAGCGCTGCCATATGCTCAACACTATTTCCTATTCTCAACGTCAACGCCTTGCGTATATCGATTTCTGCCTGCTATTTAAGGGGGCCATTCATCGCCAAGATCTTATAAGCCGCTTTGAAGTAGGGTTGTCTGCAGGTTCACGCGATTTCACATTATATAAAGAACTGGCACCCGATAATTTGGTGTATGACCCACGTGAAAAAAGGTACTTTCAAACAGAATCATTTAGTCCGGTATTCGAACACGATGCCAAGCGCACGCTAGTTAAGTTGGCTAATGATATATCAGATGGTTTTGATGCCATTGGCGATATTCATTTTCCTGTGGAAAGTGCTTCTTCATTAAACGTGCCTGATATTTTTGTGGTGGCAAAAGTGGTACAGGCCATTGTGAATAAAAACGTTATTAGCGTTATCTATACCTCTTTGTCCAGCGGCAGCGGAGCGAGAGAGCTTGTACCTCACAGTATTGTAGACAATGGTCAGCGCTGGCATGTACGTGCTTTTGACAGAAAGTCACAGAGCTTTCGCGATTTTGTACTAACGCGTATTAGTAAGGTAACCATTAAAGAAGTGCCTAAGCCTGAAGAGTGTATAGAGCAGGACGAAGCATGGCAGCGTTTAATACCGCTTGAAATTGTGCCACACCCAAAGAACATAAAGCACCCAACCGCTATTGAGCTTGATTACGCAATGGAAGAGGGCGTGCTTGAGCTTAATGTACGTGCTGCCATGGCAGGCTATTTATTAAGGCGTTGGAATGTAGATTGTACAAAGCATGCAAGCCTTCGGACCGGTGAGTACCAATTGTGGCTAAGAAATCAAAGCAGCTTGGCGAATACCGATAACCTTGCTATTGCACCAGGTTACATTGGTGAGCAAAGTACGTATCAATAAGTGTAAAGCAGCAGGGCCCTTAGTAAGTTTTAATTAGGGCCTATGTATTTAACAATGCAGGCTAACAGCGTTTCTTTATCTAGTGGCTTGGTCAAAAAGTCGTTCATGCCTGCTCCTAAGCATTCTTCTTTGTCTTCAACAAACGCATTTGCGGTAAGCGCTGCGATAGGAGTCTCTAACTTCAATGTGTTCCTAATATGAAGCGATGCTTCTATGCCGCCCATAATTGGCATATTGCAGTCCATCAGTATGAAATCAAAAGTATGGCGTTTACAGGCCTCTAAAGCGTCTTTGCCGTTTTTTACATGTAATATTTTATAGCCTTCAGCTTGAAGCATGGTTTTTACAATCTCTGCATTAATTTCGTTATCTTCAGCCAATAAAATGCGTTGGCTTTTAACGGGAGCCTCATGAAAATGGCTTGTTTTTGAAGGTTGCTTAAGCAGTTTACTGAGGTCTTGTTCTAACTCTCTTCGATTTATCGGTTTAGCGTGGGTGCGCCAAATCATATCCGACATATCATCTTCATTTTGCATTCGTTCAAGCTCAGCAGAAATCAGAATAACTTTTGGAATTTCCTTATTTTGCTTTGCTAATGCTTTCAGTAAATCTATACCGCTCATTTCCGGCATGGATAAATCGAGGATAATAACATCGTAGGAGAATGGGTCGTCTGCGAGAAATTCTGCAGCACTCTCGAAGCTCTTGCTGTAGATGCCTGCAGAAACAACAATGTGGTCAAAATATTCCCTGCTGGTTTGCAAATCATCCACTACTGCACAGCGCAAACTCGTACTTGGAGTAATTGTGATATCAGGTAATTTAGATGGGTGTGCGACCATATGAAAACTAAAGGTACTTCCTTCACCCTCTTTAGACATAACCGCTATGTCACCACCCATTAAGCGGGCAAGTTGTTGCGCAATACTAAGACCTAACCCAGTGCCACCGTAAACACGAGTAGTCGACTGATCGGCTTGCTCAAATTTATCAAAAATATGCGGTAATTTTTCTTCCGTAATACCAATACCAGTATCAACTACATCAAAAATTAATTTCATACTGTCTTGCAGCTGCTCAACACGCACATCAAGCGTTACCGAGCCTTTTTCGGTAAACTTAATGGCATTGCTTAACAAGTTATGAAGAACTTGAGAGATGCGAGTTATATCACCTTCAATAATATGGGGAAGTTCAGCTTGCTTGTTGTAGTGAAAGTTCAGCCCCTTACGTTGACAGTAAACACGTTGGAGTGATACGACATCGTCTAGCACTTGAAGCAGGTCGACAGGCGCCTTTTCAATTTTTATCTTGCCCGCTTCTATTTTTGATATATCAAGAATGTCATTAATCAAAACTAAAAGCTGTCGTCCTGCTGTCTTCGCCTTCTTTAGATACATGCTTCCTTTTGAAGGGTTGTCTATGGACAGTTCAATCATGCCAAACAAACCATTCATCGGTGTGCGAAGCTCATGACTCATGCTAGAAAGAAATTCTGATTTCGCTTGGCTTGCTTTCTTGGCTTCAAGTGCAGCATTTTCTGCTTCAACTTTGAGTGAGGTGAGGCGCGATATTGAACTTCGAATTTCTTTTTCCATCGGGGAAAAAATAAATATCGCTTCAAGAACAAGCAGTGTGAGTGTTCCCAGCCAAAGGTAAATTTCAATTGTGGCGACGAAGTCTACGCGCTGTGAGGCCTCTTGTTCAAACAGGTCTACAACATCGTTAAGCAGGGTAAGCAATACCGATACATTATTTATTGAAAACGTTTCATTAGCTTCACAGTTTCTCGCTTGGTACAACATTTCAGACTGCGAAATAAATGACTTAACCTTCTTGTCTAGCTGCACGTCGCCAAAATAAATAGCCTGTATAGGTGATGATAAATCTTCAAGGTTAATTAACCTTTGGTGGTTAGTTTTAAACTTATTAACAGCATTAATAAATGACTGTCTTTTGTCCTCAGTTCCGCACACAGCTTTGGTATTCGCAAATAACGCAATACGCTGAGATAGCATGCGTTGCTGGCCCGCAATATTGATAATTTCAGCATCAAGTTTTTGTGCGCCAATAAGGTTATAGAGAACCGTAAACGACAACGTCACAAGACTTGCCGTTAATAACAAAGCAACAATGTACCTAGTGCGGATGGTCATTAATATGAAAAATGATGAAATGCTAAACAAAAGATAATAGAAAGATAGAGTAAGCGCAATAAAGTGCTATTCAATATCTCGCGATAAACGCCTCTTTCTCATTGGTTTTTGCTACTGCCTAGGCGCGGTTTTTCAAAATAATTCTTTAAATACGGTTCTTGAAAATAAAGCGGCGCTCTTATTCCAATATTGATGCAACGCTTTTTAATTTATGAGCGGTGGAAAGTGTGAACATGTGATGGGAATGCTGATAAGTGCGTGCTTGAAACCACTATTTACGCCGTGTCAAAAAACATTAATAAATCATAAATTTAAGTGTCACTGAAGCTTCATACTTTTCATTCACTCTCTTTGCTCGTGGACTTCTGCAGTCATTCTCGCAGGTAGGCGTCTTAAAACAATAAAGCTTGGAACAGGCAAGGATTCATTATGAAAAGCAACACACTTAAACACGTAAAATATTCAGCCATTGCGTTAGCTGTAACGCTTGGTATGACCGCATGCTCACTAGAGGGTGATGACGGCGCAGACGGTATTCAAGGCCCTGCAGGCGAACAAGGCCCAGTAGGTGATCAAGGTCCAATTGGAGAGCAAGGTCCTCAAGGTGATAATGCCGGTACACTTACACGTATCGCTACCGTTCCACTTGGTGCAGAAGTAACGGGTATTTTCCTATCTGAAGAGGGCGACCTATTCTTCAACGTTCAGCATCCTTCAGGTACTAACACTGCAACCAATAGCGTTAACGAAATGCCTATCAACACTGGAACAGTAGGTGTGCTTGCGGGGGCAAACTTTAATAATTTGCCAGTAACGCTACCAAATTCTCCAGTGCCATCTTCAGATGAAGAAAAGCAGCTTGTAATGACGGCAATTGGCCAGTATCAAGTACTGGGTCAGACGGGTGATACGTTTGATGCAGACCTGCCAGAAGGCTTAGGGCACATCTATACGCTAGACGGTGCAGAGCTTGTACTTGAAAACGATATGCCTGATTTCAACGGGTTTATCTCTACCGCCGACAATGAAGGCTACCTGTTCTCTAACTGGGAAGAGTTGCCAGGTGGTATGAGCCGAATGAAGGTTGAGAAAGATCAGTTTGGCATGTGGGAAGTAACAGAAGCGATGATGCTAGATTTTTCACCTGTATGGGGCACAGCGGCAAACTGTTTTGGCTCTATGTCTCCGTGGAATACACCACTTACTTCTGAAGAGTGGGTAGTAAATTCATCTGTTGATACCACTACTTCGCCAAGTTGGAACGATCCTGAGGCAGTTTCAACAAACGCGCGTTTAGGCCGTATGTGGCAAATGACTGCACCAGATGCGCCAAACCCTTACAACTACGGCTATATTGCTGAAGTAACCGAGCCTTTAGCTGACGAACCAGTCATCGTTAAGCATTTCACTATGGGACGCTACGAGCACGAAAACTCGACAGTAATGCCAGATGGCAAAACCGTGTATTTGTCACAAGATGATACTGGCGGTGTGTTGTTTAAGTTTGTTGCAGATACTGCTGAAGACCTTTCAGCTGGAACACTTTATGGTGCCAAGCTTACGCAAGACGCCGGTCAAAACGACCCTGCAACAACGGGCTTCACCGTAGAGTGGGTTGAGCTTGCAAGCGGTGACAATATGACCATTCGCGCATGGATTGACGAATATAACGGTATTGGCACGGACGATTATGTAGAAGGTCAAAGCTCTTATATCACTATGGCTGATGTTCAAGCATGGGCAGACGGCGATGCTAACTACCCAAGTGTTGAAGACGGCGGTTCAAGCGTAACTGCAGGCCAGCCAATGGATGACCGCGTAGTATTTCTAGAAAGCCGAGCAGCAGCGCGACTTAAAGGTGCCACAGCAGAATGGCGAAAGCTTGAAGGTATTTCTATTAACCAAAAACGCGCGCAAGAGGCAGTGGAAGGCGTGGATACCATCGAAGGCGAAGTTGTGCAAAACGCGTATCTTTACATTGGGATAGCAGATATTGACAACACAATGACAGACGGTGAAGGCGATATGCAGCTTTCTACTCGCGTTAAAGATTGTGGTGGTGTTTATCGCGCTAGGCTTGAAGCAGGGTACAACATTTCTCGAATAGAGCCTGTAGTTATGGGCGGCACCTATCGCTCAAGTCTTACTGGCGCTGAGCGTTGTGATGTGAATCAACTATCTCAACCAGACAACGTTATTGTTATGAACGACGGACGTATTCTTATTGGCGAAGATGGCTTCCAAGAAAACAATACGCTGTGGATGTACGAACCAGCAAATAAGTAATTCTGCGTTTTAACTCTCTATTCCGGGTACATACGTACCCGGATTTTTTGCGTTGTGAATATGATGAAATACCTACAATTTATGTCACATGCCAGCGTTCTGCTTGCATTACTAATCAGTGCAGGCTGCACTGACCAAACAGCAACTTCTGCAGGAAGTGTTACAAGCAATTCTGATGAAGTGATCAATCACACTTACCCATACCAAGAGGGTGATGATATTCCTGCTCTTGCCTATATTGAGCACAACGAGACGTATAATCCTGAGTCGGTTATTCCACCTCAGTGTTACACCAAAACAGAAGGCGTAAACAACCCGTGTTACGCATGCCATCAAAGCTATGATGCTAGCGAAAAGCGTCCAAACCAAATGGGAGACGGCACACTTCAAGGAAACTACGAGTTTTCTGATGTGGGGTTAACCAACAGCTGGAAAAACTTGTTCATTGATAGAACGGCACTTATTGCTGGTATAGACGATGCCACCATTAAAAAGTATGTCGAGCAAGATAACTACAGTGAATCGTTTGGGGCTGTATCAGAAGGTGCCGAACCTCAGAGTACTCGGTCACAGGATCAGAACACTAACGCGGCACAGCCAAAAAATACTTGGCTTCCGGACTACATGCAGATAAAGAATTTAAGTGCTGCCGAAGACGCTTTTGACGAAGCGGGCATGGCAAAAGATGGCAGCAAATGGGTGGCGTACAATTATAAACCCTTTCCAAGCACATTTTGGCCAACGAACGGCTCTACCGGCGACGCAATGATTCGTTTGCCAGCAAACTTTCAACAGATTGATGGAAGCTACGATCGCACTATTTACATGCTGAATTTAAGTTTGGTAGAAATGGCGCTTAAAAATATTGAAAGCCTTACCGTTGCGCCTGTTAACGAAAAGCGTTTGCGTATTGATATTAATAAAGATGGTGAACTCAACGAGCATGAGACTGAATTAGTTCGTATGTCGCATTATCTTGGTGATGCGAGCAACAACGAACTTGCGCATATGCTGTATCCTGAAGGCACGGAGTTTTTGCATACCGTACGCTATGTGGGCGTTGACGATGATGGAAATATTTACAATGCGCCGCGAATGAAAGAAGTGCGTTATATGAAAAAGCACATGTTTCGAACGCGCGAGAGCCTAGCGTCGGCTTATTATGCTGAAGCAAAAGACAAGCATTTTGAGAAGCTACCGCAAACACGCTACTTAGGCGAGCAGGGCATTGATAACGGGTTTGGATGGACTATTAATGGTTTCATTGAAGATGAGACAGGTGCGCTTCGTCCACAGCATGATCAAGAACTGGCGTTCTGTAATGGCTGTCACAAATCTGTGGGTGCTACCTTCGACCAAACGTTTTCGTTTGCGCGCAAAGTACCAGGCCAAGAAGGGTGGGGTTATATTGACCTACACAGCATGGAAGATGTGCCAAATATTAATGAAGAGCAGGGCGAATTCTTAACGTATATGCAGCGTGTAGGTGGCGGCGATGAGTTCCGTCAAAACGGCGAAATGCTGGCTAAGTGGTTTAATGATAATGGCATGGTAAATAAAGAAGCACTTCGCAACGCGAAGTCTGTTTACGATATTATTACGCCAAGCCCTGAACGCGCGTTTGCTTTAAACAAAGCGTATCTAACCATTGTAAAAGAGCAAAGTTATTTGTTCGGACGCGATGCCACACTAACAAAGGCGACAAACGTGCTAAGTATTATTGATGCACAGCAGCCGCCTTTGAAACCTGAGCATCGTTTTAAATGGGATATGCGTCTAAATTGGGACAGAGCAGCGCCTGAGGCAGTCGCAAAGACGAACGAGCAGTAACCCTTTGTTCATCTACTTTTGAAATCAATATCAGCGTATACCAAAAATCATTGGTATGCGCTTTTTTGGTTTGTATTTCTTTTTGATACCGAGGAAATTAGAAAAAACGACGAAGTTTAATCGACGCATCTTGTTTTTTAATCGTCTGTCTTACGTATACAAAGCACTGTAAAAGAACCACTATGGTTACTACGCTTTCCATGATAACGCCCTATTTTATAATTTATAACTGTGTTGGCGGTGCCTCCGCACCTAGGTCTGTTTCAATTTAGCAATAGCGGTGCCTGTTTTGCTTTGTCATTTAAAAACAATTGCTTAAGATTCTTTGTCGTGGTTTTTGTTTGTGAGTTTAGTAGTGGTTCGTGAAAAACTGTCTGTAGGCTTAGAAACTTTTACATAACGGTTTGTAGCTCGATAGAAAATGTTCCTTTGTGCAAAGGAAGGTGGTCGCCTGACTACCTTGAACTTTGATACACTTCACACCATGCAACACTTCCAACAGAAGCAGCGCCACAAGTGCTTATTAAACGAGATAAAAACAAACATGTTAGAAATTCGTCATTACAATAAATCAACGATACAGCAAGTAGATGTGCTAAGCGGAATATCACCGACATTACTAAAGCGTGTTTTCGTTGGGTGGTTAGTGTTTGCTTTTATCGTTGAAATTATCGTTTTTACGGCGCCTCAGCTTAGTGAAACGTTTGTTAATGTAACTACCGCGTCGCTTATTTTGTTTACAGTACTATTGTGGTTTCAAAGCAGAATGGCTGAAGGATGGCCGTCAATTATTCACGACAACGGAATGATTGGTGTTGTGGTAGAGCCAACATCGCGCGAGTTTTTGTGCGCCAGCGTCGATATTATTGAGTCCATTGAACCCACTATTGTAAAACCCAATAAAAAAGCGGTTCAGGTAAACCTTATTCAATCGCAGTTAACAGACAGTGATAAAGAACAGCTTGAAAAAGCGGTTTGGCCCAGAGAGTCACAACTTATAGGGTTAAGTCATTTTGCTGAACCCTCTGACGTATGCGCTGAACTAACTAGATTTCAGCGCTAATTGAGTGAGCAGCGGGAAGTGATCTGAGCCAATGTCGCTCAGTCTGGTAATTTGTATTAGTTCAAAATGGTCTGAATGAAATACATGGTCTAAGGGCCATTTCACTAGAGGGTAGTGGGCGTGAAAGGTGTTGAAAAATCCGCGTCCGATGCGCGGATCTTTAAGCCCACTTATCTTTTTAAAATGACGCGTGGTAGGCGACCAAGCAACATCATTTAAATCGCCAGCAACAATGACAGGCCCGCACTCTTCATCTACTGCTTTGCCAACAATGTGTAGCTCTATATCTCTTGGCTTAGCGTAAGTGTTCTCGGTAGGGCTAGGTGGTTTGGGGTGCACAAACCATAGTGTTATTTGTTTTCCATCAATCGTGGTTTTTACTTCAATAGATGGCACGTCATTTTCCACTAAAAAATGCAGCGTTGCATTAGTTAACTTATGCTTACTATACACATGCATGCCGTATAAATTATCAAGCGGGCATGCTTTACAGTAGGGATATTTATTTTCAAGCGGTTTTAGTCCGCTTTCCCACTTTTCGTTCGACTCTAAAGTAACCAAGAAGTCGGGAGAGGTGTCTTGTACGTGTGAGATCAATTTATCGAAGTCGTCATTTGGCATATATACGTTGCTAGATAGAATGCTTAATGTTGAGTTAGCACTTTCTTTTGGTATTCGCTTTACCTCTTTTTTATAAAGTGGCGTGTAGGGCACTATCCATATGCACTGATATATAAAGGACATGACTAAACTACATGCAAGCAGCAAAGATACAGAAGACAACTCAGCAAATAGGGTATATGCAAGATAGCCGCAAAGGATTGCTAGCATCAATGCCGTTATTTGCAGCCTGGGGAATTCCCACATACGCACCAACCAATGGGATGAGGGAAGATGTGGGGCGAGAGTTAGTAAAGTAAGTACAATCGATGTTACGTTTAGCACAATTTCCATATTACCAACTCCTTTATTTTCACAAGCTTGTAAGCCAAAAGCACTACCTTAAACAAGAATAACACTACGCACAGCTTCTTATTAAACACTGCTTCTTAAGGTCGAAAACCACTTTTCCACTTCTGCTAAGTGATTTTCTACGCTTTAAAACCGTTAAAGTTCAGCGATGTGAAGTGCGGCTTTATCACTACTTAACGACGCTAAGTGTTTTATCACAGCATTATTTCACTTCTCTTTAAGCCCAACATTTCCGTCGTTCAAGGTTTTCTCCATTGCATACATTCCTACGCACTGGTTCAAGGAAATTGTGCTGAGTAAAAAATTCTCAAAACAACGCAAAAGTTTCAAATGATTAAATATGAAATATGTGTAGGGTTGTTGTTAGTTTCTTTTAAATCAATGGGTTATGAGTTTGGCAGGCTTCTGGCATGAGTTACATCGAAGTTTCGACAAAGGAGAAATGTTATGAAACGTACACTACTTTCAATGATTGTTGCTACATCTTTAACAACTGCTGCTTATGCAGGTGATATGAACACAGACAACAAGTGGGAGAAAGGTGCCAAAGACGCATGGATTGATGGCAAAGCAGAAGCTACGCTGTTGTTCAATGGTAACCTAGATTCGTTCGATATTAACACTGACGTAGATAACGGCAACGTAATTCTAACGGGTAAAGTTGAAAACTCGGTAGATAAAAAGCTGGCTGAAGAGCTGGTGGCAAATATCGATGGCGTGA
This sequence comes from Alteromonas sp. S167, assembly GCF_036864375.1. Lineage (NCBI taxonomy): Bacteria > Pseudomonadati > Pseudomonadota > Gammaproteobacteria > Alteromonadales > Alteromonadaceae > Alteromonas > Alteromonas sp. S167. The sequence continues at coordinate 180,719 of NZ_JAZETR010000006.1, forward strand.
AGTCGGTAGATAACAAGCTGACCATCGTCGAGAACCGAAAAGACATGTCTGAAGATTCAATGTCAGATGACATGAAAACAGCCTACGACAAAAGCACTAGTGAACTGACTGACGCAAAAATTGCGACAGTAATTAAGACACGCCTGTTGATGGATACTGACATTTCAGGTTTCGATATCGACGTAGATGTTGAAGCGGGTAATGTAACACTGACCGGTGATGTTGATTCTGACGCTGAGCGTGACCTTGTAATTGCTATTGCAAAAGGTGCATCTGACGTGAAAGACGTAGAAGATAACCTGCGTGTAGTAACAGAAACAGCGATGAACTAAGCGAAAGCGTTATTCATCATTTAAGGGGCTTCGGCCCCTTTTTCCCTTTTTTTATTATCAGCTTCGTTCAAGGATAGAGAAATGACTTTTTTACGCTGGATATACTCAGGTTTGGTAGTGTCGATTCTACTTGTGATCGTAGGTGTTTTCGGTAACGGCATGTTTTCAGTTGGTCAAGCAAGCGCAGAAGATAAAGCGCACTCCTACAGCCAAGATATAAAAGGCTTCGAGCAAAGATATTCATTGGCCAAATTTGACCTAAAAAGAAAGTCACACCTTTTAAGAAAAATGCGAATGGAATACTTTATCGCCCAGGCAAAACAAGCCGATATTCGAGGCTGGGAAAGCAAACGCGAACGTCTTTTGGAGCGCGCTGATAACGTACTAAGACATCATTTGTCGCAGTACGCCTACGAAGACAACAGCGTATTGCAAGCGTCAAGCATTGATACTTCAGAAAGTTCAGTTGATAGCGCTATCGCAGCTGACTAGATAAAAAAAGCGAAGTATTGGATAAACCAAGACTTCGCTTCATGCTTTTAGTGTGTTGAAGACTTATTCAACATCAACAATTTTAAGCGTGTTTGTTGCACCTACTTTTTCCATTTCATCGCCGTACGTCAGTATTATGCTGTCGCCGCTTTTCACTAGGCCCTTTTCTTTTAACGATGCTATAACATCGTATTTCAAGCGGCCAGGTTCACTTTGCGACGAGTCGAAATACACTGGTTTTACGCCACGGCAAAGGGCCATTGTATTAAGCGTAGACTCATGACGCGACATCGCGATAATTGGTAGCGACGTGGTTATACGCGACATCAATGTTGGTGTGCTGCCACTTTCTGTAAGGCCAACAATCGCTTTCACGCTAGGTAAGTGGTTGGCTGCATAAACAGCAGATAGCGCAATAGACTCGCTAGTGGATGAGAACTGCTCATCCATACGATGCTTAGATATTTTTACACTTGGGTGAGTTTCGGCACCTTCGCAAACACGCGCCATAGCCGCTACGGTTTCAATAGGGTAGTTACCCGCAGCAGTTTCTGCTGAAAGCATTACGGCGTCAGTGCCATCAAGTACCGCGTTCGCAACATCCATTACTTCAGCACGGGTAGGCATTGGGCTGTCGATCATCGACTCCATCATTTGTGTTGCAGTAATAACCACTTTGTTTAGCTGGCGCGAACGAGCAATAAGTTTCTTTTGAACACCCACAAGCTCTGCATCGCCAATTTCAACACCAAGATCACCACGCGCAACCATCACAGCGTCAGACGCTTTAATGATATCAGTCATGGCCTCATCAGACGCTACCGTTTCTGCACGCTCAACCTTGGCACAGATTTTTGCATAGCAACCTGCCGCTTGCGCTAGTTCTCGAGCATATTCTAAATCAGCACCACTGCGCGGGAATGATACCGCAAGGTAGTCAACGCCAATTTTTGCCGCTGTCTTAATGTCTTCTTTATCTTTGTCTGTTAGCGCGTCTGCTGACAAGCCGCCACCTTGACGATTGATGCCTTTGTTGTTTGAAAGTTTGCCGCCAACGGTAACTTCAGTAATGACTTTACGGCCTTCAACGCCAGTTACTTTTAACTGAATACGCCCATCATCAAGTAACAGAATGTCACCAGCAGACACATCGTCTGGCAATGCTTTATAGTCGATACCTACGCGTTCGATGGTACCTTCGTCACGGCCTAGTTCAGCGTCTAGAACGAATGTGGCACCAATCTCTAACTTAACAGCACCTTCTGCAAAGCGGGCAACACGGATCTTAGGGCCTTGAAGGTCGCCAAGAATAGCTACGTACTTACCTAAGTTCTTCGCTGCTTGACGTACACGTTTTGCACGCTCGATATGATCTTCAGCTTGTCCGTGAGAGAAATTCATGCGCACCGTGTTTGCACCCGCGGCAATAAGCGCTTGAATTTTTTCTAGTGAATCGGTGGCTGGACCTAAGGTGGCAAGAATTTTCGTTCTTCTAATCATGGGATTCCGTCGCTGTTTTGTAGTTAGCAATAACAAAAGGAGATAGGTTGCAGTGAATGATACTGCTTCCTGTAATCGCTTTACGTAATTTTATTACAGAATAGTAGTTGAATTTGACAAAAATGTGAATGAAAGATAGAAATTCTCCCAACTGGCTTGACCAGTTGGGTAAGGAATTCTGTACATTCTGTTTAACATAGCACCGCATTGAGCGGTTTTTCTTCTTCATGATGCAAACCAGCATAAAAAAGTGAGTAGCACTTATTAGCACTACAGATGAACGAATATTACAAAAAAAAGGGCAGATACCGAGGTATATGCCCTTTTCGTTTATTCAAGATCATCTATTAAAACGTGATGATCATTCGTTACGTTTTTCGTAGCGTGAGCCACGAAGCGTGTCTTTCACACGCTTCAAGTTTTCTCTAAACTTATTACCGCGGCGAAGTGTGAAGCCCGTTGCCAAAACGTCGATAAGCGTTAGCTGTGCAATACGCGATGCCATTGGCATGTACATGTCGGTGTCTTCAGGTACTTCTAGCGACAGCACATAGCTGCATTCTTGCGCTAATGGACTATCAGCAGAAGTAATGCCTACTACAGTCGCATCATTCATGCGCGCAATTTGTGCTATTTCTACAAGGCTTTTCGTGCGGCCTGTATGGCTAATTAATACCACCACGTCACCGTCAGAACAGTTCATGCAGCTCATTCGCTGCATCAAAATGTCTTCAAAGTACACAACAGGTACGTTGAAACGGAAAAACTTATTCAGCGCATCGTGGGCAACCGATGCTGAAGCACCAAGACCAAAAAATGAAATCTTTTGCGCTTGGGTAAGTAGGTCGACTACGCGATTTACTACATTCACATCAACCGACTGCCTTGCTACTTCCAAAGACGCCATGGTCGATTCAAATATCTTATTGGTGTATTCGTCAGGACTGTCGTTCTCATCAACGTGACGGTTAACGTATGGCGTACCGTTAGCAAGGCTTTGTGCCAAGTGCAGTTTAAAGTCGGGGAAACCTTTAGTATCTAAACGTCTGCAAAAGCGGTTAACTGTGGGCTCGCTTACATCCGACATTTTAGCGAGGGTTGCTATACTCGAATGAATGGCAGTTTGTGGGTTTGCAAGAATAACCTCAGCCACTTTCTTTTCAGACTTACTGAATGCAGCTTTACTTTGTGTAATTTTTTCTAAAATGTTCATACGGATATAGCAAATATTCGGCATATGTTGTTGTAAGGTACATTGGTTATAGTACCCAATGTGACGGCAGTGACAAGAAAAATGTAATTTTTTGACATTTTTTATTGCTGTGGCCAATGTAAATCAGGGTAAACTGAAGGAAAATAGAAAGAATCGAATCCTGTAGTTGGTTCAAGTTGTAATTTTACTACATTTGGTGTTAACTATACGGTAAAAATAGTCGAGGGTGTTGTAAATAACTGTACAATACACCGCGCATACATACATTTAAAAGGTCGACGAATATGGTATTGGATAATTCCTACGAGCCCTGTGATTTTGTACTTTTCGGTACGCTGGGCGATCTTTCACGACGCAAGTTATTGCCTTCATTATACCAGCTTGAAAAAGCCAACCTAATGCATCCAGACACCACCATAGTGGGTGTTGCTCGCCAAGACATGTCTTTAGAAGACTATATTGAAGAAGTGCATTCCAACCTTGTTAAGTTTGGTGAAAAAGAGCTGTGTAATGAAACGTGGGAGCGCATGAAAGCGCGTCTGCATTACGCATGTGTTGATATGAAAGACGTAGAGAGCTACTGCGTACTAGATGATCACGTTGACCCAGACCGAACCATGGTGTGCTACCTTGCAACGCCGCCAGCTATTTATGGCGACATCTGCCGCGGTCTACACAGCTGCAAAATCATCGATTCAAGCGTACGTGTAGTATTGGAAAAACCAATCGGCCACGACTTAGCATCGTCAAAAGTCATCAACGAACAAGTTGCAGAATACTTCGACGAGAAACAAATTTATCGTATCGACCACTACCTAGGTAAAGAGACTGTTCTTAACCTGGTGTCGCTTCGTTTTGCAAACTCTATCTTCGCAACAAACTGGGACCATAACTGTATCGACCACGTGCAAATCTCAGTGGCTGAGTCGGTAGGTATTGAAGGTCGCTGGGGTTACTTTGATGACGCAGGTCAAATGCGTGACATGGTACAAAACCACTTACTTCAAATTCTAAGCCTTGTTGCCATGGAGCCGCCTACAACGTTAGACGCAGACAGCATCCGTGATGAAAAGCTAAAAGTTCTAAAAGCGCTTCGCCCAATTAACTCGTTTAACGTTAATGATGTAACCGTTCGTGGCCAGTACACGTCGGGCTTTGTTAAAGGTGAAGAAGTGCCAGGCTACCTAGAAGAAGAGGGCGCCAACACACAAAGTAAAACCGAAACCTTTATCGCTATAAAAGCCGAAATTGACAACTGGCGTTGGGCGGGCGTGCCGTTTTACCTTCGCACCGGTAAGCGTATGCCTACCAAGGTGAGTGAAGTTGTTATTTACTTTAAGCGTCAGCCGCACAACCTGTTTGGCGACAGCTTTAAGAACTTGCCACCTAACAAGCTAGTTATCCGTCTTCAGCCAGATGAGGGCGTTGAAATTACCGTAATGAACAAGGTTCCAGGCCTAACAAGCTCAGGCTCGATGGATCTTCAAAAATCAAAGCTTAACTTAAGCTTCTCTGAGGCGTTTGCCGACGAGCGCATTCCTGATGCCTACGAAAAGCTGCTTCTTGAAGTTATGTTGGGTAATCAGGCGCTATTTGTACGCCGCGATGAAATTGAACAAGCATGGACATGGGTTGATTCAATTCTTGAAGCTTGGAAGCAATCGAGCGAGCCGCCAGAGCCATATCAGGCGGGTACATGGGGTCCAGTTGACTCAATTGGATTGCTTGCACGTGAAAACCGCAGCTGGTACGAAAGCAAAATAGCGAAGAAGAAATAAGATGGCGTTAACAACACTTTCATTCGAAACTCCTGACGCGCTAACCAATGCATTTGCTGAAGACTTAGTTAGCATTCTTAAAACAGGCATTAAAACCCGCGGGCGCGCGTCGTTAGTGGTTAGTGGCGGTCGCACGCCGTTGGCATTATTTAAACAACTTAGCGAAACAGAGCTAGAGTGGGATAAAGTTGATATCACTCTTGCCGACGAGCGCTGGGTTGATGAAGGCCACGAAGCTAGTAACACTAGCTTGGTAAAAAATAATCTAATACAAAATAAAGCCGCAGCAGCTCGTTTTATTGAACTAAAAAGCGAGCCACAAGACGCAAAAGACGGTATAGCAACAGCAGAAAGTAATCTTGCTGAAATGTCGCAACCGTTTGATGCGTTAATTCTAGGCATGGGTGAAGACGGTCATACCGCGTCGTTGTTCCCATGTTCTGAACAAGTGCTAGACGGCTTAGATATGAACAGCGGCAATACCTGCATTGCGGTTCAACCTACAACAGCACCTCACCAACGTATTTCATTAACGCTACCTGCGTTGCTTAATAGCAGAAATATCTTTTTGCACCTAACGGGCGAAAAGAAGAAGCATGTATTGCTTGATGCTATTGAAAATGCCACCGAAGCGCAAAAGCCCATCACAGCCGTAGTTAACAGAGCTCCGGTTACCTTGATGTGGGCGCCATAGGAGACAAGAGAATGAATCCAAAAATTGCTGAAGTTACGCAACGAATTATCGAGCGTAGTAAAGAAACGCGCAAAGCGTACCTAGAAAAAATTGAAGAGGCACGACGTCAGGGCCCGCACCGTGGTGCGTTGTCGTGCGGTAACCTTGCACATGGTTTTGCGGCATGTGGCTCTAGCGAAAAAGCCGATCTTCGCTCAATGACCAAAGCTAACGTAGCTATTATTTCGTCGTACAACGACATGCTGTCTGCGCATCAGCCTTACGAAACGTATCCGGCTATTATCAAAGAAGCAGTGAAAGAAGTAGGCAGCGTGGCACAGTTCGCGGGCGGTGTACCTGCAATGTGTGACGGTGTTACTCAGGGCCAGTCTGGTATGGACTTAAGCTTGATGAGCCGCGATAACATTGCTCAAGGTGCAGCTATTGCGTTGTCTCACAACATGTTTGACAGTGCGCTAATGCTGGGTATTTGTGACAAAATTGTTCCTGGGCTACTTATTGGTTCATTGACATTTGGCCACCTTCCAACAGTGTTTGTGCCAGCAGGCCCAATGCCATCGGGTCTTCCGAACAAAGAGAAAGCTCGCGTTCGTCAGCAGTATGCTGAAGGCAAGGTAGGCCGTGACGCGCTTTTAGAAGCTGAGTCTCAGTCTTATCACTCTGCGGGTACTTGTACGTTCTACGGTACGGCTAACTCTAACCAGTTAGTGGTTGAGATGATGGGTCTGCATCTTCCTGGCTCTTCGTTTGTAAATCCGGGCACGCCGCTTCGTGACGCTTTAACAAAAGCGGCGGCTGTTCAAGCTACTCGACTTACTGATCTTGGCGATAACTATACGCCAATCGGCCATATTGTTGATGCAAAAGCGATTGTTAATGGCCTAGTAGGGCTATTAGCTACTGGTGGTTCAACAAACCACACAATGCACCTTATCGCGGTTGCGCGTGCAGCTGGTTACATCGTTAACTGGGATGACTTCTCAGATATCTCAAACGCTGTACCGCTACTTACACGTATTTATCCGAATGGTTCTGCCGATATTAATCACTTCGTTGCAGCAGGCGGTATGTCGCTGCTTATCCGCCAGCTTCTAGATGCTGGCTTATTGCACAACGACGTTAAAACCATTTGTGGCGAAGGTCTGGATTTCTACACCAAAGAGCCTGTGCTTATTGATGGCAACCTAGAATGGCGAGATGGCCCGACAGAGTCGCTTGATAAAGAAGTACTTGCTACAGTTGAAAACCCATTCAAGCCAGACGGTGGCCTTAGTGTACTAGACGGTAACCTAGGTCGCGGTGTTATTAAAACGTCTGCACTGCGTAACCCGCAATGCACGCTTAAAGCGCCTGCCGTGGTGTTTGAAGATCAGTTCGAACTGGATGATGCGTTTAAATCTGGCAAGCTTGATAAAGACTGTATTGTAGTTGTGCGCTTCCAAGGCCCATCAGCTATTGGTATGCCCGAACTACACCGCTTAACACCACCACTAGGTGTGCTGCAAGACCGTGGCTTTAAAGTAGCCTTGGTGACAGATGGCCGTATGTCTGGTGCGTCGGGTAAAGTACCAGCTGCAATCCATGTTACACCAGAAGCCTACAAAGGCGGTTTGCTTGCAAAAGTACACGACGGTGACCTAATTGAATTGAACACAGTTACTGGAGAACTTACGTTACACGTTGATGAGGCAACCCTTGCTGAGCGTGAAGCGCAGCCTGCAAACTTGGCTAAACATCACGTTGGTATGGGCCGAGAAATGTTCGCAGGTATGCGTGCAATGCTTACCGGTGCTGAAGAAGGTGCGTGTTCACTTTTCTACACGCAGGAGCAAGCATAATGAGCCAGAAGTTTGTGGCTGATGTTGGCGGTACAAATATACGTTTGGCTCGGGTAACCGAGTCGGGCGTGGCTGATATCAAAAAATACATGTGTAACGACTTCGCCAGTATCGACCTTGCCATTGCACAATACTTTTCTGATATGCCAGAGCATGTATTCACAGAAGGGTGCATTGCTATTGCATGCCCTGTGCTTGGCGACCAGGTAGAAATGACCAATCACAGCTGGGCGTTTTCACAAAATGCGCTGCGCTCTCAATTGAAGCTAGATGCGCTTTACGTAATTAACGACTTTACAGCGGTTGCACACTCATTGCCGGTACTGGGAAGCGACCAGGTTATTCCTATTGGTGAAGGTATTGCGAAAGAGAATGGCAATATTGCGGTATTTGGTCCGGGTACTGGCTTAGGTGTTGAGCACATCACAATGACATCGTCAGGCTGGCAAACGCTGGATGGCGAGGGCGGTCATGTTGATTTTGCACCAGTTGATGAAACTGACGTTATTGTGTGGCGACACCTTCACGCTATGTTCGGTAGAGCATCAGCTGAAGAGGTAATGTCGGGCCGCGGAATTTTAAACATCTACACAGCACTAGCAAAGCATGCTAATGAGCCAGTGGAGTTTACCGAGCCAGCACAAATTACCGACGCCGCGCTAGCGGGTTCATGCAAAATTGCAGAGGCAACACTTACGCAATTCTGTCGCATTATGGGTAGCTTTGCCGGCAACCTGGCACTGAATATGGCTACCACAGGCGGTATCTTTATTGGCGGCGGCATTGCAAACCGTTTCCCAGATTTCATTAAGAATAGCGACTTCAGAGCCCGCTTTGAAGCAAAAGGCCAAATGAAGCACTACGTAAAAGATATCCCCACCTATTTGATAGCAGAACCTGACCATGGTCTTCTTGGTGCAGCTGCTTATCTAAATCAAAATACAGCGAGCTAAACTATGACTACGAAATGGAAATATACGCCAGAGGAAATTTTTGCAGCGGGTCCAGTTGTACCTGTGCTGGTAATTAATGACGTTGAAAAAGCAGTGCCTCTAGCGAAAGCGCTCATGGAAGGTGGTATTAAAGTACTGGAAGTAACGCTACGTACGCCTTCGGCTATTGATGTTATCAAGCGCATTGCAGACGAAGTACCAGACTCACTTATTGGTGCTGGTACGGTAACTAACGCACAGCAGCTTAAAGCCGTTGTTGAAGCAGGCGCTAAATTCGCCATCAGCCCAGGTATGACAGCCGATTTGCTTAAAGCGGGTATGGATGCAGAAATTCCACTTATTCCTGGTATTTCTTCTACGTCTGACCTTATGAAAGGTAAAGACGCAGGCTATACGCATATGAAATTCTTCCCTGCAGAAGCGTCGGGCGGTGTTAAAGCGATTAAGTCTATTAGCGGCCCGTTCCCTGACGTAACGTTCTGCCCAACAGGCGGCATTGGCCCTAACAACTACAACGATTATTTAGCGCTGAATAACGTTAAATGCGTTGGCGGTTCGTGGCTAGCCCCAGATGATGCTATTGAGTCGGGCGACTGGGCACGCATTACACAGTTGGCTAAAGAAGCGATTGCTGGTGTAAATAAATAAGTATTTCTCCGAATTGAAATAAGAGAAAAGGGACGCTAGTTGCGTCCCTTTTTTATGGCTGGTATGTACGTTTCGATGGTGAATATGACCATAGGCATGCTGGTAACGACTCAGGTGAGTCGCTCACATTTGACCTGACGTTTTTACGTGCGGGTGATATATAGCATGACTGTCGGATGTAAACTAAGTGTGGGCTTTCTAGAGTAAGAACGTCTGATTTGCACGTTTAACAGACCTTCACAAAAAATTTTCCATCTCCAAGGTCAGTAGACTAACACAAAGAACAACTGCACACTGAGATGCAAATCTTTGGTAAGGAAACCATTGCTAGCAACTCAAACTCATAACTAAACACGACATCGTCCAGAACAGACGTTACTGTATCAATTGGTCGAACATCACTATCCTGAATTTCTAAAGCACCTGTCGCATAAAGGAAAGTCGTTATCGCACCATGTAGAGAAAGAGTTTGAAGAATTTCTCATACATGGTCGATTGGACCATGGATTTCTACGTGTTGCTTGTGATGATTGTAAGTATGAGAAACTGGTAGCGTTTGAATTTCTTATACTTAATCTTTTTTGGTTAACTGCAGAAAATGCAACCAGTTAGTTTCGAATTGCCCACTTATACTGTCTGAGAAATTTACACTTTTAAAACAGATTTTCGTAACGATTTGTTTTTTATGAACATTATTTTTGGCACTTTTTGTGCTCATGTAAGTAAAGAGCACAGAAGCATATAGAAGGCAGTCACATGAAAAATATAACCGTAAAGATATTTGCTATTTTTGGCTTATTTATAAGCTTACACGCCCAGTCCAGTGTCATATATTCGTCACCAGATTGGGAAAAACCAGGTACTCAGGGTAATGCGTGGTGTGCAACTTGCGGAGGTTCGTGGTTCGTTAGCGACGAATTTACGCTAAATTCCGGAGCTACTATTGGCGGTACAAACTTAGAGGTCGCTAATTGGTACGGGTCTAATTGGAATGTAAACCTTTCAATTTGGGATGTTAGCTTAACAACCAAACTGTTTGAAACTGTAGTTAGTTCGTATGCGACTATGGCAAGCTCTACCCCTAGTTCAGTTGTTTTGAATATGTTGTTTGACGGTCCAACTCTGGCGGCAGGTTCTTACCGTATGCAATGGTTCGAACAATCTAACATGGCAATTTATACTTATAGCGGTAACTCAAATACGTCTCTGCAAGGTTCTACTCGCACTAGCATCAACTCTACTGGTGGTATGCCCGCGGAAGGGGTTAGATTTCAGGTTCTTGCTACTTCAGTTGAAGTATCAGCACCTCCTACCTTAGGGCTGTTTGGCCTAGTTCTTATTGCAATATGCAGATTAAGAAGAAAGTAAACTTCTAGCACTTTCGTTAACAAGGCATAAGCAATAATGTTTTCGGATTTGTGTGAGAAGTGAGCGAAAATAGTTCAACATGTTGTGGTGAACCGAAATGACAAGAGCAAGCTACCTTCTCTAGGGCACCACGTTACTGCTTATCCTAGCTTACAACTAAAAAAGAGGTTCTATTTTAAATGAGTAGAGGTTTTTTCGAATTTCGAAAAGGTCTTTTGAAAGTTTTAATTGAGCGGTCGCTTCCGGTAGGAAGCGAATGTTCAAAATTCCGATATTCCAAGTTTGCTGAACGACCGCTCCATTGTCTACAGCGGACAAGCGCGTTAGTAACCTTCAAGGTCCGCTTTACGCTCATAGCAGCCCAACTCATTATCCTAAGTTTTAATAGATTCTGATATTTCTAAAGCGTCGTCCACTTCAATGCCTAAGTAGCGGACAGTGCTCTCTAGCTTCTTGTGGCCCAGCAAAAATTGCACTTCCCGAAGGTTCTCAGTCTTCTTATAAATGAAATAGGGTTTGTTTTTGCGCAATGAAAATGAATAGGTGCTGTAGAGCGAGGCATCTAGCCCGAGTTTTTCAATCCATCCGCGAAAAATGCGATTGTATTGTCTAGTTGATATGTGCTCAACTTTGTTTATGCGCGATTTAAAAAGGCAATCAGACGCTTTTAGAACAGCTTTCTTTACCCAAGCCAAGATCGATTCTCCCGTTTTCGGAGTTATCTCAAATTGGACAGGACTTCCAGTTTTTGCTGAACAACATGGGTACGCCTCAGCACTGAACTCCCGCAAACAACATCTGATACTTTGAGTTTAACGAGGTCACAACCTCGTAGTTTGCTATCAAGACCAAGATTGAATAATGCGAGGTCAAGCGTCCGGCCTTCAAGTTTTAGTCGAATTCGGATACCCCATATGTGAGATAACTTAAGAGGCTTTTTCTGCCCAATAATGCGGTCTTTGTTCCAAGGTGTGTGAGTTTGTTGCCATGACTTGTCTCCTGCTTTGTAGGAAACATAAGTATGGCAGTAAAGTTGACTGGCGAAAGTTAGATAAGGAACTGAACTTCAGAGTGTAAGTTGTAAAGATTAGACGAGAAACAACAGTCCAAGTAAACATTTATCAAATTCACTCGCTAACAGCGCAGTCGCTTCGGTTTAAATCGCAAACTAATCCAGTCGTCGACTTAGTATATTCAACATCGCTTTCTATCAAGTTCGACAGAAAACTTTGTAATAATTCCTCATCCATTAAAGATGCCATTTCAAGATGTGTTAAATCTTCAAATGTGTGGCGTTTTACAGTGTTGTTTTGAATGTTGTTCCAGTCGCTAGCCAACGTAACTTTGTCTGCTGTCGACGTATACACATAGGTGGCTTTAGCATTTACTTCTACTGCATCAACAATATTAATGTCTTTCGCCTGAAGTTTTGCATTGCTGTAAACAATATCAACGGCGTTGTTTATGTCTTCTTCTTCAATAAACACAGAGTAGAACTTATCTTTGTGAAGCATTTTCCAAAGCGCCAGTGTTGAGTGATGAAAATCTGTCATAGGAGCAATTAAATGCAGTCTAGATGTTTCTAGTGCTGAAGCCACGCGTTGCGCTGCAACGCTACCCATCGACACGCCAATAACATCCACTTTTTCTGGGTTCCTTTTTTGAACTTCAGATAAAACCGGTTCAACGGCATTAAGGCCGAATGAAAAGTTACTACTGGCGTTAGCACTTTCAATCACTATTACATCTGCGCCTGTAACGTTATTAAGTCATGCTTGATGAAATGCAACAGTCTGTTTAGGCGTATTAAAACCAGGAAATACAATAATTAGGTGGTTACTGTTTTTGGGAGGTGGGATATCGTCGTCTCGAAAGTTCCAACGCTTGTGTTTGTCATCTATTTGAAGTGTAACATGCAGATTAGTAAAGCGGTGTTCTGGTTGATTTTGAACAGTAACACAGTGTTTGTTTTGCGAGCATAAATGTAAAACTTTAAAAATTTCTGACACGTTTTCATCGACGGCAGGCGAATACTGAGAAGCTATTTGATGCGCGACCAAATGCGCACAGCCTGTCAGGTTTAAAAGTAAGGGGGCAAATAAAAATGATGTTAAGACGACCTTTAGCAACCTAAATGCAATTCCTTTGCTTAACATAAGTCATCCAATTGGCTATTAGTAAATTATGCGCTGTCAGCTAAAAAATGGTCGTGGGAGTCTTAGTTAACTTACCACGGCCATTTTTAGTACGAAGCTGCTGATTCCGCTTATTAAAACGTTTTTCGCTATCGAGGCACCACAACCTGTGTAAGCGCATGACTTTCACCTGGCTCTAGAGTTTTTCCTTGGGTTAGGGAAGTCTCTACACAAATCATGTGTTTGTAACCAAAGGGGTCCATATCTGAAATTGATGCGGCGCCCAGCCACGGGTTCCATACCACTAGCGAGTCGTTACCTTCTGATTTAACGTCAGTAAAAGCACTCTTTTCAACTTCAATTGTAGTGTTTTTAACAGCGCTAAGGTGAATGCGATCTGTTTCACCGGTAATGGTATAGGGGGTAGGAGAAGGCTTGATTTGCCAGTCTGCAAGTTTGTCTTTGTAGTCTCCGTCAATGCCTTGAAGCTCAGTGTGATTGATATGGTCGACATGGAAATAGCTGTGAAGCGCGCAGTTATATTTAAACGGCACCGTACCCGTGTTCTCGGTAATAAGCGACATTGTTAATGTATCGCCAATGATAAGTTGCAACGTAACGTTGCAATCGTATTCGAAGCCTTGGGCGCGGGTAAAGCTAGGGCGTAGCGTAATGCTTGTGCCTTCTTCTGTATCTTGTGAATCCACTAGCTTCCACACCTGGGTGCGCAAAAAGCCGTGAGCGGGTAGGGCACCTTTCTCTTGTCCGTGGTCGTCACTAAACCATGGCCAGCATACAGGTACACCGCCTCGTATTGGGCGCTCTCCGTTTAAATACGCATGTGGGCTTACCCAAAGGCGTTCTTTTCCATCCAATTTAGGTACAAAAGACAGAACATGCCCACCAAACAAACTGACTTTCGCTGTCGCTTTGTTATTGTCTATCTCAAGAAAAGTAAGTCCATTAGACTCACTTAGCGAAATTGAATTAACGGGTGACATAAACCCTCCTTGGTGGGTGATAGCTTAAAAACAGTGACAGGGAAAAGCGTGTTTGTCACCACCTTCATATGAATGTGCCGATGAAAATAAAAAAGGTGCAAACACAATGTTTACACCTTTTCAGATTAACTCAAATAAATGACAAATAAACTAAATATTTGTTATGAATGCCGTTTATTTAGAAATGTGAGCAACCAAGTCTAGTACTTTGTTTGAGTAGCCCCACTCGTTGTCGTACCAAGATACTACTTTTACAAACGTATCAGTTAGTGCGATACCTGCTGTGGCGTCAAACACAGATGTGCGCGCGTCACCTACGAAGTCATTAGATACCACAGCATCTTCTGTGTAGCCCATAATACCTTTAAGCTCGCCTTCAGAGGCTTCTTTCATTGCCGCACAGATAGCGTCGTAGCTAGTAGGCGTTGCAAGGTTAACGGTTAAGTCCACAACCGACACATTTGGTGTAGGTACGCGGAACGCCATACCAGTAAGCTTACCGTTAAGTGCTGGGATAACTTTACCAACGGCTTTCGCTGCACCTGTAGAAGATGGAATGATGTTTTGGCCTGCGCCACGACCACCGCGCCAGTCTTTCATAGATGGGCCATCTACTGTCTTCTGAGTAGCAGTAGTAGCGTGTACGGTAGTCATTAGACCGTCAACAATGCCGAATTTATCGTTAAGCACTTTCGCTAAAGGTGCAAGACAGTTTGTTGTACAAGATGCGTTAGAAACAATGGTTTCACCTGCGTAGCTGTCTTGGTTTACGCCCATAACAAACATTGGCGTGTCGTCTTTAGATGGCGCAGACATTACAACTTTCTTTGCGCCCGCTTCAATGTGCTTTGCTGCTGTTTCTTTAGTTAGGAAAAGACCCGTAGATTCAACCACTACATCTACGTCAACTTCGTTCCACTTAAGTGCAGCTGGATCGCGCTCTGACGTGATACGGATAGTTTTGCCATTAACAATTAGTGAATTATTGTCTACAGTTACTTCACCGTCGAACAAACCGTGGGTAGAGTCGTACTTTAATAGATAAGCAATGTAGTCTGTGTCCAGCAAGTCGTTAATAGCCACTACTTCGATGTCTTGACGCTCTGCTGCAGCGCGCATTACCAGACGTCCAATACGGCCAAAACCGTTGATACCGATGCGAATTGTCATAACGTACCCCGATAAATTTTAATAAAATATGAAAATAAATTACGTAAAGTATGGATCAAAATGCCATAATTAGCAAAATAAAAAGCTAAAGTGTTGCAAAATTACGAACAATGACTTTTGCAATCGTATTCAGATATCGCCCGAGCGCGGTTTCTAGAATAATGTTAAAAAATTGTTTTATACGTATGTGCTTTAGTTTTCTCTTAAGCACGATAGCGTTACTCTATCGAACAACAGGAATTACACACCATGACACAACAACTTCTGCAACAATTGGTTGAAATGCGGGGAATAGAAACCCAGTACGTAGACGCATGGGGAAATCCAGCAACCATCGCAGAATCGAGCAAGGCTAAGTTGTTAAATGCACTTGGCTATGACACCAGCAGTGACGAAAAAATTCAGTCACAAATTGCACAAGATGTTCAATCTGTTTGGTTGTCTCCGTTGAACCCTGTTCAAGTTGTACGCCGTGGTGAAGACATTACGTTATCGGTACGTTTACCTATAGAGTTAGTAAACGATGAGCACGTACTTACCGTTACCCTGGAAAGCGGTGAGGTGCTTACTCACGCGTTCACGCCTGTAGATGAAAGCATGACAACAATGGCGCATATCGACGACGTTGAATTCCATGAATACGTGGTTGCGCTGCCTTTAGATTTACCGCTTGGCTATCACGATGTGGCGCTATCAGCAGACGGCGACCAAATTGCCACGTCACGTATTATTATGGCACCACAGGCTTGCTTTACTCCTGATCCTATTAAACAAGGGAAGAAAATTTGGGGTTTAAGCGTTCAGCTTTATTGTGTGCGTAGCGAAAACAACTGGGGGATTGGTGATTTCTCTGACCTTGCTCAGCTTATCGAGAAATCGGCAAGTGTGGGTGCAGATTTTATTGGCTTAAACCCAATTCATGCGCTTTATCCGGCTAACCCTAATGCATGCTCTCCATATGGTCCAAGTTCACGCCGCTGGTTGAACTATTTGTATATCGACGTAACGGCAGTAGAAGGCTACGACGATGCGTCAGTACAAGCGTTAGTATCAAGCGACGACTTCAACAAAACGTTAGCGCATGCGCGTAACGTAGAACACGTAGATTATGAGGCGGTTGCACATCTTAAACTTGCTGCGCTTCGTGCGGTATTTGATGTTTACGACGCAAAATACTTAACTAAGAGCACTAAACAGAACAAGGCCTTTAAAGCGTTTGTTGAAGCTGGTGGTGAAAGTCTTGATATGTTAGCGGTTTACGATGCACTTCAGTCGTCGCTTAAAGCGCAAGGAAAGGAAAGCTGGGGCTGGCCTGTATTCCCTGAAGAGTTTAAAGATTATCACAATCCTGCAGTGGCTAAGTTTAAGAAAGCGAACGAGCAAGACGTTAAGTTCTACCTATTTTTACAGTGGATTGCGGCGCAGCAACTAGAGCAAGCGAGCAATAAGGCTACTGAAGCTGGCATGACTATTGGCTTGTATCGCGACCTGGCGGTAGGTGTAAGCGAAGGAAGTGCGGAGATTTGGGGTAATAAAGACCTTTACTGTACCGACGCCAGCGTTGGTGCTCCGCCAGATATCTTAGGCCCATTAGGCCAAAACTGGGGTCTTCCGCCAATGGACCCACGTAAGCTTTACGAACAAGCTTATCAACCAATTATCGACCTATTCGCTTCTAACATGGCGTCCTCAGGTTCACTTCGAATCGACCACGTTATGGCACTTCTGCGTTTATGGTGGGTAGTGAAAGGCGACGATGCAAAAGAAGGTGGATACATTTATTACCCTGTAGATGACCTTCTAGGTATTTTGGCATTAGAGAGCCATAGAAACCAAAGCTTAGTCATTGGGGAAGATCTTGGGACCGTGCCAGAAGAAATCCGCAGCAAGTTGGCAGATAACGGCGTTTATTCATACCGCGTGTTCTTCTTTGAGCAAGCGGAAGATGGCGGTTTCTTCTCTCCTAGTCACTACCCAGTGCAGTCGATGTCAACGTTGACTACCCACGATATGCCAACCCTTATTGGTTACTGGCACTGCCTTGATCTTGAACTTGGTAAAGAAATTGGTCTTTATCCTACACAAGAAATTTTGGATACGCTTTACACCGACCGTCACGACAACAAACAGTCTATTTTGGATACGCTTCACGGTCACGGCTCTGTAGGTGATAACGTAGGTCGCGATGTGAACTATGTTGGCATGAACCAAGACCTAAACTATGGCATGCAGGTGCACATGGCAGGCGGTTCAAGCGCGTTACTAAGCCTACAGCTGGAAGACTGGCTGCAAATGGATAAGCCAGTAAACATTCCAGGTACGTTTGACGAGTATCCAAACTGGCGCAGAAAGCTTACGCAAAACATTGAGACAATGTTTGAAAATGCACAAATTAATGAGTTAGCCGCTAAACTTACACACGCAAGAAAGCAAGCGAGTAACAAGTAATAGCCTAAATTGGATAGTTGAATTAAAGAAGTGACTTAGTGCTTCTTAATCGAGTAAGATGAAGCGTCAATTCTGGCGCTTTACGAATTAAACCCGCTGCAATGCGGGTTTTTAATAGGAGTAGCGAATGCAACAAGTAGTGCAGCAGTTTGAACAAGCGGCATGTTCACAGCCATTTTCCCAACTGGGTGTTGTAGAAAACAACGGAACGTTTCTTCTTCGTATCTGGAGACCAGGTGCGAAGTCTATTTCAGTTAAATGGGAAAACGCTGCACTACCAAAGGTTACGCTACAGCCTGTTTCAAATACGGGCTTATTTGAAGCTGAAATCTCCAAAGCGCATTGCGGCCATACCTATTCTGTAAACGCAGAATACGAAGATGGCGAGCACACTTACTTCGACCCTTACCAATTCACTGAAAATGCCTATCACGCCGTACATTTTATCGATGCCAAGCCAGCAAACTTGTATCAACAAGCGGGCGCTCAGCTATTAAGTGTCGATTCAACCGAAGGTACGGCAATTAACGGCGTGCGTTTTTGTGTGTTCGCACCCAATGCCAGCGCTGTGTCGGTTATTGGCGATTTTAACCAGTGGGACGGTCGCGTTAATCCTATGGAAAAGACGTCTATGGGGTATTGGGTGTTATTCATCCCTGGCCTGCAGGCGAATGAACGCTATAAGTATCAAGTGAAAGATGCAAAAGGCCATGACCTTCCGCATAAGGCCGACCCATTAGGCTTTAGCGCAGAGCAATATCCGTCGCACGCGTCTAAAGTTTTCGACCATACCGCATACACGTGGAACGATGAAAAGTGGATGCAAAGTCGCAAAACCAATAAATACGAAACGCCAATGAGTATTTATGAGGTACATCTTGGTTCGTGGAAACGACCGGATGCGCAAAGTGACGCACGCTATTTATCTTACCGCGAGTTGGCCGATGATCTTATAGGTTATGTTAGCGACATGGGCTATACCCACGTTGAGCTTTTGCCTGTGTCAGAGTTTCCTTTCGACGGTTCGTGGGGTTATCAACCCGTTGGCATGTTTGCGCCAACAAGTCGTTTTGGCAATCCTGACGACTTTAAGTATTTTGTGGATAAATGCCACCAAGCAGGTGTTGGTGTAATTATTGACTGGGTTCCTGCACATTTCCCTGAAGATGGACACGGCTTAGCGCGATTTGACGGCACCTGCGTGTACGAATATGAAGATCCAAAGAAAGGGTGGCACCCTGACTGGAATTCGTGCATTTACGATTTCGGTAAAGACACTGTTCGTCAATTCTTAGTGGCAAACGCACTGTTTTGGCTAGATAAGTTCCACGTTGATGGCCTTCGTGTAGATGCAGTAGCCAGTATGCTTTATCTTGATTACTCGCGTAACGACGGTGAGTGGATCCCAAATGTAGACGGTGGCAATGAAAACTACGAAGCCATTAGTTTGCTGCGCTGGATGAATGAAGAAGTATATAAGCATTTCCCAGATGCAATGACCATAGCGGAAGAGTCGACATCGTTTCCTAAAGTATCTCGACCTGTATTTGATGGCGGCTTAGGCTTTGGATTTAAGTGGAATATGGGCTGGATGCACGATTCACTGCATTACATTGCCAAAGACCCCGCCTATCGCAACTATCACCACGGTGATATTACGTTTAGCATGGTGTATGCGTTTGATGAGAACTTTGTACTGCCTATTTCTCACGATGAGGTTGTACACGGTAAAGGCAGTATGCTGAGAAAAATGCCAGGTGATGAATGGCAGCAAGCTGCAAACCTTCGCTGCTACGCAGGTTTTATGTACGGTCACCCGGGCAAGAAACTCAACTTTATGGGCAATGAGCTTGCTCAATCAAGAGAGTGGAACCACGACGCTGGCCTAGATTGGGATTTACTTCAATACGAAAAACATGCGGGTATTCAGTCTTTGTATAAAGCACTTAATAAGCTTTATACGACAACGCCGGCGTTATACGAGTTAGACCATCATCATGAAGGCTTTGCCTGGATAGATCATGAAAACGCAGATCAGAGCGTGGTCTCTTTCGTACGTTCTTCTAAAAACGGTAGTCAGAAAGTATATGTGGTCTCCAACTTTACCCCAGTACCGCGAAACAATTTTAGACTGGGTGTAGATGCACCATGTACGCTTGAACTTGCGCTTAATACCGATGATAAAGCATTTTGGGGTAGTGATTTTGCTACCGTGCCACGTGTGGTTTCAACGCCAACGCCATGGAACAATAGGCAGCATTCGGTAGACATAAATCTACCTCCATTGGCTACTGTGTTTTATGTAACGTCACAGTAGTGAATGAAGTAGCGTTGTTTTAAGTTTGTTTTGAGAAAAAAAGCGCACTTATACTTTTTTAAAAGCGGAATACATAGGTAACGTAAGTTGGAAGATACAAACGGCACTAGTGCAGCAATTAGCTGTAGTACAGGCTCTGAGCATCCTTTGGGTGCCACGCTTATGCGTGGCGGCTGTAACTTTGCCGTTTATGCGCCAGATGCCGTTGATGTCATTCTATGCTTGTTCAACAGTGATACCGAAGAAGCCACGCTTGAAATATCGCTTCCAGAAAAAACCGGTGACGTGTGGCACGGCTTTTTGCCAAACATTAAAGCGGGTCAATATTATGGTTACCGGGTAGAGCGCAACGACGGTGGTATTCATGCCGTACCTACCGATAAATTGCTTATCGACCCATACGCTTTAAAAATAAGCAGGGCAATTAAATGGGATGCACGTCGATATAAACACGACTCTCAGTTTATGATGCCCAAATGCATTGTAGTAGACCACAACGCGTATTTACCCAGTGCAGTTGCCGCTCCTAAAGTACCAAAGCACAAACGCATTGTGTACGAGGCACACGTAAAAGGGCTAACTAAACTGCATCCTGATGTGCCAAAAGCGCACCAAGGTAAATTTATTGGTGCCGCACACCCTAGCGTTATTAAACACTTAAAATCGCTGGGTATTACCACTGTGCAGTTTATGCCTTTATGCTCTTTTATGCCGGAACCATTCATAACGGACAAAGGGCTGACCAATTATTGGGGTTACAACCCGGTGAATTTCTTTGCACCGGAGCCTCGCTATGGGGTAGCTGATGCACTGGCCGAGCTGAAAGAAATGGTTGAGGCTTATCATAAGGCCGACCTTGAAGTTATTGTTGATGTGGTATTTAACCATACGGCAGAAGCTGGGCAGGGTGGCCCTGTGCTTTCTTTTAAAGGATTTTGCCCTTACCAAGCTTATTTGTACGAGCAAACCAAGTCAGGTGAACTTGTATTCTCAAACCATTCTGGTTGCGGTAATACTATAAATACTTCACAGCCATTTATGATGGCCCTTATTCTTGATGCAATGCGACACTGGGTTAACGTAATTGGCGTAGATGGTTTTAGGTTTGACCTTGCAGTATGTTTAGGGCGAGAGCCTCAAACCTTCACAAATAAGTCAGGGTTACTTCGCGCAATTAGCAGCGACCCAGTACTTAAAGATAAGGTGCTTCTGGCCGAGCCTTGGGATATTGGTTATGGCGGTTATCAAGTGGGGCAATTCCCATCGCCTTGGTTAGAGGTCAACGATAAATACCGCGATACTATTCGCGCCTTTTGGCGCGGTGATGATGGCGTTACGGCTGATTTTGCAACACGTCTTATGGGGTCTCGCGATATATTCCACAAAGGACGTCGACACATAAGCACATCGGTGAATAACGTAACGTATCACGATGGTTTTACGCTACACGATTTAGTGACTTACAGCGAGCGTCATAATCGAGATAATTTAGAAGATAACCGAGACGGTCATGGCAATAATTTATCTTCAAATTATGGTGTTGAAGGTGAAACGCAAGACGCATCTATTATTGAGATGCGCGAGCGCCAAAAACGCAACTTGTTTGCTACCCTTATTTTCTCTCAGGGCACGCCACATATTCTTGGCGGCGATGAGTTAAGCAGAACACAAAACGGCAATAACAATGCGTATTGTCAGGACAACCCTGTTAGCTGGCTTAACTGGGAGCTAAACAAACGTAAGGAAGACTTTTTGAAGTTTTGTCAGTACGTTATTCGTTTGCGTCAGTCTTCTTCGCTGCTTAGCGAGTTAAAGTTGCACGATGACACGTTCACATTGTCGCGCAACGTGAAAGAGATTAACTGGTACAAGCCAGATGGCTCAGATAAAGCATCTGAAGACTGGAATGCCCGACACAACAAGGCCTTTGGCGTTGAAATAAAAGGGTGTGTTAACGGGGCTCAAAAACCTGAACACTGGTTTTTGTGTGTCAATGCTAGTGAAAACGATGTTCGCTTCCATCTACCCACCGCTGCGCCAAAAGGCGGGTGGACCATGCATTTAGATACGCGTTATCAATCACTCAACGAGCAACCATCAATTTGCATTCAAACGGTTTTTTTACAGGCCAGTAAGTCGCTAACGTTGTTCAGTTTTACCGAATATAATGATGGGTATTAGCTGGCTAAACAGTTACTATCGGTTAAAAAATGCACTGCGCATAATTTTTAACGCTTAAGAAGTTTACCAATGGTGAGATTTACACCGTAACACACGCAATTGTCTATGTATGACTGTTCTTTATGGTGTTAGGTGGTATCATGCGCTCCCATCTGAAATGTGAGGATGTTCCTATGCAAAACAAAGGTGGTAATGCACACGACGACAAGCCGTGTGATATTGGTTTTATCGGTTTAGGGGTAATGGGCAGTAACCTTACCATGAACCTTGTCGATCATGGCTACCGCGTTGCCTGCTTCGACTTAGACCAAAACAAAGTTGAATCGATCCTAGCGAAAGACGCAAGCGAACGAGGCGACGATGTTGCCCCTCGCGTAGAAGGCTGTAGTTCGTACACCGAACTGTTAAGCAAACTTAAAGCCCCTCATCTTATCATTATTTCTGTGCCCGCCGGTGACCCTGTAGATCACGTTTGTAACCACCTTATTGATGCTGGCATACATGCTGACGATATTGTTGTCGATACAGGCAACAGCTTGTGGACTGACTCTGTTCAGCGTGAAGAGCAATATAAAGGCAAGTTTATCTTTTTCTCAACGGCGGTATCAGGCGGTGAAGTAGGCGCGCGTTTTGGTCCATCGTTAATGCCATCGGGTAACCCTTATGCGTGGACGCGCATTGAGCCTGTGCTAAAAGCGATTGCCGCAAAAGTTGACCCTGAAACGGGTAAACCTCTTGAAAGCCACACGCCAGGTAAACCTGTACTGGAAGGTGAGCCTTGTGCCACATATATTGGCCCTGTTGGTGCGGGTCACTATGTGAAAATGGTGCATAACGGCATTGAATACGCAGATATGCAACTTATTTGCGAAACTTACCACGTAATGCGTCAGGCATTGAACATGGCGCCTGCTGAAATTGCTGCAGTATTCCGTCGTTGGAACGAAGGCAAGCTCAACAGCTACCTAATGGAAATTAGTGCTGAAGTGTTAGAGCAGCTTGACCCTGAAACCAGTCAGCCATTGGTTGATGTTATTCTTGATAGAGCAGGGCAAAAAGGCACAGGCCTGTGGACAGCGGTAAGTGCACTGCAGGTGGGCAGCCCAGCACAAACAATTACTTCAGCAGTTTTTGCGCGCAGTATTTCAAGTTTGAAAGAAGAACGCGTTGCAGCAAGTCATGTTCTTGCAGGTCCAGATGCGCCTAATTACACCGACGAACAAAAAATGTCTATTGTAAACAAACTGGAGCAAGCGCTCTATTGTTCAAAAATCTGTGCTTATGCTCAAGGTTTCCAGCTTATGGCAATGGCTGGAAAAGAACATGGATGGACATTAGAGTTTGGTGAAATAGCCAAGATTTGGCGTGCGGGCTGTATTATTCGTGCGGTTTTCTTGCAGTCAATTTCGCAAGCCTATGACAACAATGAAGACTTAGCTAACCTGCTGATGGACCCATACTTTGCAGAGCAGATCACGCAGTACCAATCTGACTGGCGAGAATCAATTGCACAAGCAACGGTGGCTGGTGTGCCTTGCCCAGCTATGATGTCTGCGCTAAGTTACTACGATTCATACCGCACTGCGGTGTTACCTGCGAACCTGTTACAGGGGCAGCGTGATTACTTTGGTGCGCATACGTATCAGCGCGTAGACAAGCCTGCTGGTAAAAAATACCACATTGAGTGGAGTGATCCAGCGCGGTCGCAAACGGCTATCAAGAAATAATAGGCGTTTTGCAAACGATTGTGTAAAAGGTGTATTTGGCAACAAATACACCTTTTTCAGTTTTAGAGGTATAAACATGTCAAACGACAGTAATAGCAATAATGATGAAAAATGGCGTAGTTCGTTAAGCGCTGAGGAATTTCGTGTTTGCAGAGAGGCGGGCACCGAACGTCCTTTCACAGGTGCATTATTAGATGAAAACCGTGACGGCGTTTACGTGTGTAAATGCTGCGATGCACCACTTTTTCCCTCCGACACTAAATTTGACGCAGGCTGCGGATGGCCTTCGTTTTACAAACAGTTGGAAGATGGCAATGTTGATTACCGTGAAGACTTGTCACACGGTATGCGCCGCGTCGAGATTTTTTGTAAACAGTGTAATTCGCATCTTGGCCATGTATTTCCCGACGGGCCGGCGCCAACAGGACAGCGCTATTGCGTGAACTCAGTATCGATGACCTTCAAAGGCGAAGATAATGTTGAGATAAAAGGCTAGAGGCGGAGAGAGCAAGGAATAAAGGTAAACAACTGGTTAAAAATTAACCTCAAATTGAAGCCGCTTTCAGAATAAATCAAAAAACCGCCAGAAAACGGCGGTTTTTTTGTTTATTTCACTACTTCAAACTGAAATATTATTTCAAAAATTAGAAGTGCCAGTACCAAGCAGATAGCAATGTAACGACATGTAGATTTTCTGCATACGCCAATAAAAACCTATTGTGGATGATGGTTATCACTAATTGTTGAAGCCGTGTATTCATTTACGTTAAATCCAACATTTATTTCTTTTTAATTCCAACACGAGCAACGTCTATGCTTTTGTCGGAAAATTACTAAATATTATCTTGTCTGCCTATCAATCTCGCATTTAGTGAAAGTAATCAACAATTTGGTCATCTAAACGACTTTCTCTAATATAGCGCACGTCACCGTCAGACGATATCTCACCTCTGTGTACCCTAATAATAAAAAGTGACTGACGTAGCGACGCGAAACTAAACGTTAATCTATATCGATGAAGGCAAAAGCATGAATCAACAGTTTGAGCAGGAATTACAAAGCAGCTGGCAAGAGCGTCAGGAATACGCAGAAATGATGTTGCCCCTTATTGGAAAGTTGTACCGCAACAAAGCGGTAGAAATTTCGGTATACGGCCGCTCACTTTTGAATGCTAGTGCCATTGATGTAGTAAAAGCGCACCGCAAAGTACGCTTGCACGAAGGTATTAAGCTTCGTCTACGCGAAAGCTACCCAATTGTTGAAGCGCTTAGCAACATGCAGCTAGCGCCTGCACAAATTGATATTGGCAAACTTGCCTTCGATTTCCATTACGGTTCGGCGGTTGACAACAACGACCTTACGGCCTACCTCAACGAAAAACTAAACGACGTTGCAGGTAAAGAGGACGACCAGAAGCCTCAAGACGTTGTACTATATGGTTTTGGCCGTATAGGTCGTTTACTCGCTCGACTACTTATCGAGCGCCAAGGCAAAAACAACAAGCTTCGCTTGCGCGCCATTGTTGTGCGTGGTGGTCGTGAGGGCGACCTTGAGAAGCGTGCTAGCTTGCTTCGCCGCGATTCAGTTCACGGTCCATTTAACGGCAGTATCACTATCGATCACGAGCGTAATGCACTTAAAGCCAACGGATCTTACATCCAGGTTATTTATGCAAATAGCCCTGATGAAGTAGATTACACGCAGTATGGTATCGAAAACGCTATCGTTGTAGACAACACCGGTATCTGGCGCGACCGCGATGGCTTAGGTCTTCACCTTAAGGCCAAAGGCGCTGCAAAAGCTATTCTTACCGCGCCGGGCAAAGGTGACATCAAGAACATCGTACACGGTGTAAATGACGCTGAAGTAACTCCTGAAGATACTATTGTTTCTGCCGCTAGCTGTACAACAAATGCCATCACGCCAGTGCTGAAAGCGCTTGACGAAGAATACGGCATTGATAATGGTCACGTTGAAACCGTTCACTCTTACACGAATGACCAAAACCTTATCGATAACTATCACAAAGGCGACCGTCGCGGACGTAGTGCACCTTTAAATATGGTTATCACTGAAACCGGCGCGGCAAAAGCAGTTGCAAAGGCATATCCTAAGCTGGCTGGCAAACTTACGGGTAACGCAATTCGAGTTCCTACACCTAACGTGTCACTTGCAATCTTAAACCTAAATCTTAAGACTGAGGTTGACCGTGTTGCCGTTAACGAGTTCCTACGCGATACTGCGTTATTCTCGAAACTTCAGCATCAAATTGACTACACAGCCAGTAAAGAAATAGTTTCTACTGACTTAGTAGGTTCGCGCGCTGCCTCAGTGGTAGATTCTCAAGCGACTATCGCTGCTGATAAGCGTTTAACGCTTTATGTTTGGTACGATAACGAGTTTGGCTACAGCTGCCAGGTACTTCGCGTTGTTCGCGATATGGCAGGGCTTAGCTTCCCAACCCTTCCGCTATAAGCGACGGGAAGAGGTCAGTTGGCGCAACATGACCCACTAAATTGATTAAAAAACCGACCTAAGTGGTCGGTTTTTTGTTGGTGTAAACAAATTGTATACTTTAAGCATTATAAAACCTGCCCTCTACGTGGTATTTGTGTTGGTGTCTATGCTAAATTAGCGCACAAATAATGAGGAAAACGACAGTCTATGCATATTTCCAGTCAATTCGACAGCGGCAACATTGAAGTTGTAAGCGCACAGTCACCAGACGATATTCGTCTAGCTATTCCAAAAGATAACCAATCTGAATTTGCTCAATGGTTTCATTTCCGTTTAGTAGGTGAGACATTTGTTACTCACAACATGACCATTGGCAATCTTGCTAAGTCAGCTTATCCAGAAGGGTGGAAGGGGTATAATGTTCTTGCCTCTTACGACCGACAAACGTGGTTTAGAATTCCTAGCGAATTTGATGGCGATAACCTATCGTTCTCGCTAACACTTGAACAGCCAAGTGTTTATTTTGCGTATTTCATTCCTTATAGCTACGAGCGTCACCTAGACCTTATTCACGATGCACAGATGTCGCTTTTATGCGAACACAGATTCTTAGGCCTAACCCTTGATGGTCGAGATATGTCGTTGTTGGTAATTGGTGAAGAAACACCAGAGAAGAAAAAAGTGTGGATCACAGCGCGTCAGCATCCAGGCGAGACCATGGCTGAATGGTGTGCTGAAGGTATTATCTATCGCTTGTTAGACGAGCAAGACGGTTTAGCTCGCCAACTTCTCGATAACGCCGTATTCTATGTGGTGCCGAACATGAACCCAGATGGCAGCGCACGCGGTCATCTGCGCACCAATGCGGTAGGCACAAACCTAAATAGAGAATGGGCTACGCCAACAGCTGAGAAAAGCCCAGAAGTACTTTACGTATTAAATGCAATGTCTGAAATTGGCGTTGATATGTACCTTGATTTACATGGTGATGAAGCGTTGCCATACAACTTTGTAGCGGGAAGTGAAGGCAACCCTAGCTATAACGATGACATCAAGGCATTGGAAGAGACATTTAAAAACGCGCTACTTAACGCGACGCCTGAGTTCCAAGATGAATTTGGTTACGACAAAGACGAGCCAGGCAAGGCAAATCTTACAGTGGCTTCTAACGCCGTTGGCGAAAAGTTTAAATGTATGGCATATACAGTAGAAATGCCGTTTAAAGATAACGCTGATGTACCTGACGATATTTATGGGTGGTCGGTACAGCGCAGCCGTCAACTGGGAGAAGATCTTCTTATTGGCGTGAATGCTGTAGTGAAAAAGCTGAAAGGCTAAAATTCGTTTTAAGGAAGTGAGAACTTCCCTCAAAAGGCCTCGACAAACAGAGGCCTTTTGGTTATCAAAATATAATAAACAAAATAATCAATCATAATAAAAAAGGGGAAATACCTTGGAAGGGTTATACGGTTTTTTAACCACGCTTGACGGCTTTTTAGGGGGAGCTTTCTGGTTTCCTTATGTGCTTCTTGGTGTGGGTCTTTTCTTCACTATCTATCTTAAGTTTCCACAAATTCGTTTCTTTAAGCATGCCTGGCAAGTAGTTACAGGTAAGTTTGACAAGGAAAGTGATCCAGGCGATACCACACACTTTAGAGCATTAACAACGGCGCTGTCTGGTACTGTTGGTACGGGTAATATTTCAGGTGTGGCATTTGCCATTTTCCTTGGTGGTCCTGCTGCGCTATTTTGGATGTGGGTTACTGCGTTTTTGGGTATGACAACCAAGTTCGTTGAAGTAACGCTATCACACAAATACCGTGTTAAAACCGAAGACGGTACGATGGCTGGTGGCCCTATGTACTACATGGACCGTCGCTTAAATATGAAATGGCTAGCGGTTGCTTTCGCTGTTGCAACGGTAATTAGTTCTTTTGGGACGGGTAACCTACCGCAAAGTAACGGTATAGCGCAGAGTATTGAAGCAACGTTTGGCTTCGAGCCTTGGATTGTGGGCAGTGTGCTAGGTATTCTTCTTGCGCTTGTAATCTTAGGCGGTATTCAGCGTATTGCTGCCTTTACCGCGCGCGTTGTTCCGGTTATGGCGGTTATCTATTTAATTGGTGCAATGGCAGTAATTTTTGCCAACCTTGAAAACATCGGGCCTTCGTTTGCGGCGGTTATTGGTGATGCATTCACCGGTTCAGCAGCAGCTGGTGGTTTCTTAGGTGCATCGCTTGCGTATGCATTTAACCGTGGTGTAAACCGTGGTTTATTCTCAAACGAAGCGGGTCAAGGTTCTGCGCCAATCGCCCACGCAGCGGCAAAAACAAAAGAGCCTGCTTCTGAAGGTATGGTGTCACTACTAGAGCCTTTCATCGATACAATTCTAATTTGTACGGTAACAGGTTTGGTTATCCTGTCGTCTGGTGTATGGAAAGAAAAGCACGAAAACATCTTTGACCGCTCTGACATGTTTTTCGTAGCAGGTCAGTACGACGATGCAAACCAAGCCGACGTAGATAAGCTTTATGGCTATCTGAACGATATCGACGGCAATACGGTAGAGCCATACACAGGGTCTATCACGGTTGTAAATGGTACTGCAGTAAGTGATGGTTTTACCCTGCTTAACGCACGAAGTGTGGCGGAAGACGTAAAATATGCAGTTGGTAGTGAAGACCTATTTACGGGAACGCTGAAAATTGTTGACGGTAAACCAGTAAAAGACAACCTAGAGGTGAGTGGTAAATCGCTGGTGCACTCTGCCGCGCTGACTACTATTGCGTTTACACGTGGTTTCTTTGGTGATTTTGGCCAGTACATCGTTTCCGTAGGCTTAATGCTGTTTGCGTTCTCAACAGCCATTGCTTGGTCTTACTACGGCGACCGTGCCATGACCTACTTGTTTGGACCTCGTTCAATTATGCCTTACCGTGTAATTTACGTAGCAGGCTTTGTGTGGGCTGCATTCTCTGATACCACGCTAATTTGGGTATTATCTGCCATAGCTATTGTTGTTATGACGCTACCAAACTTGTTTGGCATTATGCTGCTATGCAAAGAAATGAAAGAAACGGTTAACGACTACTGGACTCGCCACAACAAGTAAGTGAGTTAACTGAAATAAAAGCGGGTGTGAACCCGTTTGAAATGCGCGCGTAAATACCACTATAACGTGTTATTAAGCGCGCATTTTTTATTGGCAATTGAGGTCATCGACTTCATAAAATTGCGTAACTTAAGTATTATACTCATCCGCGCAAAAACCTGCTGATTATGCATTGAAGCAGCGTTCTCATTCGCACCCAAAAACAGGAGCAACATATGGCATTAGTTGACTGTCCGTCGTGTGGTAAAAAAACATCCGACAAAGCAAAAACATGTCCACACTGCGATTTTAAAATCGGTGATGCAACGTCTGAAGACATTGAGCGCAAGCAAAGCTTACAAAAATTTCAAAAACTACAGAGTATTCAAAACCAGTCTCTACTTGCTATGCTTATTTTCGTTGCAAGCTTTGGTTTTATGTACTGGGGTGGAACACGCCCAGGCGATCTTCAACACAATTTAGCTATCCTTGGGGCGGTAGTGGGGTTTGTATGGTACCTCGTTAATCGTGCTCGTATTGTTTACATTAAGCGTTTTCCTAAATGAATATAGAAGTATTAGTTGCCAGCATGACGCCAGAAATCTATGAGCGTCTGCGCAGTGCTGTCGAAACCGGTAAATGGCCTGACGGCACGCCATTAAATGAAGAGCAAAAAGCAAGCAGCATGCAAGCTGTTATGCTTTATCAAGCAAAAATAGAGAAGTCTTCCGAACACATGACTGTGGGCGAAAGTGGTGAAATTGTTCACAAAAGCAAGTCAGACTTTAAACGCGCTTTGAACGATAAACAAGATGATGAAAATACAATAGCGCGGTTTAAACAGGATGATATTTAATCGATTTTTTGCGCCTGCTTACACAAGCGCAAAGCCTGAAAAACGGATACAGGCCATTGAGAATTTGTCGCCAGACAAAGCCCAAGAAAAAACAATATTACATGAACTTGCGTTTAATGATGAAGACGCAAATGTAAGTTTGGCAGCGCTGAATAAGCTAAACAGCTTCGTACTATGGTCGAAAATGTCGCAAATAGCGAAAGACGGCCGAATGAAGAAAGCGGCAGAAAAGCAAGTGAACGATGCACTTTTAGGCAACAGTTCATTAGCGCTTTCAGAACACGACAAAGCGGTTTTTCTTAAAGAGTCAGCAAGCGCCGAGTTAATTACGCAAATAGTTCAGCGCGACAGTGCTTTAGTTGCGAATGACGAACTTGCTAAAGCGCTAATAGCAAAGGTTGCTAAGCCAAGCTTTACGCAGTTTGTATTGTTTAATGGTGCTTCTACCAATTTGCAAAATCAACTTGTTGCAGAAAGCACGGACGTTTTGGTTCTGCAAAAATGGCTTAAGAAGGCGCAAGACAAAGCACTCGTAAACAAAATTGAAGAGCGTATCAGCGCCATTGCCGAAGCTGCGCAAAAGCCTGTGGAGTTTAAAAAGCAGCTTACGCTATGTCTCTCTAAGTATCAGGCGCTTCGCGATAAAAGCGACGTTGAAGTGGTAATGCAACAAAAGGCTGCCCTTGATAGTGAGTTAACAGGGCTTGCTGGGCAATACGAATTGCTCAGCATGGCAGAGCAAGAAGAATACCGAGAAAAGCAATCGCGAATAGTTGAGCAAGTTGAGCGCTACATTGACCGAATAAAACCCGAGTGGGAAGCCAAGCAGCAGTCTGAACAGTTAGCACAAACCAGAGCGCTATATGAACAGCAACTCGGCCATGCTAAGAATCAGGTGAATTGGCTGTACAACGAACGCTTATGTGAGGCAACGCTTGCCGATGTAGCAACAGTAAATGAAAGCGTTAGAGCCGTTGAAGCAACGATTGAGCAATTAGCGCGCATCGATAGTAATGCGCAACTGTCTGAGAAAAGTAAAGCCGCCCTTGTAGAGCTTAATGACAAGCTCGAACGGTTCTCAATGCAGCAGCAATATGGTCAAAAGCTACTTGTGAAATTAGGCACAGTTGAAGCACTTGGCCTAAAGCTAATTGAGATGAGTGAGGCACAAAATAACACTGATGCGCCAGAAACGGTTGAAAACATTGGACGTGCTGAAATTGCGAACACAGAGATTGATAGCACTGGAATTGATGTTGCTGAAAATACAGAAGCAGTAAAGCAGACATTTGATGAGGCCGTGAAGGAATACCGTTTAGCGAGCGCTGAATTGATTCGCGTACCACAGCCGCTGACTGATCGCTTCGACAATGTGCTGTCAAAAGTGAAAGCACAGGAAAAAGCGAAGAAAAATGCATTAAATGACGCGCTCAAGCAGGTGCGAAAGCAAATTAGCGTTGTTGATAATTTAATAAGCCAAGGCAAGTTTCGCGCTGCGTTAAGTAAGTTTGTAAAGCTTGATGGCAGTGTAAAGGCGCTATCTGAAGATGCCTTTCGTCAGATAGAAAAACGCTTTAAGAAAACTGCTGACGACGTTTCGCGCTTAGAAGGTTGGCAAGACTATTTGGCCGCGCCGCGCAAACCTGCGTTACTTGAAGAAGCAAAGGCGCTTGCTACCACACCGGTAGAAAATATAAAAGCCCGCAGTAACGCAATTAAATACCTTCGTAAGCAGTGGTTAACGCTTACTTCTGTTGTGCAGACAGATGAGCAAAGAAGTGTAGAGGATGCTGCACTTCAGCGGGATTTCGATGAGGCGTTAGAACGAGCTTTTGAACCATGTCGTAAGCACTACGCCGAACTTGATGCAGCACGAGAGGCCTCACTAAAAGCGCGTGAAGGTATTATTTCGTCGGTAGCAGACCTTAGCGAAGACATGCCGATAGACGAATTAGCGAAAGCGTTTGATAAGTTATCCAAGCAGTGGCATAGCGCTGGTCAGGTAGAGCAAAGCGTTTATGAAGGTTTAAAACAACAGTGGAAACAAAGCTCTGCGCCTATCTTAAAACGTGTGAACGATTGGCAATCACAGAACCAAGTTCAAAAACGCAAGCTTGTTGAGCAAGTGAAAACGCTTGTAGATGCGGAAGACATAAACGCTGCAGCAGATGAAGCACAAGAAGCTCAGCGCGCATGGAAGGCAATAGGACATGCTGGAAAGCGTGAGGAAAGCAAATTGTGGGCAGAGTTTAAGAAAGCAAACGATGCTATTTTCGAGAATTTAAAAGCGCAAAGAAAGTCTCAACACAATGAAGCAAACTCACAGTTGGATGCACTAATACAGTCTTTATCGTCGTTAGAGATAAACGCTGACTACGACGTGTTTAATGCAGCAATCAGTGACGTTATCGAACAGTCTGAAGCGCTACCAAAACCACAGCGACTAAAAGTGCAGCGTCGTATTGATGACATCAAAACGAAGCGTAAGGCGTTTGAGCGCGAAAAAAGGAACCAAGCCGTCGTAGCGAAAGCCGAAGCGCTTGTTGGTCTTTTGCAAGCGGGTGAGTCGGCAAGCGAAGATGATATTAACGCTATGACAAATACACTTGGTAAGCGCTGGGCAACTCTAATAGAAGGTGCATCAAGCGCTGACACTACTCACAATCGTGCGTGGTTAACTGTGGCGCTTGAGGTAGCCTGTGATGTACCAAGCCCTGAAAGTGATAGCAGCACACGCACCAGTGTGCAGCTTCAAATGATGACGGCCAAGCTTGAAAACGGTGAGTCTGCTAGTGCAAGTGAACTGTTGTCTCAATGGCTTTCTCACGGCGATATCTCGGCTGAGGAAGAGCACCTTAAGCAGCGCATCATCAATGTTATTCAAACGAACCCTGAGGTTGTCTCGTAAATGGAGAATCATGTCGAGTATCAGTTTGAAACAGAAATGTCGGCCTATCGGTTTCTGAACACGGTAAAGCATATCGATGCCGAAGGCTTACGCGTTAAGTTTGGTCGAAGCGATCATCATGTAAGCGTTAAGTATCGTTATGTGTTAGGCGAGTTCGATGCCACGCTTTCTACATTAGACGACCTTGCGCTAGAGTTAGGCGGTCAGGAAGTGTAAGCGCAGTGCCATTGAAGGCCGTATAAACGGTCTTTCAATACATACTTAAGCGAACCCAATAAAAAAAGCCAGACACTACGTCTGGCTTTTTGTTGGGACAGAAAAGAATGCTATTAACAGTCTTTATCTTCTGCGCCTACGCCTTCTTTCACATCTTCACAAGCGTCTTCAACCGCGTTACCTGCATCGGTAACAATTTCATCTAGCTCTTCGCCAGCGTCTTCTGCTTCACCATCACCACATGCTGCTAATGAAAGTGCGAAAGCTGATGCTACTAGTACCTTTGAAAGATTTTTAAATGAAAACATATCCTTACTCCTTTTCCTAAAATGTATATAGTATTGCTATTAATGCTCTAGCGGACTATGCGCGAGGTGCCCGACCGCGTAAGGCATTAGCGACAAGCGAGATTACAAGTAGCGCGATAAAAATAAAGAATAAAAATTGCGCAATACCTGTAGCTGCTCCTGCAATACCACCAAAACCAAAAACTGCTGCAATAATGGCGATTATAAAAAATGTAATGGCCCAACCTAACATAACGATATCCTCTTATTGCTTCCATGAAGTTCATATTAATTGATGCTAGCTTTGTGCCTGTTTTGTTAAGTTTCTGTTTTTTAATGATAAAATGGCTTTTTTCTGTGTTTTTCACATCAGCTTTGAATATTGTTTATAAACGGCTTACATGAATTTTTGCACTTTTTACACAATTCAGTTAAAGCTGGAATTGGTGAAAAGATAGCAATCTATCTTAAATAGTGTTGATATAAATGAAATAAGATATTCGAATAAAAGGGAAGGGTATGGCAAACACGCATTCAGCATTTATTGGTTTAATGCAGCGGGCGCGTAATGTAAAGCGTTGGCCGCTAATGGCGCAGTTCCAAGAAGAGATGCTTTCAACACATATATATGAGGCTTCTGTCGTGGCACATATGCTAGGCGCTATTGCGTGCGATATTTTTAATGAAGAGATAAACCCTGATCGTGTTGCTGCTATGGCTATTTTTCATGAAGGCAGTGAAATAGCAGGAATGAGTGATATCCCAAGCCCGGTGAAATATCATGACCCAGAAACTACAGCAGCAATTAAGAAGTTAGAGCGTAGATTCGAGTCGATGCTAATCAAAACATTGCCTGAGGCATTACAGGCGCGCTATAAGCCGCTTATTGAGCAAGATAAAGAAGATGCCCACGTAACCCTGGCAAAGGCTGCCGATGTACTGTGCGCTTACCTAAAGTGTGACTACGAGCTGTCGAAATCTAATGGTGAATTTTCTAACGCTATGAAAGAAATGGAAGTTCAGCTAAAGCGCTACCGCGAGAAACTTCCCGCGGTAGACTACTTTTGTCAAATCTTCTTAGAAGATGCGAAAGGCACGCTAGATGAGCAAACCAAAGACTTGGAATGGATAGAGCGCGCCAATACGCTTCACCTTGAATAACAACCTATCACGACTTAGTTGCTGTTAGGGTTGTAAGGTAGTGATGACTGGTGGGCAACAATACGAAGGTCGCCTTCGCGGTCTTTCACATAGGCAAAGGTGTATTCCACTTTTGTTTCGCCACCGCTTGTGTCGGTAAAGAAGTAGTTACCCATCGCAACGGCCATTCTGCAGCTGTTGTTAATAATGCCTACGTTATCAAACTTCACGTTAGTGTATGGCTTAATTGCGAAGCCTTTGTCTTCCGCATAGGCGTCGTTTCCTCCTACGAAATAAGACAATGCAGCATCAAAGCTTCCACGGAACTGATCGTTGGCTGCAAGCGTAGGCTTGAACAATACGCTACTTAGGTCGTAACCATACATGTCCTGAATAAAGTCGGCTGCTTCTTTTGAGTAATCACCCTTATCTGTGAATACGGCACCAATTCGAACAATACCCTTACCCCACATCTTTTGCGCCTCTACAACTTCGCGCTCTGTAATGCACTCGTCTGAGTACAGTAGCGCGTTATTTAGTGCGTCAGCCTTTATCATCGGTGCACTGTTAGCAGCAGTCATTTGTGGTTTCGCAACGGCACTACAACCAGTAACAAAAATAACAGCGGCAGCGGTAGCAGCAATTTTGGTGGTTAGCGTAGCTAGTTTTTTCATGATATGACTCCTTCGTCATTGGCATATATAACTGAGTAATCTTTTCTGCATAACTTACGTTTTGCATCTTATGTGGTTAAGTCTATACACCAATGATTACGCTTACTTTTTTACAACATTAAAAACTCATTAATAGAAAATTAAGTTAAGTCTAACTGCCAAAAAAGAGCGTGAAGCAATCACAAAAACATACTCGTTGCCGGCGAAGCTCGATTTTTGAGACTCGCTACTTCTTCCTTTTTAGTGGCGTTTCTAGAACGCTCCTTGCGCTGAATGCTTTTTTGCCCAAGCTTGCTGCACTATTCGCCATTTTCACCGTTATGGTGTAATACACGTCGTTAATTTGGGTTTTCACAATGTCGTTACTGGTGGCGCCAGCCATAGGTTGTGCTACCTCTTCACATCCAGACATCGTGCACTGGGTATTTTGAAACGCCTGAGGCGGTTCGTTTGAGGCAACCACTTCTCTGGCTAACTGTGGCTTTTTTTCAACATTTGTTTTCACAATTTCTAGGTGCGAAAAGTTTTGTTTTTCGGCAATCTCTGCGGCGCGATGAAGCGCATACTGTTGAACTAGGTCGGCAGGGGTTTTGTCGGTGGCTTTAAATAAAACAACATAGTCTGATTCAGATACTTTTTTGCTTGAATAGCCATAACTCGATTTTACTGTAGCTGCTTTATAGGGCGTTGGAGCTGCAATGGGAGCAGAGGCGCAACCTGATAAGGCGTTTAGCAATAGAAATGTTGTACTAAGAATTAGACTAGTTTTGTAAAGTTGTGATACGCGCGAGGTTTTGTTCATTGTTATTCTCTTTCATTGGTTAGTCAGCGAAACAGGCTAAAAAGCCCAGTTTTAGCAATTGATGTTAAAGCAGTTTTACGTTGTTGAGTCACATTCGGACTTGTTGCACCTTTAAAAGCACCGACAGTTACAATAGCGGCCAAAACACTTGGTTCTCCCATTAACTCAGCGCACTGTGACTGCGCTTTTTCTACAGCCATATTGGCTTTTAGTCTCTGCACAGCATAGTTTTGCTTATGTGCTTCGATATTCTTTAACTCTGTTTTTAGAAGTAGATTAAACATGATGGTATGTAGATACCTTATGGTTTTTGGTGTGAGCTCGTATTGTCTTGGGTAAGCACTGTGCTAGCTGTATTTATAAGCGAATCAAAACTGGTATGTTTGAGTGCCGTTTTTGCCAATTTAAAACACATGAATGTTACAAGGGTGTTGATGGTGAAAAGTATGGACAGTATAAAAATAAGACTTAGACCATAATCATATAACACAGCACCTAAAATGGCATTTAGTAATAACCAACATATAGCACTAATTGCCAGTGTGGCGAGCGAAGCAAAAACGGTGACGAATACCGATTTCTTTACCAACATTAGTTCACTGTTTAATAGCGAAAAAAAAGATGCACCTTGATGTACTTTTTCCGCGTAAGCGCTTTTCACGTCGTCAGCCGCTTGTTGCATTTTATCTGTCGTAGACTGTACGACATCCACCTCTTCATTAAGCACTTTATTTGCATGAGCCTTGTATTGCTGCGTGCTAAAAAAAGCTTGCTCCCTTGGAGGAGTAAGCTGGAATGGGTTATCGAGGCTCAGCGAGAACTGAGCACTCTTGAAGTCGGGGGCGTACATGCCTATTTAGCTTTTCTCAATAATGAGGTAATTAGCATGCCGGCAGCAAACGCGATACCCGCGGTGGTTACCGGGTTTTCAACTGCAAAGGCTCGCACTTTAGATTCCTGCCATTTTTGCTCGGCAAGCTTTTTGCGCGCTGCCATATTTTGTGCAGAAGATGTCGCTGTTTGACGGATGTTCTCTTCTGCAACACCCGCAGTATCAGCAAGCTTATCGATTGACGCGTGCAATGATGCTTTCATTTGATCTGTCATAGGGTGTGACGGCTCGCTTGCCGGTTTCGCGCCATTTGACTTTTTAGCCTGAGAATTTGATGACGACTGTGTAGCCATAATGCTCTCCTTACAATTTATGGGTTCACCATAAGAGTTGCAACGAGTATACCATTGGCGGAAATACTTATTAGTCACTGAAAAATATGATTATTTTTTGTTATTTTGAGCTGGGATGATGCCGCTTTAAGATATAAAGTTCACAGCATCATGTAATATTTTCATCAGCTTAAAATATTAGCTTAACGAGGGTGAACGCCTAATCTATTACTGATTCAAGATCGTCTTTTGTCACTGGTTTCAGGAGCGCATTATCAATGCCTATCTCAGACATCATCTGCGAGTCTGCCTCGTGACCACTCACTATAGTGATTCGTGCCGATGGTTGGGCAGCCTTTAGCTCTTTTGCAAGCTCATAACCATTGTAGTCGGGCAAGGTTAAATCCATTAGAACGTGATCAAACCGTTTATCTGATGCAGCATGAAGTGCGTCCGAACCGCTGGTTTCAACGGTAACGGTATGCCCTAAATGGGAAATAAATAACTGCAATAACTCTGCTGCATCGCTGTCATCTTCAATGACAAGAACGTGTTTTCCATTATTCGAGGTTTCTGCCAGACGTTCATTAACTTCTGCGCGGGTAGTCTCTGATGGCAAGGTAGTGTGAATTTCTGCAGTTTTAGTCGACTTATCGTTCTGAAAATCGCTAGATAAACTACTAGGCAGGTATTTGCCAAGTAATGAAGTAAGCGCAAACCTATCTATTGGCTTGCCGATAACGTCGTTAAACCCTTCTTGAATTAGTGATTCTCTTAATCCCTTTCTACTCGCTGCTGTAACGGCAATAACTGGGATTTGTTGCCCGTGGCGACGCATGGCATGAAGCGCTTCAATACCATTCATTACTGGCATGTGAATGTCCATTAGAACAAGGTTAAACGGTTGATTTTGCTCTTCTGCCAGTAGTACCGCTTCAAGGGCTTTAACACCATTTTCAGCGTAGCTAATTTCTGCCTGTGATTGTCCAACAATATGGCCTGTGAGCCTTCTTATTTCCTTTAAATCGTCAACAACTAAAACCTTGCCAGTTACGCTGAAGTTAATGGACGTTGACTGTGCTTGTTGAACTTGCCCAAGCTGCAATTCGGTTTTTGGTTGCTCTTCAACATCGCCCGGATTTATATCGAAGGAGAAGGTGCTTCCTTCTC
Organism: Alteromonas sp. S167; assembly: GCF_036864375.1. Classification (NCBI taxonomy): domain Bacteria; kingdom Pseudomonadati; phylum Pseudomonadota; class Gammaproteobacteria; order Alteromonadales; family Alteromonadaceae; genus Alteromonas; species Alteromonas sp. S167. Next base: position 219,279 of record NZ_JAZETR010000006.1, read on the forward strand.
CTAGCCTCGAAGATACGCTGATGTCGCCACCTAACTTTTGAACTAGCTCTTTACAAATGGCAAGCCCTAACCCCGCACCGCCGTGATTTGCACGCATTACATCTTCAATTTGTTCAAACGGTTGGAAGATATTGGCAAGCTTATTTGGTGGCATACCCACGCCGGTGTCGCTCACATGAAAACGCAGTTGGGCGGGCTTATTATCAATTCTATTCGCTTCAACAAATTCAATCGAAAGGGTAATGCTGCCTTTATCGGTAAACTTCACTGCATTAGAAATAAGGTTTAACAGTACTTGGCGTAGGCGAGTAGGATCGGTATCAATAAACTCTGGAATTGGCGTAGCTGCGACAATATCTAAACTTAGCCCCTTGTCTTTAGCGCTTAAACGCATAAGCGAGTGAATGTCTGTTAAAAAGGCGCAAACATTTACTGCTTTTATATTTAGGTCTAGCTTGTCAGCCATGATACGTGACATATCAAGCAAATCGTTTAGCAAGCTAAGTAGGTGGCGGCCATTTGACTGAATAATGGAAAGCTCTTGTTTAAAGTTACTGTTTCTAACATCGTCAATTAACAGCTCGGTATAGCCAAGGATAGAGGTTAGCGGCGTGCGTAACTCATGCCCTAGGTGTGCTAGAAACTTGTCTTTTGCTTTGTTTTTTTGCTCTATTTTATCGCGCTCTAAGCGTTCGTTTTCAATATCGCGTCGCACCATGGCATAGCGAATAGTGCGCATAAAGCGTGGTGTTTCTATTTCTGACTTCTGTAAATAGTCTGCCGCGCCAGCACGCATAACCATTTCATCTACAGTAACGTCTGACTGGCCCGTTAAAATAACAACGGGCAGATTGAACTGGTTAGCTTTTAAATTTGCCATAACGTCTATGGCATTTTCAGCACCCAATAGGTAATCAAGTAGACATAAATCGAAGCTGTGTTTTTTGAGTTTTGCTATTGCGTCTTCACTGTTTGTTACCCACGTCAAATTAAACGAAGGTGAGTCGCACTGTGCAAGATAATCCGATGTTAAGAAGTAGTCATCCTCATCATCTTCAATAAGCAATACGTTAATTACATCAGCCATTATTTATCCTAACTTTGATTTACTGCAGTCATCTTTTACTGGTTACTCGTGCGGTAACTCGACGAACTCAATCCAATAACGGCCAAGTGCGCGCATAAGCTCAACCAAACCTTCGAAGTTCACTGGCTTGGTGATGTAAGACGCGCAACCCAAATCGTATCCGCGAAGCATGTCTTCTTCTTCTTTAGATGTAGTAAGAATAACAACGGGAATACTGCGCAGTTTAGGGTCGTTTTTAAGTTCCTGTAGCGCTTCTCTGCCGTCTTTTCTTGGCATATTGAGATCGAGCAATATAAGGCTAGGTCTTGGCGCCGACTCCGGATCAGAATATTTGCCCTCGTGACGAAGAAACTCTAAAAGCTCAACGCCATCTTCAACACAGAAAAGGTTATTTAGTACGCGACTCTCTTTAAGCGCGTCGACGGTGAGTAAACGATCATCTTCGTCATCATCTGCCATCAAAATATTAATCGGATGGGTTTGTTTACGCGTCATGCTATGAATCTCCGTTATTGTTGTAGCCAAAAGGCTCACTATTATTCGGTATAAGAATAGTAAAAGTAGCACCCTCGCCAGGCGAGCTGTGCGCACTAATTTGTCCGTTGTGTCTTTCAATAATTCTGCGAACCACCGCAAGTCCTATGCCCGTACCTTTATACTCACTGCGCCCATGAAGGCGCTGAAACGGGGCAAAAATCTTTTCGGCAAATGACTGCTCAAACCCTATACCGTTGTCTTTTATTGAAATCTTTGACCATGTGTACTCATCAGACTGAGTAATATCTTGAAGTTCGCTTTCATTAGGCACATCAAAAAGTACATCGATATGAGGAGTTACACCGTCGGCCTGAAATTTTAATGCGTTGGATAATAGATTCAAAAACACCTGTTCCAATTGCGATTTATCGCCGCGAATAGTGGGCATGGTATCGGTGTTTATCGTTGCTGATTTCTCATCAATGGCAATCTCAAGGTCATCTAAAACGCTGGCAAGTGCGGAATTTAAATCGACATCGGCAAACTCTTTTCCGCGGGTTGAAACACGTGAAAAGGCTAAAAGGTCAGAAATAAGCATAGACATTCGTTCAGCTGCATTTAGCATTCGACCAAGGAAGTCTTTACCTCGCTCATCGATTACATCACCATAACCTGATTCTAAACGATTGCCGAAGGCTCGAATTTTTCGTAAAGGCTCTTGCAAGTCATGAGAAGCAACAAACGCAAAGTCTTCAAGTTCTCTATTACTTCGTGCAAGTTCGTCAGAATAAACGCTAAGCTCTTGGGTACGTTCTGCTATTTTAGATTCAAGGTCTTCGTTTATTTTTTCTAAGTCTTCCTGATACTTTTCGTGTTCACGAGAGTTGATTTTTAATAACAGAAAAACGGCAATGACAAGGAATAGGGTAGTTGCGGATGAAATAATAAGTGTATTTACAGAATCTCGCCTTAGCTTCATAAGGTTTGCTAAGTGCGTACCCTGCATATCACGTTCAGAGTCATCGATTTTTCTGAAAGTGCTCTCGAACTGCTTATATAAAGATAAACCTTCATCGCTGTTTACAAGGTCAATAGCACCTTGAATATCGTCGGACTTCGTTAACTCAACCGCTTCAATCATTTCATTGATTTTACGTTTAGTAAGCGATAGCAAATTGGTTATACGTTGCTTTTGATTTTCGATGTCAGAAGAATAAGAGCTTACCTCAACCTCTTCCATTAGTTCGGTGAGGTTGCCTAACGTTTCTTCGTAATCTGCGAGATAATCTGTATTGTTAGTTAGCATATAGCCGCGTTGCCCCGACTCAACACGGAGTACCGCTACGTGAAGTCGATTAACGGCATTAATCACGCGATTGGTAGTAAACAATCTTGCTTCCAGTGCTGACAAATCATTCAGCGTGTTCACAACATAGAAAGAATTAGCAGTAATAACGCTAATAACGACAATGACGATAATTATCCAACTGTAAATTGAAGACAGCACTCTATTTATCATGTGGTGACGCCAAGGTGTCTTGACGCATTGCTGCCGTCATTTCAGTCAGTTTTGCACTGCAATCTTTTGCACTAGTAATTATCTTGTCTAAAGCCTGTAGCGCTTTGTCTGCTGGTACGTCGCCATTTAGGGCCATTTTTACCAGCTCTGCCTGCATAGAAATTCTGTTAAGCGGTTTTCTGGCGTCATGCACGAAAACGTGTAGTTGCGCCAGTTCATCATCAGTCATTTCATTCACCTTCCGCACTAATCGTCTTTGCTTAAATCGCCATATGCATGAAGGCGGTTATAAAGTGTTTTCGTACTAATACCCAGCATGTCAGCAGCCATTGTTTTGTTGCCATTCACTTTTTCTAATGTTGCGTAGATAAGCTCTTTCTCGACATCTTCTATGGTGCGACCAGCTTGAAGAGCAGGGGTTGTGCTTTGTTTTTGAGCAAAAGGCGATTCGATGGTTTTTGGTAGTTCCAACGTCGCGCCGTTTGGGTCGCTCATAATTGCTGCGCGATGAACAAAATGCCTTAGTTCACGCACGTTGCCCGGCCAGTCATAGGCTTGTAGGGTACTAAGCTGTGCTTCTTCCCATTTGAACGAGGCACCATTATCTTTATTAAACTCTTCTATAAAGGTTTTTGCTAAAAGAGGAATGTCTTCTTTGCGTTCACGAAGTGGCGGTATAGTGATAGGGAATACCGCCAATCTGAAGTAGATGTCTTCGCGCAGCACTTTGCTTTGCGCTATTTCTTCCATTGTTCTGTTAGTGGCCGATACCACTCGACAATTTACTGGGATAGTTTTTGTACCCCCCACGCGTATAACCACCTTGTTTTCAAGAACGCGCAGTAAATTGGGCTGCATATCAATGGGCATTTCAGTAATTTCATCTAGAAATAGCGTGCCACCCTCGGCCTGTTCAAACACACCTTCTTTCTTGCCAACAGCACCTGTGAAGGCGCCTTTTTCATGACCAAATAATTCACTACCAATAAGCTCTTTAGAAAACGCGCCGCAGTTAGTTGCAATGTAGGGTCCTTCACTTTCAGAAGCGCGGTGTATCGCAGCAGCAACCACTTCTTTACCTACGCCACTTTCACCAAGAAGCATAACGTTGGCACTGGTTTTACTTACTCTGGAGATCAGTTTATACAGCTCTTTCATCGCAGGAGATTCGCCTATGAGTAAATCAAAGTGCTTGGTTATTTTGTCTTCGTCAGTCTTAGGCTTTTTCTTTTTACTTAATACTGCTTCAATTTCTTCGCGCTGGATTGGCTTAACGAGGTAATCGATATTAGGGCCACACAGGCCTTTAATAACCTCTTTAACTGATGGATGACCAGTAATGAGTGTAACGCGAGGTTGTTTTGGCAACGCATCTAGTTCGTTAAATAAGTGTGCCCCGCTGCCGTCTGGTAGCATAAAGTCAAGAAGAACGTGGTCGAACGTTTCTTTGGTTAACCAATCACGGGCCTCTTCAAGCGTGGCTGCAGTAAGTACTTCGTGGCCTAAAAATTCAATAATGGTACAGGCAACGTCGGTAAACTCTGTGTCGTCGTCTACAAGTAAGATAGTAAGCACTGATATCCCTCTCTCTTTTAACGCCAAATTTCACAGCATGTTGTTTATTGTTGGTGTTACTCATGTCGCTGTGAAATAACAATTCAAATCAAATATATATATTAATCATACGCTATAGAGAAGCAGTTGTAGACATCAACGGTGGTTTTGCGCTAGCAACGTGCTTTTACATATTCGGAATGCGAGAAATGCATTGCGTACTTTAATGAAAATGGCGTTGAAATTTGTCTATTCGTTGATGTTTATTAGCAAAAGTTATTCCCTTTATTACAGACTAATTGGAATAAAGGTATGGCATATTTTTCGCACAATTTGTATGTATTCATAATGCTCAAACACGTTTTATCAGCACTTTTCTTTTCAAAAAAGTTGATTGTTTAGTAAACGTTTTACACAGCGTTCGCGGAGCGATTCGCTTCAAAGGATTTGATAATGTTTGTAAGAACCATTGAAAGATCAATGACATTAAGCGAGCTTCTTGAAAAATGGCGGCCCGGTAGAAAACAAGGCGTGCTCGTTTTTTCAACGCTTTGGAAAAGTATGGAAAAACGTGGTTTTGGACCTATGCTTGCACTACCTGCATTCTGGGCATGCACACCCGTCGGCGCCATTCCAGGAGTACCATCGATTGCGGGTGTGACAATATTACTCATTACTCTGCAAATTTTACTTGGTCGTCGTCATCCGTGGCTGCCATCAAAGATAATGGCACTTGAATGCGATGCAAATCAGATAAATACAGTTGTGGCTAAAATGAAGCCGTACGCACAACGCGTTGATAAGTTATTGGTCCCGCGTTGCTTTTTCATGCGAGAACCCGTATTTCGATCTCTTATTGCGCTTTGCTGTGCCGGCTGTGGTTTAATTATGATACCGCTAGAGCTTATCCCGTTTATGGGGTTAATACCGGCCTTTGCTGTTTTGATAATGGCTGTAGGTATGGCAACTGACGATGGCGCTGTGGCCTTAATTGGCGTTTCGATATCACTTTTGGGCTTTCTTTTGGCGTTTGATCAGATTTCAAAAGCATTGGGATAATTTGGAAAATTCCTACATCGATTGACAGCTTTCCATTAGTAAATCTGATGTAGGTAATTGCATAGATTGATAACGTAACTCACCCATAAAAGCACGAGCTGCTGGACCTAGCGTGTCACCATCGTCGAAAGACAGATAAAGTAGCGCTTTACGTAACGCAGCATTATTGTCTAATGGAAGAGGGACCAAAGTACCATCTTCAATGTAGTCTTTTGTAATAGCAATGGGAAGCCACGCAAACCCCAAACCCTGGTTAATAATATCTAACGATGTTCTAACATGGCTTACAGTCCACCGCTGTTCTGCGCCAAGCCAGCCAACATCTACCTTACGTTCGGCGGAAGAGTCGCGCACTACAATTTGGCGATGTGATTTTAAATCTTCTAGTGTGAGCGTTCTTCCCAATTGGTGAAGAGGGTGGTCTTTGTGTGCTACCGCAACGAACTCGATTTCACATAAGTCTTCGCTGAAGCCTGTGGGGAAAACGAAAGGGGAAATCGCCAAGTCTACTTTACCGTTATTGAGCAGCGCATTAGCACCACTAAGTACTGTTTCTTCAATTTCTATTCGTAGTAAGGGGAATTCGGCTGAGACTTTGGATAATACGTTATATAACAATGCTGACGGGAAAATAATATCTACCGCAATTCTTAGGGTGGTTTCCGTTCCGGTCTGCAGGCTATTTGCTACAGCTTCTAGCTTTTCCGCTTCGTTTAAAAGAAACGAAGCCCTGCGATACATTAATTCACCTTGCGGCGATAGCTTTACCTTGCGCCCTTCATTTTCAAAAAGTACAACACCAATCGCGTTTTCGAGTTTTTGAACAGCATGATGCACACTCGATTGGCTTTTATGTACTTCTGTTGCAGCTTGGTTGAACCCGCCGGCGTCAACTACAGCTTTAAACATGCGCCATTGTTCTAATGTGGATTTTAGCATTGTAATTCTTCTTGTTACGATTTTAAGGTGTTATATCACATGCCTCGCGCAAGTGTCATTGAGCATTGGCGTCCTTAATGGTTTGAACGGAACAAGTGATAACAGAGACATTTTCGTAACCCATAAGCAACAGTTGTTCTGCCCCTAGTTTTGCACGCATACCTGATGCACAGAACAAGTAAAGTGGCGTTGCAGCATCCTTAACAAGAGCAAGCACTTTCATCTCAAGCACGCCTCTAGGAATAACAACGGCACCATTTACTGACATGCTGTCAACTTCTTCACTTTCTCGGACATCTATCACAATGCCATGGTTGCTTTCTAATTCTGAGCGCGCTTGCGCAGCGGTAACAGTACGAATGTTGAAGGCAATGTTGTTTATGCGCGTGGTTAAATCGATGAGCATACATCCTCCAAGATCAAAATTACCGAAAAATAAGCTTGTCCTAATGTATATGCGTGATTTGTGGCATGCAAGGCTCCGCGAATTTTTCTCATCGCAAATAATGGCAATTTACAGATTTGAGTTATACTTTAGTATAATAACGCGATACATTTGTACCGTGAATTTTTTCTTTAAGAGAGGGCTTATGTCCGAAGATGCCGTAACGAAATCAGAAGATATGGTGCAATACGCTGTGGAAGCGGAGTTGTTTCTAAAGCAGTTTGCAAATAAAACACGTCTTATGATTCTGTGTTCATTGCTTGATGAAGAAAAGTCGGTAACTGAACTATTAGATGGTGTTAATGTTTCTCAGCCCGTTATGTCGCAACATTTAGCGTTATTACGAGAGGCTAAAATGGTGGCAACTCGCCGTGAAGGGCAGACTATCTATTATCGATTGTCCGATGAGCGCGTGCAGCGATTAATTGCGTTAATGAACGAATTTTTCTGCAACTGAAAATAAATAGCCAACGGAGGCAAACGTGAGGTGTGATACCTAGTTGTGCCTTCGCTGGGATTTTTTCTGTTCACTGCATTAGGCAGTATAAATCTTTGCTTTGTTGTTGCCGGTTCTACCAGGCAATATATACTAGACAGCTTTCACTAAACAATCATACTGACACAGCATTAGATACTAAATTTCAGATAGTAGTTTTTCTACATATCCAGTTTCAGACAACCTGTCTGTATCTACTTCAGGCCGCTCTAACAATGCGTTATCAGGCATTCCTACTTTAACACTGTGCGCCGCCCAGTCGATTTCTTGAATGTCGGTAGGTAATAGCGCCAAATGCTTTCCACCCGGTAGCCAATTATTAGTATCGACAATAAGCAATACAATGCTCCAAGTATTGGTGTTGATAACGAAGTCGCTAATATGGCCCACATTTTCGTTTGATGTACTTACTTCGTAGCCGCTAACTTCATCGCAGGCTCGAAGGTGATTTTCCTTTTTCTCTCTGGTGTTATTGTCTTCTTCTTCACGCTGTAACTCTACAAGCTCATTGGGGTGCGCAAATTCGCCCCATGCACCAGGACCAATCCAGTAATAGCCGTATCCAAAATACTTAAAGAGGTTTTCTTCATACTCTCGTGAAACAGGCTTATGTTCGTCGATAGAGGGGCTATTTTTCAGTGTATCAACGGTCATATTGATATTTACGTGACCATCGTCGCAATCGAGTTGAGTGACAGATATAGGGGAGATAACAACCTTTCGGCTGAGTGGAAGCCACGTATTTGTGTCTGCTACCAAATATCTTACTACATGTGTTTCGTCGTCAAAAAGTATATCTCGTATACCGCCAACTTTATCATCGGTTGCGTGTATAGAGTAATGCATGAGCTTGTTTGCACTAATAAACATAGTCTCGCCTCCTTTGCATGGCTTTGAACGCGCTTGTTTTACATTGCGGTACAAGCCGAAAAATAAATGCACTTAGCTAAGTGTAGACATTCCCTCAACTTTCTTCATTTTGTTCTACCATGTTCTTGATTCAGATCATTCTTTTTAAACAAAAAAGCTCGCAAGTTTGCGAGCTTTAATAATTTTTGCATGGGCTTAAAACGCTGTTTTAGGCCACATCAAATGTTTCTTCAGTGTAGTCATCATCATAATCAGACTGATTACTCGCACTACTATGAAGCGTGTAAAAATGCTTTTTACCTCGTGCTAAGCGAACGTATTTTGCCCACGCTTTTTCAACATTGTTGACTGCGTCAGCTTGTCCATTAACAAACTCAACAAAATGCTGTTCATCTTCACTTTCTGGCGCAAGCTCTCCGCTCTCTAGTGCAAGCAATGTTTTACCAAACTGGGTTAAAAGGTTGGCTTCAGTAATGCTGAAGTCTCCCGATTTTCTAAATCCATAGGGAAATTTTTGACGGTCAATAAATGGCTTTGGTGATAGTCGAATAGCTAAACTTTTCATGGTGTACCCAACATAATTGTCTTGTTCAGCGAACTTTTAAGGCAATTTATAAGAAATTTAAAACAAAAGATTTTTTTCATATCAATAAAAAATTTTTACGCTTAGTTTTCAAGTGCCTAATTATGTTTAACCACATCTCTGTGACGCACTCAGCTTTTAGTTGTTGAAGTCTATGTTGATGTTTTTAATGGCTTTTAAATTTTGTATGAGAAGTTGAGTTTAACCTAGTGCGATGAACGTTGTTGTTTTCAGCCGCGCATCAAATCCAATACACTGAGCGCTTACTAATTCATCAAAAATTCTTGTCGCTACGATGATAAAAATTCGTTTTTCATTTTTTTACTAAGGTCAATAATGAAAAGGTGTTAATAACCAAACAACCAAGAGAAATAGATGAGTAAAGACTATCGTTACCAGCGTGATGAATGGGACTCGGTAGAAGAGGACGAAGGTCACGTTAAAAAGTCCACTGGTAAGCGTCATAACGACGTGAAAACCAAACAAAAGCGTGATATTCAGCGCCGTGAAAAGCAACGAAGGTTGCATCAAGAAGCGTATTAAACCAGCGAGTTGGTGAATTTTTGTTAAAGCGTACCGTTTATCGCGGTGCGCTTCTGTGCTTTTGTGTTTACTTGCCGTATTATCTGTGTCAATTTAGCGTCAACGCAAAACGGTTGTTAAATCAAGCATGGATATACGCTTTCTTACCACCTTTATAGAGGTGGCAAAAACTCGTCATTTTGGTAAAGCCGCAGAGAATCTGTATCTTACCCAGTCGGCCGTTAGTGCCCGCATCAAACTTTTAGAAGAATACTTTCATACCACCTTATTTATAAGGCAACGAAACAGTATTCAGCTTACGCAGTCTGGTGAAAAGCTACTTCCGTACGCAAGACAGCTGTGTGCGACGCTAAATGAGGCGAAACAAGAGCTTCAAATACAATCTTCTGAATATGTTGTTTGTGGCGCTACACAACTTGCTAGTGAAATGCTTCTGCCTAAAACGCTGAGTCATTTACACAACACATACCCCGATTGGTCGGTCAAAGCAGAGGTGTTAACGCTTGACTCTTTATCAAGACAACTGCATGAGCGCGTGACAGACATTGCGTTTTCAACCGAGCCACTCAAGTCAGAAGAAGTTAACAGTGAGGTGTTGCTAGAGCGTGATTTAGCATTGTATCGCGTAGGCGAGCAAAAAGACTCGCTGGATGCCGCCGACTTTGTAGCCATAGATTGGGGCGCAAAAGCGCGTGATGTTTTACTTACGTCTTTCCCTCAATTACGAGACGCAAAACTTCGCACCAACTCTCTTACACTTGCATTAAATAACTTGCAAAGTGAAGGGGGTATTGCGGTGCTGCCTACAGATGTAGAAAAGCAATTATCTGCATCGGTATCCATTACACAGATAGCGGCGCTAGATAACGTCTCGCTCAAAGTGTTCATTCACACCATGAAGCAGGTTAGACGGGTAGGCTTGCCTGAAATCATTGCTAGTGTGTCACAAAATAATTAGACCGCGAAGGTTACAGTAAGCAGCTACACTTACTTAATCAAACTTCAACTCAATACGCATTGTGAGAAATTCCTATGTCGGATTTACATCCACTATTAGAAAAAAATGCTGTTCAACGCATGACGTCAAGCTTGGAAACTATTAAGACAGAACAAAAGCTCTTTATTTTAAAAGATGAGCATGGCTGCGTCATGTTAACAACGGACGAAGAAGATGGCGTTCCTGTATGGCCAGATGCATCGCTTGCTCTGCTTTGGGCTACCGAAGATTGGGAACACTGTGAGGCAATGGAAATTTCTACGAAAGACTTCCTTGCGAAATGGGTGCCCGGCATGGCCCAAGATGAATTAATGGTAATAGTATGCCCTGTACCCGGTGAAGACGGAGAAGTGATAACGCCTGAAGAGTTCGCGGAACAGCTGTAGGGTGATCCGGTTAGCGAATGGCGCCTTATCATAAATATCAAAAAGGCGTAAGGTGCTTGAGTGTTCATGCAACAGTGATAGTTCAACGATACGCGTACTTCTGCATTAAAAACACAATATTTATGAGGTAAGTTCAGTTTGTTGCAACCATCTTTGGAGGATTTGTGGTTTGTTCCGCTAGGAGGAACAGGTGAGATAGGGATGAATCTTAATCTCTATGGCCATAATGGAAGCTGGTTAATGGTTGATTGCGGCGTATCTTTCGATGAACCACTCACGCCGCCTTACAAGCAACAGAAAGCTGACAATTCGCTTACCAAGGGGGTTACCCACCGTGTAGTAGCACCCGATCCCTCTTTTATCGCAAATCAAAAAGAAACCCTTGCTGGAATAGTTATTACTCATGCGCATGAAGATCATGTGGGTGCTATTCCGTATTTATGGCAGAGGCTGCAAAAGCCAATTTATACAACGCCTTTTACTGCAGAAGTCTTAAGGCGTAAGCTCTCTCGAAGTAAATTGGCTAATAAAATACCTATTATCGAAGTTGATGCCGGCAGCACCAAACAAATTGGCCCGTTCTCTGTTACATGGCTAGAGATAACGCATTCTTTACCAGAACCGTTTGCCCTTAAGATTAGCACCGAGGCTGGTACGGTTCTGCATACGGCAGATTGGAAAATAGACGCCAATCCAATAACCGGCAAGCCTTTCAATGCAAAGCTATACAAAGCGTTAGCTGAAGAAAATATAATGGCGCTAGTAGGTGATTCTACTAACGCGCCTAAAACGGGTTTCTCGATTTCTGAAAGAAACTGTTATGACGGCCTACTCAGTACGATAAAAGGCCTCAGAGGCCGTGTTGTCGTCGGATGCTTTGGCAGCAACGTTGCACGATTAATTTCAATAGCACGGGTGGCACAAAAGACTAATCGTTATGTAGGTCTTTATGGTCGCTCACTAGTGAACATGTATGCTATTGCTCGCCAGCAGGGTATATGGCCAGATGATCTTCCCATAGCTGACCCAAGCCATTTAGGATATTTACCGCCAAATGAAGTGCTTGCTATTGCAACAGGTAGCCAAGGGGAGCGCAACACGGCACTTTCTCGTTTTGCCAAAGATACGCATCCTCATCTTCAATTAGATAAAGGCGACACCGTACTATTTTCTTCTATTGTGATTCCAGGTAATGAAGTTAGCGTTAAAAAGCTAAGCGACGCCTTAAAAGCGAAAGGCGTTTCTGTTATCCATAGTGAAGACAGTCCGCTGCCCATCCATGCAAGCGGCCACCCTTGTGCCGAAGAATTGAAATTAATGTATCACTGGGTCAAGCCACAAATCGCCATTCCTGTACATGGAGAGCACGAGCATTTGCAGGCTCATGCAGATATTGCCAAAACGTGCGGAGTAAGTAAGCACTATGTTGGTCAGAATGGTGACTTATATCGCATTGCTCCTCAGCCAAGTATTCGTCGCCAGGTAGTGCCCGTAGGTCGTGTGCCAGTACAGCAAGATTAATTGTTGCTAATCAGTTTACTATCCTTGGTGAATTTTTTGGTAATTATATATTATTCATCAATGAGTTATGTGTTGTTCTGTTATGTAAATAAGAATGCCTTCTGCATTGCCCATCTTTAAAACAATCTGGTACACTTGTACGCAAAATAACAATAATGAATTAAAGCGACCCTCTTGGTATGAAATGTTTTAGTTTCCTTTCACTGCTCCTTCTTTTTATTAGCGTTCACGCTGACGCTTCGCCAAGGCTAAACAACCCTGTTTTCCAGTCTCTTTCTACTAAGAATGGTTTGCCGCAAGATATTGTTACTGACATTGAAATAGATGCATCCGGTTTCGTATGGATAGCAACCGAGGGTGGCCTGGTTCGTTGGGATGGTGTTAGAACGCGACGTGTAACCGGCCCTGATAATTCCCTTGTAGACGCTTACATCAATAAGCTGTCGTTACAAGACTGTGATGCGCTGTGGTTTAGCGTTTATGGGCAAGGTGTTTTTTACCTAGATTTGGCAACTCAAGAAGTTGTGCAACTAGAACCCACAGCTTATAAAAATTTCGAAGACTTCACGCAATATGCCCAAGACTTTCACTGGCAAGATGAGGACAATATTGTTATTGCACTCTCTGAGCAAGTGCAGCGCTACAACGTTAAAACCAAAACACTTGAAACTCTCGCCATATTGCCTGATGAAGCGATAAAGAACTTCCAAAGCATTCGCGCTGCTATGGTGGTGGAAAACATTCTTGTAATGGCAACTACTGCAGGCGTTTACACAAAGGTGTTAGGCGAACCCAACTCACCATTGGAAAAGCTAGATTACTTAAACGGTATTGAAGAAAACCTAGACAACGCTAATGCGAAGTTTCTTTTGCATGATGAAGATGAGCGCGTGTGGATATCTACTGTGCAAGGCGTTTATGTTTCCACAGTGAAAGATTTTGTAGGGCAGGTGAGACACAGCGCTGAAAGTCAGTTTAAGGTAGCTATTGCCGATAGAAATGTATGGACAATGGAACAGTTTAAGAACGATGCGTTTTGGGTAGGCACGAACAAGGGCTTGTACATGCTTAGCGATACCGCGACCGGCTGGAAGAGTGAGCATATCCTTGAACCTCACAACGGTTTTACTGAAGTTTCAGACAAAAAAATAACGGCAATCGAAAAAGACGAAACTAACAATTTGTGGTTAAGCTCTGTTTACGCGGGCGCGCTGTATTTCGGTGTTAAAAGTGCCGATATCTACGCTATTCAGAACCAGCGAAGCGGCAAAGAACAAACACTTTCAAGTCCTGTTGTGTGGGCTTTTGCAGAAACTGAGCCTGGTAAAATGTGGGTGGGTACCTCAAACGGGCTTAATAACTACGACTTCTCAACAGGGGAGTCTGAAAAGTATCTTTATGCAGAAGGCGAAAATACCTACGTGGGTGAAGGCACCATTGAACGGATCATTCCCATGCCTACAGGCGAATTGCTGCTTCAAACCTATGACGGTATCAGGCTGTTTAATACGGTAACCGGCGAAACAAGAAGGCCGCCAGTTAGTAGTGGTGCAGAAGAGACTATCTTTGATGCTTACAGTGCAGGCACGACGCTTTCAAGTGATGGCATTTTATATTTTATCGGTAATGAAAATTTTTACGCTTACGATATTGCATCATCCTCAGTAAATACGTTGTCACTAGACCCACGTATTTTCGATATCAATTTCTCTGTAGGCTTTTTGGGTGAGTCAAAATATCACGGAAACCGCTTGTTCTTTGCGACTGAAGGTGGTTTGTGGTTAGTCGATCCAAAAACATTCGAGCATGAGCTTGTTTATCGCTTCTCGGAACAACAGCGTGGTCAGGGACGCTCGATATCATCTTGGGTAATTGATGACATCGGAGTGTTGTGGCTTGCTTATGACAGTGTGGGCTTGATAGGGATAGACGCTGACACGTTTGAGCCGCTTTATAATTTAAACGATACCAACATTCTTCTCTCGAATCTTGTTTATGGATTGCAAAAAGATGAGTTGGGCAATATTTGGTTTAGTTCTCACAAAGGGTTGCACAAGTACGACCCGTCCACAGGCCAGATAAATAACTTTATCTATGGTAGAGAATTAAGTGTTTCTGAATTTAACCAAGGTGCTTTTATTAAGCTAAATGATGGACGCTTTGCCTATGGCTCTACAAGTGGCGCTGTAGTGTTTTCCGCGTCTCAGTTAGAGAGCTTAGAGTCTTCACGCAGCCTTATCAGTAAGCAAACTGCCATCACTCAAGTCGCGGTAGACAACAGGTTAGTGCCACAGCCTATTAAAAACCTACATGAAAGCCATTTCGATTTGGATTATGAGGACTACGGTTTAACCATTCATTTTTCGGCACTCGCAATGTCGGGCATTGGCAAAGTGAAATATTATTATAAGCTGCTTGATAACGACCGCATTGTTACCGAAGGGTTAACTGAAGACGCTAAAATTACCTTCGCTAATATTGAACCCGGTGAGTATGTATTTTCAGTATCTCCAACGCCTGGCAGCTTTGATTTTACCGTGTTACCCGCCGAAATTACCTTGTCCATGCCTTATGCTCCTCTTCGCTCGCCGTTGGCTTATAGTATTTACGCTACCTTACTGGTGGCACTGTTTGTGGCTTACTTACTTTCAAGGCAGCGACAAATTTACCAACTTCAAAGTGCACAACAACAGGTAACGCTTTTTAGTGATGCATTCAGGCAAACTCGCGATTGGGTCTTAATTTTCGATGAAGATAAGCGCTTGGTTGCGGCAAATCCCGCGTTTGAACAGGTATTTGGGTTTAATAAAAGGGAACCTCTTCCTAAGCAGTTAGCAAAGCTATATACACGCTATCCAAATTTAAACCGTCAGCTTTCAGGTAAATTACCTGACATGCAGGGAGGCGATTTCTTCAAAGATGAAGCCGTAATTGATGGAGCTGACGGTAAACGTTACGACGTGCTAATAGACATAACCGCTGTAAGTGGTGAAAGCAACGCGCCAGAGCACTACTTAATTGTTATCTCAGATATTACTGAGCAAAAAAATGCCGAGCGAAAACTACTCAAAATAGCCACCTACGATAATTTAACAGGGTTGGTTAATCGCACGCTTCTGCTCGATAGACTAGAACATGCAATAGGGCTTGCTAGGCATCACAAGCACAGAGTTGCCGTAATGTTCGTCGACCTTGATAGGTTTAAGGGAATCAATGACTCATTAGGCCATGACTATGGCGATAAACTGCTGCGTATTGTGGCAAATCGTATGAGAAATCTAGTTGCCGATTCCGGCACGGTGGCAAGATTGGGTGGCGATGAGTTTGTTATCGTTATCGAGGAAGTAACCAATGATGATGATTTAAGCTCATTTGTAGGGCAAATCATCGACTCGGTTGAAACACCGATATCCCTTGCTGAAGAAGTGTTAAGAGTATCGTGCAGTATTGGTGTGGCATTTTATCCAGAGGATGCCTCTGAGCCAGCTGAGCTTATTAAGCAAGCCGATGTGGCAATGTACACCGCGAAAAAAGACGCACTTAGCGGCTTTACGTATTTCACAAAAGACATGAATGAGCGTGCGAAGACCCGCTTACAGTTAGAGAATAAAGTGAAGAAAGCGTACTCAGAAGATGCCTTCTATAACCACTACCAGCCTATTATTGATGCCCGTTCAAACAAAACGGTTGGCGTGGAATTGCTGCTTCGTGGCACGCTTGAAAGTGAACCTTTATATCCTGATCAGTTCATCCCGGTGTTAGAAGAGCTAAAATACATCATTGAAGTAACGCGCAAAGCCATGCGCCGTTCGGCCGAAGACTTAGCAAACTGGTACAAAGACGGTTTTACAGGTTTTGTGTCGATAAACCTTTCAGCGCTGCATTTTAAAACCGAATTCGATTTGAATGGCGTGTTTGCTTTGCTCGATGAATATGACTTGCCAAAAGAAGCGTTCCGCTTTGAAATCACCGAAGGCGTATTGATGGATGACAGCGACAATGCGTTACGTCAAATTCAGCGCTTTGTTGACGAGGGCTTTGTGCTTGCACTTGATGACTTCGGTACAGGTTACTCATCGTTGAGCTACTTAAAGCGTTATCCGTTATCGGTGCTTAAAATCGATAAAAGCTTTGTTAACGAAATGGCGCCGGGTAATGCGAATGAAGCACTTGTGGCTACCACCATCACCCTTGCCACAAGCTTGAACATGAGCTGTGTTGCTGAAGGTGTTGAGACAAAAGAGCAGGTTGAAGAGTTACTGAAAAAAGACTGTTATTTCCACCAAGGCTATTTTTATGCCAAGCCTTGTACAGCAAACGAGGTTAAACCTCTGCTGTTTAAATCTTGGGTAAATCCGCAATAAACATAGGCTTAGAGAGATGGTTCTATTAAGAGATAGGACCATCATAAATCGAAAGTATCGACTATAAGAAATTTCAATTCTACCCGTTATCCCACGTCGTTCGTCGCATAAGAATGTAAACGCTTGTTTAAAAAGCTTGTTATTCTGTTAAAAATAAGGATTATTAGAAGTCTGTGAAATCATTGTAAAAATGAACTACATTATAACAACAAATGAGTGAACTATGCCGCTAGATATGACAGCAGACGCCAACAGCACGGAAGTAATAAAATCGCCATTAACTATGTTATACCACTGGGAACAAACCCGTGGAGACGAGGTATTTCTTACTCAGCCTATTAAAGGTGAATATCACGACCTAACTTGGAAACAAGTAGGAGAGCAAGCGCGCAGGGTTGCTGCTCGTTTACGTGAAATGGGCTTGCCGAAGGGAAGCCGCATAGGCATTTTCTCAAAGAACTGTGCTGAATGGTTTATCACTGACCTTGGCATCATGATGGCTGGGCATATCTCGGTTCCTATCTTTTCAACTGCAGGTCCAGATACTGTTCAATATGTGCTAAAGCACGCAGACGTACAGCTACTCTTTGTCGGAAAACTCGATAATACGGCAGAGCAAGTAGCTTCTATTCCTAGCGAGTATCTAACGGTAGCGTTCCCATACCCAAATATTGCGACAAAGCAACAATGGGACGAATTTGTAGATATTGAGCCAATTAGCGACATGCCGGTTCAAGACATGGATGATGTTATGACGATCATCTATACCTCTGGTAGCACAGGCCAGCCAAAAGGTGTTGTGCATAGCTATAACACGGCATGCTGGGCAGCGCGTCGCTCACTTGATCAGCTTGGCATCAATAAAAACGATAGAACAATGAGTTACTTGCCACTTGCGCATATTACCGAACGCGTATTGGTAGAACTTTCGAGCTATTATAGTGGTGGTAAAATACACTTTGTTGAAGATCTCTCTACATTCCAGAGAGATGTGGCCCATTGCCAACCAACATTGTTTATTTCTGTGCCTCGTTTGTGGACTAAGTTCCAAATGGGCGTGCTGGCAAAAATGCCACAGAAAAAGTTAGATGTATTACTTAAAATTCCATTCCTAAACAAAGTGGTTGCGAAGAAAATTCGCAATGGCTTGGGCATTAATAATGCGCGTTTGTGGGCAAGCGGTTCAGCACCTTTGGCGCCAGCGGTTATCGAGTGGTTTGCTAAAATCGGTATCAACATTTCTGAAGGCTGGGGAATGACTGAAAATAGTGCATACGGAACGGGAAGTGTGCCTTTCAGACACGATAAAATAGGCTGTATAGGTCGTCCATATGACGGCGTGGATATTCGCACGTCTGAAGAGGGTGAAATTCAGGTTAAGTCTCCATGTAATATGCTGGAATACTATCTAGAGCCTGAAAAAACTGCAGAAGTGTTTACCGAAGACGGTTATCTTCGCACTGGTGATAAGGGCGTTATTGATGCCGATGGCTATGTGAAGATTACCGGTCGTTTGAAAGATATCTTCAAAACGGCCAAAGGCAAATACGTCACACCAGCTCCCATAGAAGCCAAGTTCATGGAAAACCCAATTGTTGAGCAGGTATGTGTTACAGGTAATAACCTACCGCAGCCAGTTGCGTTATTAGTACTTAGTGAAGATGCGCAGAAAAAAGATAAAGCAGGTATAGAAGCGAGCTTGAAGAAAACATTCGATGCCATTAATGCTAAGTTAGAAAGCCATCAGGTAATGGACAGGGTGGTAATAATGAAAAACGAATGGAGTATAGAAAACGACTTGCTTACGCCTACGCTTAAAGTGAAGCGACATGTGCTAGAAGAGCGGTTCGAAGAAATTATTCAGGGGTCTTACAGCGAAAAGCTGGTTTGGGTTGATGCTTAAAAAACCGTAACCTTGCTTCATTCGAAAAAGGCGCTTATTAAAGCGCCTTTTTTATGTGTTTTGAACTACTTGAACGCTAAGCTTAACGCTTAAGCTTGTGGGTAGCGTGCTTTCAAACCATCGTACACTAAGTCACTAAACTCTGGCTTGCTTAAATCTAGCGCATCCATAACTTCTACCAAATGTTCATTATCTTCGCGGCCATTCCACATTTTAATATAGCTGCCTTCTTTATAGCCGTTATCCTGACGGAAGAAGTTAAGCACGTTTTTGCCAACGTACTGGCGGTAAAGTTCATCAGCCGACATATCGCACTGAGTAACAATAAACATGAAAAGCGGAACGCTGAAACGTTTTGCTGCACATAAACCCGTCATTAACTCAAGGTTATCAAGCAGGGACTGCATAGAAGCGTCGTAGTCTTTACCATCGAACGACACCGTTGTATTTCCGCTAGCAAGCTCTGCCGCAATACTCTGCGCCGACGCATCAACATCGCCTTTATAGTCAATAATGCAGGCGCTAAGCGCAAAATGCCATATATCAACAAGCTCCATTTGTAACTGAGGCAAATCTTTTTGTTGTGCCTTCCACCATTTCCAGCCATGGTGCTCTATCGCTTCTACCGACTCTACCATTGCGGCGCGCAAATATCCGTAGCCTGCGTTTAGCCAATCTGGGTTTACCTTTTTATTCATTTTATCTTGTAGGTTTAGCATGGTCGCTAGCTGTTGCGCACTTAACATCGAGGCTCCTGAATTATGATGAACGATAACGCACAAATTGTACTGGATAGCGTAGGGAAGCAAAACCGTTTAATTGAGCAAACCCAAAAATGTCAGTCTCTATTTTAAAAGGGGAGTTCACGTAACCAAAAAATATGTAGGTTGCCGATCAATATTATGGCTTGCTTGCTTTTGGTGCGCTTGCACCACACTTAACGCACAATGTCATTTATACTTTATGTTTAAATTTTTAAGTGCATGATTTATATTGATTTTAATGTTGGCATTGAACCTGCAAAACCTAAAAGTGTTAACAGTGCTATGTGGTAACGCTAACGTGAGTAAGTGCCAGGCAACGCTTTTTCACGTTGTTACTGGATGGCCCGTAAACCTTACCCATACAGATTTTTCGTGTCCTGAGGTCTGTATGGGTTTTTTTTAGCGCATGGTGCTATTCTATTATGTGCATTGTGTTTGTCTCGGCAAAAGATAGCTTTATTTCCCTCTTACCACTTTCTTGAGTTACACTCATTCTACGGTTGTATCTACCTTACAAAACTGGCGTAACTAAGCTTTAGTGAGCTTTGGTTGCGATTTAACGCCATGCTGCATAAAGGATTTTTAGATTGCTCGCGCTTTATCCCTCAAACAAGCTTGAACACTTAAGTTTTCTTCTTACAACGCTACTAAAGCAACAGCCTACGGGTATTTTTGTACCCGAGACCATTTTGGTTGAAAGCCCTGGTATGCAGCATTGGATAAGCATGCAGCTTGCCCGCGAGCAGGGTGTGGCAATGAATATCGACTTTCCTTTACCAGTGCGCTTTATGTGGAATACCGCGCGCACTGTGTTAGGCAGTGATACCGTACCTAAACAGTCACCTTATCGACGGGAAGTGTTAACGTGGCGAATAGATAATTTGCTGCAAGATAAATCGTTGATAGATACGCCCGCGTTCGAGCAAGTAACAAAGTACTGGGCAACGGCGGGAAACGAGCAAGAACAAGGTGTTCAAAGGTTACAATTAGCCACTGCATTGGCCGATGTATACGAGCAATATCTGCTTTACCGACCCGATTGGTTGTTTGCATGGGAAAATAACGAACGTGTTGTGTTTGATGACATGGAAGTGTGGCAAAGCGAAATATGGCGAGAACTGACTAAAAGCCAGCCGCTGCACCCTGCGCGTTTACACCAGATGACCCTTGAAGCACTTGAGGCGGGGAATGTTCCAGATAACTTACCTCAGCGTGTCATTGTATTTGCCATTAATACTATGGCTCCTCAGCTCATTGCATTCTTTGACGCCCTTGCAGCACATATCGATATTCACATTTTCCACCTTAACCCCAGCGTAAACTATTGGGGTGATGCAAAAAGTAACGCCGAGCAAGCCAGGCAGCTTCGTACCGAAGGCCTTGATAAGTGGATGGAACAAGATCAGTCAAACCCTTTGTTGGGTAATTTAGGTAAGCAAGGCAGAGAGTTGTTTAATTTACTTACCGAGTTAGACACGTTTGAAATTAGTGCTTTTGATGCACCGCGATTCAGTGAACCCCCAATTAGTAACAGTGCCGATATTAATGACGCCAATAGCGAGCACGGTTTTAGTTTACTCGACTACATTCACGACGATGTACTTCAGGCTATTAAACCCGTTTCAAACCGCGCTATAAAGCCTGACGATGACAGTGTAACCGTAATGTGTGCGCATTCAGCGTTGCGCGAAGTGCAAGTACTTCACGACCATCTTCTGCATTGGTTATCTCAGGATCCTTCGCGTACACCGTCCGATATATTAGTGATGTGTCCGGCCATAGAAAACTACGCTCCTTTTGTAGACACTGTTTTTCATCGTGTTGGCACAAAGCCACTGCAAGATAACGGTCCCGTGCGTTTACCATGCTCAATTGCCGACAGAAGCCCTATGGATGCCGAGCCACTTATTGCTGCGTTTATGGCACTTTTACAGCTACCTGATAGTCGGTTTGGTGTGTCGGATGTAATGGATTACTTGCAGTTAGATGCAGTTCAGCAGCGCTTCGATGTGTCGCAAGACGATATTGATCAAATGACGGTATGGCTAAAGCAAGCGCACATACATTGGGGCTTAAACGCAGGCCATAAGTCAATAGTGTCTGAAAATGAAGCGTGTGACGATACTTACAGCTGGTGGTGGGGCATCCGCCGATTGCTAATGGGCATGCTGGCGCCCGACAGTGAAATGAAAGTAGAACACCTACTTACTATTCCAGATGTTGAGGGGCAAAGTACCCTGACATTAGGAAAACTGATAGATGTAATTCAGTTGCTGGGAGAGTTTTCTACATCGTTGACCGTAGCGAGAACGCCAAGCGAGTGGGGACGCGATTTAATAGCACTTCGTGATGCCTGTTTTAAGCCCACCCGAGAGCAAGATCAAAGTTGGGATTTAATAGCAAAAGTTGCGGCGGACCTGGCTGCGCGCTGTGAAGAGGCCGATTACAGCCATAAGCTAACACTTCGCCAAGTGAGAGAGCTACTGTTAAATAGATTTTCATCGCCTGATGCTGGCAACCACTTTATGACGGGGCAAGTAACGGTATGTTCTATGCTCCCCATGCGTAGTATTCCGTTTAAAAAAGTGTGTATTTTAGGGCTGAACGACAGCGAATTCCCGCGTAAATCTACTCCCTTAGGGCTCGATTTAATGGCAGGCCCTGAGCGGCGCCTTGGCGACCGCTCTCGTCGATTGGAAGATCGCTACTTGTTTCTCGAAGCAATAGTGTCGAGCCGTGAAGGCCTATATCTAAGCTACCAAGGTAACGATGTAACTAATAACAGTGAGCGCCAGCCCAGCTTAGTACTGGCTGAGTTTCTTGAAATGCTAGAAATAGGCTATAACGTTGAGTTACCTCATTATGTGAAACACGCCGCGTTACATCCGTTTAGCGAAACTGCCTTTGCAGGCAGTATACCTAGTTACGAAACGGGTTGGCTTCGGCTTGCGCAAGCGCTAAAACAATCAAAAGGCAATGTTGACGAGGGCGTAATTAATGCAAAGAACACGTCACCTGCTATTGAAATACCTACCGAGTTTGATGGTCAAGCGCGCTTCAGTGCCAGTCAGATTGCACGAGCGTTTGACGACCCTCTAGATTATTTTGCTACACAGCGATTAGGCGTTAACTTGTCACAATCGTTTACATTGCTTGAAAACAGTGAACCCTTCGAAACCAATGCGCTGGTGCGTTATCAAGTGCTAGACGCTATTTTTTCTTCGCCAAGTAGAGCCGTTTCAACAGAGCAAGTTAACAGCTCACAGCATTACAGTGAACAAGTTGTCGAATTTGCGGCACTTAGGGGTGACATACCAAATAACCCTGTTGCCAAAGAAGAACTTAAAATGTGGAAAGAAGGTGCGTTAGCGCTAAACCAAGCAATGGGGCCACATGACGCCGACCTTAAAACAGCTGTATTTACTGGGCAACACATCACCATAACTGCCAATGCTTACGCCGCTAGCGACGCGCTGGTGTTGCTGAGTGCGGGTAAAGTAAACGTAAAACGCGCTCTTGAGTATTTCATCACGCAATTAGTATTTTGCGCACAGGGCGCAGAAGGCCATTATCAACACTATCCACTAGATGTGTTTTTCTGCGATTGGGACAAAGGTGATATTAAATTGATGAAGCGTCATTACACTCCGTTTGACGCCGAGACAGCGAAAGATGTATTGCTATTTATTGAGCATCTTTTCGTAGCGCTTTATTCGTCGCCAACACCAATGTATAGCAGCTTGTTCGCAGAAATTGTTCCGGGCAAGAGAAAGTCAGACAGCGCAGCCATCGTGGCAGAAATTCAACCGCCCCTTTTTGGTGAATTGTCTCAACAATGTTTGCAAACCTACAACGACATGCAAGGAACTGCATCAAGCGAGAATGCTCAAAAAGCAGCAGATGTTTTGCGCGATATCACCGACTTTCTTCACGGATCATCTGCTGAAAAAGCAATTAAAACCTGGCTACAGTCTACAGGTCAATTTAGCGCTGATATGGTAAATAACCCTTATCTTAAGTGGCTATTTCCTGATGGCGTAACCTGGACTGATATGCCAGCACAGCACGCTTTTGTGTTGTTTTCCATGGTGGCAAATGCTGCACAAGAGGAGACATTGTAATGACGAACAATGCCAAATTACTTGATGTAGTGAACATGCCGCTGCGCGGTAGACACCTGATTGAAGCCAGTGCTGGCACAGGAAAAACATTTAATATTACTCGCCTTTATTTACGTTTGTTGTTAGAGGAAAAGCGCAGCGTAAAAGAGATACTAGTGATGACATTCACTAAAGCGGCGACAGAAGAGATAAAAGGTCGTGTGGCGAAAACGCTGCGTGAAGCCACGCATATATGGCAGCAAGCAAAACACAATGACAATGTCATTGATGACGATTGTGACGACGTGTACAAGCATCTGTTCAACAACAACGATATAGATGAATGTTTGTCGCGACTGCACGCGGCGCAGCTAGAACTTGACGAAGCGTCAGTGTTTACCATTCATGGGTTTTGTCAGCATGTTATTGCACAAATGGCTTTTAACAGCGGTTTCGCCATGACGTTAAACCTAGGTAATGATACCAGCGAGCTTTATCTGCAGGCGGCAGAGGACTTTATACGCCAAATCAGTAACGATGAAGAAAGCTTTATGTTATTGGCGCAGTCTGGCTGGCATGTGCCAGAGCGGTTGTTGAACGACTTCAATGGCAGCATTAGAAGCACACTAACGCCTAACTTGCTCGACGAAGCGCAAATTCAAACCGCATTTGTCACAGGCTTAAACAGTAACGAAGGTACTGCACTTTACGTTTTCAGCGATATGCTTCGGGCAATTGAAGACAATGAGCAGCTGCTTCACGAACAGCTAATAAAAACACCAGCGCACAAAAAAGAGCGCCCGCAGGAGCTTGAGGCCCTAAAGCTATGGCTGCAACAGCGAATAGATAAACAAAATTATGAGGTTGCTCCCGCCTCGGCACAGGCTTTCCTTGATGCTAGGCGATATGCCCGTAATAAATCTGGTGTAAAAGAGTTGCTTACGCCTATCAAAACACTGGTAAAAGCCATTGATGCCGCGGTTGAAGAACGCGATGCCGCGCTGTCGCAAATCCCCGTGTTTAAGTTAGTTAACGATGCCATTTTATTTATAAAGCAGCGCGTCGCTAAACAGAAAAAACAGTTGGGACTTATCGATTTCGATGATCTTATTCGCATGCTTGCAGATGAAGTAGTGAAACCTAACAACACACTGGTGCCACAGCTTCGCAAGCGATTTCCGGTAGCGCTTATCGATGAGTTTCAAGATACAGATGCCAACCAGTACGCCATTTTAGACGCTGTATATGAAAACGCGCCGAGCAATGAAGTACCGACAGCGGATTTAGCTTCCAATCATAAAAGTGAGTCTTCTAACAGTGCGTTACTGATGATTGGCGATCCTAAACAGGCAATTTATCGCTTTCGCGGCGGAGATATATTTACCTACCTTAAGGCGGGGAGACAAGCCGATTATCGCTGGGTGATGAACACGAACTGGCGCTCGGTTGAAGGCATGGTGAAAGCCTATAATCGCCTGTTTTATGGTGCGCCTGTTGCCAATAATCAATCGTCAGATGTTTTTGGGTTTGATATTCAATACACACCCGTTGAATTCACAAGCAAAGCCGCTGCCGCTAAAACGCCGCTTGTCGATACACACGACGAACGCAAGTCAATGAACTACGTAGCCATGTACTTGCAAGACAAGCAAGACACCACTTCGATGCGTCGAGGAATGGCGCAATGGATAGCACAAGAAATCTATCGCCTTTTGAACGAAGCGCATTTTCAAACAGAAACAACACGACCTGTTCGTCCTGCTGATATTGCCATTTTGGTAAAAGACAGAGGTGAAGCCAACATCATTAAATACGTGCTGCAGCAGAAGGGGCTTAGCACCGTTTATCTAAGCGACAGAAGTAATTTATTTACGTCGCCAGAAGCTAAAGACGTACTGCGTTTACTCAATGGTATTTGGCATGCAAGCGATACACGTAAAGTAGCATCTAGTTTAGCATCGGCACTGTGGGGTTATAGTGCGCAAACGCTTATTTCGCTGTTGTACCAAGAAGATGATGCTCTGTGGGATGAGGCCTTTGAAAAAGTACTAATGCTCCGCGATATGTGGCTTCAAAAAGGCTGTATGAGTGTGTTGCTTTACTTGCTGAAAAACAGCTATGTACCGCATGGTGGTGATGTTGAACGGGCTCTGACTAACTATCAGCACTTAGCAGAAGTGCTTGAGAAAGCGAGCACCACGCACTCAAGACCCGAGCAATTACTAGACTGGCTAAATAAACAAATTCACCAGCCAGACAGCAATGAAGAGCTAACGCTTAGGTTAGAAAGCGACAATCAGCTAATTCGTTTAATTACTCAGCATGGTTCAAAAGGATTGGAATACCCCATTGTTTTTGTGCCGTTTGCTACGTCATATAAAGACGCGGCGCGTAACGGTAAATCAATGTCGCATATTTTTACCTATTACGACGAAGAAAAAGAAGACTTACAGCTACAGTTAGGGCAAACCAAACAGGCGATAGCGCGGGTTCGAGCCGAAGGTGAAGCGGAAGATATGCGTCTTACTTATGTGGCCGTAACACGCGCCGCGCATCGATGTTACATGGGCGTACTACCGTTAGATGGAAACGAGAAAAGCGCTTTAGGGCGTGCAATGAAAATAGGCGAAGCGCGTGATGATACTGGCGAACCGGTTAGTTGGGAAGACGCGTTAACGCTTCTCGATAGCGAACATGACGCCCATGCTCGCTATATAAATGCCGATGAGTTTAATGAAGTGTATAGCGCCTTTGAACAACACCAAAATATTGATGCGTTGCACGCTCAGCAGTTTACTGGCACAGCCAGTGAGGATTGGCGACTATATTCATTTTCAGCGCTTAGCCGACTTACTCAGTTCGCAGGTGGAGCAGCTTCACACAACAGTAAAAATATTGGCGAAGCAAACACTCAAAACATCCCTAGCATTCCTATAGTGCAGACACAGCGCGACGAAGAGGTGTACTTTGAAGACGTGCCGTTTAACAGTGTTTTTGAAAATGACAGGTTAGACAAGAACCAGCTTCGTTTTACTTTGGAAAAAGGTGCAAGTGCAGGTAACTTGCTGCACGATTTACTTGAACACAACGATTTTAGTGCCCCCGAATGGGAAGAAACAGGTGGTGAGTTGGTGACGCGATTTGGGCTTGAGCAACGTAGTACACCACAGTTATACGAATGGCTTGATGAAGTATTGCAAACGCCGCTGTACCCTAACATGCTGTTTTCTATGAGCGACTTGCCGCTTGATAAGACGTTGCGAGAGGCCGAGTTTTATTTTCCTATGAATGACAGCCGGTGGCAGGGGTTACGTTCGGTGCTTAAAGCGCATCGACAAGACGTTGCACAAATATTGAATACAGAGGCACAAGATACACCACAGCTTCTTACCCCTTCGTTGCAGGGCATGATGCACGGGTATATTGATTTAATCTTCGAGCATGAGGGAAAGTATTATGTGGCGGATTATAAGTCTACTTGGCTTGGCGATACCGTCGACAGCTACACACCGTCGGCACTGTTTGAAAACAATCAACATCACCTTTACGACCTTCAATACCTTATTTATTGCTTAGCACTGCACCGATATTTAAAGCAATCACTACCCAATTACAGCGCCACTGAACATTTTGGCGGCGTGTATTATCTGTACTTACGTGGAATGCACCCAGAAAATGAAAAGGGTGAGGGCGTGTTTTATTCGCCTATCACACCCAATATTCTCAATGCACTTGATAGTGTTTTTAGTACTAACGATTTCAGTAGCAACGTTTTCAATAACAATGAGGCTGAGGAGACAGCAGAATCTGTAAACACATCAGAGCAAGAAGAAAAGCAGCCAGCAGATAAGCTTTCTTCGCCCATTTCCGAAGGTGGCCAGCAGCAGCTTTTGTTCGATGATGAATGGGAATAAGAATGACCGCGACAACAACACAACATTCTACACCTAGCAAAAAGCTAATTCTCTCGGCACTTTTTCAGCGGTTACATGGTATTGAAGCCATTGATAAATTTGTTGCAGAAGAGTTTGCCACTCTGCCTGAACTTAACGCTGATGATGTTGAGCTTTGGGGCGCATTACTGGTTACGTTGTCTTTCATGCAGCGAAATGGGCACAGTTGCCTAAGCTTGGCGGAACTTGCAGATAAGCGCATGTTCGATGAGCCAGAAACAAGTATCGATAATGCACAGCAACAAAAATTAAATGCCACAGATGATGCTTTAGAAGAGGAGAACCAAGAGCGTTTAAAAGGTATTGTATTTCCCGCACTTACCCCGCTTATTAAATGTGTAAAAAACGCCCTTGAAAACCAGACGGTTGCCCAATTGTTTGTGTATCAAGAGGGGCGTTTGTACAGCCGTCGCTACTTCGATTTTGAACGTGAAGTCGCTTCAAGTATTGTGCAACGAACGGCCCTTGAAGTGTTAGATGAAACAGCAACAACACGCGTAAAAGCGCTATGGCCGCAGATGTTTCCCACATCAGAGGTACTTCAACAAGATTGGCAGCAGGTGGCAGTTGCAAAAAGTATTGCACAGCGTTTCAGCGTAATAAATGGTGGCCCGGGCACGGGTAAAACCTACACGGTTTTACGTTTGTTGCTTGCGCTTCAAGCTGTTGATGAAAACATAAACATTGTGCTGGCAGCGCCCACGGGCAAAGCGCAGCAACGTATGACGGAATCAATAGTTAGTAACATTGAAGGGTTGCGTGGCTTAGTACCTGAAGAGACACTACAAAAAGTACCTACAGACGCCGTTACGATTCACCGCTTGCTAGGACTTCGTGAGCATACGGTAGCAACCAAATTTGGCACAAATAATACGTTAAACCTTGATGTGTTAATCGTAGATGAAGCCAGTATGGTGGATTTGGCGCTTATGGCGCGCATAATGCGGGCGTTACCTGAGCATGCGCGTTTATATTTTATTGGCGATGCTGATCAATTACCCGCAGTAGAGCTTGGTAACGTGCTTGAGCAACTTGTTGAAGGCAATGTGACATCGAAGTTAGAGCTAGTAGGAAGCGACGACAGTGATCAGCTAAAAGGGAAAGCGCTGAGCGAGACAGACTTAAACAGTGCAGAACAGCTAGGAGCGGTACCAACTGATATGCGCCAGCACATTGTGTCGCTTTGCCCTCATTTGCCTTTATTACCTGTTAATGAGAGTGCCAAAACATGGGTATCTACTCTACAAGCTCCTCAACGTTTCAAAGGTCAGGTAGCAGAGGTGGCCACCGCTATACAGCAGGGCGATGCAGTAAAGGCATTATCTTCCCTCACACCAAAAAACGTATTAAGCAATAAAGCACAGCTATTGTTAACAGAAGGCGTTCATTTAATGTCCGAGGGTGTTAACAATTCAGAGCTATTAAAGCAGTTAGCCAAAGAAAGCTTTACAGATCTATTTGCACCACCGCTAAAAGAAAACGGTCTGCCGTTTGGGCCAGCAGACGCACTTGCCTTGTTAAACGCCGTTCGCTGGCTTACGCCAATGCGCAAGGGGCCTATGGGGGTTGAAGGCTTAAATGCATTAGTATTTGATGCGATTAAGCACAAAATAAAACGAAGAGAAGGGCAGTTTTATCAAGGCCAACCCATCATGATAGTTAAAAATCACCACCCACAGCGACTGTCTAATGGTGAGGTTGGCGTAATTTGGCCAGATAAATGCGGAAAGTTACAAGCGTGGTTTGAAGCACCAGAAAGTAGTGTAGAAAATGGGGCTGAACGTGGCGTGCGTCATATTTCTTTGTCGCGTTTGCCACAATTTGAAACTGTGTTTGCTATGACCATCCACAAATCACAAGGCTCAGAATTTAAGCATGTGGTGTTAATTCTGTCTGATGCACCCAGTGATATAGCAGCTAACTTGTTACATCGAGGCTTGGTGTACACCGGATTAACGCGTGCTAAGAAAGGATGTTTAATCTTAGCCAAGCAGCACACATTAACCACTATGATTGAAAAAGTAGACAAGCGTTTTTCAGGCCTTTCTCAAGCCATAAATGTGCTAGAAGCCAATAGGCAGCGCTAATACAACGTGAAGTAAATCCAAAAGAGTGAAAGGCACAAAGAGTGCGGTGCCAAGGCTAGAGTGGACAGAATAAAAACACACCGTGTTTGTGAATAGATCCTAGTTCGCGCCCCATAAGGTAAATACGGGTTGGAAGCGTCGTACGCAGAACGCCGCAGTCTGCACGTAAGAATTGGGAGGGTAAAAGCACTGACCCCTTCTCGCGTTGATTCAAGTGCGCAGCCTGTAACTCTCTTGCAGCTTTATGTTCATTCGATGATTGCAGGTGGTGCTCTGTTTCATGCTGAACCCCATATTCCACGTTGAAGTGAGACAAGCCAGTGTGGTCTACCCATCCAATGATGTTATGTGGGCGAACGATAAAGCTCGCAAATTCAAACATGCTACTGTGCAGCGTAATGTTAGCGCCGAACACTGGCTTCGTTTCTATAGCAACCTGCGTAGTGGGTTTAACACAAAGTTTGTAAAGGCTGTGAGCCTCCGCCTTAATGCTGGTATTTGCATCGGTATCACCAATAATAGAAAGCATGCGCTTAGCCTTGTGCAAAGGGAGTAATGTTATTGTGGTTAAACATCGAATTGCATGCGTTGATGTGGATCAAAATTGCTTGGTGTAATGTCAAGGTAGCGTTTAATATCGGCGCGAAAATGCGATTCTGGCTAAGTTCGCCCGCAAGACGTAGGCATTTCAACTTAACCATGGGGGCTGCTACAGCTGCTACGCTTTTATTCATTTTGTAATAGTTGTTGGTGTGGGTTTGCTTTGATAAGAGACGTGAAGAAAAGGCCAACACATGAAATAATAAACCCAATTCAACGCAGTGGAATATTTAGGTAGTGACAAAAGCAACACAGACTGTGTCGGTAAGCTTCCGCTTACTAAAATTAGATATGATGCAAGCCTATACCTTCAAAAAAGAAATCAACGGTGCCTCTTTTTATAAGTTAGATAATGAAAACATTTTTGTGGGCACAGTGCCGCTAAATGATGACTTGTTTGATGAACTAAACGATTTTGTCATTCGCCAACAAATTCAATATGACGATTGTGATATTTACGTTGAAAGTACGGTAAGCGCTGCCAGCACTGGAATAGAAGTGCCACGAGTAGTGAACAGAATGTTGAAGTACATAGACTGCAAGCTAAGCTACGGTATTGCCAGCTATCAACATTAATGCGGGCAACAGTAAGGTAATACAATCACAATGAATAAAGTTCACCCCAAGAAGTTGCTACACAGCAAATGGACGGCAGTTAGCCCATTTAATAAAGAAAAGCATTTTATGGTAACGTCAGTAGAATTTGACGACGATAACAACGTAATTGACTGTGTTGTTGAAGCTGTGATGTCGAAGAACGAATACCATATAGCATGGCGAGACTTAAACAACATTTCGCAGTGGCGTCAGGGTTGGAAGTAGGGCTATACATTACGGTATAGTTTTCAACAGCATGGGATGCACGCATATCAACACATGTACCAACACCAAAACCAAGATCAATACCTACTTAACTGGGAATACAAAGCATGGAAGTGAAGTACGTAGAGCAACAACACATTCGCGGTTTTTCTACCATAACTAATAATGAAGCTGAAATGACGCCGGGCAAAGGAAAGATCCCAGCGTTATGGCAAAAGTTTGATAATACTATTCCTGTTAATTATCAAGGTGGAGAACGCGTTTATGGTGTTTATTCAGACTACGAGTCGGACCATACTGGTCACTTCAGGGTACTTGCTGGCTTCGATGGTAGTCTTGATGATAAAACGTTATCTGAAGGTGTGAAGGTAGAAACTGTAACCATACCAAGCGGGAAATATTTAGTGTTCAGCCACAAAGGCGAGATGCCACAAATTGCCATAGACACATGGGCATCAGTTTGGCAGTACTTCACTGAAGGCAAACCTGAACACACGCGTACCTTCGGTGTAGACTTTGAACACTACCCAAACGCAAATCAGATTGATGTGTATATTTCAGTTACGTAGTTAAGCCAAATTCCAGCGTAAAACTATATTGCCGTTAGCCAACGTAAGAACGCTTTCTTATCAGAAAGGGTTTGAAAGTGAATGTTTTTCAGCTGAAAACTGTCTTTAAACACAACGTTGAGTTTGTTAGCAGATATAGCGGTGATGGGGGGACGAGCGTTTATTCTGTCACCATTATAATGATAAATCATGATTTTTAGTCTTATTGTAGATTGGTCAGTTTATTAGAATTGTCTTACAGAGTGTTGTTTAGCGTAGATATTTTATGGGAAGTGGTGAGCTGAAATAAAAAAGGCCAGCTAGCACTAGCCTTTTAAAAAGAACGTTAATTAAAGTGCAACAACGTTTGCTGCTTGTGGTCCTTTTTGACCTTGTTCAATAACAAACGACACTTGCTGTCCTTCAGCAAGTGATTTGTAACCTTCAGAAGCAATTGAGCGAAAATGAACGAAAACGTCTTTGCCACCTTCAGTAGGTGTTAAAAAACCAAAACCTTTCTCTTCATTGAACCACTTTACTACGCCAGTAACTGTGTTAGACATATTTGAAACCTTTTATTAATTAAAAAACAGTATCGGTATTGAACCGAAAGAACTCTAGATAAACCACGTAAAACATTAACCAATAGAGCAAATGGATATACAAGTTCGACCTAAATTAATAAAAGAAGAAAAAGAAGTACAAAATGCAGTAGTAGATAAAGCTTTAAATTTCTAAAGCCGGTGCACAGTACGCTATAAAAGTAGGTTTGTATATAAATATATTTTTGATGATGTATAAAAGAGGTTAATTCATAATATCGATATTATTTTTCAGTTCTTATGATTTAACTCTGATCAATTCATCACAAGTAAACTTATAAAGTACACATAATTCTTTGCCGCTTTAGGAAACAACATGAATAAAAAGCAAGGTAGCTTGTTATCCGTAGCACTACTTTTAGCAAGCTGCATGTCGCTGGTATTTGCAAAAACCGAGTTTCAAAAGCTTCCAGAAGGCAACTATCAGGTAGATTTAACTCACGCCAGTATTGTTTGGAAAGTAAGCCATCTTGGGCTTTCAAATTATGTGGCGCGGTTTGCAAAATTTGATGCAAGCATAAACTATAACCCTCAAGACATCGAAGCTTCTACAGTAGCTGCTTCTATCGACCCAATGTCGATACAAACCGCGTTCCCCAATCCTGAAGAAAAAGACTTCAACAATACATTAGCTACCGATAGCGGTTGGTTTAATGCGGGTGAATTCGCTAGCATCGACTTCGTTTCTACAAGCATTAAAATGAACACCGAAACTACAGCAACAATGAAAGGCAACCTTACATTTTTAGGTATTACCAAACCTGTAACATTGGCCGTTACGTTAAATGGTGCAATGGCTCGACAGCCTTTTTCAGGAAAGCCAACCATGGGTTTCTCAGCGACTACCACCATTGATAGAACGGCGTGGGGAATGGATAAATATGCGCCCATGATAGGCACCGATGTTGAAGTAATGATTGAAGGCGAGTTTTTCAAAAACGATGAATAAACCTGCTCGCTACCATTCTTTCGCTATTGTGCTTCATTGGGCAATGGCCCTAGGCGTTGCCTTTATGATTGGCTCTGGCTTGTATATGGTAAATGGCGATCTGCCAAAAGCACAGCAATTCGACTTGTACCAAATTCACAAAGCGTCTGGCGTGGTGGTGTTGTGGGCTGTGGCATTACGAGTAGTGCTGCGGTTTATGTTACCTCGTCCCGCACTTCCTAGTTCAATCCCGCCCACTCAAAGGCGCAAAGCGGCTTATGGCCATGTAGCACTTTATTGCCTTCTGTTTATTATTCCTATTGCCGGGTGGGTAATGGTTTCGGCAAGTCCTTTCGGCTTGCCAACGTTTGTGTTTTTTGACTGGCTTAAGTGGCCGCATATACCGGGAATTGCTAGAAATAAAACGGTTGAAGGTATAGCAAATGCCGCGCATTGGTATGGCATGTTGGCGCTTGTAATGCTTTTATGTGCGCATATTGGGGCGGTTGTTTTACATAAAATTAAGCACAGTGAAAACTTACTAAAAAGAATGTGGTGGTAAATACATGCGAATTATAACAATGCTAATGTACTGTATTCTCTCATGCAGCGCGCTTGCCGAGACTATAAAAATTGATTCGAAAAATGCGAGTTTGCAGTTTTCTGGCGAGCATGCGGGTAGGGCGTTTACTGGTAAATTTAATGAATGGCAGGCCACGCTGATGTTGCCTCCAGAAACTGAACCGCGAATAGAAGCGCAGTTTTCATTAGCATCTGCTGAAACTGGCAATGCAATGTACGATGAAACCTTGGTTGAAGACGACTGGTTCAATGTCAAAAACACACCAACGGCGAAGTTTGTTGCATCAGACATCGCTAAAACTGACAGCGGCTACATGGTAAAAGGCGAGCTTTCTTTACGTGGTATTTCACACCTAGTGACTTTTGCGTTAACACGAAACCAAACAGGCCTAAGCGCAGAATTTGACATAGACCGCCTGGCCTTTGGAATAGGCAAAGAGTCTGACCCTGACGCAGAGTGGGTGAGTCGAGAGATTGGGTTAAGGTTAACTATTCCAAAATAGGGGGCTTTCAAATTAGAGCGTTAAGGAGAAAGTAAAAAACCTTGATGGTGATGACGTTATCTGTAACTATCGAATGGGACGCAAAGACCTTCGAAATAACAAGGAGTTACCATGGCATCACAATTCAGGGATTTTATCAGTGGTTTTAAGAAAATAGGCACCTATACCACGGTCGCTGTTGTGCTGTTTTTAGGCGCTAGTCATTTTCATACTGTTGCTGCTCCTACGCAGAATGAAGAAGCTAACGAAGTAACCGTTATTAAAAGAGCAATGCCCAAGTACCCTCAATAAGCGGTAAAAAACGGCTTAGAGGGCGCTGTTTTAGTAAGCTTTAGTATAGAAAAAGACGGCAATGTGTCAGACATTCAAGTTGAAGCGTCTGACAAAGATGGGCTGTTTGATGCAAGTGCAATACTTGCAGTGCAAAGGTGGGTTTTTACCAAACCTAGCAAAAAAATCAGAAACAATTACGTATCGCTAGAGTTTGCCCTTACTGATAACCCTGATACTACGTTCTTTAGTAATGTTGAAATAATTCAAATCAAAGGTAGCTGATGTAGGTTTGGTTCAAAATTTCATACGACGCCGATAGAAGTCTTATCGGCATCTTTGTTCAATCAAGGAGCGGTCGTTCACAAGTGTCGATTTTAGTGAATATACCCGACCCCTATGTGCCAGAAGCTCCCGTTCAATTATTTGTGATTAAACGGCAGAGGGGGTACTAGAGCAGCCCTTCAATTAAAAGCAGTGAAACTCCAGCAATTCGCTTGAAGCAGTCTACAATACTACCAACCCTATAGGCGAGAAACTCAGATTAGTTATGAGTTTATACAATTTGAAGTGTTGTTCTCAGCCCCGCCCGTTTTCCCAAAAACTAGCTTCTTATGTCGTCTGCTGAATCAAAGCTGCAGCATGTTTAATGGCTTTTCGAATTCTATGATAGGTACCACAGCGGCAGATATTGTCGCTCATAGCTTCATCAATGTCACGATCGTTGGGATTGGGATTAGACTCTAATAGTTTGACGGCGGTTAAAATTTGTCCCGCCTGACAAAACCCACACTGAGCGACATCTTCGTTTATCCATGCTTCTTGCACCGGATGCAGAATATCATCGACCGCAAGCCCTTCAATAGTGGTTAGCGATGCACCTTCCACTTCTTCCATCGGAACAATACATGGGCGAACTAGCTCACCGTCTTTAAAGATAGTGCAAGCGCCACACACGCCAACACCGCAACCATATTTTGGGCCAGTAATACCAAGTCGATCACGCAAGAGATACAGAAGCTCATCATCGTTTTCAGCGTCGATAGAAACCGGGTTATTGTTAACATTAAATGTAATTTGTGGCATGAATTAACCCTCTGGATAGAAGTCACGAAGTGGAAAACGACGTGGTGCGATACCCGTCGCCCTGGCAAATGCGTTGGCTATCGCCGCTGCCGCCGCAGGCACTACCAACTCGCCTGCACCTCCCGGTGTTTCTCCGTTAGGCGGCATAAAGTGCACTTCAATTTTTGGTGGCGTGTTGCGCATTCGAGCAATCTCAAAATCGCCATAACTGCTCTCGCGTATTGCGCCATTGTCGAGGTGTAAACTGGTGCGAATCATGTAGGTAATGGCATCGGTTGCCGCACCGATAACTTGCGCCTCTAGGCCGGTTGGATTCAATACTCGGTTCACGTCCAGCGCAACAACAATCTTAGTGACTTTACATTCTTTCTCCGGATTTTTGAACGTTTGTAATTCAACAAGCACTGCGGCTCGAGACTTATACTCTTTATGTAACCCGAGGCCCTGGGCACGTCCTTTTTTCATTCTCCTTCCCCACTTGCCCTCTCGAGAAACTTTCCGCAAGACAGATTTGGAGCGCTCATCATCCAGCATTTGTAATCTGAACTGGCATTCGTCCTCGTTCATTGCGCGTGCCAATTCGTCAACAACTATCTCGTTTGCGACGGCAGCTGTGCCAGAGTAGATGCCGCGCCAAGAGGAGGTTGGCACAACGAATTTTTTTTCGTTTAGCAGCAAGGAAGTTGCACCAAACTTATATTGCACTAGTTGCGTTGAGTGCCAGACTGTCTGGCTGAAAGCAGCGGGAGCTAATTCTCCTCCCAATGCAGTAATACCGTCGCCAAAGCCATGTTCGAGATCCAATTCAGCGGTTGCAGCGCGATGGTCAAACGACAACACTTTTTTGCCTATTAAAAAACCTCTAGTGTAAGTCGCTTTTACGTTGTGCAAGCTGAGCGGTCGTGCGCGGCCAAACTTTGTATCGTCCTGTCGGGTAAACATAAGTTTGATGGGGCGGTTTACAATTTGTGAAATACGCGCGCCTTCAACTGCTGCATCAAAAAATAAGCGACGGCCAAATGAGCCGCCGCTCTGAATTACATTCACCTCAACGTCAGTGGGTAAGACTCCAAGTTCACGCGCAATTTTAGCTTGTGCTGCAAGTGGCGTCTTGGCGCCAGTCCATACCCTGATCTTTGAGCCGGTTGCATCGGCAACTGCTGTCATGGTTTCCATAGGGGCATGTGCCAAATAAGGAAAGATGAACTCGCCGCCAACAGAATCGGTAGCCAGAGGAATATTAGGTAAGGTTGGCAGGTTTATCGCACGTAACTGCTCAATGACCTCGGCATCAGACAGGTGTTCGGCAGCACCCACACTCCATGAAATTTTAAGTGCATCACGTGCCCGAAAAGCTTCGCCAAAGGAACGCGCAACAACTGCCACGCCAGAGGAATTTGCATCAACATCCAATGGAACTTCTTTGATGGCAAGGACACCGGGCAGGCCTATTGCCTCAGAATCGTCAAACGTGACCACGCAACCCCCTAAGCTGGGTGGCCTAGCGACCACAGTGGGCATCGCGTCTGGTATGTCGAGGTCCATCGCGAAATCTAGTTTGCCGGTAACAATATCGCGCGCGTCAGCCCGCTTTTGCGGCGTACCGATAATTTTGTATTGAGACGGGTCTTTAGGCTTTGCCAGTCGAGCTGCATCGTTGCGTCCCTCAACACCTGCGGTGAGCTCAGAGTAAGCAATGCGGTTGCCATTGTTATCAATTGCAAAGCCAAGTTCTGTACTAATTTCGTTCACAGAAATCCCGAAATGCACTGCGGCTGACAATTTTATCTTATGTAACAGCGCTGCCGCGACCTTGCGCAACGGATCCCAAAGAGAGGTTACGGCGTGAGAGCCTCCTGTAATTTGACCAGTCGCTCGCCTGATTTCTGCCGGAGATAAAGTCGCATCAATTGAGGACATTTCAACGTCCAGCTCTTCGGCAAGAATCATCATTGCAGCAGTTAATATACCTTGCCCTACCTCCATTCTTGGAAGCTCAAAACGGACACGGTTATCACTCGTTATCTTAATTAAATAATCGTAGTAGAAAGGGTCACCGGAGATAAGCAACAGATCTGTTAAATCCAGTTCATCTGCAAGTTCCGGTATTCCTAACAATCGGGCGTTGGCATCCTGAGGACGTATAGCTCCGCTAGTTATATGTAACGCAACAGCAAAACTCGACCCCTTAAGCATGTAACCAATAAACTTTCTTCGTCCGGTGTTTTCCAACTCGACAATGTGTTCGTCATCACTACCGGATTGATCATGTTTTTGTGAGGAGGTAATCGTCTCTATTTGTTCTGCATGGTTGCTTTTTGTCATAAATTCTCCGTTTCAGGTCAAGACCTTCAATCGTTAACTTAAGCTTAAGAAAAGTCGTTTATTTAACGTAGAAATTTGCAGCTTGCTACATAAATGTTAATGAGATGCTAACATTGCGTACACTTTATTAAGCGTTAATAATAATTAATACTAAAGTAGGGGGATCCCCTTATTGTAATAGCGACTTTACTCACTGCGAACACGATTTTCTTGAGCAAAAGGGCAGAAGCTCAACACGGCCCGTGCTGGCTAATGGATAACTATCCGCCAGGGCATTGCTGGCTGCCATCAACGTGCCATCGCTGATTAAGGACGGAGCATAAGAAACAGTAACGCCATACTAGGCACAATGGCAGACGTATTTGATTCTGGTATGTTTTCCTGATGGGTGTTTTGAAGAAAAGATGAAATGAGTTGTCGCCAAAATAATTCAGTGAACTGAACTGTGTACTAAATTTCTAAATGAGATTTGTGGAAGTTCTTGCCTCAACATATTGTATGTTCAAGCTCTCGCATGTTTTGCAACTTATGCATCAAAGTCAAAATCTCGTTAGATGGTGTAGTCGTCAAACACTGCGGTTTGTGCAGATTCGAAAATCTGCTGGGCTCGACAAGTATTGGCGGTAATCGGAGAGTCTAATTTGTCTAAATGCATTATTAATTTGTTGATGTCCGCTTGATTGAACGGTCATCAGCAGTAATACAAGGAACTATGGTCTCAAAGCACTTATTATCATTTTTTACGTTTTGATGAATGTTTTCCATCTAGAGATCTGAGACCACGACCGAAGTTCAAGGAAATTTTCTGAATATCCGCTCCTTGTCTGAATCTGACCAGCGAAGAAGATATTCCAATGTCCGATTAACGCTCGCCACAGCCAGTCACACATCCCATCTCTTTCATTGATGACAGCTAATAAGGTTATTGCTAAGCCATATTATCAATATGCTTTAAGATGCTGCCGAACGCCCGAGCACCGTGCTTTTGAATTTGTTTGTCGAAGTACAAGGTTCCTAACAAAAAGATGGTGATATGCCCTTGTGAGCGCCACGTAACGTGGGTTTTTCCATCGCGTTCTTCCAACGTTATTTCGCCTAAACGGTGGTCGTAGGGAAGGGGCTTTGACTTTATTACTTTATAACCCAGTTTATACGGTGGTTCGTAAGCAACAATTTCTTCATGCAGATTAGCGCCGCCAGCAATGATCTCACGCACAGCGCCTAAACCGTTTTTCTCAGTGTTACCTTCCGATAATAGGTTAGATTCATCCACACCTTTAAACTGTGAATAATTAGCATGGTCGCTAAGTGCCGCAAACACCTGTTGAATGGGTTTGTTTATGGTTCTTTCTACGTGAATTGAAAACATACGTAATCCTACTTCGTGTTACGATTTTCGTGCGCTGTAAATAATGAAAAGGCGCGGCTTGTTTCTTTTTTTAAAGTTAAAACCGCGCCGTAATGAAGCCTACTTATTTCTCTACAGTAAACGTAAGGCCTGCGTGCTTTTCTAGTCGAGTAATTAAACTATCGCCTAGTGCTGCAGCGGGTGTGTAGAAACCGCCATTGAGCGATACGTCTTTACACAAACACAGTGCCGACTCCGCAATCATTTTGCTGGTAGAGCCGTAGCCTGGGTCTTTGTCGCCTTTTACCGACACCGCTAACATATCGCCGTTCGATGCAGTGCCTGTAAAGACGACATCGTAAAAACCGTTCTCACGCTCTTCTTTGCTTGGACCTTCGCCTGGCTTCGGGCCATCGTCACTGGCTAACGACTTATCTTGTGCAACGTGTTTAGCCATGGCTTCGCCCTTTTCGCCGGGGCCTGTCATCATCATTTCATCGTACTGAAAACTTTTTCCATAAGCATAGCTAGATAGATAATTAGAGCGGTGAACATTTTTCGTGTTAATTGCAGCCATGATAAATGGCGCAACCCATGTACCAAGCGCTTCATCGAAGTAAGGCTTATTGCCGTCTGGCTGCGCTTGTATTACCTCGTTACCCGCTAAGGAGAACGGATTGATGAGAGCCGCCATAACAGACTTATCTTTATGTGCGGCAGCCATAGTGGCTTTTAACGATGCCGCCGTGCCGCCAGAAAATGTACCCTGCATTTTTCTTACGCGGCCCTTCACGTATTCAATAACGGCGCCGGTTACTTTCGTTGCGTGCTGCTGTAGGAAATGCACACCTAAATCGAATGGTACCGAGTCAAAACCGCACGAGAACACAATGTTTGCACCAGTTTCTTTGGCTTTTGCTTCGTACTTATTAATCATTTGGTGCATCCAAGCAGGCTCACCACATAAATCGGTGTAGCCTGTGCCGTTATCTACGCACGCTGAAAGCAGTTTTTCACCGTAAATTTGATAGGGCCCAACGGTAGTCAACACAACTTGGGTGCGTTTGGTAAGTGCGTTTAGCGCGTCTGCATCATCGCCATCAGCTACAATACCTTGCACGCTATCCGGAATACCAAGTTCTTTTTTAACGTCGTTAAGCTTTGTTTCGTTTCTACCTGCAACAGCCCACTTTACACTACTGTCGTTTCCGTACTGGGCCTGAAAGTATTCCGCAACAAGCTTTCCTGTAAAGCCTGTTGCGCCGAAAATCACAACATCAAATTCGCGTTCACTACTCATAATTTAGTCCTATCTGTGTGGTGTATTAGCCAAATATACGCATGAACACGGCGATGTATCATTTTTTTCGATAATATTTGTATATTCACAATATTGTTGCTTTCGGTTTTTATCTATCACGGCTATTTATTGCATGACTGTGTCGCGTAACTATATTGCATAACCTCGAGCCTTACAGATTTAGCGGCGTTGTACATTTATGCCAGTTCTAGAAGATAAAAAACTACTTATCGAATCTGTGTTTTGCGATAACGGAAAAAGAGGTAAGGTTAGACATTACTTCAGGAAACAAATACACGTATAAAAATACTCACAATCGAAAAATTGATTGAATAACCAAAAGCGTTAGAGGGAATCGTAAATGCACAAATTGTTTGGCTTTTTTGTTCAAAATAGCAAAAAGAGAAGGGCGTTAAAGGTAAGTTTTATCACCTTATTGGTATTAGGTGTGTCTCCGGTGTGGGCGGCGCTGCCTACCATTGCTGAATTTACACAAGATATGCAGCTTAAACAGGGCTTAATTCCTATCTACTATGATGAGTCTGCAGACAAAGTGTATTTGGCCGTGCCGCAACAAGCCTCACAGTTTTTATTTCAAAGTAGTATGCCTTACGGCGTGGGGTCGAATGACATTGGCTTAGACAGAGGTCAATTAGGACGAACGCGCTTAGTGAGCTTCGAGCAATTTGGCAACAAGCTTTTGCTTAAACAGCATAATACCGAGTACCGCGCGAGCATGGGAAGTGCGGCCGAAAAACAGAGTATTGATGAAGCGTTTTCCGACTCGGTGATTGCAGGGTTTACCATTGTTGCGGCAAATGACAGTGCTAACTTAGTGCACTATACGGCATTTTTGCTTAGTGATAT
The DNA here is from genome assembly GCF_036864375.1 of Alteromonas sp. S167. Taxonomy (NCBI): domain Bacteria; kingdom Pseudomonadati; phylum Pseudomonadota; class Gammaproteobacteria; order Alteromonadales; family Alteromonadaceae; genus Alteromonas; species Alteromonas sp. S167. The sequence continues at coordinate 260,707 of NZ_JAZETR010000006.1, forward strand.
TCACGGCATTGGCAACCGAATGAATAGGGCAAAGCAAGGGAGCTACAGCGTAGATAAATCGCGCAGTGGCGTTTATCTTAAGCGTACAAAAGGGTTCGAAAAAAACACCGAGTTAGAAGCACTGGTTACGTTTGCTGGTAAAAAACCGGGCAATTTTGTGCAGCAGGTAACGCCAGATGCTGAGAGCTTAACCGTGCATTTGCACCATTCTTTTGTGGCGTTGCCAGACGATAATTACACGCCTCGCGTTTATCATCCTTATTCAGGGTATTGGAAATTCAGCTATTTCGATTATTCAACGGCTATTACTGAGCCCACGGAGCAGCGTTTTATTACGCGCCATCGACTACACAAAAAGTCACCTCATGCTGGGGTAAGCGAGGCAGTAGAGCCGATTGTTTATTATCTTGACCCCGGTATACCAGAGCCAGTGATGTCATCACTTAAGGAAGGGGCTAGCTGGTGGAATCAGGCCTTTGAGGCAGCAGGTTACAAAGATGCGTTTCAAGTAAAAGTGCTGCCCGAGGGCGCAGACCCAATGGACGTGCGTTACAACGTTATTAATTGGGTTCACAGAGCTACGCGAGGTTGGTCTTATGGTTCATCGGTTGTCGACCCTCGCACCGGAGAAATTATTAAAGGTCACGTTACCTTAGGCTCTCTTCGTGTGCGCCAAGACTATTTAATTGCGTTGGGGTTAACCAGTCCGTTTAAAAATGGCAACACCGATACCAGCCTACAGCAAGAAATGGCGCTTGATCGCATTAAGCAATTATCTGCACATGAAGTAGGGCATACGTTAGGAATTGCACATAACTTTGCGGCCAGCGAAAACGACCGAGCTTCGGTAATGGATTATCCACACCCTAAGCTTACGCTTAAAGACGGTAAGGTGTCGCTTGAGGGGGCTTACGACAAAGGCATTGGCGCATGGGATAAACACGCTGTCGCATATGGATACTCTGACTTTGGAAGCGATGTTGAAGAGGCCGAAGCGCTAGCAAAAATTATTGTGAAAGGGCGAAACGATGGATTAAGTTTTAAATCTGACCCCGATACACGAAGTGCTAAGCATGCCTCTGCAAATGGCCACATGTGGGAAAACGGCAGTAACCCGCTTGATGCGTTCGATGAAATTTCTCATATAAGGCAAGTGGCACTAGATAACCTTGGACTTGATACCCTGCCACCTAATAGCACGTTATCGTCGTTAGAAAATGCGCTGGTACCCATTTATTTGTTGCACCGTTATCAACTGGAAGCGGTAGCAAAGCAGGTTGGTGGCTTGAAGTACGATTATGAACGAAAGGGCGACTACACCAGAGCGCAGGGGCAAGTATTCGTAGCTCCCGCAATTCAAGAGCGCGCAATGCAGCAGTTAATAAGAGCAACTACGTCTGATTACTTATCTATGCCTCAAAACGTGCTAGCACTCATACCACCCACAGCCTATGGCGACGATATTACTCGTGAGCACTTCAAAGGTAAGATGGGCTTAATGCTAGACCCGGTTTCAGCTGCAGCTTCGGCATCGAATTTTGCGTTTGAACTGCTTCTGCACCCTGAAAGGTTGAATCGTCTTGAGTGGCAAGCAACGAGCAGTAAAGACAGACGAAGAAAAGTAGATGTAGCGTTGCTGCTTAAACAAATTCTAAATGTACATTGGTATAGAAATGAAAATAGCAGCCCATTAAATGAGCGCTTAAAGCTAGTGGCCCTTAATGCGGTGATGCGCGCAGTGACGTCTAACACGCTTGCGCCTGAAGCAAAACTGGCAGCGCAGGAAACCTTGCTAGAATTTACGCAGTGGTTAGAAGATGAAGCTGACAATAATCGTTACACGGTAATTCACAAACACTTCATGCGTTATTGGGAAACAGGTGAGTGGCCAGCAATGTTCGACGTTGAGCCACTTCCTCCAGGCTCACCTATCTAGTCTCGAAGCAAAATTTATTTACCAGCTAAAAAAAGCGCTATTTCTAGCGCTTTTTTTAAGTAGCATAGTTGATCTTTACTAGTAAGGCTTGAGCAAGGCGCTTTGTATTTAGGCGTTGGTACCAGTCGTTGAAAACAAGGTCGATATGCTTGACGGTAATGGTACCAAAGTGGTGATTGCGGTAGCGCTTAAGGTAGTTAAGTAACAACTCGCTTTCGCTAGCTTTTGTATTAGAGCTAGTATTTAGCGGCGAGCAGAAACGTGCGGCTGTGCAGTGCGCAGTTTTTAGCGTGTAACGAGAGTCTATGCTGCTGCGAAGTGTCGATGATTTAAAAGCGTTTCGTAGCCGCTCCCGCAATAATGTTAATGTGTCGCTTTCTTCGTTTTCCCCGCTCTTTCCATGGTCAACAACACCCTGTATTACCACACAATCTGGTGTGGCGGTTACACCCCTAAAAGTAATGTTAAACTCAGGAAGCCCTAAAAGTGCTTCTTGAAAAAGTGCTGTGTAGGGTGGGATATGAATATCGTCCAGCGTGAAGTCGTCTACGCAAGAAATGACGGATAACATGGTAAGGTGGAGTTCATCAGTAGGGTAAAAGTATTGGTTTGGAATAACCTGTTGTAGTCCTGCCAAAAACTCGCTAATTCGCGTTGCTACCTGCGTATCATTTTTTTCTATGTAGGCGAGGGCAGTTACACCTCGTCGGGTGTCGGCGTTATTGTGAATATTGTGGTCAACGCTTACCCCCTCATTGTGAAGAGCTTGGTCAAAACGCTGCCACATTTCTTCGTAAATACGATTTATATCGTTAATATCGACACCTTATTTTCTTCACAATAAAAGCCAATATCCATGTAACGCCATGTCTCCCTTCTAAAGCTCAACGTAGTTGGTAAACACTTTATAAAGTTGTGTTCCGCTTAACACCGACGCCGACGGGAAATGCAAAATAGGAATTAAATCGCAGGGAGCAGTGAGTGTTCTGCTGCCGTTGTCGGTATCTAAATCGTCGATATTTAAAATTTGCGCCATTGGCTCGCCTTTTAATACAGGGTGCCCAGGTTTCGCAATGTATTCCACCATGCCGCCCCAATCAGTAAACATGGTTTTGTAGTCTTTAAGGTAAACGCCCAGTCTCGTCATTGTCTTAGGCGTGATGTCGCATTCATGAAGCACGTTCTTTGCGTTCAAATAGCTTAAAATGCTGGTGGCATCAATGTCTCCTTCGGCAAAATTAATCACTTCTTGGCTACCCATTTCTAGCGTAAATGCTTCCACGTCAAAGTGGATATCCCGCTGCAAGTTCTGTTTTACATTTTCCTGAAGCGTCCACCAGGGGCAGAAAGTAGCTTCATCGAGTGCGCCAGCGAATACGTTTGGAATGAAGATACAATGCGGAATGTTAAACAACGTGGCGCTTTGCTTTGCGTATTCGGGAATATATACGTGGCGGGTGCTAACGGGCCCGTTATGTAAGTCCAGTACATAGTCAGCGTTAACGGCAAGCTGCTGCAACTTTAAATTTAGCTGTTGCGCTAAACCTAAGCCCCACGGCTCTGCCAGTTTCTTATCTATAGCTGCCGAAAGGTGTGCGCGAAAGCGTGCCTTAATGGCTGCTACAGATTCTTCGGGCGTAACGGTTTTCGCAAATTGCTGCACTGCTTCTTTGTCGAAGAAATAGCCACGATTCCAATTTGTGCCGTTGACGGGGTCGAAGCGGCCAAGGGTGTATTCACCTGCTTTTATATTGGTACCAATGGGGTTGCAGTTAGGCACTAATATAATTTCGCCGCAAATATCCATTTGCTTTAAGCGCTGGATAAGATGGTATATCACCACGTTGCCCTGTACCTCAGCACCGTGGATAGAGCTTTGAATGTAAACGGTAGGGCCTGGGCGTGCCCCCTTCATTCTATAAATTGGCACATTCATATTTCTGCCAGAGGCATTTTGTGCCACAACCATGTGTTTCTTTACTACTTCGGTTGTCATGTTTGTCTCTACTCTTTTTCTGTCGTTATTTTTCGTGCATCGACACTGTTTTCGCATATCGGGCATGAGGTATTAGGTGGTAGCGCCCACTGTTGCCATTCGTGAGTTAACCCGTCAAAGGTTAGCAGGGCATTTGTGGGAACGGTCGACATGCCCATAAGCAGCTGCATAGCTAATAAGGCCTGATAAGTGCCGACAATATTAACCACGGGTGAAAAAATGCCTGCTTCAACGCAGCTTAACTCTACGGAGGAAAATAAGGTGCGCAAACAGCCGTAACAGGCGGTTTGGCCAGGAATGGCTACAAACAGCTGTCCTTCAAAGCGAATTGCTGCGCCAGATACCAATGGTCGATTATTGGCAAAACACAGTTCATTAATGGTGTCGCGGCTTTTCAGGTTGTCAGTGCAATCGAGTACTATGTCACAGTTTTTAATAACGCTTGCTAAAGTTTCATCGAAAGCTGCATTTACACAAGCGATGTGGCATTCACTGTTTATCTCGTTTAGCCTTTTTTTGGCGGCCTCTACTTTTGCTTCGCCCACATCTTGTTCGCTAAACAAGGTTTGCCTTGGAAGATTTGTTACTTCAACCGTGTCAAAATCGACCAGCGTAATATTACCCACGCCACTGGCACACAAGCTTGTCGCAGCGGCTGTACCCAAGCCACCCACACCAATAATGCACACGCTAGCATTAAGCAGGGCTTCTTGGCCGTCTAGGTCAACTTTCTTAAGTACAACTTGACGGTTATAGCGCATGGCTTGTTCGGTTGTCAGGCTCTTAAACATAGGTTATGCCAACTTAATTGTTGAATTCATGGTGTACACCCTTATAAAGTGTTTACCAAGTATTTAGTTTTGCTGGTACTTTATCAAAACCAGTTGAAATGTCGCAGATCAAATTAGGATTTTATATGTCTGTTGTTAGCCAGCCTCTGAATATTGCCGTGCTTACCATCTCTGATACACGCACGTTAGACAACGATAAATCGGGTGATTATTTAAAAGACGCCCTTACCACAGCAGGGCATGTGCTGTTTGACCGTGACTTGGTGAAAGACGATATATACCAACAGCGAGCGGTGGTGTCTAAGTGGATTGCCGATAAAAACATTCACGCAGTGCTAATTACAGGTGGCACGGGTTTCACTCATCGCGATTCAACGCCAGAAGCCATTAGCGTATTGTTCGATAAAGAAGTTGATGGGTTTGGTGAGCTATTTAGACAAATTAGCTACCAAGAAATTGGCACATCTACCATTCAGTCTCGCGCCATTGCCGGCTTTGCTAACAATACCGTTATTTTTTGTTTGCCGGGCTCAACAGGCGCATGCAAAACCGCTTGGGAGAATATTATTTCAAGTCAGCTGGATGCCGATTTTCGACCGTGTAACTTTGTTAAGCATTTGGTGGAGTCATGAGCACGTTTAGCCATTTAAATGTGGGGGGCGAGGCAAACATGGTTGACGTTAGTGACAAAGACGTTACCAAGCGAGAAGCTACCGCAGAGGGTTATTTGTACGTTAGTGACAACGTAATAACGCAAATTAGTGAAGCTAAAATTGCCAAAGGTGATGTGTTTGCTGTAGCGCGTGTTGCTGGCATTCAAGGTGCGAAGCGCTGTAGCGACCTTATTCCATTGTGCCATCCGCTGGCACTGTCGAAAGTAGACGTGAATTTTGAAATAGAACCAGCTCAAAGCCGCATTCGCGCTACCTGTTTTTGCAAACTAAGTGGAAAGACGGGCGTAGAAATGGAGGCGCTAACGGGGGTAAACGTAGCGCTATTAACGTTGTTTGATATGTGTAAGGCCATCGACCCCGCCATGAGATTAGACGGTATAAAAGTGCTAGAGAAAAAAGGCGGTAAAACAGGCTACTGGACAAGTCAGTAGCCTTTATTTCAACTTTTATAAAAGTGAAAAACATGCAGATTTCGGTGAAAACCTTCGCGCAAACCCGTGAAGTGTGTGAAGAGCCACAATTATCATTAACACTTAATGAAGGCGCGAGTGTTGCTGAAGCTATAGCGCTTTTAGGTAGACGCAGTGAAAAGTGGGCGTTAGCGCTTGATGCAAACGTGCTTACTGCCTGTAACCAGCAGCTTTGCGACCAAGATACCGTGCTGTGCAGTGGCGATGAACTTGCGCTATTTCCACCGGTAACAGGGGGATAACGTGTTCGCAGTTATCCAGCAGCAAGACTTTGACCAAGGTGCTCTGTATAAAAAGCTTCAGCAAAATGCACATAATGCAGCCGCTGGGAACACGGGGGCCATAGTGACTTTTACTGGCTTGGTAAGAGACTTTAACCAGTCAGGTAATATAGACGGCATTGAGCTAGAGCACTATCCAGGCATGACTGAAAATGCGCTGTTATCGTTAGTAGAACAAGCCGTGTCTCGGTTCTCACTAACAAGTGCCGGCGCCGTTCACAGGGTTGGGCGTATTTTAAATGACGAACAAATTGTATGGGTTGGTGCAGCCGCGCCACATAGACAAGCTGCGTTTGATGCTGCGTGCTTTTTAATGGATATGCTAAAACAGTCGGTTCCGCTTTGGAAAAAGGAATTTAAAGGCACCGATGAAAAGTGGGTGCAGGTGAAAGCCACAGACGACCAAGCTGCACTTAAATGGATGCAGAAATCTTGAGGATTAACAATGTTTTGCACCGAAGCGGTACTCTAGCGGTGCACGATTTTTATCTTACTTTATCTCCACTTATCGCTCTGATAAAACAGTCACTGTCGATGCGTTTTGTACTTTTCTTATTATCTATATGCCTTATTTCTCCTTTACCGTTGCGCGCAGCCGATAATGCATCGGTTAATGTGGCTGTTGCTGCCAACTTTGCAAAACCGCTTCGAGATATCGCCAGTGAGTTTACGCAGTTAACCGGCGTCGATGTAGTGATTACTGTTTCGTCTAGCGGTACTCTGTTTGCGCAAATTCAACATGGCGCTGGCTTTGATGTGTTTTTATCCGCAGATCGCAGCCGCCCGCAAGCGCTTGTTGACGCCCAACTAGTGCATAAAGACAACCTAGTGAATTATGCACTTGGACGGTTAGCATTTGTTTATACCAATGAAAAAAATGCCAGCTACGCATCACATTCTGAGATAAGCTCAGCACAATTTTCGAAGATATTTGAAAGCGTAATGTCGGTAACCAATGCAAAACTGGCTATTGCGAATCCAAAGCTTGCGCCTTACGGCGTTGCGGCTGAGCAAGTTTTAGCAAGTATGCATACGCGGCAGCTTCATCATCAAAGCCAAGACCAAACGCAAACTGAGCAAAAGCCAACTTCAGCAATGTTTACCAAGGTTAAAGGAAAGAACGTTCTACAAACCTATCAATTCTTCACCACAGGCAGTGTTTCTGGTGCTTTGGTGGCACATTCACTTACGCTTGAGTCAGAAAAAAAAGGCGCCGCTGAGAATAGTGTTCTTGTACCCAGCACCTATTATTCGCCCATCGTTCAGTCGCTTATTATTAATAGCAAATCGGCGGCGCAACTAGTGCCCAATGTGTTTGATTATACAGGTGAAACAGAAATACCGCTAAACAAAGAAAGTGCAGAAAGCCTTAACGGTATTTCCTCTAGCCATCTGTTTGTGCAATATTTACTGTCGCAGAGTGTGCAAAACCGATTGCCGGAGTGGGGTTATCTTCCAGCAGTTGCTGCACCTTAAAGAATAATTGAGTAGCCTCAACATAGGTTAGATAGTGTAAAGCACGCGGTGCTGACAGTGTATAGACACTACACCGCCACGATAAAAATAAGGTTTAACAGAAGAAGACCTATTTAATGAACAAAACTTATATATTGCACAATTAAATTAACTATTTATGTCCTTTTTCAGTCATATCAGCGACCCGGCCAGCTTAAGTGCTATAGCACTTACTTTGAAGCTTGCAGTAATCACGAGTGCAATTTTACTCGTGATTACACTGCCGCTCGCGTGGGCTCTAGCGAATTGGGAGGGCAGAGCCAAACCCTTTGTTATGTCTGTTTTCGCGCTACCGATAGTGTTACCGCCAACAGTATTAGGGTTTTATTTACTCATTGCCTTTTCCCCTCAAGGTTGGTTAGGGCAAACATGGCAAGCGATAACGGGTTTAACCCTAGCGTTTAGCTTTGAAGGCTTAGTTATTGGGTCGGTTATTTACTCGTTTCCCTTTGCGCTACAGCCTCTTTACAGTGGTTTTTCACAGTTCGAGCGGGGGTATTTAGATGCCGCCTATTCATTGGGCTTTTCAAAGGTAGAAGCATTTTGGCGTATTGTGTTACCCATGTGCAAAGCCTCTATTATGGTGGCAGTGGGGTTAAGTTTTGCCCACACTATTGGCGAGTTTGGTGTTGTGTTGATGATAGGTGGTAACATTCCGTCAGAAACACAAGTATTGTCGATTGCGCTGTATGAAAATGTTGAGGCGTTAGACTACGAAAAAGCGCATGCGCTGTCGCTAACCTTGTTGGCGTTTTGCTTTCTACTACTAAGCGTGCTGTACAAATTTAACGGTATGCCGTTATCGCGTGAGCCAGCGCCGCGTAGCAAAGCAGGAAAACTCAGTAAAACAGGAAATCTCAGTACTACAGAAGCGCGCAGCGACTCAGCACAAAAGGGCAACGGTTTGTGACTTCAGTAAACGTTAACTTTCCCGGTCGTATTAGCGCGTCATTTTCGTGTGAAAATAACGTTCGCGTTGTGGGCGTTACAGGGCCATCAGGGGCGGGAAAAAGTTCATTGCTGCGTGCCATTGCCGGTAGTGAAAAAAGCGCCGTGGTTGAGTGTAGCTGGGTAAGCTCAAGGCGCGATAATGCTGATAAAAACGTAAACACTCGCCAAGTTTCAAAAGTAGGCATTGTGTTTCAACAGCCTATGCTGTTCCCTCACGTGGATGTTACAGGCAATTTTAAACTGGCTCAGCGGCATCAGGGTGTAAAAGCCCTTTCAGTGGATAAGGCCGCGGCTGGCTGCTGTTGTGAACATCTGCTAGACAAACCTATTTCGTCGTTATCCGGCGGTGAGGCTCAGCGTGTGGCAATAGCACGAGCACTTATTAACGGCCCTGATGTGTTGCTGCTAGACGAGTCATTAAGTGCTGTTGACGTTGTAACTCGACGAAAAATATACCAATTTCTAAAACAGCACTGCGAGGCAACACAAACTACATGTATTTTTGTGTCTCATGATTTAGAGGAGCTCGCTTTGTTCAGCGATGCACTGGTTTACATTGAAGACGGAAAATTACAATACTCCGGCTCTTCTAACGATGTGCTGAGCAATATATTTAACTCCGGCCTTATCGATAACCCCAGCGCTGTGCTTTGTGGCTCGTTACGCGACAATTCAAGTGACGCTGACAGGCTATCAAAAACGCCTTTCGCTGAAACATCAAGCTGGCCGTCGTCAGTTAAAGCAATAAGCATTGGCGATCAAACTGTTTATGTTTCTCATCAAGCTGCAGTTGTCGAAAATTGCGCGGATACTCAGGTGTCGTCTGCGCAGCACATTAAGACGAGAAAAGTAAGTGTTGCTGTTAAAGCAAGCGATGTAAGCCTAGACACCAATGTAAGCATGATGAAAGAAGCGCATACATCAAGCATGTTGAATGCCTTGCTATGTAAAGTTTCACATATTGCACCGCTGGGTAGTAACAAAGAGGCAAAAGTGTTGATAACACTGAGCGTGCTCAATTTACAAGAGCATTTTCACAAGGGCTTTCACAAAAAAACGCACAAAAGCGCATTTGACAATCCTCCTGAGCGACATCAAACCCTCTATGCCAGCATTAGCGAACTGTCTGTCACTAGGCTAAAGCTGAAAGAAGGGATGCAGGTTCTTGCCAGGTTTAAATTGCTCTAGAGTAGCGCTGAGACATTGCATCTTCGTGAAAATATGCGTCAAATTTCACACAAATTGCTCTAATGTATATTCGTGCGCTTTCAGGCACTAAAAGCCAGTGTTTTTTCATTAATAGTAAACCGTCATTTTGAAGTGGCTTAAGCTTCTCAATGGTTTTGTTAAAGTACTCGCTAAATACAATTGCATGTTTATTTTCAATTTCTTGTATATCAACCTGCATATTGCACATCAGGCTTGAGATTACGTCGCGTCGTATTAAATCGTCTTTGGTGAGCGTTAAGCCAACAACAGCAGTGGGTAACTTGTTGTCTATTTGAAGGTAATAGTCATTTAACTTTTTAGGATTTTGAGCAAAAGCGTTACCTATGGAACTGATTGACGATAACCCCAACCCGAGTAAGTCGCTATCACCGTGAGTGGTATAGCCCTGAAAATTGCGATGCAACACGCCATTTTTGTAGGCAACTGCTAGTTCGTCAGTTGGCTTGGCAAAATGATCTAGCCCTATTTTTTCGTAGCCAATACTTGTAAAACTCTCAACGGCATAACTATATAGCTCAGATTTTAACATGGCATCGGGCAGCATATCGTCACTGAATTTTCGCTGTGCTGCAAAACGCTCGGGAAGATGTGCGTAGCTAAATAATGAAATTCTATCGGGCGCTATTGCTTTCGTGGCCGCTACTGTTGTTTTAAACGTTTCTAAATTTTGGTGTGGCAGACCATAAATTATGTCTAAATTTACAGAGTCGAAACCAAGTGATTTTGCTTCAAACACCAAATCGGCAATATGTGAGGTACTTTGCACACGATTGATAGTGTGTTGCACGTTGTAATCGGTGTCTTGTAAGCCAAAGCTTAAGCGGTTATAGCCAAGCTGCTTCAATGTTCGTAAATAGGGTTTAGTGACGTTTCGTGGGTCGAGTTCTATAGACAGGGTGGCATCTACCTCGAACGAAAAGTATCGGCGCAGAGTCGACATTAATTCAATATGCTGTGACTCGCTAAGAAAGCTTGGTGAGCCCCCTCCCAAATGTAGGCTAACAATACGCTTTGCGTTAGCCAGATGTTGGCGTGCTATAATTTCTTTTTCAACATAGCGCAAGTAAACATCGGCTTTTTCGCTGTGGCGGGTCACTATTTTATTGCATCCGCAGTAATAACAAAGTGTTTTACAAAAAGGAATGTGTACATACAAGCTTAGTGTGTCAGCATCGCTATTTTCATTCGCATCAACAAGAATGTCGTGGGTTACAGGGGCAAACTTTAATGCTGTTGGGTAAGACGTGTACCGAGGGGCATGTTGGGCATACATTTCAACAATGGCTTTACGCTGCGATGCTAATTTACTGTCAGTCATAATCAATTACTTGCTAACACGTGTAGAAAGGGGATAGGTTTAGTTTACTCATGTGAATGGAGCACACTTTGATCTACTTCAAACTTTTGCTTTTAAACACAGCACTGTTGGTTTTATTTCCTTTGTTATTAGTACAAGGGCTATGGGTAAGAAGACGCACGTTGCGTCTTCCTGAACCCGATGGTGAGCGCTTATTTGAGAGCCCTTCGTTTTATACAGAGGATGGAGTGAATGTACTTGTTCTTGGAGATTCCGCCGCAGCTGGTGTTGGTGCCACCCATCAGCAGCATGCGTTGTCTGGGCTTTTGTATTCCGCTTTGTCTAACGTAGGTAGCGCTCGGGTAGTGCTACAGGCAAAAACAGGTTACACCAGCGAAGATGTGCTTAACATGCTGCAAACCGCAGCTGCAGAAAAGTTTAACGTTGCCCTTATTTCTGTCGGCGTAAACGACGTTACGCATTTCACATCACTTCGCCGCTGGCAGCAACAATGCCAGCAAATACAGGCTCTGTTAGCCAGAAAATTTCAGTGTGATCTTGTAATATTCAGTGAGCTTCCCCCAATTCACTTATTTCCCGCGATTGTACAGCCGCTGCGTTGGGTTTTAGGACAGCGAGCAAAGCTGTTTAATCAAGCATTACAGGATGTCGTGCGTTTACAAAATGCGAAGGGTGAATGTTGTAGTGTGTTTTTGCCCCTTGATATTTTACACAATCCGAAAAATCACGATGACAATACTGTTGACGATCTTTTTGGCATTGCTGATGCCAATACTCAAGTAAAGATCGAGCGCAAAAAGAGCACGCCAAGTGAAATCGTTATGCGCTTTCAAGATATTAAAGACAGTGGGTTTATGGCAACCGATGGATTTCACCCGTCATCTAAGGCTTATTCACTGTGGGTTGACCGCATTATGGTAGTGTTGAGTAAGCAAACATGGATAAAATCATAATGTTACTGGATTTATAGGAATGCAGTGTTTCCATTATCCAACGCCAGCGAATGCATAAAAGCAAACAGCACTAAAAAGCTATTCAATGTTACAAATAAAGGCAGCAACACATGAGTAATCACGTTAATCATTTACTTTCACAATGGCTACCGCTTAAAGATAAGCACAAATGGGTGCTTGGTTTTATCTTTAAAACACAAGGTTCGTGTTACCGCAAGGCGGGCGCCATGATGTTGTTTAGTGATGCAGGCCATCAATTTGGAATTTTAAGCGGCGGGTGTTTAGAAAGTGACATTGTTAAAAAAGCCCATCGCGTTATGGATGACGGTAAGAGCCGAACAGCTGTATACGACGATGAGGATGAAGAGGATATTGCGTTTAAATTGGGTGTTGGCTGTGGCGGCGTTGTGCACTTGTCATTAGTTTCATTAAACCAAGCTAACCAATTTCTTGAACTTGATAACGTTAGTCGTTTGCTGTCACAAGGAATAGCCTGCACATGGGAATGCGATATTGCTGGAAAGCAGGGGAAATGCGCATCATTAGACACCGTTAATGTACGCCCCCAAAAAGCTAAATTGGAGCAGCGGGAAGGCACACAAACGCTTACTGTTACACATGTGCCACCAATTCATCTGTTAGTTATCGGGGGAGGCTACGATGCTACCTTTATGACGCAAATGGCTAAAGCGCAAGGGTGGACGGTTACACTGTGGGATCCTAGGCCTGCTCAGGCAAGGCTAGAGCATTTTCCCGAGGTTAATTTTTTAGTTGAAGATACCGATATTGAAGCGCTAAATATTCACATCGCCCAGCATGGTATTCACGCTGCGGTATTAATGTCGCACCACCGAGACATTGATGCACGGTCGCTTAAACTACTGAGTCGGCACAAGTTAATGTATATCGCTATGCTGGGGCCTTTGCATAGAAAGCAAGAGATCATGACATTAGCTGGTTTATCGGATACCTCGTTTTGTGACCACTTTGCCAGCCCTGCCGGTTTTGATATTGGTGGCGATTTGCCAGAGCATATTGCGCTTTCGGTTATTGCGCAGTGCCATGCAGTTTTTTACAAGAAGCCAGCTAGAAAAAAGTAATTGGCAAACAGTGTGCGCGCACCCTTAATTTAAAAGTGCGCGCTTATATTCCAAGCGTGTTAACAGCTTAAAATGACTTTCTAAAAGTAATACCAAAACTGCGCGGTGCGCCGGGGTATGCCATTATTTTCCCAGTTTGTACTGGTACGTCAAAACCGCTTCTTGCCACATATTCTTCGTCAAAAAGGTTGCGTGACCACGCAATGATTTCACTGTCCCATTGCGGGATCGACATACTCAGCCGTGCATTTACTGCACTGTACGCGCCTTCGAACTTATATGGGTCGTTTGCGTCATCAAGATAAACATCACCAGTATATTGATAGTCTACACTGGCTGTGAACGCGTAGTTGCTAATATCGAAGTGCTGATTCAGCATTATTGCCAAGGTATTTTGCGGCTCAAAACCAACGCGATCACCATCGCGTGAGCAAAATGGATCGGTAGGGTTCGCTCTACCTGGGTCGTCAATACCGGTGTGCCAGGTATAAGCAACCCAGCATGTTCCTTGTTCGAATTCATCAAAGTTAGCCAGCGTGCGCGCAGCGGCCATATGAAGTTCGGTGTTAGCTGTGACCAACCATGTCGCCTCAATTTCTAACCCTTGTACAACAATATCACCGGCGTTTTGAAGGTTAAAACCACTACCCGTGAAAGTTGTTGCTTGAAAATCGCTAATGCGTGTGTAGTGTGCTGCTGCGTTTATCCGCACATTATATTGTTCAAAATCATGCTTTATGCCTATTTCACCACTTCGAGATTTCTCAGCTTCAAAGAGAGGATCGAAGGAAGGCTGAATTCGGTCTGTGTTTGTTCCCCCAGCTTTAAAGCCTGTAGCAAAGCTTGCATAAGTGAGGGTGGTGTCGTTTAACTGATAGGCTAATTTCACCGTACCAGTTACCTGATTATCATCAAGTTCAGCTGACAATACAGGCCTCGGTAAGACTGCAGCGCTACCTAAAAAGAAGTAACCCCAGCCAGGTTGTTGAAAAGGCGCAATCGCACCTAATGCTGCTTCAGAGGGCAGGGTGTCATTAAGAAGTGCTACACCAATTTCTTGCAACGCCAATGCGGCATCATTAATGTTTGGCCATCTAAATGGGTCTTGTTCAAGCCCATTAATGCCTGGCCCTTGCTCAAAGTATTCGCCTTCAATGGATTTCTTTTCTCGCGTAAAGCGAAGGCCAGTGGTCAACGTAAATGCATCGGTCAAAAACCAGTCGGCTTGCGCAAATAACGCGATACTGTCTTGCTCTTGATACGCGTTATGTTCAAATGCAGTCCCCGCAGGCGCTGGCGCGGCTGAAGGTGCAATTAACCCTCCAGTCAAAGCACTGAACTGGTCAATTGCATTTGCCAAGGGCAGTAAATCTGCGGCGGCAGCTGCAAAGAAAGCATCAAAGTCTTGCTGTGTAGTGGTATCAAAAGTAAGGTCTAAGTTTTGACTGAAGTAATAGGCTCCCACCATTGCTCGCAGAGTATCACTGCTGTAATGCAATCTAAGCTCTTGTGAGAAAGACTGTTGCTTAGCATCGTTGGTGGCTGTCAGTAAGTCAGCATTAGAGAAGTCGGTATCGACCGTATCTACACTGTCAAAAGCGCGGTATGCAGATATGCTAACTATATCCCAAGCGTTATTGAGCTCAGCATCAATTTGTAGTGATACACCTTTGTCTTCCATTTTTGATATTGGCGTTTGAGACAACGACGTGCGGTAGTTATAGAAGTCTGAACGGTTGTAAATGGTAGCATTAAAAGGCGGTTGAAGCAGAAGCGCATCAGTACCAAACTTCCCAGGAATTTCATTTGCCTGAATATTGTCTTGCAGAGTAAGCGCGCCGCAGCAGCGCTCATCAAGCTCACCGTAGTCGGCAATAAAACGCATACTTATTTTGTCGTTTGGAGTATATAGCGCCTGAGCTTTAATTGCTGAGCGGTTTCTATTGTTTAAGGTTTTGCCTGAAGTTTCATCAGTAATAAAACCGTCGCTTTGTGTATTAAAACCTGAGAAGCGCACTGCAAGCACATCGTCAACAACCGAAAAAGATGATGCCCCGCTTACACGTACTAAATTGTTGTTTCCTAGTAATACTTCTGCAAAGCCATTATGACCATCATGACTAGGCGCTACAGAATTTACTGTCATTGCTCCCGCGGCGGTATTCTTTCCAAACAACGTGCCTTGAGGGCCACGTAATACCTCGACCGATTCTACATCAACAAGGTCGTTAATCAGCGCATTTTGGCGAGAGCGGTATACGCCGTCAACGTATAAACCTACTGATGATTCAAAGCCGAAGTTCTGTGCAGAGGTACCAATACCACGAATTGAAAAGCCTGAGTTGGTAACACTTTGGCTTTGGAAGGCAGCGAATGCCGGTACGTAGTTTTGCAGGTCGAATATGTCGCGACTTACTGTTTCTGAAAGGTCTTTCCCCGATAGCGCCGTAACGGCAACGGGTACGGTTTGAAGGTTTTGTTCCGTTTTTTGTGCCTGAACAACAATGCGTTCAAGTTCGGTATTTAGTTTGTCGTCGGCGCTAGCGCAAAAAGTTGAAGATACAAGACAAACAGTAATGGCACTGGCCAAGCGTGTTAGCCGGTGTGATGTCCGGCCTGTTGCATTAATTGGTGACTTCATTATTTTTCTTTTATGTAACGAGGCAACGTGAACTCAATTTCAGCGCTGCCGAAAGAAGCATCATGCTTCAAGCAAAAACAATCACGATTTACTCGTGCCCGAATGCGTATCATCCATTAATTCAAGCAACGTATTTTGTCCGCATCCTTGACCAAAAGCTCATTACTGCGTTGCTTACTTTGAAAGCCTAATGGGGCTAAGTTGCATGGACATGAATCAAACGTGTCACTTTTTGTTCAAACTGCATGCGCTTAATACCATACCAAACAATTCTCATAGTTTCACATGATGCATACCCATTCAAAATATCAATTAAACTTATATTGCTCTATTCCTTAGTATGGTGAGATAAAATTTACAACTTAATAACATTAGAGAGCGGTATGGCCGACATATATCTGGTACGCCACGGACAAGCGTCATTTGGAAAAGCCAACTACGATAAGTTAAGCGATTTAGGGGCTCAACAAGCTTACTGGCTTGGCGACTATTTTAAGCAGCGTGAAACGCAGTTCGATGCCGTATTTATGGGCGACATGGTAAGACACAGAGAGACACAAGAGAGTATTGCTAACGGTATCCAGTCTAAAGCTTATTGCTTACCCGATGTCCAGACTAACAGCGCGCTTAATGAATTTAATTTTCAAGCAGTGGCTGCAGCTTATTTGGAGCGTTTCCCTGAACAAAAAGTGCCTGAGGGAGCGCCTGCTTCTGAGTACTATCGTTTACTTCGAAAAGCGATGCTTGCGTGGTCAAAAGATGAACTAGAGCATGGTTTATTGGATGAAACCTGGAAGACGTTTGAGGGAAGAGTAAGCGGCATGCTAGAGCAGTTACAGCATTCAGATGCAAAACGTGTGTTGGTGGTCAGTTCCGGTGGTGCAATTGCCATGATGCTCAAACAAATTCTAGGGTATAGCGATGAAACGGTTATCAATATGAACCTTCAAATTCGCAATACCAGCTTTTCTCAATGCTTTGCTAATCCGCGAGGCTTGCATCTCAATAACTTCAACAGCGTACCTCACCTGGATGTGTTAGACAGGTTGCACGCCATTACTTACAGCTAACGAGGGCAGTTATGAACTTTGAATACAATGAAAAAACCCAAACACTTCTAGAGAAGTTGCGTGCGTTTATGAATGAAGAAGTTTACCCAATCGAAAAGGACTATATTCACGCAGTAGAAAGCGGCGGTGCAAATGATACAAGTCGTTGGAAAACGCCTGACATGATGCAAACCCTCAAACAAAAAGCGAAAGACGCAGGGTTGTGGAACTTGTTTCTTCCTGAAGAATATAAACCTTATGGTGCAGGCTTAACCAACGCTGAGTATGCGCCGCTGTGTGAAGAAATGGGGCGTGTTCTTTTTAGTGCTGAAATTTTCAATTGTAGTGCGCCAGATACGGGCAATATGGAAGTAATAGCAAAATACGGTAACGATGCACAAAAGAAGCAATGGCTGGAGCCTTTGCTTAACGGTGAAATTCGTTCTGCGTTTGCTATGACCGAGCCTGCGGTTGCGTCGAGTGACGCGACAAATATAGAGACGTCTATAAAGCGCGATGGTGACGAATACGTCATCAACGGACGAAAGTGGTACACCAGCGGTGCCATGAATGAAAACTGCAAAATTATGGTTGTGATGGGGAAAACTGATTTTGACGCACCGCGCCATCAACAGCAGTCGCAAATTCTTGTGCCCATGAATACCCCTGGCGTAAAGGTTGTTCGCCCAATGGCGGCCATGGGCTATTACGACGAGCCAGTAGGGCATGCAGAGATTGTTTTTGATAATGTTCGTGTTCCTGCTGAAAATTTATTGTTGGGTGAAGGGCGAGGATTCGAAATTGCGCAAGGTCGCTTAGGACCTGGCAGAATTCATCACTGCATGCGTTTAATTGGCTGTGCGCAGCGCGCGCTTGATATGGCGTGTGAACGTGTAGAGCAGCGCGTGGCGTTTGGAAAGCCGCTTAGCAAACAACAGTCGGTGCGTGAAAGCATTGCAAAAATGCACTGCGACATTGAACAAGCCCGTTTACTTACGCTAAAAGCGGCCGACAAAATGGACCGTTATGGCAACAAAGTATCGCGCGACCTTATTGCTGCGATAAAAATAGTGGCACCCACTATGGCATGTAACGTTATTGACGAAGCCATTCAAATGCACGGCGCTGCAGGTACAAGCCAAGACTTTGTATTATCGGCTATGTATGCCTATGCTCGTACCATCAAGTTAGCCGATGGACCAGATCAAGTGCACATGATGCAGCTTGGTAGAAATTTGATTGCAGAGAAAAATGCATAAGGAGTGAGTGTGTCGAAGGATATTGCTAGCACGCCCCACACGATCAATTTACCCACGCTGAATGAGTATCTGTGTTCAGCGTGTCCTGAAGTTGGTGAGATAAAGGCTGCTGAAAAATTTGCAGGTGGACAGTCCAATCCTACCTTCAAACTTATCACTGACAAAGGCACATTCGTGCTGCGCCGCCAACCGCCAGGGAAGCTGTTAAAATCTGCTCACGCGGTAGACAGAGAATATCGCGTTATTAGTGCGCTGCAAGACAGCAGTGTACCCGTACCCACGGTATTTCACCTTTGCGAAGATACCAGTGTTATTGGCAGTATGTTTTACATCATGGATTATGTTGAAGGGCAGATATATTGGAACAGCGCACTGCCTGAAATAGCGTCGCCACAAACACGCGGTGCCATGTACGACGAGATGAACAGTGTGCTTGCCGCTCTACATAGCGTTGATATTGAAAAGGCCGGATTGTCAGACTACGGCAAGCCGGGCAGCTACTTTGAACGTCAGTTAAGTCGTTGGACCAAGCAATACCGCGCTTCCGAGCTTGAGCATATTGAAGAAATTGAAGCACTAATAACTTACTTAGAAGCAAACTTGCCCGAAGATGATGGTCAAGTATCGCTGGTGCATGGTGATTTTCGTTTAGACAACATGATGTTTGATATGTCTGATAGCAATAACCCACGGGTTATTGCAGTACTTGATTGGGAGTTATCAACGCTAGGGCACCCTTATGCCGATTTGGCGTACCAGTGCATGCAGTTGCGTCTTCCTAGTGACATTGCCCATGCAGCTGGATTGGGTGGTTTAGACAGAAAGGCGTTGGGTATTCCAAGTGAAGAAGCTTATATCGACGCATATTGCCAGCGCCGCGGTATTGAGAGTATCGATAATTGGACGTTTTACTTGGCGTTTAGCTTCTTCCGCTTAGCAGCCATTTTACAGGGCGTAGTTAAACGTGCACACGATGGGAACGCATCAAGTGAAAAGGCCATGCAGCTAGGCGCAATGGTTCGCCCTCTTGCACAAATAGCGAATGAAACCATTCATCAACGTTAAAAATTTTGAACAGGATTTGGAGTATTTATGAAAGCAATCGTGTGTGAAGCATTCGGCCCTATTGATGAACTTCAGTATAAGGACGTTGTCGATCCAGAAGTTAAAAAAGGCCACATTGTCGTTAACGTTGAAGCAGCAGGTGTGAATTTTCCAGATGGGCTGCTAGTTCAAGGTTTATATCAGCTTCAGCCTGACTTTCCATTCGTGCCAGGAAATGAAGTAGCAGGCACTGTAGCTGAAGTAGGTGAGGGCGTTACTCATATTCAAAAGGGGCAGCGCGTAATTGCACTGTCTAATTTAGGCGGTTATGCAGAAAAAGCGCTCATTCCAGCAAGCCATGTTATGCCGTTACCAGACCCTATTCACGTTAACGAAGGGGCTGCACTGGTCACTGCTCATGCGACGGCTCACCATGCCCTAAAACAGCGTGCAAAACTACAGGCTGGAGAAACACTGGTAGTGACTGGTGCGGCAGGCGGTACAGGTTTAGCAGCAGTGCAAATCGGTAAAATTATGGGCGCGAAGGTAATTGCTGTTTGTTCTACCGAAGAAAAATTAGCTTTGGCAAAAGAGTACGGTGCTGATGTGCTCATTAACTACAAAGAAAAAGATTTGAAAGAGACGCTTAAAGAAGTAACTGGCGGCAAAGGCGCTGATGTTGTTTACGAATGCGTAGGCGGCGATACATTCCATGCTTGCAGCAGAAGTATGGCATGGGAAGGCCGCTTGTTGGTAGTTGGTTTTGCCGGTGGTGAAATTCCAAAGTTTCCGGTGAATTTAGCGCTAGTAAAAGGCTACTCTGTGATGGGCGTATTTTGGGGCTCGTTTACGCAGCATGACCCTAAAGGCTTTGCAGAAAACATGCAGGAACTATTAACTTGGTATGTACAAGGCAAAGTCAAAGTCGTAGTAGATGAAGCACTGCCACTGCAAGACGCCACAAAAGCCATGGCGAAGGTTATGAATCGAGAAGTAAAAGGTAAAATGGTACTTGTGCCGTAATTGATTTAAAGCACAACTGGGACTGAAGTTAGCGTTGTCTAACTGTGTTGGAAAAGCCCAGATATTTTTTCTGGGTTCTTTCTATTCTTCTTTACACCGTTTTTTATGCTGTAGCCTTAAAAACAAGGGTGTATACCTACGAGGCTTGCGCAATGTCTGGGTCATAGTTTCCATGAACGATGCCTAATAATTCTGGCTCATGGATAAAATAACCCTGTGCATAGTCTACATCTAAATTCTTCACTTCGTTGTATGTGGTTTCATCGGTGACGTATTCGGCAACAGTCTTAAGGCCCATGGAATGTGCAACGTCACAAATCGATTTCACAATTTGACCTGAAGTGCGGTTCGACGATATGTCGCGAATAAATAAGCCGTCAATTTTGACGGTGTCCACGGGTAGTGATTTTAAGTAATTAAACGATGCTAAGCCTGTACCAAAATCATCAAGTGAGAAAGAAAACCCTTTTTTTCGTAAAGCCTTTATATTTTTTACTGTATCGTCAATGCTCATCATTGCCGTTGTTTCGGTTATTTCAAAGGTAATGTTTTTGGGTTCAAACACATAGGTATCCATTATGCGTTCAACAAACGCAACAAAACTCTTGTCTGAAATGGTTTGCCCTGACAAATTCACTGAATAGGTAATGTTGTCTACCATGTTGCGCACAAGGCTTTCAAATACATGCCGGTCTACAAGCGGCATAACTCTGAATCGTTTTGCCTGAGGTATAAATGCAGACGGAGACACAATATTGCCGTTTTGCTGCTTAAGCCTAATAAGCACTTCACAATAGTGCTGGCTTTGTGCTCTCAAGTCTTCTATGTTTTGGGCATAAAGCAGTAGGCGTTTATTTGAAATGGCCTGTTCAATTTCATCAATCCATTTCACATTCTTAAGGTGGTCTTTAAACTCGGTGCCGGTGGCCTCGATAACATGAAGCGTGTTCTTACCCTCGCTTTTAGCAAGATGGCAGGCTGTGTCTGCAACACTCATTAAGCTAGTAAATGTGTCGGTTTCGTACTGCTCTACAGACGTTAGTCCAATGGAAACGGAAGTGCGCACAAGCGCATCTTTTGTAAAGACTTCAATTGATTCTATTTTTTTGAGCACTTCGAGCAGTTTTTTTTCACCTTGTGCCAAAGGACAATTATTGAAAAATATTGCGAATTCATCGCCACTTAGTCGCGCAATAAAGTCTTGTTCTCTTACACAGCCTTTTAATAATGAAGCAACACACTTAAGTATTTCATCACCCACAGCATGTCCATATTTATCGTTAATTGCTTTAAAGTTATCGATATCAACATAGGCGAAAGCTGCTTTATGTTGAGCCTCTATAATTTCAGGTAGAAGTGTATCTAGCGTCTCTTCTAGATACTGGCGATTATGGACTTCTGTTAGCGAATCGTGTGTAGCCCTGTGCAGCAGTAAACTCTCTTGTGTAATATCTCGAAGGACAACAAGAAACCCCTGTGGCATGGTTCTGCACTTAATAGTAACTACCCGTTCTCCAATAGAGATCTCTGTTAAATCAAGGGTTGGCTTTCTGTTTTTCAGCATTACTTCACTAATCCGCGTATACACGCTATGTTCATTAACGAAGACATTTTCAAAATGTCTGTCAATGAACTCACCAATCAATAAATGGTTTAACCCAAGGATTTCGCACGCCTTCTGGTTTAATACCTGGACTTCTAAAGCATCCGATACACACATAATGCCATAGGGTATAGAGCCTAGAATGCCAGACAACATATCTCGAAGCGTCGAGACGTGTTCACTATTTTCAGTCATAACACTTGGTCCTTATTACTTGAAGCGTTGCATCCTTATTGCTCTTTGCGCACTGATTGAACACATGCGTTGCAAGAGTGTAGGTGTCAGTTTTTGACGCTGAGACAGATAATCGACTTTGAGTAAAATCAACGCCGAGAGAGCCAATAGCTAAAACACTGTTTTCAGAATTAGGAAGTTTTAAATGCGTAATACCATCATGACTACATGGTAACGGGCAAATGCGATAGTTATTTGCGCTTTGCTTCTGAATAGCGCAAAACGGCATGTTGTGTGTACCTATAAATTCTATGGTGTTTGAGCACACTTTTAATAGGCTCAATGGAAATTGACCATCGCCACTAATACGGTGAAATTTTTTGAAGAGTTCGGGTAAATCCAAGCGGAAAAACTGGTTAAGTATTTGATCAATGGCATCTTGGAAATAGATATGCAAATCTCTGTTTGCAACAGAATAAATGCCCAAGATTGCATGCTCTCCATCGAATGTTTTTTTCAACACTCTATCGTGATTGATGTATTCATTTTCAGCAGGAAAAGATATGTAATCGACAGATATATCTTGTGGGCGGGGGGGGGCAAAAAATGAAAGGGCAATAGATAACCCATTTTTATCATTTTTCTGAATAACAAACTCATCCACTGCATTACGGGCCGCATTTAAGCCCAAACCCAAACTGGAAGACCTATGTGTACTGTAACCGTTTTGAAATGCCCTCGCTAAGTCAGGAATACCAGTGCCTTTATCTTCTATAGTTACTACAAGGCCATTCAAGTTTTCTAACAACGTAGTGGAGGCTGTAACATTTTTTGCATAGCGAAGCGCATTGGTGGCTATCTCTGATACGCCAGTGGCGAAATAGCTAGATTTAAAATCGTCATTATAAATATGATAGCAAAGCAGCTTACAATGTTGGCAAAGTAGATCAATATCGCGCTGACTATTCAGGTGAACGATATCGTGAGTTTTCTCCTGATAATCGCACTGAAGCATGTGCTAATTTCCGGTGCTCACAATAGTACAGTTTAGTTCCTTAAGCGCTTCATGTACTGCTTCTTTTAAGCGCTTTTTCACTGTATTAGAGCCTAAAACAACGCCGTTTTTCACCATTGTCATCGCTATTACGCCGCGGATACCACAGAAAATAGTTTTCACTCCAATAAGATTGAGCGTTTCTGACGTCTGGACTAGTTGTGAAGCTACAGATGAGTCGATAGCATCGACGTTTGAGAGGTCAATAATAGACACGGTGTAATTGCCATTCTCAACCATTTGAATAATCTTATTAGTGATAGCAGTCATACGCGCTGAGTCTATGCTGCCAAAAAAGCCTGAATAAATGCACTTATCGAAAAGTTCAGAGGCTACAATGGGCGATTCGCCGCCAATTTGTTTTCTGCTAATTGCTACACTATCCATATGAGGCGCCTTTGGAGTTTTTGATATCTCGAAAACGTTGGCTTAATTGTCTTCTATGAAAGCTTTAAAGAAAGGAATTAAGTCAAATTAAAATTGCTTAATGTTTGAACTATAGACCGATGCTCTCAGTTTGCTCGTGTTTTGCACGATATTTAGACTAAAGTTTAAGAAGCTAGAGCACATGAACATATAGCTTTCGATTAGGGGAAGCATATTCATTTTATAATGTGCTAAGTAGGTCGAGCAAAACTGGGTTTTTTATCTCTTGCAAGAAAAAATTTCAGCTTTAAAGACTTTGATGTGACTTAATTTGGCAACTATCTACACGTCATTACTCGTCGTGTTCTACCGCTGGAAATGAAGTGTGTGTAGACGATGTGTTTTCCATTGTAGAAAGACGCTGTTCAATGAGTTTATGTAGGGTATCAGCTTGTGAACGTTGGCTACCGCGTATTTTTTTTGTCAGTAGATTGTTGCTAAATTCCGTTTTTTCAATGTCTTGGCTGGTGATATTTTCATCGCCGGCCATTGCAAAACTAGGTAATGCCAATGCTGCAACAAAGACAACTGCTTTTGTGATGGCTGTGACAAAAGTAGAGTTGTACGTTTTCATAGCAAGCCTGCTTGTTTAACTGTTGGCGGATGAAAAAACGAAAGGTGCACTGTTGCCGCACCAAGCGTTAGTTTTGTTTGTTCTTGTTCATTACACCGCAATGCAACGAACAGCAAAAGTAGAAACATTATACCTACGTATATGATTTTATACTTTTTTCATTTTTAGCAGGCTTACCAAAGCGTTAGGCCAAGCAGGTAAATTGAACAATTGGACCAAATAGTTTTGTGGTTTATTGTTACCAAGCCGTAACACCGCCATCTACGGCAATTGTTTGACCGTTCATGTAGCTGTTTCCTGGTGACAGCAGTAACATCATCGTATTCACAATCTCTTGCGGTTCTCCTAAACGCTTCATTGGACTGCCCATACCCAGCTGTTCTCTTGCTTCTGGTGTGTTGTAACCGTCTATATTTAAAATGTTGGTTGGGCTGTAGAAGGGGCAAATGGCGTTTACGCGAACATTCTTCCTTCCATATTCCACAGCAGCGGTTCGTGTAATACCCGATACTGCATGTTTTGCAGCAGCATAAGCCCCACCTTTTGGCGCACCGCCTAACCCTGCCAATGAACTGACATTTAAAATATGCCCGTGCTTTTGCGCAAGCATCGCTGGAATTTGGTATTTCATGCCGAACATTACACCTTTAACATTCACGGAAAATTGTGTGTCGATTATTTCTTCTGTCATTTGGTGCAATGGCGCAGGATTATGTGCAATGCCAGCATTGTTCACGGCGATATCTAGGCGACCAAATGTTTCCAACGCCAGTTCAACCAATTGCTTATTCAGTAGTTCTTTAGAAATATCGCCCGCCAAGGCTACTGCCTCAGTTAGACCGCTTATATCTTTTCTTGTGTCTTCTAGCGCTAATTCGTTGATATCCGTAAGTACTAGTTTTGCTCCACGATTGGCAAGTCCCATTGAGAGTAGACGCCCAAAGCCGCTTCCAGCGCCCGTAATTAAAACCGTATTTCCCGTAAAATCTAAAAGTGCGTCCATGATGCGCTCCTATAAGTTATGTGTTTGTTCTATAAATTGTTTTAGCAATGCAGCCAATTCTTCGCCTTTATCTTCTTGGATAAAGTGCCCTCCGTCTTTTATTACTGCGTGTTCAATACCTTCACAGCCAGGGACCAATTTCTGAAATATGCGATCGCCGCCTGCGGTAACTGGATCACTATCACCAAATGCAGTCATAAACGGTTTTTCAAATTGCCTCAGTTTTTCCCACGCATTGTGATTAGATTGCGCTTCAACGCTGTCAGGGCTAGCAGGTACCAATAATGGGAACATTCGCGCACCAGCTTTATATTCTTCAGAAGGGAAGGGAGCGTCGTAGGCTTTTAAGGTGTGTTCCGATAATTCAGAAACCGTTGCACCTTGAATGATGCTTGAGGTTGGGAAGACAGGCACATCTTGTGAAAAACGACGCCATTTAGAAAATGCTTCATTTGGCGACTGGTCTCCAGTTGGTAAACCCGTGTTCGACACCATTACACCAACAAACCGTTCGGGCATATCTGCAACTAACCTCAGTCCCAGCAATCCGCCCCAGTCTTGACAAAACAGCGTAACAGGCCCTTTAACCACCTGATTAAACCATTCTTTCACCCATATAAAGTGACGAGCGTACGTATAATCCTCGCATCTTTCTAATTTATCCGAACGTCCAAACCCAATGAGATCTGGAGCTAAAACGTTGAATCCGGCCTCTACCAGTGTCGGTATCATCTTTCTGTAAAGGTAGGCCCACGTAGGTTCACCATGCATGAGCACAATAGTGTGACCATCTTTTGGCCCTGCTTGATAGTACGCCATTGTTATCTCACTGCTTACTGTATCAGTGACCTGAACATAGTGAGGCGTATAGGGAAAATCAGTGATATTCGCAAAAGCGCTTTCCGGGGTTTTCAACACTTGCATGGTGAATTATCCATTGTAATTTTCTTGTAAATAATTTGGTGTTGGTGTTAACAAAAACACTGGTTTGATTTGGTGTCAAACCCTCCTTAACCAATACCTCACGCTGTACTGAGGCGAAAATACCACCTCAAAAGGGCTGGCTGTCAATATTAAATATTGTGATAAATGTCTATAACACCAATAAACTTGGATGATTAACGTCTCTGCAATAACATCCAAATAACGTGATAAACAGGACATGGTTATGACACAAACGGAAAATCAAGTAGTTGCCTATGACGTTCAACAAGGCGTCGCTACTCTTACAATGCAAAGTGCACCCGTTAACGCTCTTTCTCGCGCGCTACGCGTTGGGCTAATTGACGGCATTGAAAATGCCTCGAAAGATGAAAGTGTTAGTGCAATAGTAATTACTTCTGCTTTACCAATATTTTCAGGTGGTGCAGACATTAGTGAATTTTCTGGCGGTGACTTGTCACCTATGCTTCCTGAGGTTCTCGACAAAATTGAAAACGCGAACAAGCCGGTTATTGCAGTGTTGCCAGGGCCTGCTTTCGGTGGCGGGCTTGAGGTAGCACTAGCGTGTCATCACCGCATTACCTTTGCAGATAACAAGGTTGGGTTGCCAGAAGTGAATTTGGGGATCCTGCCTGGTGCAGGTGGTACACAGCGGTTACCAAGACTGGCGGATGCGCAGACAGCGCTAACAATGATAGCCAGCGGCAAACCTACGTCAGTACTGAAGTTACCTGGAGTTTTCGACAAAATATCAGATAAACCTGAGCACTTATTGGAAGACACCAAAGCATATCTAGCATCTCTTACAGCTGACAATGCAATTAAACGTACATGCGATATCACGCTATCAATGACCGATGAAGTTCAAGCGGTGTTTGATGCGGTAACTGCGCAAACAAAGAAGGCCGCGCGTGGCTTCTTTGCGCCGCTTAAATGTATCGAAGCAGTGCACGGTGCGTACACACTCGATTTTGAAGCTGGCCTTAAAAATGAAGGCAAGCTGTTTATGGAATGTATGAATACGCCACAGGCACGCGCCCAACAGCACTTTTTCTTCGCTGAACGTGCGGCGGGACATGTAAGCGACTTTGATAAATCAACACCAGAACGCAGTATTCAAAAGGTCGCAATTATTGGCGCGGGTACGATGGGTGGCGGTATTGCAATGAACTTCGCTAATGCTGGCATTCCTGTAACTATGCTTGAGCTAAAAGAAGAGGCGTTAGAGAAAGGGTTAGCGCTTATTCGCAAAAATTACGAAAACTCTGCGAAAAAAGGTAAGCTTACCCAAGAGCAAGTGGAAACACGCATTGGCCTTTTAACAGGCACAACGTCTTATGATGACCTTGCCGATGTTGATTTAGTTATTGAAGCCGTGTTCGAGAAAATGGAAGTTAAAAAGACGGTTTTCTCAACACTAGATAAAGTGTGTAAGCCCGGTGCAATTTTAGCATCAAACACGTCAACGTTAGACATTGACGAAATTGCGACTGCTACATCCCGTCCAGAAGATGTTATTGGCCTTCATTTCTTTTCACCCGCAAACGTTATGCGCTTACTAGAAGTAGTAAAAGCGGATAAAACGTCACCTGAAGTCATCAAGACATGTATGAAGATGGCGAAGCGAATTAAGAAAGTCGCAGTTCTCGTGGGCGTATGTTTTGGTTTTGTGGGCAACCGTATGATAGAGCCATATGGTCGCGAAGCTAACAGACTGCTATTAGAAGGTGCCACACCAGAACAGGTAGACAGAGTGCTCACCGAATTTGGCATGCCAATGGGGCCGTTTACCATGGGTGATATGGCTGGTTTGGATATTGGCTACTATGTGCGCCAGTCTCGACAAGAATATATTTCTCACGACCCCGCCTACGGTGCGGTTGCAGACCGCCTTGTAGAAAAAGGGCGCAATGGACTGAAAACAGGGCGCGGTGCTTATAATTACGATGCTGGAAGCCGTGTACCAATTCCTGATCCAGAAGTACTTGAGATTGCAAAACAAGAAGCAGAGCGCTTAGGTGTAACTCAGCGCGATAATATTAGTGACGAAGAAATCTTAGTGCGCGTTATGTACTCTTTAATTAATGAAGGTGCGGCCATTCTTGAAGAGGGGATTGCCGCTAAATCAAGTGATATCGACGTCATCTATGTGTACGGCTATGGTTTCCCTGTTTATCGAGGGGGGCCAATGCAATATGCCGATGAGGTAGGACTAGGCACCATTTTAGACAAGCTGACAACTTACAGAGATCAGCTTGGTGAGTACGGCAAAATGTGGCTAGAGCCAAGTGAATTACTAGTGAAACTGGCGCGTGAAGGCGGCAGCTTTAAAAACTATAAAAAATAAGCAAACGAAAAGGATAAAACCTATGCGTGATGCAGTTATTGTTAGTACCGCGAGAACGCCAATTGGCCGTGCCTATAAAGGCGCTTTGAACAACTTACCCGCTCCTTCGCTGGGCGGGCATGCTATTTCACATGCTGTGGCACGTGCTGGGGTAGACCCAGCGAGCATTGACGATGTGGTAATGGGCGCAGCGTTAACTCAAGGCAGCGGCGGTATGAACATTGGTCGCTTAGCAGGCCTAGCGGGCGGTTTACCTGTTACCGTTGCAGGCATGACGTTAGACAGACAGTGCAGCTCAGGCATGTACGCCATTGCTACCGCCGCTAATGCTATCCAAACGGGCGAAACCAACATTATGGTCGCTGGAGGCTTAGACTCTATTTCGCTTGTTCAAAATAAGAATATGAATATGTTCCGCGCTGTTGACCCTGCGCTTGTGGCAAAACATAAAGACATTTACATGCCTATGTTGCAAACCGCAGAGGTGGTAGGTAAGCGTTACAATATTAGTCGCGACGTACAAGATGAATATGGCTATCAAAGCCAAATGCGCACTGCGGCGGCACAACAAGCGGGTAAGTTCGACGATGAAATTGTGCCCATTACTGCTACTCAGGCCATCTTCAATAAAGAAACAGGCGAAACCAGTGAGCGCGAAGTCACGCTTTCTAAAGATGAAGGCAATCGTCCTGAAACAACCTTAGAAGGGCTTCAAGCACTTAATCCGGTAATTGAGGGTGGTTGTATTACAGCAGGTAATGCAAGCCAGCTTTCTGATGGTGCTAGCGCTACGGTAATTATGGACGAGCAATCTGCAGCCAAAGGCAGTGCTCAACCACTTGGTATTTATCGCGGTATTGCAGTGGCAGGGTGTGAGCCAGATGAAATGGGTATTGGCCCTGTGTTCGCTATTCCAAAGTTATTAAAGCAGCATGGATTGACCATGGACGATATTGGTCTGTGGGAACTCAATGAAGCGTTTGCCGTACAGGTGCTGTACTGCCGCGATAAATTGGGCATTCCAGACGAATTATTAAATGTAAATGGTGGGGCTATTTCAATTGGTCACCCCTATGGCATGAGCGGTGCTCGCATGGTGGGTCATGCACTCATCGAAGGTAAACGACGCGGTGCAAAATTCGTAGTTTGCACCATGTGTATCGGTGGCGGAATGGGCGCTGCTGGTCTATTTGAAGTTCTATAGTAGGTATTAGTATGGAAGGTTATAAAGCTCCTCAACGTGACGCAATGTTCGTTACACATGAGTTACTCGATTATCAAAGTCACTATCAAAAACTGGGTTTTGACGAAGCTTCTGAAGATTTGGTTACTGCCATTTTCGCTGAAGCCGCTAAGTTTTCTGAGAATACGCTGGCACCTATCAATGCGTCTGGTGATGAAGAAGGCTGTAAGTGGGTTGACGGTGAAGTAACAACGCCAAAAGGTTTCAAAGAAGCTTACCAAACCTACGTTGAAGGCGGGTGGCCAAGCATGTCGCACCCTGAAGATTTTGGCGGTCAAGCGTTACCGTACTCGCTTTCTTCAATTATTGCGGAATGGTTCTCTGGCGCTAACCACTCGTGGGCTATGTATCCTGGCCTAAGTCAAGGATGTATGGAAACGCTTAAAGCACATGGTACAGAAGAGCAACAAAACAAATTCTTACCTAAGCTGATCAGTGGTGAATGGACAGGCACAATGTGTTTAACCGAATCTCACTGTGGCTCAGACTTGGGCATGCTTAAATGTAAAGCTGAGCCTCAAGAAGACGGTAGCTACAGCCTAACGGGCACCAAGATTTTTATCTCTGCCGGTGAGCATGATATGTCTGACAATATTGTGCATATCGTTCTAGCTCGTTTGCCAGACGCACCAGAAGGTACTAAAGGTATTTCATTGTTCGTTGTGCCTAAATTCAACGTTGGTGAAGATGGCGAGAAACAAGACAGAAACGCAGTAGCGTGCGGCAGCATCGAGCACAAGATGGGTATCAAAGCCAGCGCAACGTGCGTTATCAACTTTGACGGTGCAAAAGGTTTCCTTATTGGTCCTCCAAACCGTGGCCTAAACTGCATGTTTACCTTTATGAACACGGCGCGTATCGGTACTGGCCTTGAAGGGCTGGCGGCTTCTGAAGCTTCATTCCAAGGTGCACTTCGCTATGCGAAAGACCGTGTTCAGTTTCGCTCACTAACAGGGCGTAAAAATCCAGATGGCCCGGCTGACCCAATTATCGTTCACCCTGACGTACGTCGTATGCTACTAACGCAGAAAGCTTTTGCTGAAGGCAATCGCGCGCTTGCAGCTTACTGTATGCAGCTTGTAGATATCACGCTGTATGGCAACGATGCTGCAGAAAAGCAGATGGCAGACGCTAAACTTGCGTTTTTAACACCTATTGTTAAAGCGTTCTTAACTGAAACCGCGCAAGAAGCAACCAGTTATGGCATGCAGGTATACGGTGGTCACGGCTTCATAAAAGAGTGGGGCATGGAACAGCTAGCACGTGATACACGTATTTGTACCATGTACGAAGGTACAACAGGCATTCAGGCAGTAGATTTGTTAGGCCGTAAGGTTATGGGTTCTAACGGTGAATTACTGAACGTGTTTGTTCAAGAGGTGCGTGACTATTGTAATTCGCTACGAGATAACGCGCAGTTCAGTGCATGGACAAATGCGCTAAGCTCACACCTTGACGAATGGCAGCAAATTACCATGGATATTGGTAAAGCAGCAGCGTCGAATCCTGACGAAATTGGTGCAGCCTCTGTAGATTATCTTATGTATTCAGGTTACGTGTCGGTTGCGTATTTCTGGCTGAAAATGGCAGTTAAAGCGCAAGAGCAACTTGATGCAGGTAGCACTGAAACAGAGTTTTATAAGAGTAAGATCCTTACTACAGGCTTTTATTTCGATCGTCTTCTAACAAGAACGCGTTCATTGGTATCGGCTATGCAGTCAGGATCTGACAATCTTATGGCAATGCCAGAGAGCATGTTCGCTGTAGAGTAACTGTTTAGATCAAAGACAAACAAGTAAACAAGCCGAGCTGTTAATACTAGAAAACAGCTCGGCTTTTTTGTTTTAAAAACTTAGATGCCTTGGAAATAACCGAATCTTAAAACTCTTTTTCCGAAAGTAGAAAAAATTAACTAAAGAGGGAGTGATTACATGGAAACGCAAATGCTACGTAGTCATTTTGTGGAAGTAGATGGCCACGACATTCATTATTTATCAAATGTTGAGTGTGTAAATAATGCAAGTACTAACCCCTTGATGCTATTTCTACATGGCTTTCCCGAAAATGCATTCGCTTGGGAACCCCTTATTTCTTGTTTATCAGAGCGAGTTGATGTGATTGCTCCTGATATACCTGGTTATCATAAATCAGCGCCATTAGCGCAAGAGGGAGATTACGCTGTTTCTAAGCTGCTTGCTAGAATGGCTACGTTTATTGAGAGAGTGAGTAATAAAAGGCGCGTGATTCTTGTAGGCCACGATTGGGGTGGGGCAATTGCATGGCCTTTAGCCGCTTTCCATTCTCATTTATTTTCTCACTTAGTGATATTAAATGCCGCGCATCCTTCTACGTTTACCGAATTGCTAAAGACAAGTCGTAAACAGCGTGAAAAAAGTCAATATATTCATCAATTGATAGGCGATGATGCCCAATCAACATTGCAAAGCACCGACTTTAAGTTACTAAAGAATATGTTGGGAGAATCACTATTTTCTACACACAAAGAGTACGCAGATACCTTGCTTGCTATGTGGAACAATAAGCGCTCTTTAAGCGCTATGTTGAATTACTACCGAAATATGCCTCAGTTAGTGCCTGTAACCGATGCCGATGAGCATGAGCTTAAGCGCATACACGTGCCAAATATACGAATACTGATACCAACATTAGTACTGTGGGGAGAGCAAGATGATGCGTTTGAAGTTGATATTTTAGATGCTCTACCACGGTATGTTGACAACCTAGCCATTAAACGCCATGAAGGTGCAACGCACTGGATCCATAGAGAGCAAGCTATGTGGGCGGCAAATCACATATGCGATTTTATTTTGAATAGGGAATAAAGGCGTCTCAAAAGGGAGAGGCCTCCGAAGAGGCCTCAAGAGCGGCATCCTGCCGCTACCATGTTGAATCGTTCTACTGCGTTATCTTGTTCTGACTATGTACGTAAAGCGCAGGTCAAAAAGATATTCGCTGTATGAGTAATTAGATTCTGTCGTTAAGCGTTGCAGAAATAGGCGAGTCTTGAAGACCTTGCTCTGCAATCCACGCTTGAAGC
>NZ_JAZETR010000007.1:0-281304 GCF_036864375.1 Alteromonas sp. S167
GCTGCAGATTTACTGTAATTGTCAACCAGTGAAATGTTTCCAATTCTGTGGTCTGATGTATCCAGAGGGGCATGGATATGCTGGGTTGCACCCACTAATAGTGGCAGTGCAGCCGCAACAGCAGCACAAACAAGGCTTCTTTTTTTCATTATTAATTCCTTCAAACGTGAGTACGAACGGTTTTATCTACACAGCGTGTAATTAAAATGCGCTCGCTTTTTACACAGACAGAATCAACAAAAAGGTGTATTGGCTCTATAGGGGTAAACCACCATAGTTAACTACACAGACCAGCTATCTCTTTGGGAAAAGTATTCAGGCAATCAATAACTAAAAGGAAGTTAGATTTTTGGACAAAATAAAAATGGCTTGATGCAATAACTAAATGAAGTTGAATTTCTTTATGTAACAGTGGGGGCGGGGGGAATTCAAGAGGTTTATTGAGTGATGTTATCAGTTGACGGTGAGAGGCCAAGACGGCTGTAATAAAGCCATCTTGGCAACTAACAAAGGTGTGCTAAACGTTAAAGCGGAAGTGAATAACGTCACCGTCTTTAACGATGTAGTCTTTACCTTCTAGACGCCATTTGCCTGCATCTTTAGCACCTTGTTCACCGTTAAACTCAACGTAGTGGTCGTAGCTTACGATTTCGGCGCGAATAAAGCCTTTTTCGAAGTCGGTGTGAATTTTACCTGCTGCCTGAGGCGCAGTTGAACCTTCAGGGAACGTCCACGCACGTACTTCTTTAACACCAGCGGTGAAGTAAGTTTGCAGTGTAAGTAGGCTGTAGCCAGCGCGGATAACGCGGTTAAGACCTGGCTCTTCTAAGCCCATGTCTTGCATGAATTCTTCACGCTCGTCATCTTCAAGCTCGGCAATGTCAGCTTCAATAGCGGCACATACTGCAACTACCGTTGCGTTTTCGCCAGCAGCAATTTCACGTACTTGGTCAAGATAAGGGTTATTTTCAAAACCGTCTTCGTTAACGTTCGCTACGTACATGGTAGGCTTAAGCGTAAGCATGTTCATGTAGCTAATGGCAGCAAGCTCTTCTTTTGAAAGCTCAAGTGAACGTAATAATAAGCCTTCATCAAGGTGAGGCTTAATTTTTTCAAGTACTTTCATTTCGTACTTGGCATCGGCGTCACCGCCTTTAGCACGTTTCGCTACACGGTGGAGTGCTTTTTCAGTTGTTTCAAGGTCGGCAAGTGCAAGCTCAGTGTTAATAACGTCAATGTCATCTTTCGGGCTAACGCGACCGGCAACGTGAACAATGTTTTCATCGTCAAAGCAGCGAACTACGTGACCAATAGCGTCTGTCTCGCGGATGTTTGCTAAGAACTTGTTACCAAGACCTTCACCTTTTGATGCACCTTCAACCAAGCCAGCAATGTCTACGAATTCCATTGTTGTTGGTATTACGCGCTGAGGGTTTACAATCTCAGCTAGCTTGTCCAAACGAAGGTCTGGTACAGGTACTACACCAGTGTTTGGCTCGATAGTACAGAAGGGGAAGTTCGCCGCTTCAATACCCGCTTTTGTTAATGCATTGAAAAGTGTTGATTTACCTACGTTTGGTAGGCCAACAATACCGCATTTAAAACCCATGGTATGGATCCTTGTCTGGAAAAGTAATCACTGATGTAGGCTACGCTTTATGCGAGTGTAACCTGTTTTGCGCTTGCTTTAAGTCTTCTTTAAGCAGAATTTCTGTACAGCGAACCGCCTCATCAATGGCGCTTTCAATTGCTGCTTTTTCATCTGCTGGTGGCTTACCTAACACGTGGCCAGTAACTCGGCTTTTGTGCCCTGGATGACCAATGCCTATACGCAAACGTAAAAAATTCTTGTTGTTACCCATTTTTGCCACAATGTCACGCACGCCATTTTGACTAGAGCTACCGCCCACTTTGTATTTTGCTACGCCGGGTGGTAAATCTAGCTCGTCAAACGCTACTAGTATTTGTTCTGGTTCAATTCGGTAGAAGTTAGCAAGTGCTGCAACCGCTTGACCACTTTTATTCATGAAAGTAGTAGGGTAGAGCAAACGAATATCTTTGCCTGCAATCGTGATACGTGCAGTCTTACCGAAGAATTTGGTTTCTGGTTTTAGCGGGGCGTTATAGGTGTCGGCAAGTTGGTTTAGAAACCATTCACCGGCATTGTGTCGGGTATTTTCATATTCGGGGCCTGGATTACCCAGACCCACGATAAGGCGTATATCAGCCAAGAGGATTATTCCTCAGAAGCTGCTTCTTCGCCGTCTTCTTCTGCTTCAGCCGCTTTAGGAGCAGGCTTAACAGTTACAACCGCTAGGTCGTGTGCTTCGTCGTTCTTCGCAAGTTCAACTGAAGCAACGCCAGCTGGAAGAGTTAGGTCAGAAAGGTGTAGCGTTTGATCCATTTCAACACCAGCCATGTCTACTTCGATGAACTCTGGAAGGTCCTTAGGTAGACAAGTAACTTCGATTTCAGTTACGTGGTGCTCAGCAATACCGCCAGCTTTAACAGCTGCAGATTTCTCTTCGTTTACGAAGTGAATTGGCACGTTAGTGTGTACGTCTTGGCCAGCAACAACACGTTGGAAGTCAATGTGCATGATCTTTGGCTTGTACGGGTGGCGCTGCATGTCTTTTACAAGTACTTCAGTTGCTTTACCATCTACATTCAAAGTAAGAACGTGAGAGTAGAACGCTTCAAATTCAGAAGCTTGGAATACTTTGTTGTGAGCAAGAGTGATAGAAACTGGCGCTTCTTCACCACCGTAAATGATACCTGGAAGCTTATCTTCGCGACGTAGGCGGCGGCTCGCACCTTTCCCTAGGTCTGAACGAACAGATGCGTCTAGGTTAAAAATTGCTTCAGACATTGTCTGTCTCCAATTATAAAGTCTAATGGTGTAGGTTTTTGCGACCAAAACCTACTGTTAAAGCGTGTTGTAATGAACGTGTTTTAACAACAAAACGCACAATAAAACACTGCCCTGAATTTCAAGGGCGGCGAATTCTAACACCACATACAGCAACATACAATTCTAAAGCCAATAAAAAAGCGCCTTAAGCGGCGCTTTGATATGTGATTTCTAGGGTGCTTATTCAATCGCTATTTTATTAGTTACTTTGCTGCTATCTATAATTTCAACGCTGGTAACTTGTAGTACTGTTCCAAACTGCGTAAATGTCATCATTTTAGGCTTAGGAACACCGGTAACTTTTGCTATTAGGCCATTTTGTTGAAACTGTTCTTCTAAGTTATGAAGGGTATATCTGTCACCGCTTTCGGCAATGAATGCGTAAAATCCACCTTCAAGCTCTTTGAAAATGATGCTGCCTGTCAGGGTTACTTCGTCTTCAACTGACACATCTTTTGCTATAGGCTCTGGGGTTGGTTTTGCGGTAAGCGTGGTAGGTAACTCTTTGCTTGCCGGTTGAGGTGCTTTTTCTGGCATTGCGTTACTAGATTTCTCAGCCATTAAATTCTCTCCTGACTCCTCTTCACCTGAGCATGCTGTGAGTGCTAAAAAAGAGGCTAGTGCCGCAACACAATATAACTCTTTAAATTTCATTCTCATTCCTTAAATATTTAAATGAGTTCATTTTCATTTTTCTTTCACTGTAACAATTTAAGGTAGAATTATTGTTAAAGGAAGCATTGTTGTAAGTTATTTAAACTAAACAGGAGAGACTTTCGAATTGTTAACCGACAAATACTTTTCCACAACCATTGAGAGACTCTTGGCCCGTAGTGGTTTTAGTAAATAATCTTTTGCACCATTTTCAATAGCTTTTTGAACTACGTTTTTTTGCCGATTCCCCGAAAGCATAATAATCGCCGTATTCATATTAGGACCTTGCGTACTCGTTACTTTGTCTACGATAAAAAGTCCATTGCTATCAGGCAAACTTATGTCCATTAATATTAGGTCAAATTCTTTCTCTCTCATTAGAGAAAAAGCTTTTTTTCCTGAAGTCGCCACTTCAACGTTCAGATTGTTTTTCTTAAGAAGTCTCGTGGTTAGCTCAACACTAATAAGGTCATCTTCAACAAGTAGAACAATACGCTTGGACCTGCATCTTTCAATAATTTCGTCTGGGTCAATGGTATTGTTAAAAAGCTGATTAAATACTCTGGTATGACGTTGCTCAATAGATAAAGACTTACCGCCTAGCTCTTCCCCAGTTTTGACTGCTGCGTCCTCTGAATTTGTTATGTTAAGCGCTTTTTCCAAAATAGCTAATGCTTTGTGCTGCAAATTGATCAACTCTGGTTTTACATCATCGAACTGTATACAAGACAGTAATGTTTGTAGTTTGCTAAAACTTGCACGGTCGAATTGGAGGGTCTGTTTATCATGAGTAAGCTTTAAGCTAAGCTCTTCTTCCATTATCGCAATGGTATTCTCTAGCTCTTTTGCTCTTTCGTTCTTAGTTCTTAAAGATTCAAGTACCGCCGATTGTGTTTTAATACCAAAACCATTCACCGCATCCTCAAAGCCGACAGTAGATAATAATGAGTTATTCGGCTTAACACCTATTTCGAGCAACAGATGCCTACAGATGTTAATGATACGAAATTTTTCGTACAGCGGGCGGTCAATTACATAGTCGTCAATTATTCCTGCTACACACGCTTTGTTCGCTTCTTCTTCAAACTTTCGCGGGATAATTGCAACGAGCTTGTAGTTACATATCTCAAAGTTTCTTGCCGCAAAATAGCTCTTGTAAAAAACGTCTAGAACAAGCTCTAAGTTTTCAGCACAGATAAAAAATACTTTTGGTGAAAGCTCTTGCAACCGTTTAAATATTTCAACGGGTTTAGTAACTCTAACTGCCCTAATATCACGCTCTGCCAGCACCTTGAGTGAAGGTGAAGTTGGTAAGCCTTGGTCGAAAAATACGATATTATGTTGTGCGCAGTTCATATTTTATAAAACCCATCATATAGTTAGAGCTACCTTGGTGTTTTTTTATACTTTTGTTTAAGAGTAGACTATCTTCATAAATAACTATTAAAAAAAATTAACATTTAGGCGTGAAGGGGGCTTTATGTCGATATGTTACGGTCAGTTTTTTATACAGAAAAAGCGCCTAATCCTTTCTATTCTGGTTGTTTTAACACTTTTACTCATTAGTTCTTTGCTAACTTCTAGTAGATCGATGCAACAACTGTTAGCGGCAATACAATTCGTTATCGCAGTTTCGTCAATATTTTTACTCCTTCGTGATTTCAACGACCCGCGTTTCAGTATTGGGCAAGAAGACCCGATTGCATGTGTTCTTTTAAACGAGCGCCTCGAATTAGTTACTTGGAATACAGCTTTCCAAAAAAAAGTGGGTAATCTTAGTAACCTTCCAGAAATTGCTGAACGTTTTTTGCTCATATTGCAAAAGTGCATCAGAGGTGGTGAAGAGTTTGTTGAAACTTCGTTCCAAACTATCAACGACGAGACAATTTATATCAAGCTTACTATTTCGAATATGGAGTGCAACGGCCAAACGTTTTTTAAGGTATTTGTTGAGAGTAATGAGGATAAAAAACATCTTGAAATAGAGTTATCTGCTGCGCTTGTACGATTTAAGCTTGCCTTAAAATCTGCAGATATTGGCCTTTGGTGGTGGGACTTGACCGACAACCGAATTATTTGGGACGACCGTATGATGGAGTTATATGGTGTAAAAACAAATGTGGTCGAAACTGAGATGGATTATGAGTTTTGGCGCAATCACGTCCATGCAGATGATATTGATGGAGCAGAGTCATCTGTAAAAGCTTGCTTGGCAGGTGAGGGCGAGTATTCTTCTGTTTTTAGAGTGCTGAAACCCAATGGAGACCAAGTTTGGTTGCGTGCTGTGGGTTCTTTAGAACACAACGCTAATGGAGATCCTATCAAATTAGTTGGTTTAAATTGGGATGTGACAGCAGAGAAAAATGCCGAAGATATGATGCTCCGTCAAAACAAGACGTTAGAGCAAATGGTGAATGAGAAGACGAGGGAATTAAACAAAGCACTAAAAAAAGCTGAAGCTGGAGCAAAAGCAAAAGGCGAATTTTTGGCCAATATGAGTCATGAAATACGAACCCCTATGAATTCGATTATTGGTATATGCTACCTCCTTAAATATGAGAAAGTTTCGAAAAGTGCAGCGTCTATGATTAATGAAATTAGTACGTCTGCTGATTCATTGCTTAGGATCATCAATGATGTCCTTGATTTATCGAAACTTCAATCTAGTGCCATTTCTGTTGAAGATATTCCATTTTCATTAAGCAAAATGATCAGGACCATAGCAGGAACGGCACAAGGTCTTATCAAATCAAAACATATCAATGTTCAATTTCATCCTCACGATGAAGAAATTGAATTCTTAGTGGGTGATCCTCATCGAATCTCTCAAATTCTGATTAATTTGATCAGTAATGCTATTAAATACACTGATTCTGGAAATGTAGACATAAATGTTGCGCCACTAAAGCGAGAGGGCGAATTTGTGTACATTCAATTCAAAGTAAGAGATACCGGAATTGGTATTGAAAAGAGTAAGTTAAAGAAAATATTTGCTCCCTTTGAGCAAGCAGATAAATCAAACTCGCGAGAATATGGTGGAACAGGGCTTGGGCTGTCTATTTGTCAAATGTTGAGTGATGCTATGGGAGGCG
Source organism: Alteromonas sp. S167 (assembly GCF_036864375.1). Classification (NCBI taxonomy): domain Bacteria; kingdom Pseudomonadati; phylum Pseudomonadota; class Gammaproteobacteria; order Alteromonadales; family Alteromonadaceae; genus Alteromonas; species Alteromonas sp. S167. The sequence goes on from NZ_JAZETR010000007.1 coordinate 6,658, forward strand.
TATTAAGCGCAAACAGTACGTTAGGAAAAGGAAGTGAGTTCATATTAGAAATGACACTAAAGTTGGATAAAACTCAGGGACAAAGAGCGGTTTATATAAAGGGGCAAAGTATTGCATTAATAAATCTAGATGCATCAGAGGGGGACTACTGTAGCGAAGTTATTGCAAGCCTAGGCCTTTCGTCTCGTGTAATCTATCTCTCCAACAAAACATCTGAAAGTGACCTGAGTGGTTTTGAAATTGCGATAATTGATGTCGACTCATTATTTGCAAACACAGAATATTTCGCACACGTTAATAAAAACTACCCAAATTTGAAGCTTATTTTAATCAGCCGAGCTGATAACTTACGGATAAACTTTCCTGATTGGTTGAAAAATCATAAGTATACGATTCTTAACAAACCTTACACTAGCTCTTCGCTTTATGATGCCATTCAAGATTTAGTTGATGTAAATGGAGCATTAACTGTTGATAGTCAAGACGCTGGTGTTCCTAACGAGCTCGTAAATCAGCTTGCGGGCAGACACATACTTATTGTTGACGATAATCGCGTTAATCGTCACGTTGCGGAAAAAATATTAACTCTGGCAGGAGCGTCTTGCTCGTTAGCTGGTAATGGTCAAATGGCTGTTGATCTGTGCAAAGAGCATGATTTTGACTTAGTACTTATGGACATCCAAATGCCGATTATGGATGGCGTAGAAGCCTCCTCCATAATTCTGTCAGATGAGCGAAACGTCGGGCTTCCTATCGTAGCGTTAACTGCCGGTGCTTTTTTACACGATAAAAGTAAAGCACTAAAAGCAGGCATGAAGCACTTCATATCAAAGCCATTTTTAGCCTCCGATATGGTAGGACAGCTGAATCAAATACTAAATGGTACTCCTGTTGATAACCAAAATGTTAAAAGTCATGGAGTAGAGGTAGGTAAGTTGTCCCCTCTTGTTTGCATGGAAATGGTTAGCGAAAATTGGGGAGACAGTTCGGCTTATCGGTCGTTTACTCGTAAATTTTTTGAAGAGTACGCATTCTTTCTCACGATAGAGCACTTGAAGAAACAAAGTACTGAAACGACATTTTGCTCGATTCTACACAAGGCCGCTGGTGGTGCTGGCTCGCTTGGTTTCAATAGACTAAGTGAATATTGCTATTCACTTGAATCTGATGGTGTGTCAATTTCTTCAGACGTGCTCACAGAGCTAAACGAAATCGCCACAGATACCTATCAAGAAGTATCGAAGACATGGATAGAGCATGAGCAAGGTCCAGTCGCTGATAAAACGCTAAGCAACGCATTCGAAACGCAACTTGACGTTTTACTCACGTCGTTAAACGAAGACAATATCAACTCAGCTCTGCACGCCGTTTCTGATGTTTACCATCCTGATTATGAAAAAGAAATAGATGAAATTAAAGCATACATAGAAGACTTTGAATTTGAAGCTGCACGTAGTTGCACATCCAAACTCAAAGTAGTTTGCAGTGAGGTAAATGTATGAAAACGTTACTCGTAGTTGACGATGAATCCTCTAATTTAGCTCTTATGAACCAAGTATTAAGTAGCAACTATAAACTGTGCTTTGCTAAAACATCACAAGCTTCCATCGAGGCAGCAATAAAGCATCGCCCAGATTTAATCCTTTTAGATGTTAATTTACCTGATAGATCAGGAATACAAACCTGCGTAGATATGAAAAGCAATCCACAGCTTGCTGAAATACCAATTATATTTGTCACACATTTAAATGATGTTGTTGATGAAGAAGCTGGTTTACATGCGGGAGCAGTGGATTATGTTAGTAAGCCAATTTCAATACCCATATTAAAAGCTCGTATAGAAACGCATCTTTCTCTTGTAAAAGTAAGTCGACTTGAAAGAGTATGCAAAGATGCAATTTCTATGTTAGGCAAAGCGGGGCATTTCAATGATAATGATACAGGTGTTCACATATGGCGTATGGCTTCATTTTGTAAAATACTGGCAGAGTTCGTTGGATGGTCCGCCGATCAAGCCGAACTGTTAAAGCATGCTGCGCCAATGCACGATACTGGAAAAATAGGAATTCCAGCCGAAATCTTGAAGAAACCTGGAAAATTAGATCAAGATGAATGGGCTATTATGCGACAACACTCAGTCATAGGCGCAGAGATTTTAAGTGAAAGCCAAGAGTCAATATTTCAATTAGCTTCAGAGATTGCACGTTATCATCATGAGAAATGGGACGGTTCAGGATACCCTGAAGGTTTAGCCGGAGATGCTATTCCTGCGTCTGCGCGGATTGTGGCGATATGTGATGTGTATGATGCCCTCTCTATGGAGAGGCCTTACAAAAAACCCTGGCCACAGCAAAAGATTGTTGAATATATGGAGTCACAGAGTGGCCAGCATTTCGACCCAAGTATCCTTTCGGTCTTTTTAAAAAACATAGAGGTTTTTGATAAAGAAAGGATGCGGTGGAATGTAAAATTAGCTGTAAGTGAAGTGAAACCAATTTGCATAGCAAACTGATGTTTGAACAAAAAAAACGAGCACTAGGCTCGCCTTTTGGAATAAGCATGTTTGTATTTAAGCTCGATGCTTAGTATTCAAACATGGCAGAAATAGATTCTTCGTTGCTGATACGACGAATCGTTTCTGCAAGCATTTCAGATAGTGTAAGTTGTTTAACCTTACCCATCTTTTTCATTTCGCTGCTTAGTGGAATTGAATCGGTAACAACAATCTCGTCAATTACAGACTCTTTCAGGTTATTTACTGCATTGCCTGAGAAGATGGCGTGAGTTGCGTAAGCATACACTTTACGCGCGCCGTGTGCTTTTAACGCTTCGGCTGCTTTTGCTAGTGTGCCACCAGTGTCGATCATGTCATCTACAATAATGCAGTCTCTGTCTTTAACGTCACCGATGATGTTCATTACCTGAGCAACATTCGCCTTAGGACGGCGTTTGTCGATAATGGCAAGGTCGGTATCGTTAAGCAGTTTTGCTGTTGCGCGAGCACGAACAACACCACCAATATCTGGCGATACAACAACAGGCGACACAAAGTCACGTCGTTCCATATCTGCAAGCAGAATTGGCGTACCGAATGCGTTATCAACAGGAACATCGAAGAACCCTTGAATTTGCTCGGCGTGAAGGTCGATAGTTAGAACGCGGTCAACACCTACGTTAGAAAGGAAGTCAGCCACAACTTTCGCAGTAATTGGTACCCTAGCTGAACGAACACGACGGTCTTGACGTGCATAACCAAAATAAGGAATTACAGCCGTAATACGACCCGCTGATGCTCGGCGCAATGCGTCGATCATCACAATAAGTTCCATAAGGTTATCGTTAGTAGGTGCGCACGTAGATTGGATAATAAAAACGTCCGAGCCACGGACGTTTTCATGAATTTCTACGCTAATTTCACCGTCACTGAAACGGCCAACTTTGGCATTTCCAAGTTTGGTGTAGAGGCGATCGGCAACTTTCTGGGCAAGTTCTGGTACGGCATTACCTGCAAAGAGCTTCATATCTGGCACAAGTGGTTCCTCAGTGCGTTGATAAAAGAGGTTTGGCTGGGGTAGCAGGACTCGAACCTACGAATGGCGGGATCAAAACCCGCTGCCTTACCAACTTGGCTATACCCCAATTTTTAAGTTCTTGTCCGATGTGGCGTTCACGCTATTTTTGTTCTTCTAATTTGTCTAATAGTGGTGAGCGATTCACACCTTTTGCAACAAAACTTTGCCAAGTGTCAGGCATTTCAGCCTTAACTTGTTCAGCTAAAGTGTAGTCAGAAAAAGCGGCAAATACACATGCACCTGTGCCCGTCATTCGCGACGGTGCGTAGTGTACCAACCACTGTAATAATTTTGCAACTTCAGGATGGCAATTCGCGACTAATTGCTGACAATCATTGTGGGTATTTTCAAATTTATAGTCTTCCCATTTCATTGCAGGTGTGTTTCTAGGCAAATCTGGCGACGTAAACACATCGGCGGTACTTACATGCACATTAGGATTTGCCACTAAGTAGTATTTCTCTTCTTGTGGTGCTGCGGTAATCTCTTCACCTACGCCGCCCGCAAAGGCGGTAAGACCACGCACAAAAATAGGTACATCTGCACCTAGAGATAGGCCAAGTTCAGCAAGCGCATCTTCCTGTAAACCCGTGCCCCACAGGTGATTAAGCGCAACCAGTGTGGTAGCTGCATTGGAAGAGCCGCCACCTATACCGCCGCCCATTGGTAAGCGTTTATCTAGGCTTATACTTACCCCACCTTTATAGCCTGTTTCTTTTGCCAGAAGTCGCGCCGCTTTAATAATTAAATTTTCATCGTCTGGCACACCCTCAAGTGGCGTTGCCATTTCTATGGTGGAATTTTGTACTACTGTAAAGGCTAGCCTGTCGCCATAATCTAGCATTTGAAAAAGGCTTTGTAGTTGATGATAGCCATTTTCGTATCTGCCTAATATATGCAGGAACAAATTTAGTTTTGCCGGAGAAGGCCACCAATCGAGTGGCTGAGATGCTTGGGTTTTCAATTGAGCGTCCACTGATAAATCTTTATTTTCAATTGTGTTTTGGGCGAGTTTTCGGTTTCTAGCTGAGTTAACGTAATGGAGTGAGGTAGCCAAACTTGTTCAGCGTTAATGGTTTCAACGCTGCCGTAATTGTCATAACTCACTTGCCAATTCCTGCAGTAATTACATTCGCTTTCAAGCGTATTTACCAGGCCTTTGTCTGTTAACGTGTACTTGTCGCCTGCAAGCGGTAAGCCTTTTACCCACGACAACAATGAGTCTACGGGAATAATCATACCGGTTACTTGGTATATCAATGGCTCGGGCTCAGCATCTTTATAGGTTTCACCATCGGCTTCTAATATTGATTGTTCGTTATCAACCTTTAGGTCGACCAACGTTACGCCTAAAAAATTGGTTAATCGAAAATCAAAATCGCCCGAATCGTTTTTCCAATTTAAGTTAACGCTAGCGCCTTCTTTTCCTTGGCGAAAAGCAATTTTTCCGCGCATCTGCCATTGGTTAACGTCGGCCACTTTTTTAAGCTGTGCAGTAAGGTTTACCGCTTTTTTAGGGCCTTTGGGCACAGTAGTACATGCGCTTACTAACACTAAAAGCAGCCCAAAAAAGAGTATTTTTCGTATCATGAGAGGTTACGCGCCCAGTAAAATTTAAACGGTAAATTGTTGAAACAATATGGGAACACAGATTCACCAACACTTTCAATCATTTTGGCTTTTTCGTACAATGCCGCTCCGACGTTGCCAGCACAGATTTTAATGACTTTACTCGCCCTTGGTATTAACCATAAAACAGCGCCCGTAGCACTACGTGAAAAAGTGGCTTTTACACCAGACTCCTTGGTGGAGGCGCTTGCGAGCTTGAAAAAGTTAGATGGTGTTGACGAGTCAGTTATTGTGTCTACCTGCAACCGCACCGAGCTATACGTAAACGCTAACGATGAAAGCGGGCAAAAGCTACTTAAGTGGTTAAGCGATTTTCACCGTCTTGATATCAATGAAATAGCGAATAACAGTTACGTTTTGTCGCAAGATGATGCGGTAAAGCACATTATGCGCGTAGCAAGTGGATTAGATTCGTTAATTTTAGGTGAGCCTCAAATTCTTGGGCAAGTGAAACAAGCCTATGGTGATGCTAAGCATTCTGGCATGATCAACAGCGAATTCGATAAGCTGTTTCAGCATACCTTTTCTGTGGCAAAGCGCGTTAGAAGCGAAACGGAAATTGGCGCAAACGCGGTAAGCGTTGCTTATGCGGCCGTTCAACTTGCAAAACATATTTTTGCTGAGCTGCCAAAGCGTTCAGTATTGCTTGTTGGAGCGGGAGAGACTATTGAGCTTGTTGCTCAGCACTTAAAAGAGCAGGGCGTTAATAAGTTAGCAGTGGCTAATAGAACTGTTGCACGCGCAGAAGCGCTTGCTGAAACACTGGGCGCAAGTGTTTACACGCTGTCTCAGGTGCCCGAACATCTAAAAGATTTCGATATTGTTATTAGTTCTACGGCAAGCCAGCTACCTTTAATAGGTAAGGGCATGGTAGAGAAAGCGCTTAAGCAGCGTAAAAACATGCCTATGTTCCTTGTTGACCTTGCAGTGCCGCGAGATATCGAATCGGAAGTCAACGAGTTAGGCGACGCATATTTATATACTGTTGATGACTTGCAGCACATTGTTCAAAAGAACCTAGAGAACAGAGAGCAAGCCGCACAGGAAGCTGAAAAGCTTATTGAAAAACAAGCTGGCGACTACATGACATGGAAACAGTCGCAGCAATCGATAGATTTGGTAAGGCAATATCGTCAAAAGGGCATGGCACAGCGAGACGATATTGTTGAAAAAGCAAAAGCGCAATTAGCGGAAGGCAAAGATGCCGATGCGGTGTTAGAAGAGATGGCGTATAAACTAACTAATGCGCTACTGCACCCAACAACCCTAGCGCTGCGCGAAGCAGCCATGCACGACGACCCTGCGTTAAGCCGTTGGATGGGGCAAGCATTAGCATTGTCTGACTTTTCGTCAGATGAGAATAAATAAGGTAATAAAAAGCATATGAAAGAGTCGGTAGTAAGAAAGCTCGAACATCTTGTAGAGCGTTTCGAAGAAGTTCAGGCGCTGTTAGGCGACCCTGAAGTTATCGGCGATCAAGATAAGTTTAGAAACTTATCAAAAGAGTTTAGCCAACTAGAAGACGTAGTAGCGGGTTTTAACGCTTATCAGCAGGCGCAAGAGAACTTAGCGTCGGCGCAAGAAATGTTAAATGAAGATGACGCCGAAATGCGCGAAATGGCGCAAGAGGAAATGAAAGAGGCTAAGGCTGACATCGAGCGCCTTGAAACCGAGCTTCAAGTACTGTTGCTGCCAAAAGATCCGAATGATGACAATAACTGCTTCCTAGAAATTCGTGCCGGAGCAGGTGGTGATGAAGCAGCGATATTTGCTGGTGATTTATTCCGCATGTACAGCCGCTACGCGGAGAGCCGCGGATGGCGTGTAGAGCTTGTGACTGCCAACGAGGGCGAGCACGGCGGTTACAAAGAAGTTATCGCTAATGTCAGTGGCGATGGTGTGTATGGCGTATTGAAATTTGAGTCGGGCGGGCACCGTGTACAGCGCGTTCCTGAAACCGAGTCACAAGGTCGAATTCACACATCGGCTTGTACGGTTGCCGTGCTTCCTGAAATTCCAGAGTCAGAAGCCATTGAGATTAACCCTGCGGAGCTTCGTGTTGATACCTTCCGTGCATCAGGTGCTGGTGGTCAGCACGTTAACAAAACCGACTCTGCTATTCGTATTACTCACCTACCAACCGGCTTGGTGGTAGAGTGTCAGGACGAGCGTTCTCAGCATAAGAACAGAGCAAAAGCGATGTCGGTATTGCAAGCGCGTTTGAATCAAATTGAAGAAGAAAAGCGTGCGGCTGAAGAAGCGTCTACGCGTAAGAGCCTAGTGGGCAGTGGCGATCGTTCTGAGCGAATTAGAACGTACAACTTCCCTCAGGGCCGTGTTACCGACCACCGTATCAACCTTACTATCTACCGTTTAGACGAAGTGGTAGAGGGTGATTTGAAACAATTGGTCGACCCTATTCTGCAAGAGCATCAAGCAGACTTGTTAGCGTCACTGTCTGACGAATAACGGCCAGAAATAACAGCAAGATGAATAGTCATGCGAATTGATGCTGCGCTAGCGTGGGCCAGCAACGAACTAGAGGGCGGCGAATCGCCCTCTATTGATCCGAAAGTACTGCTGTCCAGCGTATTAAACCAATCTCAAACCTACCTTTTTACTTGGCCTGATAAGCTTATAAATGAATCGCAGTTGAATGACTACAAAGCCATGGTTTTGCGTCGTAAAAAGGGAGAGCCGGTAGCCTACATTACAGGTAGTCGAGATTTCTGGTCATTAACACTGGCTACCTCACCACACACACTCATTCCACGTCCCGATACCGAAGTGTTGGTTGAACACGTTCTTTCATGGGCACACGCGCGCACAGCCCATGTTACTGCGCCAGTATCACTCTGCGACTTGGGTACTGGAACAGGTGCTATTGCACTATCGCTTGCCTCCGAGCTGCCAAAAAGTGATGTTATAGGCGTAGATTTTCTTGAAGAAGCCGTTGCACTGGCTAAACGCAACGCGCAAACCAACAATATTAGTAATGCGTCGTTCATTCAAAGCGATTGGTTTTCGGCGCTTGAAGGAAAGGTGTTCGATGCCATTGTGTCTAACCCGCCGTATATTGAGCTTGCCGACCCGCACCTTAATGAAGGGGATGTGCGGTTTGAACCCAAGAGTGCATTAACATCAGGCGAAGATGGGTTAGACGATATAAAGCGTATTATTAATGCAGCACCAGCGTATTTAAAAGAGGGTGGTTTAATTGCCTTCGAACACGGTTTTAACCAAGGCGCTGCAGTACGAGCATTATTAAGCAGTGCTGGCTTTAGCAACCCGAGCACCCGTAAAGACTATGGCGGTAATGACCGAGTTACGCTAGCTACATTGTAAGCTTGCTAAAATTTGTCGATGCATTAGTATCTTGTTTATACAACAAGAACAACAAAGACCGCTTTATCAGTCTTGATAGTACAGGATGTATCGAATGAATGAAGACTTTCTATTTGCTGATGATGAAGACGATATTGAGCTTGAAGACCTTGGCAGTTGGAAAATATTAGTTGTCGACGATGAGCCCGAGGTTCACGCCGTTACCAAGCTTGCGTTAAGCGATTTAAGCTTAAACGGTAAAACCCTTGAGTTTATCAGCGCGCACAGTGGTGAAGAAGCTCGGAAATGCTTCAGAGAGCACGACGACATAGCCGTGGTGTTGCTGGATGTGGTAATGGAAACCGATGATGCAGGTTTACGCGTTGCAGAATACATCAGAAATGAATTAGATAATCACTTCACCCGCATCATCCTTCGCACTGGCCAGCCAGGCCAAGCACCCGAAAAAGATGTCATCATTAATTACGACATCAACGATTACAAATCTAAAACCGAGCTAACCGCACAAAAATTGTTTACGGTTATTATTGCCGCACTGCGCTCCTATCGCGACATCATTGTTATTGAAGAAAACCGTCGTGGCTTGGAAAAAATCATTGATGCGTCGGTAGACTTGTTTTCTTCTCGTTCGCTCGAAAAATTCATGCAGGGCATTATTCAGCAGTTAGCGTCTATTTTAGGGTGTTCAAAAGACGCCGCATATATTACAACTGCTGTGGCCACTACCTCTAGAACGATGAACAACAAAAGCAATGGGGCTGGCGATGATGAGCTTTATGTGTTCGCCGGCAATGGCGAGTATGCCAGTAAAGAAGGGGTACTGCTTAAAGATGCCATTAGTTCCACAGAATATGCCTTATGCGTACAGGCAATGCGCGATAAACAAATAGTGTACGCAGAAGATCATGTCGTAGCCTACTGTAATAGTAAATCGCACAACGGAGCGTTGCTGTATTTGTCGGGTTTACCAAGAAGGATAGGTGAGAGCGACAGACACCTTGTAAAGCGCTTTTCAGATAGCGTACAACTTGCGTTTGATAATGTTCTGAAAACCGTTGATGTAGAGGAAACGCAACGAGAGATCATAGACAGGCTAGGTCAAGCACTTGAGCATCGAACTGATGCATTGAGCCACAATACTCGTATGGTAGAAATGGCTGCGCTTCTGGCGCAAAAAGCGGGTTTGAGTGAAGCTGAAATTCATGAGCTCAAACTGGCGATGCCGTTGCATGATATAGGTACTTCAATTGTACCTAAATCGATACTACAAAAAACGACACCGTTAACTGAAGACGAAGTGTTTGAAATTCAAAAGCATGCCGAATTTGGCTATCAGATTTTGAAAAGTTCAACACGGCCTACTATCCAACTAGCGGCTACGCTTGCGCGCCAGCATCATGAAAGATGGGATGGCAAGGGCTATCCCGATGGCCTAGCTAGAACCAATATTTTAGTACAAAGCCGAATTGCAACACTGGTGGATGTATTTGACGCATTACTAAACAAGCGCCCCTACAAACCCGCGTGGAGTATTGAAAAAGTAGAAAGTGTATTAAAAGAAGAGAGCGGCAAACATTTCGACCCCAATCTGGTAGACTATCTGCTTGAGAACCTCTCTGAATTTATGGCAATTCAGACGCTTTACCCCGACAATGTGTAGCGCAGCTTGTCTGGTATAAAAATAATGTTTACACAGGTGCTATAAAGCACCTGTGTTGTTTTTAAATAAAATAAAACCAAATCAATAATAACAGGACACGTTTTATGTATATGATGGCTAAACACTTGCACTTAACTGCAGTGGCACTCAGCATTTTGTTTTTTATCTTTCGCTTTATCTGGTCTCAGTTCGACGCTAATGCTCTGTCGAAGAAATGGGTTAAAATTGCCCCTCATATTATTGATACTGTTTTACTGGCCAGCGCAATTTGGCTGTGTATTATTTTGTCGCAATATCCTCTTGTAAATGCATGGTTAACGTTCAAAGTTATCGGCGTCGTGCTTTACATTGTTTTTGGCTTATTTGCACTTAAGAAAGCTAAGACGGCAGTAGGTCGCTGGGCGTTCTTTGTAGCTGCAATTGCCGTACTTATGGCAACAGCTATGGTAGCGGTAACTAAACAGCCTCTTTTTTAATAGTTAGTGGAATTAATTAATGTCTGAATCACAACAGATTATTCGCGTTGGTGACGTAGAAGTTGCCAATCACCTGCCGTTTGTATTATTCGGCGGTATGAACGTGCTGGAGTCAAGAGATCTAGCAATGCGTATTGCTGAGCACTACGTTGAAGTAACGCAAAAGCTTAATATTCCTTATGTATTCAAAGCCTCTTTTGACAAAGCAAATCGCTCTTCAGTGACATCATATCGCGGGCCCGGTATGGAAGAAGGGCTGCGCATATTTGAAGAGATAAAATATACGTTCAACGTGCCACTTATTACTGATGTACACGAGCCCCATCAAGCTGCGCCTGTGGCAGAAGTAGTAGACGTTATTCAGCTTCCTGCATTTCTAGCACGCCAAACCGATCTTGTAGTTGCGATGGCAAAAACAGGTAACGTCATTAACGTGAAGAAACCTCAGTTTCTAGCGCCACATGAAATGCGTCACATTATGGGTAAGCTTAGCGAAGCAGGTAACGACAACGTAATTTTGTGTGAGCGTGGGAGCTGTTTTGGCTACAACAACCTTGTGGTTGATATGCTTGGTATGGATGCAATGAAGGAATATGCCCCTGTTATCTTCGATGCTACGCATGCGTTACAAATGCCTGGTGGGCGTGCTACGTCAGCAGATGGACGTCGCGCACAAGCTGCACAGCTAGCAAGAAGTGGTATGGCTTTGGGACTAGCAGGCTTGTTCATTGAAGCTCACCCAAATCCAGATGAAGCGAAGTGCGATGGCCCTTGTGCGTTGCCTTTAGCAAAGCTTGAACCGTATCTTCAACAGATGAAAGCGCTAGACGAACTTGTAAAAGGTTTTGACGCGTTAGATACCAGCAATACCTAAACTTTTCTTTCTGAAGGTTTTACTTCGATAGGAATGAAGTATTGATGGCGTATGCCGGTGCGTGCACCGGCATGCGTATCAGGTGTGACTAATTCTTATTCGGCTTCAGCCTCCGCACGCATACGTTCTTGTTCCTCAGCCATTACAAGTAGATTCTTGTGAAGCTTTATTTGCACTTGTTCATCTAAAATCGCGCGAGCTTGTTTTTTAACGATGATATGTGCATCGTTTGTTGGCAGTTCTTCCGCCATTTTTACGTTCGTCATTGCAGTGTTAATTAATGACTGAAAGTCGATTTTTGTAGATTGAGTATCTGCGTTTGCAGCTGCACTTGCGAATGCCATAACAGAAACGCTAGCTAAAAGTAATTTTCTCATTTTCACACCTAATAAAAATAATTAAAAATATGTTTTCAATTGTTAAATTGGTTAACAATTGTTTTCTGTAAAGCAATGAAAAATAATGGTGTTTTTCTGCTTCGAATAAATAGTAGCCATTTGGAGGTTAAAATTACAACGAATTAAAGTATCGACATATATTAGAAAAACTAATTAATGTTTAGCGAATGTGTAACAATTCAGAAGGCAGTCATAAAACGGAGTATCACTTAACTTTTAATTATACGTTTTTCAGCACATTGAAATGCGTCACTTGACTTTCTAACTTATTGATTAAATTAGCTAAGATGCATTTTATTTAGAGGTGTACATATGCAGTGGCTCAGATGAATAGCGCGTATTGTGAAAACTATTAATACATAAATATTCAGCGCATCTTAGTTTGTTTGACAACATCTACTCATGGATAAGCAAATTTATTGAGAATGAAATTTTATTAAGTATTGCTCGTGTTATACTTTTGCGCGCAATAATAAAAACCACATTGATTCCTTTAATCATGCCAACTAGGTTCGCTACATGCATCGACGTTTACCTCCTCTGAATGCGTTAAAAGCCTTTGAGGCCGCTGCTCGCCACTTAAGTTTTACTAAAGCAGCAGATGAGCTTTTTGTAACCCAAGCGGCAGTTAGCCATCAGATAAAAGCCCTTGAAGATTATCTTTCAATGAAACTGTTTCTGCGTCGAAACAGAACGTTGTTATTAACGGAAGAAGGTCAGGCGTACTTTTTAGAATTGAAAGATATCTTTAAACATCTTCAAGAGGCCACCGAAAAGCTATTAGCAAAAGGCAGTAAAGGAGCCATCACCGTTGCCATGCCTCCTAGTTTCGCCAGCCAATGGTTAGTGCCACGCATTCACAAGTTTAGTTTGGCGCATCCTGATATTGATGTGCGAATCAAGGCAGTAGATTTTGACGAAGGGTTCTTAGAAGACGACGTTGATGTAGCAATATATTACGGTAAAGGTCGCTGGGCTGGGCTTCAAGCCGACCAGCTTCACAGAGAGTTTCTAACACCACTTTGTTCGCCACTTTTGTTTCAAGGCCCTAAGCCGTTATCAAGCCTTGCTGATTTACGTCATCATGTTTTGCTACATGATTTAAGCCGTGCAGCATGGAAAAACTGGTTGAAGGCAGTCAATGTATTAGGCGTTAACGTAAACCAAGGGCCAGTGTTTAGCCATTCTATGTTGGTGTTGCAAGCTGCAGCATTAGGGCAGGGTATTGCCCTTGGTAATACGGTACTTGCGCGACCCGAAATTGAAGCTGGGCGATTAGTCATGCCCTTTGAAGAGCGCGTTGAAAGTAGAGACGCTTTCTATCTTGTGTGTGAAGAGTCGCAAGCTGAATTAGGCAAAATTGCAGCATTTAGAGAATGGATCCTAGCACTAGTAGAAGAAGAGCAAGACGATGTTTGATATTGAAACACACAAAGCTACAGCGCCCATAGCACGACTTTTATTAGCGCATGGTGCAGGCGCCGGTAAAGAGCATGACTTTATGCAATCAATGGCAACGTTGTTAAATGCCCAGCATATTGACGTGGTGCTTTTCAATTTTCCATACATGCAAACAATAAATGAAACAGGAAAGCGTAGGCCGCCAGATAAAGCCGATAAGTTACTGGCACATTTTGAAAGCGTTTTAGACCATGTAGTGTCTAAATCTGATGCGCTTCCAACGTTCGTAGGCGGCAAATCAATGGGCGGCCGTATGGCAAGTATGCTTGTTGATAGCAATGAACATGTTAATGGCTGCGTTGCATTGGGTTATCCGTTTCATCCGCCGGGCAAACCTGAAAAAACTCGCACCGCACACCTTGAAAGCATGGAGAAGCCCATGCTCATAGTTCAAGGCGAAAGAGACACGTTTGGCACTCGAACAGAGGTGCGTGAATATTCACTGGCAAACACAATTCAGTGCGAGTTTCTCGCTGATGGAGATCACAGCTTGAAACCGCGCAAGGCCAGTGGGCTAACTCATCAGCAGCATTTGGAAAGTGCTGCGAAATTAATACATGCCTTTTTTGTGCAAAACACTTAAAACAAATATCCGAAACAAACACCTAAAAAAACCTAAAATAATATGCCAATACCGTCTGTCTAAAACGGTATTTAAGATATGTACAAGAGTGAACAGATGAGAGCATCGATGAATAAAAATAAGGCATTAGCACCTGTGTTGTTGTTCCTTGGCGCCTTACTAGCCGCTACCAGCGTTATACTTGGTGCTTTTGGTGCCCACGGTTTAAAGAATGTGCTGTCAGTCGCTAGCTTGAACACATTTGAAATTGGTGTGCGTTATCAGATGTATCATGCACTGGGTGTTTTAGTACTACCTGCGCTTTCAGGTTATGTACAAGTGGCATGGCTTAAACGCGTTGCAATAGCATTTATTACGGGGTGTGTATTGTTCTCGGGCAGTTTATACGCACTTGCGATAACCGGCTTTAAATGGCTCGGCCCTATTACGCCAATAGGTGGCATATTTTTTATTGCTGGGTGGGGCATGCTTGCGTTTGCGTTGCTTCGCAGTCCACAAGTTAAAAAGGCAGACAATGACAAGTAGTATTTTAGCGTATTGTAGACCGGGATATGAAAACGACACCGCCAATGAGTTAACAACGCGTTACGGTGAAGCCGGTTATTTCGGATATCCGGTCTCAACCAAAAACAGTGGGTTTGTACATTATCACCTTTACGATGCATCACAATTAGACAGCACACTTACACAGTTTGCTGTGCATGAATCTATTTTCCCTCGACAGCTGGTTGCCGTGTTTACCAGTATGAGTGATATCGAAAAAGAAGACCGCGTAGGGCAAGTACTCGATGCCCTCAAAGACGTTGAAAAACCACACTCAATTTTTGGCGCCATAGATGTTGAATACCCTGACACCGAAGATGGAAAAACCTTGGCGAAGTTCTGTCGTAAGTTTACGGTGCCGCTTCGACAAGCGTTGAGAAAGGCTAATTGGTTGACAGCCAAAGAAAACACTGGAAAGCCAAAGCTGCATATTTTCTTTGAGTCGTTTGAAGTGTGTCATATTGGCTATACGTTACCCAATTACGCAAGCAGTGATCACCTTGGGATATGCCGCTTGAAATTTCCAAGCGATGCGCCAAGCCGATCTACCCTTAAACTCGAAGATGCATTAGTGAATATGCTGAGCGCGCAGCAGCAGGAAAAAGTACTTCGAACTGGTGGGCGCGCTGTAGATTTGGGAGCATGCCCTGGCGGTTGGACATACCAACTGGTAAAGCGCGGAATGTATGTTGAAGCTATTGACAACGGACTGGTTGACGACAGCTTAATGAGCACAGGGTTAGTTGAACATCACGCTGCAGATGGGTTTACCTATAGACCACAATTTGGTCGTGTAGATTTACTTGTTTGTGATATGATAGAACAACCCGATAGAGTAGCGAAGTTAATGGGCGATTGGTTAGTTAAACACTGGTCAACGCACGCAATTTTTAATTTAAAGCTACCTATGAAGCAGCGTTATGAGACGGTAGTTTCGGCGATGACGTTGCTTATGGACCGGTTAAATGCACTAGAAGATGCATTTGCGGTGAAGGTGAGACATCTCTACCACGACAGAGATGAAGTTACAGTAACAATTGTTCGCACTTCAAAAGATGAGGTGTGATTTTGTTATATTTCAAAAAAGTGTCATAACAAGTTAAGTTGTTGATACTTATAGAAAAGAATTGATGGTGGTGCGGATTTTAGTAAACGAATTTAAGGTTTATGCTAAAAAAGGTGTAAATCTAGTACAGAAATCCTTTATAATCCGGCCGTTTTTTTACTCTGAACCAATGAAAGTGAACTAATGTCAGAACTATCTCATTACAGAAACATTGGTATTTTCGCCCACGTAGACGCGGGTAAAACTACCACAACAGAACGTATCTTGAAGCTTACTGGTAAAATCCATAAAACTGGTGAGGTTCACGATGGTGAATCAACTACTGACTTCATGGAGCAGGAAGCTGAGCGTGGTATTACTATCCAGTCAGCTGCAACAACCTGTTTCTGGAAAGATCACCGCATGAACATCATCGATACTCCGGGACACGTTGACTTTACAGTTGAAGTATATCGTTCACTGAAAGTACTAGACGGCGGCATCGGTGTATTCTGTGGTTCTGGTGGTGTTGAGCCTCAGTCAGAAACTAACTGGCGTTATGCTAACGAATCTGGCGTTGCTCGCTGTATTTTCGTTAACAAGCTAGACCGTATGGGTGCAGACTTCTACCGTGTTGTTGGCCAAGTTAAGAAAGTACTTGCTGCTAACCCACTAGTAATGACGCTTCCAATCGGTATCGAAGACGAGTTTACAGGTGTTGTTAACCTTCTAGACATGAAAGCGTACATCTGGGACGATTCAGGTCTTCCTGAGAACTACGAAGTTGTAGACATCCCAGCAGACATGGTTGATAAAGCGAACGAGTACCGTGAGCAATTAATCGAAACTGCTGTTGAGCAAGACGACGACCTTATGATGGCTTACATGGATGGCGAAGAGCCGTCTCTAGAAGACATCAAGCGTTGTATCCGTAAGGGTACTCGTGACCTAGCGTTCTTCCCAACTTACTGTGGTTCTGCATTTAAGAACAAAGGTATCCAGCTAGTTCTTGACGCAGTTGTTGACTTCCTACCTTCTCCAACAGAAGTTGATCCACAAGATCTAACTGATGAAGAAACTGGTGAGCCTACTGGCGAAGTAGCAACAGTATCTGTTGACGAGCCGTTCCGTGCGCTTGCGTTCAAAATCATGGACGACCGTTTCGGTGCCCTTACGTTTATCCGTATCTACTCTGGTAAGCTAAACAAAGGCGACACTATTCTTAACAGTGCAACTGGTAAGACTGAGCGTATCGGCCGTATGGTTGAGATGCACGCTGACGAACGTACTGAACTTACTTCAGCACAAGCTGGTGACATCCTAGCTGTTGTTGGTATGAAGAACGTTCAAACTGGTCACACACTTTGTGATCCGAAGAACCCTTGTACACTAGAGCCAATGATCTTCCCTGAGCCAGTAATCTCGATTGCTGTTAAGCCAAAAGACAAAGGCGCTAACGAAAAGATGTCTATCGCTATCGGTAAACTAGTAGCAGAAGATCCATCTTTCCAAGTTGAAACTGACGAAGATTCAGGCGAAACCATCCTTAAAGGTATGGGTGAGCTTCACCTAGACATCAAAGTTGATATCTTGAAGCGTACTTACGGCGTTGAGCTAGAAGTTGGTCAGCCTCAGGTTGCATACCGTGAAACTATCACGCTACCTGTTGAAGACAGCTACACGCACAAGAAGCAGTCTGGTGGTTCTGGTCAGTTCGGTAAGATTGATTACCGCATTAAGCCAGGCGAAACTAACTCTGGCTTCACATTCGCTTCTACTGTTGTGGGCGGTAACGTACCTAAAGAATTCTTCCCTGCGATTGAAAAAGGCTTCAAGAGCATGATGGAAGTAGGTCCTTTAGCGGGATACCCAGTACTAGACGTTGAAGTTGAGCTATACGACGGTGGTTTCCACGCAGTTGACTCATCAGCAATCGCGTTCGAAATTGCAGCGAAAGGTGCATTCCGTCAGTCAATGCCAAAAGCAGGCCCTCAAATTCTTGAGCCTGTGATGAAAGTTGACGTATTCAGCCCAGAAGATAACGTTGGTGACGTAATCGGTGACCTTAACCGTCGTCGTGGTATGATCAAGGACCAAGAAGCTGGCGCTACTGGCGTTCGCATCAAGGCTGACGTACCTCTATCTGAGATGTTTGGTTACATCGGTCACCTACGTACCATTACATCTGGTCGTGGTCAGTTCTCTATGGAATTCAGCCACTACTCAGCATGTCCTCAGAACGTAGCTGATAAAGTAATTGAAGAAGCGAAAGCACGTAAAGACGCTAAGTAATTAGCCTTTACGAACGTTAGCTAACAAAACGTTGGCTAACGCTTCAAAGAACACTAAAAAGCCGGTCTTATGACCGGCTTTTTTGTTTTCTCACATCGAAGAATAGCTATTTTGAAGCGCTGCGCGATGAAGGTGTTTAGCGGTAAAATTTGAGTAAAAATAGATGCTGAGCATTATTTTTATTGTTACTTTTCAGCATCGAACACGCATTGCGCTTTTGCTTTGCATGCCAATTGAAGATTTAATAAAGGAAACCTGTATGGTTTTTACGTCAACACGCGCCCTTTTACTAGGCATAATCTGTAGTTCTAGTATTTTCTTTTGTTCACCGCTAATGGCAAATGAAATCATTCAGCCAGATAGACCAGGTATTGCTACAGGCACATACACGGTAAACCCCGGACAATACATACTAGAAATGGGCGTTCAATCTAATTTTAGACGCGATGGCAACAAGCCAAACGCCTTGGCTGTCCCACAACTGACGTTAAGAGGCGGTATTACTGATAAGTTGGAATGGGACATTATTTCAAACGGCGCAGTACTTTCAGATGCAGATGGGGAACAGGCACAATGGTCGTTCAGTGATGTTTCTGTAGGTGGCAAATACAGTATAGTGGAGACTGATAACTGGAATTTAAGTGCGCTTGCGTTAGTGTCGCTACCGGTGGGCACAAAAGGTACGACGTCTGATAATGTAGACCCTTTAATCGGTTTGCTATGGGATGCGAATATAAACGACAGTATTTCAGCATTTGGTAATGTAAATATGTCGTCATTCGAAGCTGACGAGGGGCGAATTCATGATGTGCAGTTTGCATTGGGTTTGAACTTTTCTCACAGTGAAAAGCTTGGAAGTTTTGTAGAACTGTTTGCATCGAAGCCTTATGGTGATGACCCTTCAACAGCGGTATTTGATGCAGGGCTTACCTATTTGTTAGAAAACAGGGTCCAGCTAGATTTTAGTGCAGGCGTTGCGCTTAATAACGATAGCGATCATTTTGTTGGTGCAGGTGTAGCCTGGCTTTTCTGATTTACTGCTTTTATCCTTCTTTAACTATCCGTCGCTATTAGCGCTCTAGCGCTTTAGCGACTTTCGAAGTAGTAATAACTGTTGCTTCATCAACTGTACTTCACGTTTGTTCTCGCCCTGGGCTTTTGTGTTGTCGCTCTGGGCAGTATAATGAATTTTCTCGAAGCGAGAATATATCTCTTTAAACGCAGAAGCCGCTTCTAACGGTAGGCGAGGTGCTATTTCACTTTGATAAGTGACTAGGCTTTTTTTCTCTCTTTTATTGCCCGTTTGTTTTTCAATAAGCGCGATTGCGTTAAATAGAATTCGGTGGGAAGGAGACAAACGTGGTTTGTTGCGATTGGGTAAAAAATAAAGCGTTAATACAACAACAACGATTCCGATAGCCGTTAAATAAACAATGCGCAGTTTATCAGGCGTAAGGGCGCCAACAATATCTTCTAGCATGTTGGTTTGAGCAGCATTATCAAAACCCAATACCCATTTGCTCCAAGAGTAATCAAGCTGCTGAAACCATGTCTGTAACGTAGTAAAAAGCGCGGTATTTCCAAACTCACCTAAAATGCTAATTTCGCGAGATTCGCCAAATTCTTCAAGTGCTGTCTCAAGACCATAGGTTAGCCTAGATGGTGCAACCATGCTTGTGGGGTCATACCTTTCCCATTTGTCCTCAATTAATACCTCGACCCACGCATGGGCATCGTACTGCCTTATTTGCAGCACATTGTCGCTGAGTTCACTGCCGCCTTGGTAGCCTGTTACCATTCTTGCGGGCACGCCAGCAGCACGAAGCGCGTACACCATTGCCCCCGCATAATGTGCACAAAACCCCGCACGCTCTTCAAATAAAAAACTATCTATTGGATCGGTCGGCATCGCATTTGGTGACAACGTATATCTAAAGCCTTTATTGCTAAACTCGCGCATAACTGCTTGGGCAATGGCTCGTTCATTGTTGTACTTCGCTGCAAGCGATTGCGCCCACTCTCGGGTTTTCACATTGCCGT
This sequence comes from Alteromonas sp. S167, assembly GCF_036864375.1. Lineage (NCBI taxonomy): Bacteria > Pseudomonadati > Pseudomonadota > Gammaproteobacteria > Alteromonadales > Alteromonadaceae > Alteromonas > Alteromonas sp. S167. Next base: position 26,576 of record NZ_JAZETR010000007.1, read on the forward strand.
TTGTAGACAGCTGAAGATTAAGCTGTTTTTCAAAATTTCCGATTCCATTGCTAATGCTAGCCGTAGGAAGGTATCGAAAATAAAATGCTTTTTTGCTACTTACGGGCCTGCTAGCGCGCAGCGTGTAATCAAAAAGGCTTTTAACACTGATGCTGTTTAGCGTGTTATCGGGTAGTGACGGCGCAAGGGTGAACAACCACGGTTGTTGCGTTGGCTCTACAATAAGCTGGTAAGGTATCGTTGCGTCAGCATAGCGGTTAGCAGCAACCATAAGCGGTGTTGGCTTATCCATAACCGCAAGTTGATTTTCGGCTTGTTTTCGTTTTGCACTTACCGACCATGTTTTCCCATCGAAATGTTCCAAGGTTAGTGCACGCCAATATCGAACTGCTGCAACAGGAACCTTTGCAGTATCTTCAAATGTTGCGCTAAAGGCCAGCTCTGAAGATGTGGCCAAAGAGGCGATGTCTCCCGGCGTCACGGTGTCTGAAAGCCCAGTTTCTGTAGACTTAGACGTCGGCATTTGCCAAAGCGGAGGAAGTTGCGGTAGTAGTAAGAATAGCAACAAAGCAATAGGCAGTGACTGTAAAATAAGAACGGCAACAAACGTTATGCTAGTTTTGATAGACAGCATTGCACCGTGATAGATAGCAGTTGAGCACAATAACAATGCAACAAGAGCAGTGTAGCCGAACCAAGCGAATACACTTAGCGACGAAATAAAGCCACAGCCAATCAGAAAAAGGCTGGCGCAAATTAACAAGTGAAAGTCCCGCTTTTCATCTACCAACATTACTTTAAGAGCACATGCCACCGTTAACAAGTTAATCATGCTGTCGAGCAAACCAATGGAAAAGCCAAACCAGGTAAGCGCGAAGACCGCTAAAATAGCCAAAAGGTTTACCGTACGGGAGGTAGGTAAATTATAAGACGGTTGCAACCCTGCCAACCTTACAACAACTGCACAGCCAGAAAGTACAATTACCCACGTCATGAGTGGCGCGGTAAGCGTAGAAATTAAAAATGAAAAGGCTATGCAAAGCAAAAACACAGCCATTGCACGAGGTGTAGACAGCGTGTTTTTGATTGCCGCGATACGAAACATATCCATAGATACTTCGCTCATTTCGCTGCTCTTGAAGTACGTTGTTTTTTCGACGTTGTAATTGATACTGTGTTGCTTGAAGCGCCAAACGGTATTTCCATCGATTTATCAAAGCAGGCCAGCGCTTCCAAGCATTCATGCATATGCTTAGCGCCCTGATTAGGCAAAATATTGATGGTTTTGAAGCGTAAGCCGAAAGTGCGATCGGATTGCGTCCAATGAATTACAGCATGGGTTAACGCCGAAATTGCCACTTCTGTATCTAGGCTGTCTGAATAAGACAGTACATGAGAATTTGGGCTTAATGAGGTAAACGACTTAGACACCCAGTTTCCATTTTTAGCCACATGCTTCCATGACACTCTATTTAGTGGCTGGCCAACCTCGTAATCATATAGCGCGTAAAAGTCTTCATTACTCGTCGCGTTTTTATTCTGCATTGTGCTTGTAGCCACGTTGCCAGCGGCAACTTTATCAACGGTAACAGGGCCTTCTTGTGCCGTGGCGTAAACGGTGACCTGCTGAGAGAAGTCTATATGAGTCCAGCATTTATAAAGCCCAAGTGGGAAGTCGCATGAAATGGTTAACCGGCCAAGCCCGAAGCGCCCGCGTTTAGGCATATGTATTGGAATACTAAAGGATTGCAACGGACCTTTGTTTTTATCTTGGCTTGCAAATTTACCTTCTTCTAAGGCGCTAGACTTTTCTTCCCCTAGAGCAACACGAAAGCTCGATAGCCTTGCTTTGTTTTCTTTTCTTATAAGCTTCGCACCTGATTTATAAGCGTGTTCACTATCAAGCCAAGCGCACTGCAGCTCACCAAAACAAGGCGTTGTAGAACCATTTTCGTGAGAAACAATACGTAAGTGCAGCTGGCCTTCTTTATCGGCATGAAACGGCTTAACGGGTAAGGCTTTTAACGCTAGTCGGGCGAAGTTTTGATGAGTATAAAACAAGGTAAGCAACATAATGCTTAAACAAAGGTAGCTTAATAACAGCATTAGGTTGTTTTGATAATTAGTGCCAAGCAGAAACAAACACAACGACAGCAAAATAAAAGACCAACCAAACCCAGTGGGTAAAATGAAAATACTATTAAGGTTTAGGTGGTGTTCGTTTGCTGCAGGTATACGCTTATTTAACCATTTGAAGAAACGGTGTCGGAAATACTGGTGTGGCGACCAATTCACTTTTAACCGGCTCGCTTTGATATTGTTATGCGGCAAGGGGGTCAACGCTATCAAGGAGTTTCTGACTAAGCTTATCACCATCAAACAAGCCAGACTGTTGAGAGTGGCTGAGTTGGTGTGACGAAAGCGATAGTCTATGTGCCGTTATAGCGATAAACACGGCCTGCACATCTTCAGGTGTTACGTAGTCTTTTCCATCGACATACGCCCACGCTTTAGCCCCTTGTAACAATGCGCGACTTGCCCTTGGTGAAAGCGGGTTAGGGTAGTCATTACTTTCGCGACTTTCACTTACAAGTCGAAGGATGTAATGAATAATGGCATCGCTGGTATGCACGGCAGATACTTGTCTTTGCATATTAGTTAAATCTTGCTCATTACGAATGTGGTTAAGCGGCGCGGTAGTATCTTGTTGCAGTAACATAGCTTTCTCTGCTTCCCATGCGGGATAACCCAAAGAAATTCGCATGAAAAATCGGTCCAGCTGAGACTCAGGTAAAGGATAAGTGCCCGACTGATAGCTTGGGTTCTGTGTTGCAATAACAAAAAATGGTGATGGCAGGGCGTGGGTAACGCCATCCACACTGACTTGCCTTTCTTCCATTGCTTCAAGCAGGGCGCTTTGCGTTTTTGGACTGGCGCGGTTTAACTCGTCAGCTAATACGACCTGGCTAAATATGGGCCCGTGGCGAAACGAAAACTGTTTATCTATATCGGTTTCGCCGCTGTGGAAAATGTTTACGCCCAACATATCGGAGGGTAAAAGATCAGAGGTAAACTGTATTCGCGAGTACTGTAAGCCAAATACTTGTGAAAGCGCATGAGACAACGTCGTTTTGCCCATGCCCGGAAGGTCTTCAATAAGAAGGTGGCCGTTAGCCAGCAAGCAAGTTATGGCAAGTTTTAATTGATGAGCTTTTCCAATAATCTTTTCGCTAAGTGCGTTTTGAATTTCGATGATGTCTTTGCGCATTACTTTCCGCTTAAGGTTGAAAAAGAAAAAGGGTGCTTGATACGGGTATTTAATAAGTGGCTTCTATTTAACAGCCGTGCTTAATAGATCAAACACTCACTATACGTATAGTGTAGATTACCTGTTCAGGTTAGTACGTAGCGTCTTCGTTTTACGCTTTATTTCTTTTAATACTAGCAATTGCGCGGGTTGTGGTTCTAACGCACTTTTATACAAAGGTATGCAGCGTAATTACTGATGTTTTTCAGTAAAAGGCAGGATTAAGTGCTGCGTAGTTTTTCTGTGTTGTCTATAATGGGCGCTCTTAAAAAGGAAGTAGTTATGAAAAGCATTGAAATAGATGACGATTTATATGCCTTCATCGCCAGCCAAACTAAGCATATTGGTGAGAGTGCATCACAGATTTTAAGACGTTTATTATTACCGGAAGACGGTGCAGCGTCGAATAACTCAGAGTCTGAGCATTCGACAGAAAACGGTGCTTCAATAATAAAAGAAACAAAAACAAACGAAATAAAAAAAGCCGAAACTCATACTGAATCAAAGCCTGAGCCAGTAGAACCGTCGGAATCTGTGAAAAATAGCTCGGCCGAGGAAGCAACTGCTGCTAGCGCGACAATGCAAAACGTTAGCGCTAAAGCCAACGCTACAACAAAAACAGATAACAAAAAAACGCCAGTTAAAAAGCCGGTAGCAAAAGCGCCAGTCAAGAAGGCGCCAATTAAAAAAGCTACAGCAAAATCGGCAGCCCCAGACGTTACTGCTTCTCACGACAAACGCGATATTCTTGATGCCGTTTCAAAAGATGCTCTGTCTACTTTTACCAAACGCGTTGATCAATTCTTATTCATATTAAGTGCTGCTCATAAACTCAATGCTGAAAACTTCTCTAGCGTTGAGAGTATCAAAGGTAAAAACCGTACTTATTTTGCGACAAGCAAAGAAGCGTTACTTGAAAATGGTAGCAGCACCAATCCTAAAGCCATTCCCGATAGCCCGTTTTGGGTGGTAACCAATAACAATACTGCGAAAAAGACCAACATGCTGGAACAAGTCTTGCGTAACCTTGGTTATCAAGCAGATGTTATTGAAAGCGTAGTCGCGCGTTTTTCATCTGAAGGCAAGTAGGTCGAATTTAAATAAGGATTTTTTCATGGCATTACACCCAGAAGCGGGTAAGGCTGCGTCAAGTGCGCAGCTTATTAACGTGGCGCAATTGGTCAGTGAGTATTACAGCTTTAAACCCAATGTAAGCGAGCCTGGTGAGGCAGTATCATTTGGTACGTCTGGTCACCGCGGAACTGCATCAAATTATACTTTCACCGATACCCATATTAGTGCAATTTGCCAGGCGCTGGTGGAATATCGGGAACAGGAGAGTATTACTGGGCCATTGTTTATTGGTAAGGACACACACGCATTGTCTGAGCCTGCCATGATAACCGCAATTGAAGTGCTATGTGCAAATGGTGTTGAAGTGGTAATCCAGCGAAGTGATAACGACAGCATGGGTTACACACCAACGCCGGTTATCTCTCGAACTATCGTACGTTATAACCGCCAGAGTAGCGAACAGCGTGCCGATGGTATTGTAATAACGCCTTCACACAATCCGCCTTCAGACGGCGGCTTTAAATACAACCCTCCACACGGTGGCCCTGCCGATAGCGACGTTACCAAACAAATCCAAGAACGCGCAAACGCATTAATTGCCGATGGGAATGTGGACGTTAAACGCATCGATATTCGAAGCGCTACCCAGAAAAAACTGTATCGCGAAGACGACTTTATGGAGCCATACATTGATGACCTCGCGAAGGTTATTGATATGGACGCTATAGCGAAAGCGAATTTAAAACTTGGTACAGATCCTCTTGGTGGCGCAGGCGTTGGCTATTGGGCGCGTATTGCTGAAAAATATGGCCTCAGCATTACCGTAGTTAACGATAAAGTTGACCCTCAGTTTGGTTTTATGCGCCGAGATAAAGACGGCAAACTGCGAATGGATTGTTCGTCAGCTTACGCAATGGCAGGCTTAATTGAGCTTAAAGATAACTTCGACTTGGCGTGGGGTAACGACCCAGATTTTGACCGTCACGGTATTGTATGTAAAAGCGCAGGGTTAATGAATCCAAATCATTACCTAGCGGTGGCAATAAATTATCTTTACACCCATCGCCCGCAATGGCCTGAAACGCTGCGAATAGGTAAAACACTCGTTTCTAGCAGTATGATAGACCGCGTGGCTAATAGCCTAGGAAAGCCATTAGCTGAAATGCCTGTCGGTTTTAAGTGGTTTGTTGATGGGTTGTCCAACAGTGATATTGGTTTTGCTGGCGAAGAAAGTGCTGGTGGTATTTTCCTTGAGCGAGACGGCAGCACGTGGGCAACTGATAAAGATGGTTTTATTTTATGTTTGCTTGCTGCAGAAATTTTGGCGGTAACAGGGAAAGATCCTGGCGAGCACTATCAGGCGTTAACGCAAAAGTTTTCTGCGCCGGTCTACAATCGTGTAGATGTAGCGGCAACGTTAGAACAAAAACAGAAATTGTCTGCAATGGACGCATCTGTTGTAACTAGCGACACACTAGCAGGAGAGCCCATTACGGCTGTGCAAACTCATGCGCCCGGTAATAACGCTGCTATTGGTGGTGTAAAGGTATCAACTGAAAATGGCTGGTTTGCGGCTCGCCCGTCAGGCACTGAACAAATCTATAAAATTTATGCCGAAAGCTTCAAAGGTGAAAATCACTTACAAGAATTAATCTCTGAGGCCGAGGCGTTAGTAGGAAAAATAATCAAATAAGCTCAAAAAATACTCACCTTGCAATCCTTTTTGTAAATAGAATGTTAAAAAGTGCATGAATACATACGAATTCATGCGTTTTTTTTGTAATTTTAACAAAATTTTTACAACATTATCGGTTTTGCACTGCTATATTGCTGTCATATTCTTAAGATATTATGTAATTAAATTACACATTGTGGTGGTTACCACTTTTTTATTCACTAAGAGTGAGAAGCAAAATGAACGCTAAAGCGACCAAGACGCAAAATTCTCCCGTTATCGATAAAGCGGCTTTTAAAGCAGCCGTTGTTAAACATCTACACTGCACGCTAGGCACTGATGAAAATAAAGCAAACAACCATGCCTGGTGGAAAGCAACGTGTGCTGCTATTCAAGAACAAGTACTGGAAGGCTTACGCAAAACGCAAAAAAGCCACTATGTAAACGACACTCGAGCAGTGCACTACTTCTCAGCTGAATTCCTTATGGGCCGTTTGTTGTCTAACAACCTACAAAACTTTGGTTTGTTTGACGTAGCAAGTGATGCACTAAAAGAGCTAGGCGTTGAAATCTCAGACGTACTTGAAGAAGAGCCTGATATGGCACTTGGTAACGGTGGTCTGGGTCGTCTTGCTGCATGTTTTATTGACTCACTAGCCACCATGGAATTACCAGCAATTGGTTACGGTATTCACTACGAGCATGGTCTTTTCCGCCAAGAAATTAAGAGCGGTGCGCAGATTGAGCGCCCAGATAGCTGGCGTGACTACGGCAACCCTTGGGAAATTTGCCGTCCAGAATCAATTCAAGAAGTGTCGTTGTACGGTTACGTAGAAACTAAATACGGTGAAAACGGTCGCGTTCTTAAAGAATGGCACCCTGGTTCTATCGTTAAAGGTGTTCCATGGGATATCCCTGTAGTTGGTTATGAGGGTAAAACCGTAAACGTACTGCGTTTATGGCAGTCTGAAGCATCAGATTACTTTAACTGGGACGTATTCAATGCGGGCGGTTATGTAGATGCTCAGCGTGAAAATGTGTCGGCAGAAACTATTTCAAAAGTGCTTTACCCGAATGACGAAACTGAAGCAGGTAAAGAACTTCGTCTTATTCAGCAGTACTTCTTCTGCTCTTGTTCACTGAAAGATATTATCCGCCGTTACAAGCGTGCTCATGGTGACGATTGGAGCCGTTTTGCAGACCAAGTCGTTATTCAGCTTAACGATACTCACCCTGCTATTGCTGTTCCAGAGCTTATGCGTATTCTTGTTGACCGAGCAGAGCTAGGTTGGGATGAAGCGTGGGCAATTTCTACAAAAGTATTTGCTTACACAAACCATACTCTTCTGCCTGAAGCGCTAGAAAAGTGGCCTGCGCGTATGATCGAAAAAATCTTGCCGCGTCACCTAGAAATCATTTATGAAATTAATCACCGCTTTATGGCAGAAGTTGATAAGAAATGGCCTGGCGACAATGCTATGAAGGCAAAACTTTCTATCATTGAAGAAGGTAACGAGAAAATGGTTCGTATGGGCCACCTATCAGTTATCGGTTCATTTGCGGTAAACGGTGTGGCAGAAATGCACTCTCGTTTGGTTAAGTCATCGTTGTTCCCAGAGTTTGACGAGCTTTACCCTGGTAAGCTTACTAACGTGACAAACGGTATTACACCACGTCGTTGGTTGAAAGCATGTAACCCAGCGTTGTCTAAACTCATTGATAAGAAAATTGGTGATGACTGGCCACGCGATCTGGATAAACTTCAGGGCCTAGCGAAATTTGCGGGCAACAAAACGTTCCAAAAGCAGTTTATGAAAGTGAAGCTGGAGAACAAAGAGCTGCTAGCAGAAGAGATTCGCAAGTCACTTGATTTAGAAGTAGATGTAAACGCCATTTTTGATGTTCAAATTAAGCGTCTTCACGAGTACAAGCGTCAGCACCTTGCATTACTGCACATTATGGCACTTTACCGTCGTATTCTAGAAAACCCAGACTACGATATGCATCCACGTGTGTTTATTTTCGGTGCAAAAGCGGCGCCAGGCTACAAGCTTGCTAAAGACATTATTTATGCAATCAACAAGGTTGCTGAGAAGATCAACAACGATCCTCGCGTCAACAACAAAATTAAAGTGGCTTTCTTGCCAAACTACCGCGTATCGCTAGCTGAAAAGATGATTCCTGCTGCTGACGTATCTGAGCAAATCAGTACGGCAGGTAAGGAAGCGTCGGGTACCGGTAACATGAAGCTTGCGCTAAATGGAGCGGTTACCATCGGTACACTAGATGGTGCAAACGTTGAAATTGCCGAAGAAGTTGGCGACGACAACATCTTTATCTTCGGTTTAACGGTTGAAGAAGTAAATGAGTTGAAAGCAAACGGCTACAACCCATACGACTACTACTATCAAGACGCTGAAATTAAAGCAGTACTAGATTGGCTAGAGACTGACTACTTCACACCAGGTAAGCCAGGTGCGTTAGTATCTATCAAGCAAAGCCTTCTTGATAATGGCGACCCGTACATGGTGTTGGCAGATTTCCGTGCTTACTCAGACGCCCAAATCGCTGTTGATGCTGCGTATCGTGACAAAGAGCGCTGGGCAGAAATGGCCATCGTGAATACTGCGAGAATGGGTAAATTTACATCCGACCGCTCGATTAAAGATTATGTAGAGCGCGTTTGGAAACTATCTGCATGCAAAGTAGAAAGTTAATATTATACCTTTTGAACAAGAGCCCAGCGATGAGATATGCGCTGGGCTTTTTTATTTCAATTACCTTATTAGACGTAAGTATAAAATTCGTCAATTTGTAGTAAATACGGGCTGTTTAGTTTTGATTTGCGTCCTAAAACCCGATAAATTGGCGCTTCATATACGCGACAACACACACCACACTTAGTTGGGTGTAATAAACTATAAAGCCGTATATATATTCATACGTTACCGTCGTTGCACCTTTATATGCACCATGGTCTGATATACGAAGTTGTTTTTAGTACCTAAGCGCAGTTTGCGTAAGGAAAACATGCATGAGCCAAGTTCATACATCGCTGGCAACGATCCCTAATCGTTTTGCATTTATAGACAGTGTCTCGAGACAAGCGTCTCGCTGTACTTCACTGTCTTTGATGCTAGTAGATGTGGTGAGGTTTTCTGACGTAACAACCAGCCTTGGTATTCATATTGGCGACCGATTTCTGTTAGAAATCGCTAACCGAATTCAATCTCTTTTCGGAAGTAGTGCATCTGTAGGTCGCATCAGTGGCGACGTGTTTGGTATTGTTTTTCCAAACGAAAGCAATGACGTGATTATGCGTCGAATGTTTGAGAGACTCGTTGAGCATTTCAAAACCCCCATGCACCATGAAAATAACGCGTTTATTGCCGATTTCAATGTGGGTGTGGTTAGCGCTCAGCGTACAGGTTTTGACATAACTACGTTTGTATCCCGAGCTGAAACTGCATTAAAACAAGCCAAAGAAAATAAATACGACAATTATTTTGCGCTTTCAACAAAAGACAAAATGGATACAGGTCGAAGTCTTGCGCTAAAAGCAGACCTAAAACGAGCGCTAGCCAACGGCGAGTTAGAGCTATACTTCCAACCAAAGGTTGATTTATCCACCCTTCAAATTGTGGGGGCAGAGTGTTTATTACGTTGGAATCATCCACTTGATGGTGTGTTGTTCCCGGGACCTCTTATTGAGGCGGCTGAATCGTATAACATGATGAATGAATTGGGGTATTGGACGCTTGAGCAAGCTTTCAAAGCCTTGGCTAACTTCGATTCTCACCGCTTAGACATTACACTGGCAGTAAACATTTCTCCTACACAGCTGTACGACAATCAGCTGGTACCAACGCTAAAGTCACTGAGTAGCCACTACAACATGCCGTTGTCTCGTATAGAGTTAGAGCTAACGGAAGATGTTGCGTTATCAAATAGCTTAATGGTGAAAAAACAACTAGACCAGTTACGGTATTTAGGCGTTTCAATCTCGGTAGACGACTTTGGAAAGGGGTACTCAAACTTAGCGTATATACGTGACTTAGATTTAGACTCGCTGAAGATTGATAAGTCATTTGTTATGGAGCTTGAGCAACATCCTGTAAACCGCGCAATCATAGAGGCTGCTAGGATTATCGGGCAGGCAAAAGGTTGTAGTGTTGTTGCAGAGGGCATAGAAACAATCGATCAACTACATATATTGCGAGAAGTAGGCGTGTCGCAAGGGCAGGGGTATTTGTTCTCACGCGCAGTGCCGCTAAACGACTTTGTGATGCTAACGCAGCAAGATATTATTATTGGCCATTCACCTAGAAGACAGAAAGCGTAATCTTTAAAGCCGAGCACGTAGCTCGAGTAAATGTAAATTTCGTACCACGACTTATACCTCCTTTATTCTTCTAAATTTTCCAATCAAGATGATTTTGTAAACTGCAGTCGATAAACTATAAGCACTTTTGTTCAATATGGTTTATTCATGCAAGCACTTATCGAAAATGGCAACTTTCTCTCTTTATCTCGCCGTTCACCAGAGACATTTTCAAATAGCACTCAGTTTACGTTAGATAACGGCACTCACGTTGAAATATCTGCACCAGGCATTATTAGCTTTTTCCCTAAGCGCAATGCCGACAAGGTTAAGCAGATAGTTTTGTCTTGTGGCGTTCACGGTAACGAAACTGCGCCAATTGAGATTTGTGACGAGCTCGTTCAAAAAATTCTTAAGGGGGAGTTAGTTCTTGCACATAATGTGCTGTTCTTGTTTGGTAATCTTCCCGCTATGGATATTGCAGAGCGTTTCGTAGAAGAAAACATGAACAGATTGTTTAGTGGTGCACATTCACAGGGGGAGGGCCTTATTAACCAAGAGCGAGTACGTGCGAAGCAGCTTGAAGATGCGGTAGCCGGTTTTTATGCAAGAAGCGAAGGCACGCGATACCATTATGACCTACACACTGCCATTCGTGCTTCGAAAAATGAGAAGTTTGCCGTATATCCTTTCCTTCACGATAGAAAGCACAGCAAGGGGCAGCTTGCCTTTTTGGCGGCCTGTGGTGTGAAAACCATCTTACTTTCAGAAAGTGCCACCACAACGTTCAGCTACTACTCATCTTATCAGCACAATGCTCACGCGTTTACGGTTGAACTTGGTAAAGTGCGCCCGTTTGGTGAAAACGATATGAGCCGTTTTGCCGACGCGAAAAAAGCCATTACGTCTTTAATTTCACTAGATAATTTTGCACCTGAAATAGACATAGAAACATTAGATATATACCGCGTTAATCAGGTCATTAATAGACACGAAGAAGATTTTCAGCTGCATTTCGACGACGATACACCAAACTTTATGGATTACGCCAAAGGTACGATACTGGCCAGTGAAACGGGCGCTGAATATGTAGCGCAGCAAGATGGTGAAGCGATTGTATTCCCTAACGCAAAAGTTGCCATTGGTCAGCGTGCTCTGCTAACGGTAGTGCCTACAACATTGGAAGATTTAGATGTTTAAGCTTGATGATCGTTTACAAAACGATACACATTTTGTCTGCGATTTAAGTCTATGTCGTGTACTGTTAATGAATGATAGTCAATTCCCTTGGCTCATTTTAGTGCCTATGAAAGCTGATATGGCAGATATTATAGACTTGTCTGAAGAAGAACAGCGTATGTTGTTGGAAGAGTCTGCCCATGTATCAAAGGCGATGAAAGCTCAGTTTTCACCGTATAAACTGAATGTGGCTGCTATTGGCAATGTGGTACGTCAACTTCATGTGCACCATGTCGCGCGATTTGAAGACGATGTAGCATGGCCTAAGCCTGTTTGGGGTAACCAGCCCCCGTTGCCATACTCAGAAGAAAAAGTGCAAGTGCTGCTTAAACAGCTTCGCGATGCGTTATTGTAATAAGACAAATACGTGTTTACTTGGGCGTTTTAATAGACGTGCAATAGCTCGTGTATAAAAGACGAATAGAATAAAAGGAGTTATCCATGATAGTGTCAACAACACCCACGTTAGAAGGGCATAAAATTGAAGCGTACTACGGCATAGTGGTAGGCGAGGCAGTGATGGGCGCAAACGTGTTTAAAGATTTGTTTGCATCAATTCGCGATATTGTTGGCGGTCGTTCGGGGTCGTATGAGGAAGAGTTGACCCGCGCGAGAAAGCTTGCGTTTACCGAGTTAGAGCATGAAGCGCGTAGCATGGGAGCGAATGCAGTTGTGGGCATCGACTTAGACTACCAAGTTATCGGTGATAAAGGCAGTATGTTGATGGTGAGTATTAGCGGTACTGCAGTAAAAACCACGCCTTTGTAATTCGCTAAAAACGCGTTTGCTTTAGATAAACCATCTCAAAAACATAAGGACTTACCATGCCAGGAAAATGGCTAGCGCTTTTGTGCGTGCTGTGCATTGGGCCGCTTCAAGCGCAAGATGCACTTCAATATCAAAAACCCTCTGAAGAAATTCTCAACCTTGTAGACGTAACACTGGCTCCCGCCACGTTGTTAGATGATGCACAAGAGAACATGGTGCTCATCTTTCGCGATAACTATAAGTCTATTGATGACTTGTCAAAAGAGGAACTGCGTCTCGCAGGCCTTCGCATTGACCCCGTTACCAACATTGGTAGTCGTGTTACCTATTACAACAAGCTTGAAGTAAAACGCGTTGGTGAGCAAAAAAGCAGTGTGGTGAAAGGCTTACCATCGGCACCTAAGTTAGCAAACTTCAAATGGTCACCCGATCAACGCTTTATTGCATTTACACACACCACTAAACAGCAAGTAGAATTGTGGGTGTTAAGTATTGAAAAAGCCTCGGCAAAACGCTTATTTAGCAAGCCAATCAATGCCAATATGGGTGATGCAATAAGTTGGGATGCCGACGGTAAATCGCTGCTGGTAAAAGTAGTACCAGGCGACAGAAGGCCATTAATTGATACCAGTATAGCAGTACCAACAGGGCCAACCATTTCAGTGAGTGATGGCAAAAAAGCACAAAATAGAACATACCAAGATTTACTTAAGAATAAAAACGACGAGGCTAATTTCGAGCAGTTAGCACGCGCTGAAATGTATCGCGTTACCCTTGATGGTAAAGCAGCGCTGTGGCGTAAAGCGGGTATGTACGGTGAAGTAAGTGTTTCACCAAGCGGCGATTATGTGATGGTGCAAGAGTATCAGCGACCGTTTTCTTACCTTGTGACGTATCGCCGTTTCGGACACACCGTTAATGTGTACAACAAAGACGCGAAACTTGCCAAAACGATTGTTTCAGTGCCTTTAATTGAAGATTTACCACAAGGTTTTATGGCCGTTAGAACAGGTCCAAGAGATGTACAATGGCGAAACGATAAGCCTAACACTATCGTTTATGCAGAAGCCTTAGATGGTGGTGATCCAGAGACAAAAGTGGCGCATCGCGACAAATTAATGCAGCTTTCAGCACCATTTAGCGGTGACGCAAAAGAATTACTGAAAACAGAAGACCGCTTTTATCAATTTATTTGGAAAGACGACAGCCTAGCTATTGCACGAGATTATTGGTGGAATACGCGAAATACAAAAACCTATGTATTTAGTCCTAACCAAAGCAGTGCGGCGCGCATAATTTCAGACCGTAGTTATCAAGACCGTTACAGCGACCCTGGTAGTTTCGTAACGAAGAAGAATGCATTTTTTAAAGATGAGCTTGTAGTAAAAGACAACAGTGTTTTCCTACTGGGTGATGGGTTCACACCAGAGGGGCAATTTCCATTTTTGGATAAGCTCAATTTAGATTCACTGGAAACTACACGTTTATACACGTCAGAACTTGAAGGTAAATATGAAGATTTACGCGAGTTTAATTTAGAAGAAAACCGTCTTCTTGTGCGAATTGAATCGAAGCGCGATTATCCAAACTATTATTTTAGAAACCTAGATGATAAATCGTTAACGCAGTTAACCGAATTTGCTAATCCGTTTGAAAGTATTCAAAACGTGAAGAAAGAGGTTATTAGCTATAAGCGCGACGACGGCTTGGATTTAACCGGTACTTTGTACTTACCTACAAATTACGTAGAAGGTGAACGTTACCCAATGATTTTGTGGGCGTATCCAAGAGAATTTAAAGATAAATCTAGCGCTGGGCAGAATACGCAAAACCCAAATAGTTTTACTTATCCGTGGTATGGCTCTCCTATTTATTGGGTAACTAAGGGTTATGTTGTATTGGATGATGCGTCTTTTCCTATTGTGGGTGAGGGTGATGAGGAGCCCAATGATACATTTAGAACACAACTTGTCGCTAATGCTAAGGCTGCTATTGACGCACTGGACGCAAGAAAGCTGATTGATAGGGAGCGCGTCGCCGTAGGTGGTCATAGCTATGGTGCGTTTATGGTGGCTAATTTGTTGTCGCATTCTGATTTATTCGCGGCAGGTATAGCGCGCTCAGGGGCATATAACCGCACCCTTACACCATTTGGCTTTCAGTCTGAAGAGCGTCATTATTGGGACGCACCTGAGGTGTACTACACCATGTCGCCGTTTATGCATGCTGACAAAATGAAAACGCCATTGTTATTAATTCATGGCGAAGCTGACAATAATTCAGGTACATATCCCATGCAAAGCGAGCGTTATTTCAATGCACTTAAAGGCTTAGGCGCGGTCACAAGGCTAGTGATGCTGCCAAAAGAGAGCCATGGCTATCGTGCAAAAGAAAGTGTGCTTCACACACTTTGGGAGCAAGATCAGTGGCTTGAAAAGTACGTGAAGAATAAAGCCGTTAAAGCTGATTAAAAGCAGAATGCATACACTGTCTAAATAGAATAAAAAGGAAGCGTAAGCTTCCTTTTTCATATGCTTAAATTATCGACATACCACACATAGAACCCTATACTTTAACGTACATTGTGTGTTTGGAAGGTAGTAACATGGAAACAAGTAAGTTTGGCGCACACGGTGAGGTAAAGGCTTCTTTCGACCCTCGTCAAAACATCCTCTTTATTGATCTTATCGGCCCATTCAACTTGGAGTTTATGAGTAGATACGAAACTGTAGTAGGTGCTCAAAGGGCTAAAATAGAATCTCCATGCTGGGCAAGCCTAGTTAATGTAAATGGCTTAGGCCTTGCGCCTATGGCTGCTACAACAAGTGCTCACGATATTGTAGATAAGGCAGAAATAAAAGGGTTGGTAGCTACAGCTATTATTCTTAACGAAACCGAAGGGCTTGAACTTCAAAAGAAATTTTGGACACGGCTTTATACGGGCTCATCGTTACCCTTCTCTTTTTTCTCAAACAAAGAAGATGCATTAGCGTGGCTTCAACAGCATATTAATAGTTGTGAGCAAACGACGAAAGCAGGGCGCTTAGCATAACCTGCTTTAAACACGCACTTGCTACCAATCGTCTTCGTCATCGAAACCGTTTTTCTTCTTCTCTGAATTGTTGGCGTTATTTACGTCAACATGGCTTTTACTCGCGTTATCTCCTTCAACTTTCCCATTATCATCAGCCGATTTAGAAGGCGTAGGAAATTTAAATTTGGCACTATATTTAAGCAGTGTAATATTGCCAACTATCACACCAAGTACCAATAAGATAATAACTACTGTCCAGGTTACATCCATTACTCTTTTCCTCTATGGACTTAACGACGTTATTGTTAGCTTATTTATCGTTGCCATTATTTAACACGTAACGTGGGTACAAAACTTCAAGTAGTGAAAGAATAGTGGTTTTACCTTCTATATCGCTTTGCGTTAGCGTGTTTTCCAACGCGGTAACGTTTCTAGCGTCTTCAAACTGTATAGCGGTATCAGCATGACTTAAATGCCAAGGCTCACGTGCCACGCCGCCGTTATGTTTACTGAAAGGGCGAAAAAAACCAAAAATTGCCATGTTTTCCTCAAGCCAAGAAGCAAGGGAATAGCATGGCCCGCCTTCTTCGTATTCATTTTCCACCAAATTAAAGTGACCACCCCACTGTTCAACCGACGATTTATCATACACATCGAAATCTGTCCCCCAATGATGACGACTGCCTCCAGGGAGGGCAGACCACATTAAGATAGCATGTAGTTTGTCAGTATTGCTTAGCGCGCTAGAAACCAGTGGTTGGCTATTTTCATCAAGAATAGGGGCTTCTCCGCGCCATTTTCTATTAAAAATTGCTAGCTGGCGGTCAAAGTTGCGGTAGCTACTTACAAGCTGCAGATCTATCCCGTCACGTTTTGCTGCTTGTTGCATCGCCTTGAAGCGTTCAAATACATC
This sequence comes from Alteromonas sp. S167, assembly GCF_036864375.1. Lineage (NCBI taxonomy): Bacteria > Pseudomonadati > Pseudomonadota > Gammaproteobacteria > Alteromonadales > Alteromonadaceae > Alteromonas > Alteromonas sp. S167. The sequence goes on from NZ_JAZETR010000007.1 coordinate 42,907, forward strand.
AGGATGCAGTTTATGATTGATGCCAGCATCAACAAGGTAGTCATTGTGCTGGCCTAACCATTGGGCGTCTTTAATACGACTCATTAGTTTGCCAGCAGGCGCTCTAAAATGCCGAAGTACATATCTGCAAGCTGTTCTAAGTCAGCCATTTTTACGCACTCGTCAATTTTGTGAATGGTGGCATTTACAGGCCCTAATTCTATAACTTGTGCTCCAGTAGGCGCTATAAAACGTCCATCAGAGGTGCCGCCGGCAGTAGAAAGCACCGTTGGCTTTCCTTTTACCGCTTCAATTGCGCCTTGCGTTGCTTCAAGTAATGCACCAGTATCGGTTAGAAATGGCTGTCCGTTAAAAGTCCACTTTATGTCATAGTCTAGGCCGTGCTTATCTAAAATAGCGAGTACACGGTCTATGAGTATTTGGTCGGTAACTTCGGTTGAAAAACGGAAGTTAAAACAAACGTGCAATTCACCGGGAATAACGTTACCTGCTCCCGTGCCGCCGTGAATATTAGATATTTGGAAACTGGTAGGTGGGAAAAAGTCGTTACCGTTATCCCAATGCGACTTTGCAAGTTCGTCTAAGGCAGCCGCCGCAAGGTGCACAGGATTTTTAGCAAGGTGAGGGTAGGCTACGTGACCTTGAACACCTTTTACCACTAAATCACCTGTTAATGAGCCTCTGCGTCCATTCTTTACAATGTCGCCCACTTCGTCTGTGGATGACGGTTCACCCACCACACACCAGTCTATTTTTTCATTACGCGCTTCAAGTGTGTCGATAACGCGGGTAGTGCCGTTAATGAATGGACCTTCCTCATCACTGGTGATCAAATACGCAATGCTGCCTTTATGGTCGGGATACTTAGTCACAAACTCTCGGGTTGCAACAAGCATAGCTGCAAGGCTACCTTTCATATCAGCTGCGCCACGCCCATGCAGGTAGCCATCTTTTTCGGTAGCTACAAATGGTGGCGTCTGCCATGCGTCTTCAGGTCCACTCGGTACTACATCAGTGTGTCCTGCGAAACAGAAAAGAGGGCCTTGGCTACCACGTCTTGACCATAGGTTAGTCGTATCTTCAAATACCATGGTCTCGTTGTTGAAACCTAGACTACCTAAAAAGTCCTTCATAGCGTCTTGGCAGCCAGCATCTTCAGGGGTAACCGAGCGGCGATTCATCAAGTTTTTTGCAATATCAATAACCGAGTCGTTTAACAAAATATTTCCTCATACTGAGCGGGCTTAAAACCGATGTGAAACGCATTGTCGTGATGCAGTATGGGGCGTTTAACCATGGCGGGGTGAAGCTCAAGAAGTGCTAGCGCTTTGTTTTTATCTATTGATGCTTTCTCTGCCTCGTCTAGCTGTCTAAACGTCGTTCCACGTTTATTTAGCATAACTTCCCATCCAAGCTCAGCTTCAGCTTGCTTTAAAAAGTCGGCACTAATGCCGTCTTTCCTATAATCGTGAAACGTAAAAGTGACGTTGTTATCTGCTAACCATTTTTTTGCTTTTTTGATGGTGTCGCAGTTAGGGATTCCATACAGGACTGTACTCATTGAATATTATCCATACTACTTGTTGTTAGTTAATCATTATCGGTTTTCGCTGAGTGCGAGATAACGCAATTATAGATAAAGCGAAAGCAATGCATCTTCGCCCGCCTCAACGTATTTTGCGGTTGTAGGTAGAACGCCAATAAGCGCTTTGACGTTCACTACTGTCATTATACAAACATTCGACACACCTTTCTGCTTCAACCATCCAGTATTAACCGTAAATAATGTGTCGTTCTTCGCGAAACGCGCGCCCCTATTTAATGCACAGGTAAATTTTTCACCCATTAAGTGATGAGTTTCTTCGCCGTATTTGATTCGACATTTTAAGCCTACCGACGATTTTATTTCGATGGCGTAATCGAGGGGCGATACATTTAATACAATACCGTCGAAGGGCGCTTTGATAACACTTGCAGTAGAGCTTATGGCTGCGCCGGGGCCCATGAACCCGTTACGTAAAAGCTTATCGTTTATGTTTTGAAGCTCAATGACTTGGCCAGACAAAGGACTGGTTATTGAAAACTGTTTTTTAAACTCGTCGGGTTGGCAAGTTAACAATTTATCCATCACCGCTATGCATCCTCGTTAACGGTGTACCCTGCTTTTTTTAACGCACTTACGGCGTCTTTAAGTTTGTTGCCTTTCACTAAGAAAAAGTCTGTGTCGAAGGTAGAGACAACAAAAATAGGTACCTTAGCCGCAGCAAGTACTTGACCTATCTGCGCCATTATTCCTATCAAAGAAAGATGCAAAGGTCCTAATAACTCAAGTGCTTTCCAGCCTTCGTCACAATCAAGTGAATCGACTTCAACGGAATTGGGAACCACAATAGATAACTCTTCTTCTGTTTTACCCAAGAAAAAAAGTGGGCTTTTCAACACAGAGGAAGGGATGTCGCTTTCTGGGTCCAGACTGTGAATTGTAAATAAGTCGTCACGGACTAATAGTGTTTGTTTTGGCATGCGATAACGAAAAAAAAGAAAACATCGAAGATACGTTTATTAAACCACTAACTGTGATTAAGTGCTACGTGTTATCCACTTAATCTGTGGATAAGTTTGTTGAGTAGTTTGGGGCTTTAATTTAAGTGCATGATATTAAATGGAAAAATAAACTGTACAAACAATGTTCAGTGGATAACATTATCCAAATTGCAAGCATTTTCCACAGGCGTTGTCTACCATGAAATTGCAAAATGTTTATTAATTTTGCAATTTCTTATCTTGACAATGCAGTGTAATTATCGCGTTTCTTAATTCAGACAATGCAGTTGCTACATAGAAACAGCCCTGAGGGTATACGTCATCTCACTGATGTTCTACATTGTGTTAACAAGGTTAGAAAACATCAAAAAAGGAGCGGGAATGTCTGAAGCGTCGTGGTGCGATATTACAACTGAAAATGCTGAAGCGTTGGCTGAGTTTTACGAGAAAGTGATGGGTTGGAAAAAAGAGCCTGTGGATATGGGAGGATATAGCGATTACGTAATGATGAAACCCGACGGTACGCCAGTAGGCGGCATTTGCCATAAAAAAGGCGTGAATGAAACACTACCAGGTGGGTGGATAAACTATTTTACGGTAGCAAACTTATCAAACTCGCTCGAACATGTAGAGTCGCTTGGCGGCAAGAGAGTGGGCGATGTAAGACACCACGGCAAGGACAGCTTTTGTGTAATTTTTGACCCAACTGGGGCACCTTGTGCGCTTTATGAAAAAGGCAGCGATTAAGCTGCCTTTTCAATCGGTGTGTGGTTATTTATTTAATACGCCACGGTTTACTTGGTCACGCTCGATAGACTCGAACAACGCCTTAAAGTTACCTTCACCAAACCCTTCGTCTTGCTTACGCTGAATAAATTCAAAGAACACTGGGCCAAATACGGTTTCAGAGAATATCTGCAATAACAGTCTTGGTTCGCCGTTCTCTGTTGTACCGTCTAGTAAAATGCCGCGTTTTTGCAGTTCATCTACATTTTCACCATGACCAGGAAGACGCTCTTCAAGCATATCGTAATATGTGTTCGGTGGAGGCGTCATAAACTTCATGCCGCGCGCTTTTAGCTTGTCTAAACATGCAATTAGGTCGTCGCAGGCAAAGGCAATATGTTGAATACCTTCACCGTTATACTTCATTAGGAACTCTTCTATTTGGCCACCACCGCCAACAGCCTCTTCGTTTAACGGAATACGAATTTTTCCATCTGGTGCCGTCATTGCTTTAGATAACAGACCTGTATATTCGCCCTTAATATCGAAGTAGCGAATTTCGCGGAAGTTAAATAGTTTCTCGTAGAAACCTGCCCAGTAGTCCATACGACCGCGATATACGTTGTGCGTAAGGTGATCAAGCGTATGGAAACCACAGCCCTTAGGATTTCTGTCTACGCCTTCAATCCAGTTGAAGTCGATATCATAAATTGTATTTTCGCCTTCGTAGCGGTCGATAAGATAAAGACGAGCACCGCCAATTCCTTTAATAGCTGGAAGTCTTAGTTCCATTGGACCGGTTTGGGTGTCCATTGGCTGTGCGCCGCGTGCTAGTACTTCTTTGTAGGCTTTTTGTGCGTCTTTTACACGAAATGCCATACCACATGCTGACGGGCCATGCTCTTCAGAGTAATAATCGGCATGACAGTTCTTGTCGTAGTTACTTAATAAATTGATGTCGCCTTGGCGCCACAACTCAACGTCTTTTGATTTGTGTCTTGCTACTAAAGTAAAGCCCATTGCTTCAAAGATTGGCTCTAAGATACCTTTCTCAGGTGCAGTGAATTCTAAAAATTCAAACCCGTCTAATCCAATTGGGTTGTCGAATAAATCAGCCATGGGTACTTCCTCAACGTGAAACTTTTAAAGTAATTGTGAGCCGATTGTAATGGGGGGGTAAATTCTCGCGCAATAGCATGGCTGAATGAAGTGTAAACCTGTTGGAAAGCCTAGGTGTAACGAAATCTTTTCACCTTGGCGTGAGGTTAGAAAGTTGAAGAGGTGCTATTGTTTAAGTTTATGAATATTAATGAAAAGTATAATTTATGCGGCGTTGTTTTAGTGTGCAGATAACAGTACACATGCCATGTTCAACACTAACGTGGGCGCTACTACACGCCCACGTTAGTGTTGATTTAAGTGACTAAGATACGTGCCCCAGCCAGTGCCTAAGTAAGCATGCAAATAAGCGCCTGGCCATGTGCTAATAAAGGCGTCATGTGTCGGCCTAGCGGGTTAATGGCTTACTTTTTACCGTCGTAGTATTTTTTAAGCCCATCCCAGCAGGCAAGATAATCGCGTTGTCTAATGTCTGAATTCATTGCAAATTCGCTAGGAGCAATGGGGTAACGAGATTCAAACATGAATGCCAACGTGTTCTCGTACCGCTGTGGTGAAAGGTCTGCATTAGACGCTTTTTCAAAGACTTCGGCTTCCGGACCGTGTGGGGTCATACAATTATGCAAACTCATTCCGCCAGGCACAAAACCATGCTCTTTTGCGTCGTACGTTCCCTCAATTAAACCCATAAATTCACTCATAATGTTGCGATGGTAGTATGGCGGGCGGAACGTCTGCTCTGCCACCATCCAGCGAGGTGGGAAAATAACGAAATCTACGTTCGCTGTGCCTTCAAGTTCTGACGGCGAGGTAAGCACAGTAAAAATAGAAGGGTCTGGGTGGTCGAAACTCACGGTATTTATAACGTTGAAGCGACTAAGGTCATACTTATAAGGGGCAGAGTTTCCAACCCATGCAACAACGTCGAAAGGTGAGTGTGACAGCGGGGCTTCGAATAAATTGCCACAATATTTGTTAATTACTGTATGTGGAGTGTCGTTTTCTTCAAACCAAGCTGTAGGGTATTGGAAATCTCGCTGGTTTGCATAACCGTTGGCACCAACAGGACCGCGCTCTGGCAGTACAAATGGATGACCATAGTTTTCGCATATGTATCCACGTATAGGCCCATCCATGGGCGTAATAGAGAACCGGATGCCGCGAGGAATTACCAGTATCTCGCCTTTTGAAACTTCAAGTTTACCTAACTCTGTACGTACCAACATAGTACCCAATTGCGGTACAAACAGCATTTCGCCGTCAGACGAGTAAAACACCTTGCTATCCATGCATTTATTTGCTGTGTAGCAGTGGATACCCATACCAATTTGTGTTTTTGTATCGCCATTTGATGCAATGGTCACAAGCCCTTCTACAAAATCCGTAGGTGCTTCAGGCAGCGCTACAGGATCCCATCTTAAAACGTTAGGTGGGCAAGGTATGGCTGTTTCAGGCGCAGTTCTAATTAAACCATTGTCTATTTGTGTGAAGTCACCCATAGCAATGGATGGTCGTAAACGATATGTCCATGTTCTTCTATTTTCTGCGCGGGGTGCAGTAAATGCGGTAGAACTAAATTGTTCGGCATAAAGCTTATAGTTAACCTTTTGCGGGCTAAATTGCCCTTTAGGAAGCGCATCGGGTAGTGCTTCGGTTTCGTGCTCGTTATTAAAGCCTGTAAGGTAAGTTAGGTTTTCCATAAGCTGTCCATGTTCAGTTGTTATTACCAACAGTAGACCATAAGTTTTCTGTTGGCATTTATCGTTTATAAATTAGTTACAAATGAAACTATTTGATTTAGGCTAGTGGGAATTAGATGTTAAATCAATGCATAGCACGTATTTATGCTGTAGAAGGACGGCCTTTTACGTTGTAATAACTTTACAGCATGGCCCTCTCAAGCGCTTAATCTTTTAAGTACTTAGCTTTGCCAGTGTCTAGCACTTCCACTGAATTGGTGTCACTAATTAAAACAACGAAACAGTAACGCTTAAAAAAGAAAAACGAAAAAGGTAACGGGCAATGAAATTAGAGGACATGCTAGCTTACAAAATGGCAATGGCTGCCAGTGATATAAGCGAATCTTTGTATAACGTATACGCAAGCTACGGTCTAGTTATGCCAGAATGGAGAATTATGGCCACATTAGGACATTTTTCGCCAGACAGTAAAGTAATGTCTGCAAAAGCATTGTCACAGGCCACACGGCTTGACAAAGTGAGTGTGTCTAGAGCGTTGAAACGCATGGAACATAATGGCTTAATTTGCAAAACGCTGTCGAAAAATGACGGGCGATTTTTTGATGTGGCTCTTAGTCCACGAGGCGAGGCGATGTACAATGAGATCATTCCTAAAATAAGGCTGTGGCAACAAAGCAAACTCAAGAATATCACCGATAGTGAGTATGAAATATTTTTAAAAGTGATAGAGAACTTCAGCGCTTGAATAGCCTATTGAACCCATGATTTCTCTGGTCTGACAAGCAACGGGTTGCCATGCTAGTTAGTTACTTTTACCGCTTTAGCTGATAAATTCCATCGAAATAGACAAATGTCGCAATTTAATTATTCGCTTTAAAAGGAAATGTAGTGGCACCACTTGAAGTTTACGCAGGGGCTAACGCCATTAAGACCATTCAAAAGCAGGGTTTTTCACCAGACATTTTTAGTTATTTTCTAGGTGCTTCAGGTGGACCCAAATGGTTTTCGTTAGCAGGTTTAGATCGCGTTTTGTTTCCAGAGTGGTTCGCCAATGTAAATCATCAAATTCATGTGATCGGGTCGTCTGCTGGTGCCTTCAGAACCATTTGTGCGGTACAAGACGACCCACTGGCCGCCATAAACAGGTTAGCTGAGTCGTATTCAACAACCACTTACAGCAGTAATAAGCCTACACCAAGAGAAATAACACAAAAAGCCGAAGACTTGCTGAAATACATGGTTAATGACGAAGGCAAACAGCAAGTTTTGGCTAACTCACGATTTAAAGCGCACCTTATTGTTGCCAAGTGCTTGGGCGCCACACGGTTCGAAAGTAAAGTAAGGCAGTTATCTGGGCTTGCGATGAGTGCAGCGGTTAATACAGTGAGCCGTAAAAACTTAAAACGCCTGTATCAGCGATACGTATTTTCAACGCCAAATACTGATTTTTCTGTAAACGATCCTTATAACTTGCCTACGCATTATCATGCGCTAACTCAAAATAATATCCACAGCGCATTATTGGCATCGGGATCAATTCCGGTTGTTATAGAAGGTGTTACCGATATAGAAGGTGCGCCTGCAGGCATGTATCGCGACGGTGGCATCATCGATTATCACTTTGACTTGTCTTTTGGGCCAGATAACGGCCTTGTGCTATACCCGCATTTTTACAACAAGCCCATTCCAGGCTGGTTTGATAAAGGGTTGAAGGGCAGAGTGCCGCATCGCTCATCTTATGACAATGTTGTTATGCTAGTGCCGTCAGCATCGTTTGTTGCTAACTTGCCATACAGTAAAATTCCAGACAGAAAAGATTTTGAAGTGTTAGATGCGAGTACGCGCATTAAGTATTGGCAAACAGTATTAAAGGAAACAGACAGGCTTGGTGAGTATTTCATGAACGCCGTACACGATGGCTCATTGATAAATAGTATTAAGCCGTTACCGTTTAGTCAAAAGTAGCTAATAAGATGAACACTGCCGACAAATTAGGCACTTAACGCTATTGTAGGTAACTTTTGCTTGCAGGGCTGCAGTAGGCTCAGTATTATACGCGGCGTTGATAGGTATTTGCCGCGCCAATTTATATCTACAAGGCATTCAACATAAAAATATGCGTCTATAGCTCAGTTGGTTAGAGCGCTACCTTGACATGGTAGAGGTCCCCTGTTCGAATCAGGGTAGACGCACCATCTATTTTTTCTTTTTTTGAATTTCCATATTATCTGCTGCGTAAGCCTACTTCATTTACTTTTTCATAAAGTGGCAGCTTTACACGTTAAATCACCCTTCTACCCACCAACGTTTATTGGGTGCCGCAGCAGCCTGCTTGATGGGCAGTATTTCGCCGAATATGGGCACGCAAATTGGCACATTATTCTCGTTGGCTAGCGCTGTAATTTTATTAATTGGTTCATTCCAATCATGTAATGCCAAATCAAAGGTGCTGTTATGTACAGGCATCATAACCTTTGCATTAACGTCGATATGGGCTTTAAGACTCTGATGCGGAAGCATGTGAATATCAGACCACAGTTCGTTATATGCGCCAGTCTCGATAAGCGACAAATCAAAAGGTCCAAATCGTTCACCTATCTCTTTAAAGCCGTCAAAATAACCCGAGTCACCGCTATAGAATACGTTTGTGGAAACACTTCGAATTACCCAACTTGCCCACAGCGTTTCATCTCTATCAAACAAGCCGCGTCCGGAAAAGTGCTGTGAAGGTGTTGCGGTAATCTCGATACCGCCTTGTACAGTAGATTGCCACCAATCAAGCTCAGTAATTTTATCCTGCGCAATACCCCAGTCGCGAAGGTGATTACCTACCTTTAAAGGCACAATGAATTGCTCAGTTTTTGACTCGAGCATCTCTACACTGGCTTTGTCTAAATGGTCATAATGATCGTGGCTTATTATCACCACAGAAAGCTTTGGCAGCGCTTCAATAGAGATTGGCGTTGCATGAAAGCGCTTAGGACCCACCCATTGAACAGGAGAGGCGCGTTCACTGAATACGGGGTCTATGAGAACGTATTTACCATCCATTTTTAGTAATGTGGTTGAGTGCCCTAATTTTACGATACTGTCTTCATTAATAGCATCAAGCGAGGAGGTGCTTAATTGAACGACGGGAATGTTAAATGTTGGCGCTGCTGTTTCTCTATTATCACTGAAGTAAGCTTTTGTTACTTTCCACATATCGCTGAGCGATGTTTTATAATTTATGTGAGTGTTAGTAAATTTCTCCGGTAGAGCGCGTTTATGCGACTCGGAAATTGTTGCCGTATTTGATGCATTTACAGCGGTATTTGCACAGAAACATGTCATAAATAAAGCTCCAGCCAAAAAGCCTCGACTGACTAATTTGGGCATATGGTCACCATAGTTTGTTTGAAAGTACACTGTGTAGTGTACTTTTATTGTGGAGCATTGATTTAAAAAAGTAAACTGTTCAGTGTAGTTTTGTCGCTGTATAAGCCTCAAAGTAAGCCATTACATTGAAAAATAGAGCTTTTAATGTGGACTTTTTTATGCACTTTAAATTATCTAACGCTGATAAAAATGTGAACGAGCCGTGGCGTTTTAAGATTAACAAGAAAGAAAAGTAGAATTAAAATGTAAATTAATACAGTGACTTAGGATTATTAGGGTAGGGGTAACTAAAAATATACTGATTGTTTTTCGTGTTAATGAACCTGATTGTAGTTATTCACATAAACACACTTACAGCTCAATTAAATGGAGAGAGTAATGTCAGTTAAACTAAATGCAGGTGATACATTTCCAACCATTAACGTTACCAACAGTGATGGAGACACAGTAACACTCGGTCAGCCAAGAGAAGGTTTTTCTTGGCAAGCGGTTTTTGTATATCGCGGGCGTCATTGCCCTCTGTGCACACGTTATTTGAACGACCTTGCTAATTACAAAGAGCAGTTTAAGCAAGCGGGCGTTGACATCATAGCGGTCTCGGCAGATTCAGAATCACAAATGAAAGAGCAGCTACAAGAGATCTCAATTAACTTCCCAATCGCCTACGGGTTAACAGAAGAGCAAATGAAAACATTGGGTGTTTATGTATCCATCCCTCGTTCTGAACAGGAGACCGATCATAACTTTGCTGAACCAGGCCTTTTTGTAGTGAATGAAGAAGGTAAGCTTCACGTAGTGGATATATCAAACAATCCGTTTGTACGACCAGAGCTTGGTGCGCTAGCAAATGGCCTTAATTGGATCCGAGACCCTAAGAATAACTATCCTATACGCGGTACGCTTGCCTATTAAAACGGCTGGGTGCTACCAGAATAAACAAACCAGCGCCGCTACAAGTTAATGGCGCTGGTTTCTAGACTGGCGAATCAATGTATTTACGCTATTGCTTCTGTTCTTGCTTTATACCGTGAAAGGTACAATGCAGCACAGGTAGAATTAGCAAAGTAAGCACCGTTGCTACGGTTAAGCCGAACACAATCACCACCGCCATCGAAGAGAAGAAGGCATCTGAAAAGAGTGGGATCATGCCTAAAATCGTGGTTATAGCTGCCATTGAGACGGGCCTTACTCGAGATACAGATGCATTGATCACTGTAGTGAATTCATCACTATTGTCACGTGACTGCACGTTTATCTCTTCCATCAATACAATGCCATTTTTAAGCACCATACCAATTAGACTTAAACTTCCTAAAAGGGCCATAAAGGTAAATGGCGCTCCCACTAGCACTAAGCCGCCGATGATGCCTATTGTTGTAAGCGGAATGACGCCCCAAATAGCTAACGCTTGGCGCAATTTGCCGAATAATAATACCGTTATAATAAACATGCCCAGAATGCCTATTGGCATACTCGCAAACAGCGCTTTTTGTGCATCTCGTGACGTTTCATATTCGCCACCCCATTCAATGCGGTAGCCTTCCGGTAAGGTTAGCGCTTCAACTTGTGGCTGTACTTTAGCCTGAACGCTGGCCGCAGTTTCACCTGATAATGGCAGTGGTTCGGCATAAACGGCTAGCATTCTTACACGGTTTCTACGCTTGATGATGGGGTTGTCAAGCGTGACATCTACGTTACTGGTTACATCAGCCATGCTGATATACTTGCCTTGCTCCTGACTCCACACATTTAACGAAGCAAGGTTATCGATATCGTATCGCTGATTAGGGTCGTTACGCATTACAATTGGAATAAGGTTACTTCCCTCGCGGTATAGCCCTACTGTTTGCCCTTCGTTATTCAATAAAAACGCGGTATGCACAGCATCTCGTGTTACGCCTATTCTACGTGCTTGTTCTTCTAGAAAAACAGGTTGTATGAAAGGTACTTTGTTACTCCAAGAGAGGCGTACGCTGTCCATGGTTTTTTCTGCATGGAATATGGCTTCAATATCGCTACTAATTTCTCTTAATACATCGGGGTCTGGCCCATAAATTCGCGCTTCTATGGCTGCTTTCGCAGAGGGGCCAACCTGCAGGGCTTTCACTTTATATTGCACGTTAGGAAAGTCTTGCCTCACTAACTCTATGATTTCTCGCATTCTGGCGTTTCGAGAATCAACGGTGTTGGTTTCTACAATAAGTTGGCCATAGCTTGCGTATCTGTCTTCAGGCGCATAGGTGAGCGTTAATCGCTGGGCACCACCGCCAATAACACTCGTCACATTGGCAATATCGTCCATCGCCATAACACGGTCTTCTAATCGTCGAATGGCTTGCTCTGTGGTTAGTACATCGCTGCCCTCTGGAAGCCATAAATCAACAAAGAAAAGGGGCGTAGAAGAGTCTGGGAAAAACGCATTTTTAACAAATTTGCTTGAGCTAACACCACCCACAAGCGCAAGTAAAACCACGACAATAGTCACGTATCGGCCGTTAATGGCAGCGGTTAAGAAACGCTTGTATACCGTAAAAACAATGCCTTTGTAAGGGTCTTCGTTATCGTCTTTGCTTTGTTCTTTTTCGGTTTTAAATAATAAATCAAAAAAGAAGGGGGTAATGGTTAGCGCGGTGAGCCAGCTTAGAAATAGTGAAAAACATAAAACCCAAAATAATGAGCCCACAAATTCACCGGTGGCATCTGGCGACAGTCCAATAGGTGCAAAAGCAGTTATTGCAATTACCGTAGCGCCCAACAAAGGAAGTCCGTTTTGTGCCACCACATCTTTAGCTGCTTGTAGCTTAGATTGCCCTTTGCGCACGCCAATTAGCATACCTTCTGTAACTACAATGGCATTGTCTACCAACATACCTAGGGCGATGATTAATGCGCCTAGTGATATTTTTTGTAGCTGAATGCCCTTTATCGACATCATGATGAAGGTGCCAAGAATAGTGAGTACTAATATAAGCCCCATTAGCACTCCGCTGCGCCAGCCCATGAAAAGTAGCAGCACAAAAATCACGATGGCAACGGCTTCAACAAGGTTGATTAAAAATCCCGATACCGAGCTGTCTACCACAGTAGGCTGGTTATACACGGTATTAAGCTGCATTCCCAAAGGCATGCGAGACTCAAGCTCAGCTATTTTCTTATCAAGCCGTTTACCTACGTCTACCACATTTACCGAAGACGCAAACGATACACCTATGGAAAGTGCATGGGTTCCCGTACTGTGGTACAAAATAGACGGGGTGTCGTTAAGCGTTCGTTCAATAGTGGCAATGTCGTTTAAGCGAATAAGACCGCTTGCTGGAGAGCCAATTACCACTTGACCTAACGCGTCTAAATTATTGAACTCGCCGGTGGGTTGAATAGATAAGCGTTTACCTTGCACCTTAATGGCGCCTGCATTACCCACCACATTTTGCGCAGTAAGAAGCCCCGCGATGGCTTCAGTTGATACATTCAGTGTCTTCATTTTATCGTGGTCGAGTGACACGATAATTTGTTCGTTCACAGTGCCAGCAATAGATACCTTTTTTACGCCCTCAACAAGCTGGATTTCCCGCTGCATCAAGTCGGCGAAATCTTCAAGCTGCTTCAATGTGTAGCTTTCGCTTTTAAGGGTCATTAATAACCCAAACACATCACCAAAGTCGTCGTTAACGATAGATGTACTGGTGCCTGGGGGTAACTTTCCTTGTGTGTCGCCAATTTTGCGCCGCAAGTTGTCCCAATATTGTTCTAGGTCTTTAGATTGAACACTACTTTTAAGCTCTACGGTTATCTGCGATAAACCTACCATGTTCACCGAGCTTATTCGTTTTACATTGGGAATGCGCTGTATGGCTTTTTCAAGCTGTAGGGTAACTTCTTCTTCTACTTGCTCTGGCGTGGCGCCTGGGTATTGGGTTATGACTAGCGCATTTCGAATGGTAAACTCGGGAAACTCTAGTTGCCCTAGCCCAAGAAATGTCACTATGCCACCAACGCCCAAGATAATGGCAACCATCCAGCTAATGACTTTCTGGCGAAAGAAATACTCGACCATAATTATAGGCCTCCTTCTTTCGTCCACTCCGTTACTCGTTGGCCGTCTTTTACTAAGTGCGCCCCCGCTGCAACAATCCTGTCGTCATCACTAAGAGGGCCTTCAACCAATAAGCCGTTAGAAATACCGCGCGCAATAAACAAGTTAACAGGCTCAACAGTGCCTTTTTTATTGTCATTGGTGTCGGCTTTAAAGCGCCATACAATGGCCTTGTTAGGCTCTGCATTATCGGTAACGACTGCGCCAAAAGGCACAAGCCATAATTTCGCGTCTGACTCGATTAACTTCGACATATCTAACAAAACCGTTGCACTCATGCCCGCCAGTATGTTGATGTCGCTAGGGTCGGGTAGGGTGATAGTGACGTCATAACTTAGTTCGCCCTGACGAGTCGTACTCTCGTGATCTTTGTACATGGCCGAGTAGCGCTTTTCAGGCATGCCCGAAAAGGTAACCCATGCAATATCTGAACTACGATTTTCTCTTGCGCGTGAGCGGTCGATTATACGCATTTTTTGTTCTGGTAATTGAAAGGTAACGTCTATAGCGCCCGGCAAATGAAGCTCGGCGATAGTTTGCTGAGGAACAATGACTTGATAATTTTCAACGGGAACAGACGCAATTAAACCCGCAAAAGGGGCTCGTAGTTCGGTGTAACTAAGCTGATCTTGCGCGTTGGTTAAACTTGCCTTTGCCGATAAGAAGTTGGCTTTTGCTTCATCAAACGCTGAACGACTGACTGCGCCCTTTTCCACAGATGCCTGCATACGTTCAAACATGGCGGAAGTAACGTCGAATTGTGACTGTGCATTGGCAAGTTGTGCCTTGGCATCTCTGTCGTCAAGGCGCGCAATCAACTGGTTTTCAGACACCTCTTCACCGGCTTTAACTAACAATTCTTGTAACTTTCCGCCCACGCGAAACGATAAGTTAGAGTACTCGGCGGCTTCTACTTGGCCTGGAAACTTAGCAATGGTCTCGTCTGAGTGCTGCACTTCGTAGAGGGTAACGGGCGTGTAATCTACGGCTTTGGGGGCATTAGGCTTGTCTTCACAAGCGGATAAACCGAGAAGCGCGACAATCACAACAACTATGGCGTTGTTTTTACGAATACCCTTTAAAAAGAACATGGTAACTCTCCGTATTAATGCGTAGGTGTTTTTTGCTTCAGGTAAACGTGATGTCTATGACGCTGTAAAAAATGTCCATAACGTCGCAAAAAGTGTCCAAAACGTTGCAAAAAACGAGCTGTGTTATCTGTTATAGGGTTTATTGTAGGTTTCGATCAGCTTTTTAGCGATAAAACAGTAATTAAAAGATAAGTTTACTCTTCATCAGGTTTTTCATCGTGCGCCAGCTTTTCAGCGTAGCCCTTAGGCGGTGGCGTCCATCCGCGCATTTTTGAGTGTTTATCATGTAAATCGGTTTTTAACGCTTTTTCAATGAGTGACTCAAGCTCAACAAACAGTTTTAAATAGTTGTTATCAACGCGTTCGCCGCTGGCATCGTCAATCCATGCGTGATAAAGCACGTCGTTTTGCTGATCTTCAATGTTCTTGTAGGCCATTTTTTGGCGCTCAACATGAAATGGATGCGTGTTCAACGACCTTAAGGCTTCAGCTCCCATCTCGAGTGCTGAATGGTAGGTTTCTGACACCACATAATCGGCGCCAAGCTGTCGAAGGCGATAGCCATGACCACGGTCAAAAGCCCGCGCTAACACTTTAACATTGGGGTAGGCATGCTTTGCGTATTTCACCATTTCTGCGGCGGTGTCTCTATCATCTATCGCAATGATTAGTAGCGAAGCCTCATGAGCCCCTGCGGTATGCAAAATATCGGGTTTAGACGCGTCACCAAAGTACGCTTTTGTACCAATTCGTCTAATTAAGTCAATTTGCTCAGAACGAATATCAAGCACCACGGTTTTTACGTCATTGGCAACCAGTAAACGGTTAATAATTTGACCAAAACGGCCAATGCCTGCAATAACCACTGAGCCTTGCTCTTCAATTGTATCTTCTTCACGTTGGTTCTGGCCGCCCTGGTAGCG
Source organism: Alteromonas sp. S167 (assembly GCF_036864375.1). Lineage (NCBI taxonomy): Bacteria > Pseudomonadati > Pseudomonadota > Gammaproteobacteria > Alteromonadales > Alteromonadaceae > Alteromonas > Alteromonas sp. S167. The sequence goes on from NZ_JAZETR010000007.1 coordinate 58,481, forward strand.
CGGCATTATGGCTTTATCAAATAGAATAAACAGCCCTGGTGTTAAGAACATAGAAATAGCGACAACCAAAGACAGCACGGCAATAATATCGCTGGGTAATACATAGTTTTGTGAAGCGAAACTGAGTAAAACGAAACCGAATTCGCCGGCTTGCGCGAGGCTAAGTGTAAATAGCCATTTATTGCTATTACGTAGTTTGAAAACTACAGCAATCACGTAAAGCACTATTGCCTTAACCAGCATAACGGCTAAGGTGAGCCCAGTAATCAGGCCAACATTTTCTGACAGAACGCTAAAATTAATGCCCGCGCCTACGGTAATGAAAAACAGCCCTAGCAATAACCCTTTAAACGGTTCTATATTCGCTTCAAGTTCATGCCTGAATTCACTGTTAGCAAGCACTACGCCGGCCAAAAAGGCACCAAGTGCAGGTGATAGTCCAACCAACCCCATAAGTGCTGCTATACCGATAATAAGCATAAGCGCAGTAGCGGTGAATATTTCCCTTAAGTTGGACGCGGCAACAAATTTAAACAAAGGGCGGCTTAAGAAATGACCGCCTGCGGTAACAAACGCAACAGACGCAATAATGACTAAGGCATACGCCCATGGTGGTAAACCATCTACTAAACTTAAGCTGTCATGCCCTCCGCCATGCTCCTGTCCACCGTGTTCAGCAACGCTTGAAACAAGCTCTGGAATAGCAAGAAGCGGGATAAGCGCAAGCATTGGGATGACGGCAATGTCTTGAAAAAGCAAAACAGAAAACGCGCTTTTGCCCCCTTCAGTTTGTTGTAATCCCTTTTCTTGAAATGTTTGAAGCACAATGGCGGTAGATGATAATGCGAATATTAATCCAATGGTAAGTGATATGCTAAACGGCTGACCAAACGCAATGGCGGCACCGGTGATAAGGGCAGTGGTTAAGCCCAACTGCAACCCACCAAGGCCCAGTAATTTTGATTTCATAGCCCATAGCGACCTAGGCTCTAATTCGAGCCCAACCAAAAACAACATCATCACTACACCAAATTCAGCAAAATGCTGAATGGTGGTAGTTTCATCGCCAACAAGTCCGAAAACAGGGCCAATTATTAGGCCCGCAATTAAGTAGCCCAATACAGAGCCAAGACCCAAACGCTTTGCCACAGGCACGGCTATGACCGCTGCCACTAAATAGATAAATGCATATAAAAAGTAGCCGGTCATTCTATTCTCCTTTTTGTGTGCACAAATCGGCAAGGTTTTCGATGGTGGTTGCTTTGTCCATATCGAGCGAGCTGGTGACCAGTTTCTCTAGAAGCGTTCTCCACTTCTGGCGGTGCGTATTAATGCGATGTTCTTCTTGTGCGGTGCGAGAACCAAACAGGGCAAAGGGGGCAAGATAGGTCATGTTGGTTATGCTGGCCATTTGTTCAAGGGGTTGCAATAACTGGCGAATGGTGAAGTGATTAAAGCCATCTGACTGATACGCTTCTTCTTTTCCGCCTGCTGTTATGGCACATAAAAAAACTTTGTTTTTTAATGCTGTGCCACCTTGCCCATAGGCGAAACCATATTCAAGCACCAAATCTTGCCATTCTTTCAAAATAGATGGCGTTGAGTACCAGTACAAAGGGTATAAAAAAACGATAACATCGTGGTCTATTAGCCGTTGCTGTTCTCGCTCAATATCTATATTGAAGTCGGGATATTCTGCATACAAATCTACAGCAGTAACGTGTTTATTTTTCTTTGCGTCAGCAAATAGAGGAATATTAACTTCTGAGCGCGCTTGTGCTGGATGAGCAAACAGAACCAGCACTTTTGCCGCATTTTTATTTTCTTCAATCGTCATAGCTACTTTTATTCCTTGCTTCACTTACAGCCATTTAAATCAATTTCGAATTTCTATTTCTTCATCGTTATAAGGTTACTAAAGTTTATCAGGTTGAAAAAAGTAACTTAATAACTATTTTTCTTTCAAGGACAAAAACACAGATCAAACGGACCGTTATTTAACGCTTTTATTAAGAACATTATTACCATGAAAACATACCTTAAAACACTTGCTACTGTATTTATTGCTCTTTCTTCGCTTCTCTCTTTTTCAGCCTTCGCTCTACCTAGCGGCAGTGAACTAAAAGTAGGTGCAGCCGTGTGGAATCTCTTTGACAATGCAGACCGCCATGCCTTACATACCGCCTACATTCATAAACCTTTAGAAGACTACTACGGCATACGTCCAACCGTAATGTTAATTACTGCCGATGAAGGCCAGCATTATTTTGCTGTTGGCGCAGCAAAAGATGTTTATGCGTATGGCGATTTCTCCGTACGCGTGGCGTTTCACGCTGGTATCGTTGATGAGTCTGAAGACTTAGGTGATTCCATTGAGTTTTACTCTTCATTGTCTGCAATGTATCGACTGAACCAACGGGTGTCTCTCGAAGCCGAGGTAGGGCACATTTCCAACGGCGGCTTAGGTGATATTAATCCTGGCTCGGAATCGTTTGTTACCAGTATTCATTATCACTTTTAATCAAACACCAATGGAGTATAGCCATATAATATAGCTGCATAAGATGCGACAGGCTTTTAGCTGTATTTCAATGTGTGATATATTTTAGTTACCTTGTTTAACAAAGCAATTAGTATACTTTTAGTGACTACTTTCCTTTAAACAACTCGCAGCGTTCCATGAGGCCAAAATGAACAGTGAAATAAATACCGACGCAAGTGGCAGAAAAACAGTGCTAAATACGTGTACTGAGCCATGTGCTATTGAACGCGGCATGCGCTTAATTGGCGGTAAATGGACAGGTTCTATTATCTATCATTTGAAAGATGATCCGGTGCGATTCAACGATTTGTGCCGTATGCTTGGCGGAGCTAGTCGAAAAATGGTCGACCAACGACTGAAAGAGCTTGAGAATAATGGCATGGTGCACCGAGAAGTCATCGATACTCGCCCCATTGCGGTTGAGTATAGCTTAACTGAATTTGGCCGCTCTGCACTTGATATACTTGAGCGATTAAGGGTCTGGTCTGAAAGTCACAGTGGCTAATGTGAATGGGTCAGTTTTAAGTGATGTAAAAGAAGTGGGGCATTTTTGCCCCACTTCTTTTTGTTTTAAACATGTTTGAAGATTAAAGTACGCACAAAATCTTAGAAATGTGTATTAATGTGATCTGCAAAGCGCGTCAAATCATTTTCAATGTCAGCATTTTTCATTACATCAAACGCAGCAAAAGTAGGTAATGCTTCTAAGCCAAAAAATCTGAAGTTTGCGTGCATCGGGAAAAGTAAATCATCCACGCTTTTACCTTTGAACAGGTATTCACTTTCATCATTAAAAGACCCTTTGGGCGCATTAAAGGTGACCGACATCATATATTTTTTGCCCTTTAACGTGCCGCCGGTTCCGTAGTTTTTCTCTGGTGCATCTGCGCTTCTACCGTCACCATTACACAGCGCGCCACCCATGCCGGCAGTGTAAACTTCATCCATGTATTTCTTGAATGACCATGGCACGCCCATCCAATTAATAGGCGTTTGCAACAACACTATATCAGCCCATTGATGTAAACCAAGCTGCTCTTCAACATCAATATTGTCTTCCATAGTAACAATACGCGTGTCATAGCCTTTTTCTTTAAGCATTGCTGCTGCATTGTTGGTTAGCGTTCGGTTCAATTCTCCTTTTGAAAACGCGTAATATTGGTGGGCGTTTATAATTAAAACGTTAGACATAAAATTCTCCTCAACTTAATAGTGGGTATATTTTAGTAACTTAGTTTTTATTATCAATTAGTGGAAAAAAAGTAACTACCCAAAAAGAATAATGCAATTCTTATTTTATGCCCCCAAAACAATAAGATGCATTAATACTTAATTTTGAATTTAGTGAGTATCGCTGTTCAAACGGTTACTCATAGTTCTGCCTAAACCAAAGCGCAATTAACTGCCTTTCTTCTTCAGTCATTTTGGTTTTATTCATAAACGGCATATCTTTGGTAATCGCTGTTCTGCGCACAATCTGTGGCGCAAAACGCTCAATGTCGCCCCAAGAATCTAACACAACGCCCATGGGGGCTACTTTGAAAATATCATCGGTAGGGGTTCTAGAGTGGCAACTAACGCAATGCGTATTTATAGTACTTGTTATGATTTCTTGAGAGACCGTTTGTTGTAGGCTAGCAGTTTGTGAAGTGCCCTCGCTTGGCAATGCTTCTGTCTGCATGGGTTCAGTGATGTTTTCACCTTGAGGCATTGAAACCCAAAAGGTAATGGCTAGCATAGCAACTGCACCAGACACTAAAATGCTGGGCTTGGTTTTACCTGTGTGCTTAAGATTAAAAAAGTGCCTAATCCATGCCGCTGCGGCCATTATGGCAATAAGTACAAGCCAGCTTTGCTCATGCTGATACGTCATCGGGTAATGATTGGAAATCATGATGAACAGCAGTGGAAGCGTGAAATAGTTATTGTGCACAGAGCGCAACTTTGCACTGGCTCCCCAAGAAGGGGCGATATCTTTTTTTTGCGCTACTGCCGCTACCATCTTACGTTGATTCGGCATGATGTTGAAAAATACATTCCCAGCCATAATAGTGCCGATAAGTGCACCAACGTGAATGTAGGCACCTCTTCCGCTAAACCACTGTGTTGAAAAGTAACTCGCAGCACAGATTAGCGCGACTAAACCTATTCCAAATGCTATGGGAAACTTTGCTAGAGGACTGCGACAGGCTACCTCATATAGCGCTAAGCCTCCAAAAATAAGCCCAAGCCCTAGAATAATGGCAGTAGATGGCGATATTGCGTTCACTGATGGGTCTATTAAATACGCCGATGCGCCAAAGTAGTACACAATAATAAGTAGTGCAAAGCCCGACAGCCATGTTGTATAAGCTTCCCATTTAAACCAGTGAAGGGTTTCAGGCATTTTTTCAGGGCCATAAGCATATTTGGCTACTTCGTAAAAACCACCGCCGTGAATGGCCCACAAATCGCCTTTAATGCCTTTGTCTTGCTTCCATTTTGGTGGTGTACGTAAGTTATTGTCTAACCAGATAAAATAAAAAGACGCCCCAATCCATGCCACACCAGCTATTACATGGAACCAACGAACAAACAAATTCAACCAATCTAGCCACGGCATTATTATTCTCCTTATTTACAGCAGCAGTCTAACCATCAACACAGTTGTTACACCGGTTTCTTATAACTGCATCGTCCACTTACCCAAGTTTGTGCTATTGCACGGTCATCACCCAAAATGCTAAGTGCAAAAAATACGTCATCAAACTCAGCGTTTTGATCTATACGAAGCGCTGTAAGCTCGTCAAATCGCGGTTCAACAACGATGAAGTCGGCAACGGTGCCTGCATTTAAGTTACCAATTTCGTGGTCAAGCGCGTGAGCCTTGGCCGCGCCTTGCGTCATTAAATAGAAACCTTCTAATGGGCAAATAGGCGCGTGACGAAGCTGGCTTACTTTGTATGCGTCACCATAGGTTTTAAACATATTAAACGTAGTGCCTGCACCAACATCGGTTGCTAGTGCAACATGAACGTCATTGGCTTTAGCCGATGCCATATCAAATAGGCCACTGCCTAAAAACAAATTTGAAGTAGGACAAAACGCAATGCTTGCATTAGATTCACCCAGGCGGGCCCATTCATCTTCATTTAAATGAATACCGTGGCCAAAGACTGCTCGCTCGCGCACAAGGTTAAACTGGTCATATACATCAAGATAACCGGCAGCGTTGGGAAACAGTTGTTTAACCCAGGCTATTTCATCAAGGTTTTCTGACAAGTGCGTTTGAATAAAGACATCTTTATATTGTTGTGCAAGCTCACCAAGCGCTGCCAACTGTTCTGGGGTACTGGTTGGTGCAAACCGCGGTGTTAAGGCATATCGGTTTCTGCCTTTGTTGTGCCATGTTTTAATCAGGTTTGCACAGTCTTGCTGAGCGCTTTGTGCAGTGTCTTGTAAAGGAGAAGGGCAATTTCTGTCCATGCACACTTTGCCAGCAATCATTGCCATATCTAGTTGACTTGCGGCGCTAAATAAGGCATTGCAGCTTTCTTTGTGTACGGTGGTAAATACCAAACCTGTTGTCGTACCGTTTTTCAGAAGCTGGTTTAAGAATATGCCTGCAATGGTATTAGCGTGGGCTTCATCGGCAAACTGCATTTCAGTGGGAAACGTGTAATTCTCTAGCCAACTTAGAAGCTGCTCACCATAATGCGCAATGCTTTGTGTTTGTGGATAATGCAAATGGCTGTCGATAAGTCCGGGTAAAATCCACTTACCAGAGAAATCAACAACCTCTACGGCTGGATAACGCGATGAAAGTTGGCTGAATTCGCCAATATCCACAATATGTTTATTGTCTACTAATAACCCGCCGTCTTTGAAGATAACAATGTCTTTTTCAAAATTGCTGGTTTGTGTAGGAAAGTGCGCAATGCTTGCGCGAAATAGCTGCATGTTTATTAGCTGCCTCTGTAGCTACTAAAGCCAAATGGTGAAATGAGCAATGGTACGTGATAGTGACCACCGTTTTCTTCTAGCTCAAAAGTAATATCGATATGCGGGTAAAAACACTTTCCATGTCGCGCTTCTAAATAGGGGGTACAGTGGAAGCGCAGCGTATAAACACCGGCAGGAAATGTTGCTTTCTCGCCTGAAAACCAGTCGTTAAAACGGCCATCTGCATTGGTAATACCTTTTAGTTGATTACCGTCAGGACAAGTAAGTGTAAGTGCAATGCCTTGTGCAGGTTTGCCCAAGGTAGTATCTAGTACATGGCTTGAAAGTGTATTCATGATTATCTCTTAACGCCCTAATTAGTTAATAGTTCGCATTAGTTAATTGCCAGAGCCTTATTCAGGCGCAAAAGCGTAATTTTTATTTGTTCTGCACCAGCATTTTGGATCTCTTGCTCAGTGGTGTTAGGTAGTCGCTTTTCCAGCTCAGTAAGCATTTGTTCAGCGCTTAATCCACTAGCACAGATAATAAAAATGAATCCGTGCTTATTTAAATACGCGTGATTAGCGCTTTTTAATTGCTGTAAAACCTCTTCTGAGGCTGCGGCAGTGCCCGATTGTTCACCTGCTGCAATGGTTTTAGTATTTGCGAACTTTTCTCGCAATGAGTCTACATCGCCAATCATTGGATGCGCCTTGAACGCCTCTATGAAGTCACCTTCAGAACACTTGCTCCATGCCAGTTCTGCCGCAGCGCGAAGTTCAACAAGCGTATAATACGGCCTCGCTGCTACCATTTGTTGTATCCATAGTGGCGCTGCGCAGCATTGCTCAAACCACGCGTAAGCACTTGTATTATCTAATGTGTTTAACTCATTTAGTGTCAACAGATTCATCCTTATTTGCGGCTGCGGGTAGCTGATTTGTTACGTTGGTGTTCACTCGGTGGTTTTCAGAAGTGCTGTCTACCTTTCTTTCAACCGCATTTCCAACCGCTTCTTCCACCAATTCGTTTACCGAAGCATGAAGCCGCGTAATAATTTGTGCAGCGATTGATACAGCTACTTCAATAGGGCGCTTGCCCGGAATGTTTGTATCTCCAATGGGAGAATGCAGCCGAGAGAGTGCTTCAGTATCAAACCCACGTTGCTGTAACTTAGTCACAAAACGCTTTGCCTTGGTTTGAGAGCCGATAAGGCCAACAAATGGAAGGGATGGGTAAGACAGCGCCTTTTCGGCTATGCGATAATCAAGCTGATGGTCGTGAGTAAGAATTATCAGCCAGCTATTGTCATCAAGGTGGGCCACTTCACTCTCTGGTTCATCTTCAACAATAACCGTAACATTGCTTGGTATATTTTCGGGAAATATAGCTTCGCGGTTATCAATCCAAGATATCCGTAACGGCAACTGGGCTAAAATAGGAACCAGTGCTTTGGCTACGTGACCTGCGCCGAAAATCGCAATATGTTGTTGATGAACATTACACACGTCAAAAAGTACTTTCATAGCGCCGCCACAACACTGACCCAGTGAGCTACTTAGCGGGTAGCTGTGAAGTAACGTACAAGGTTTTCCCTCAGCAAGAAGCGCTCTTGCGCGTTTTATCGCATCGAATTCTAAATGCCCACCGCCAATGGTATCAATGCAGTCGCCAGCCGTAACCACCATTTTGCTTCCGGTTTCTCTTGGCGTGGAGCCTGCAGCACCTACCACCGTAACTAGCACGTACGCTTCATTACACTGCTGACATTGCTCAATGCCCTCATACCAACGTTGAGGGCGCATGTTATTGTTACTCATATGAAAAACTCACTCGCTTTCCTCACACCTATCTGTTTGACCAACAGCGGCCGTGGCAGACATGGCTAATTGCGTTTTAAGTACAGCATCAAGCACGCGTTCAGGTGTGGCAGGTGTGTCAAGCTGCGGATCGCAGGTGTAGCCAGATAAGCTTGAAATGGCGTCTTTAATGGCACACCATACTGAGATAGCCAGCATAAACGGTGGTTCACCCACCGCTTTAGAATGGTAAATGCTATCCTCAGTGTTTTCTTTACAAAACAGTGATACGTTAAAAATCTTGGGCGTGTCTCCAATGGCAGGGATTTTATAGGTTGCCATGTTTTCGCTTATCAACTTACCGTCCTTATTCCACTTTAGGTCTTCTGTTGTTAGCCAGCCCATTCCTTGAATAAAAGCGCCCTCTATTTGGCCAATATCTATAGCAGGGTTTAAGCTGTTTCCAACATCGTGAATAACGTCTACACGGTCAACACAATACTCACCAGTTAAGGTATCAATTGAAACTTCGCTCATGGAAACGCCGTAGGCGAAATAAAAGAACGGCCGTCCTTCACCTTTTTCTCGGTTATATTGCAATTTTGGTGTTTGATAGAAGCCACTTGATGATAGTGAAACGCGCTCAAAATACGCTTTCTGTACAAGGTCTGAAAACGCCAAAGATTGCCCGTTTAACGTCACATCACCATTTTCAAAACAGACATTGGCTGCTTCATCGGGACATCCGAAAGACGAAGCGTAACAATCCGCTAAGCGCGTTTTTATCGTTTGGCAGGCATTTTGTACTGCTTTACCATTCAAATCGGTGCCACTTGAGGCGGCAGTAGGCGACGTATTTGGCACTTTGTCGGTGCGTGTAGAGGTAACCTCAATCATATCCAAACCTACACCAAACTCGTTTGCCGCAATTTGCGCTATCTTGGTATGTAGACCTTGGCCCATTTCAGTGCCGCCGTGATTAACTTGTATGCTGCCGTCGGTGTATATGTGCACAAGTGCGCCAGCTTGATTAAGGTGCTTTGCAGTAAAAGATATTCCGAATTTAACTGGCGTAAGCGCTAACCCTTTTTTAATAACAGGGCTTGTTCTATTAAATTCGTTTATGGCTTCTCTTCGCGCCCAGTAATCACCGTCATGTTCTAATTTCGAGATCATTTCAGGTAACAGATTGCTTTGCACATCTACATCCATACCGTAGGGTGTAGTGGTACCTGTGGCAGAGCCATACAAATTACGTTTTCTCACCGACAGTGGGTCGACGCCAAGCTTGCGCGCTATTTTATCTACTATTGCCTCGGCCATGATCATGCCTTGCGGTCCGCCAAATCCTCGATAGGCGGTATGAGAAACCATATTGGTTTGCAAGCGATGACCTACAATATCGCTGCAGCCATAAAAGTAGGCGTTATCAGCATGGAACATCGCTCTATCGACGATTGCATCAGATAAATCAGGGCTATGACCACATATGCCGTTGATATCTATTTGAGCGGCTTCTATTTTGCCCGTGTTATCGAATGCAACATTGAACGCGTTTTCGAAAGGATGGCGTTTGCCGGTAACGTGCATGTCGGTGAAGCGAGGGAGTCGCAGCTTTACTGCACGTCGATTTCTTTTCGCAAGCAAAGCGGCAATACAGGCCCATTGTGCTGCCTGTGTTTCTTTTCCTCCAAAACCGCCGCCCATGCGTCGCATATCAACCATTACACGGTGAAGTTTTACATCTAGTACTTCAGCAACCAGCTTTTGTACTTCGCTGGGATGTTGGCTAGACGTATAGATTTTCATCCTGTCTTCTTCATCCGGCACTGCTAAGCTAACTTGTCCTTCAAGGTACATATGCTCTTGCCCGCCAATACTAAGCGAACCAGAAACTGAATTACTGCAAGACGCTAGCGTTTGCTTTACTTTGTCAGCATTTAGTCCGAAACGGTGCATGGGGCGCACAAAGGTTTTAGCTTGGTGCGCTTGGTGCGCTGTAAGGTTAGGTATTGCTTCTTGTACTTCAACCTTGCCTTTCATCGCGGCTTTGCGCGCTAGTTGTACAGAAGTTGCCAAAACGGCAAAAACAGGCTGCCCGTAAAACTTAATTTCTTTGTTCGCCAGCAAAGGGTCGCCTTCAAAAACAGGGCCGATGTCTTTGTGACCTGGAACGTCATCTATGGTGATCACATCAACAACACCTTCACTGTTGCGCACATCATCAAGTGCTACCGATACAAGTGTGCCTTTGGCAACATGACTAAGCCCAACAGCGGCATATAGCGTGCCCTGAGGCTCGGTTAAATCATCCACATAATTAGCCGTGCCTTGCACCTGTCTAACTGCACTTTCATGCTTCTTTGTTACGTGAACCACGATTGTTGATGAGTGTTCAGAAGTAGTCGCTTCAATTAACTTACGCATGCTGCACCACCCGAGTTGCTATCTCATTGTTTGCCTGGTTTTCTAGCCAAAAACGATGCCATAAGTTGGATAGTATGGTTTTGCGATAATTGGCACTAGCGCGCACGTCGTCTATTGGAGCAAACGCAGTTTCAAGGATCTGTTTTCCTAAACTCAAGCACTCGCTACTTGAAAAGCGTCTTCCTTTTAATGTATTCGACAGTGCTTCACACTGCATTGGTGTTGCTGCCACACCACCAAAACCGGCTTCTAACGCAACAATAATGTCGTTGTCTAATGTCACATTAAAAACGGCGCATACTGCTGAGATATCATCCTCAAACCGCTTCGATATTTTGTATGCTGCTAAATGCTGGTTATGGTTTGGCAAAGGCAGTTCAATGGCGCTTATCCATTCACCTTGCTCAAGTGTTGTTTGGCGGTAACCAGTAAAAAACGCAGAAATAGGTACGGTTCTTTCGTTTTCTCCATCGTCTATGTGTATTACCGCACCTAATGCCAAAAGCAATGGCGGTAAATCACCAATAGGTGACGCGTTGGCCACATTTCCACCGATAGTGGCCTGATTTCGTATTGGCAGCGAGGCAAAACGGGTAATAAGTTCTGCTGCTTGTGGAAAATGGTTAAGTAACGGCGAAACAACATCATTTATGGGCATTGCTGCACCAATAAGCAAAGAATGTTCTGTTTTGGTGCAATGGAGCAATGAATCAACGTTTGACACACTGATCAGTGTTTCAACGTTTTTAAGCTGTTGCGTAAACTGAAGACTTAAATCGGTGCTGCCAGCAACAAGCTGTGCTGTGGGGTGGATTTCTATAGCGTTTCGTAGCGTTTCCCTACAGGTGGGCATAAGAATATTGCCTGTACCCAGCGCAGTAGATTTCAAAGACGAAAGCGTAGCGAGGGTTTGTGTTGTCGCGCTAGAGAACTTGTCGTTTGGTGCCTGCTGGCATGCAGAGAGTGCTGCGTCGATAATAGGTCTGTAGCCTGTGCATCTGCACAAATTTCCCGACAATGCGTTTAACACATCGTCTCTGGTAGGCGCTACATGTTCGTTTGAATCAGGCTGTGCACCGTTGTGGTAAAGTGCAAACATAGACATGATAAAGCCAGGCGTGCAAAACCCGCATTGAGACCCATGATGGTCGACGAGTGCTTGCTGTACAGGGTGAAGCTGACCTATTTCTCCTCTAGCGCTCTTGTCACTGAGATGTTCAACGAACAAAAGCTGCTTGCCATGAACGGCGCTCATTAACGTAATACAGCTATTCACTGTTCGATAGTGCAGTGCTCCATTTTTGTTTGGCGCTGGTTCGGCAAGTACCACTGTGCATGCACCGCAGTCTCCTGCAGCACATCCTTCTTTTGTACCGGTTTGACTGCGATGTTCTCTGATAAACTGTAGAAGAGTGAGATCGGCTCTTGCTTCATCAATTTCAACAATGTCTTGATTAATAAGAAAGCGAATCATGCTCACACCTTCCTGTTATTGTAATTTGTATTCTCATAAATATAGCGGTATTTTTACCATAAAAGTAGACCATATGGTCAAATAATTGCTTTAAAACAGTTAGCATGGTGATGGCCAACTTTGATATATAGTTTTATTGACCATTTGGTCAAGCAATTATCGTGCTACTTATTCGCTCATTTTAAAAAAGTATATTTAGCCTTGAAGTACAGACAGTGTCGCAATAGCGAAAAAGAATAGCGCAGAGAATGTGAGCAGAGGGCAAGCGTAGAAAGAGTTCGGAAACACAGAGTTTGAATAGGAATATGCAAACTTGCATGTTGCTAAAGGTTCATCCAAGCGAGCCTCATGCTGCTTTTCACGTTGTTAATTTGGAATAACCAAACCACGCAACTCGTTCATTGACTGAAACTCGCTTGAAATGAACACAAAGTGTACCGAAAAGGCCAAAACGCTCTAGTAACGTTTCAAACTATTGTAGCAATAGGCTTGAACCCACAAGACATGTATACTTTTTAAATGATGAGTTATTGATATAACATTAAGCTGCCTTGCTTGGGTACTAAAAGCGTTGCAAAGGAATTAAAAACAGAATGATAAAGGTAAAGAGTACCGACGCTGGCGTCGGCGCTATGAATAGAAGAAAAATACTGCAAGCTGCTGAAAAATGTTTTGCTCAATTTGGGTTCAAAGGCACTGCTGTGCAAAAAATTGCAGATGAAGCAGGCTTACCTAAAACCAATGTACTGTATTATTTTAAAACCAAACAAGAGTTATACGTAGCAGTACTTGAAGAGACACTGTCGCTATGGAATTCACATTTCGATAAGGCAACGGTAGATGACGACCCAGCAGAGGTGCTTGCAACCTACATTGCTGAGAAAATGGAAGTGTCGCGAACTCATCCATTGGCATCAAAGATTTTTGCGATGGAAATTATTAATGGCGCACAGAATTTAAGTGGTTATTTCGATGAAGAGCACGGCTTATGGATGAAAGGCCGTTTAGCCGTAATCGATGCTTGGGTTCGCGCCGGTAAACTGCCTTCAGTGGAAGGGGAGTACCTGCTTTATACCATTTGGGCTAGTACCCAGCACTACGCTGATTTCTCAGCTCAAATCACGCGCCTTCGAGGCAAAAAGATGACAAAGGCCGACTTTGAACAAGCGACCAACCAAGTCGTACAAATTATACTAGGCGGCTGCGGCCTAACTGTGCCAGAAGCTTACCGTGGCAAACATGGTGGATAAAATTTATCCAAGAGATTTAAAGGGCTATGGGCAGCATGTTCCTCATGCAAAATGGCCTAATAACGCGCAAATCGCCGTGCAATTCGTATTAAATTACGAAGAGGGTGGTGAAAACTGCGTTTTGCATGGCGATGACACCTCCGAAGTGTTTTTGTCTGAAATAATAGGTGCACAAGCTTTTAAAGACCGCCATTTAAGTATGGAGTCAATTTATGAATACGGCAGCCGAGCAGGCTTTTGGCGTCTTCATAGGTTGCTGTGTGACTATGAAATTCCTGTTACGGTGTTTGGCGTAACAATGGCAATGCAGCGCCACCCTGAAGCGATACAGGCAATGCTTGATGCCAAATGGGAAATTGCTAGCCATGCCATGCGCTGGATACACTATCAAGACATGCAAGAGGATGAAGAGCGCAAACAAATTGACGATGCAATTCTTTTGCACGAACAACTTACAGGGCAAAAGCCGCGCGGTTGGTACACGGGTAGAACAAGCCCTAACACGTTGAAGCTCATAGCGGAGCGAGACGATATTTTATATTGTGCCGATTCCTACGCCGACGATTTGCCTTATTACGATTGTCATTATGCTAAACCACTTTTAATGGTGCCGTATACGCTTGATACCAATGATATGCGCTTTGCTACTGCGCAAGGGTTTAATAGTGGTGAACAGTTTTTTACTTATCTTAAAGACGCTTTCGATGTGCTTTATGAAGAAGGCGAAAATGCACCTAAAATGCTGTCTATTGGACTGCATAACCGCATTATCGGTCGACCCGCACGTATAGCTGCGTTAAAGCGTTTTATTGAGTATATTAAATCACACGACAAAGTATGGATTGCAACGCGCGAAGACATTGCAAAACATTGGCTGGTGCACCATCCAATTAATAAAAATACGTAGCCTTTTAGTAGGCATTGCAATAAAGGAAATAGTTATGAAACGTAATTTAGCCATGGTTTTATTAGGTGCACTAGCACTTACAGGCTGTTCAAAGCTAACTAAAGAAAACTACGACATGCTTGAAATGGGTATGACACAGGAAGAGGTGGAATCGATATTGGGTTCAGCTGACAATTGCGGCAAAACCCTTGGTACATTGGCCTGTGTATGGGGTAATGAAGAAGCAAAGCACGTGAAAGTCGTTTTCATGGCTGATAAGGCGGTTACCTTTACCTACGACGGGTTAAAATAATCGCTGTAGTGCATAAGTTTAAACACAAAAAAAGGTGGTCCATACAGGCCACCTTTTTCATTTGAACAGCGATATACGTGTTACTTCAAATCAAGTATATAGCGTGCCAAGAACACGGCGGCAAGAATATAAGTTAATGGAGTAACCTCTTTAAATTTACCTGTACCTACCTTTACACCTACATAAGTAATAAAACCAAGTGCAATGCCCTCGCTGATACTGAACGTAAGTGGCATAGCAAGAAGTGCAACGGATGCAGTGGCAAGCGCGCCCAAGTCATCAAAGTCTACTTGCCTTATAGACTCCATCATTAAAATGCCCACCATTACCAGCGCAGGCGTGGTTGCCATAAGCGGAATAACTTTCATAAGCGGGGTGAGAAACAACGACAGTAAAAAGCAGGCCGAAACAACAAGCGCGGTTAAGCCTGTGCGTCCGCCAGTAGAGACACCCGTTGCCGATTCGACGTAACTTGTAACAGGTGATGTGCCTACTACAGCACCTACAACACTTGCAGATGCATCTGCAGTCATAGCGGCGCCCATTTTAGGTAGTTTCCCTGTTTCGTCTAAAAGGTTTGCCTTTCTAGAAACCCCAATTAGCGTACCGATAGTGTCAAACATGTTTACGAACATAAGTGCGAAAATTAAATCCCAGGTTTCAGCGAAGTGATCGATTGGATACCAAAAGTCCATGGCCATAAACGTATTGGAGATTGATTCAGGCATTCCTACAACGGCGTTTGGCGCAGCAGTCAGCATGCCGTTTTCTGTTGGAATAAAAGCGCCAATCACTGTCAGCGCTACAATAGAAATTAGAATTGCCCCCGCAACCTGTTTAACCATAAGCACTACAGTGAAAATAATTCCGGCAAGCGCGAGTAATACGGCAGGGTTCGATAGGTCGCCTAATTGAACAAATGTAGCCGGGTTATCAACAATGAGCTCGGCATTTTTTAAGCCAATAAACGCAATAAACAACCCTATACCACATTGCACGCCAATTTTGAGTGATGCAGGGATAGATTCAGCAATTTTGGTTCTTACACCCGTTAATGAAAGAATTAAAAATAAAATACCGTTCCAAAATACAATGCCTAGGGCCGCTTCCCAAGGTACTTCTCTTCCTAAACATATGGTGAAAGCAAAGAAGGCGTTTAAACCCATACCTGGGGCAAGTGCAACCGGGTAATTTGTCATAAGCGCCATAACCAATGTACCCAAACAAGCGGCAATAGCAGTAACGGTTATAAGGCCTTCAGTTGGCATGCCGCTAAGCCCAAGAATGCCGGGGTTAACAACAAGGATGTAAGACATTGCAGCAAAGGTAGTAAGGCCTGCCAACACTTCTGTTTTTATTGTTGTGCCGTGCCGTTCGAGCTTAAAAACTCGTTCAAGAATAGTTGTGGACATCGAAAAGTCTCTTTTGTAATGGTTATGTGCGTTTTGTTTTTAGCTAGTTTTCTAGCTTTTTAGTTGGTTATATTTTTTGTAGCAAGAAATTGACCATGTAGTCAGCTTTTTGGCTTGTTTTGTGCTAACTTAAAATAACTTTACTTAGCTAGACAACACACAATAATACGTGCGGTGTGACAAGCTGCGCCAGTAACGCAGTAAATACTGTTAACAAACTTTGAATACTCGTCAACGGCGCGCAATAAAGATAAACTACTTAGCACCAAGAACGAACACGTGCATTAACGTGGTGCATAAAAAATGCGGGGAACCATGTCACTTTCTTCAATAATTAAAAACATACCGAAGACTGAACTGCACCTTCATATTGAAGGCAGCTTAACGCCTGAATTAATGTGGCGCCTAGCAGAAAAGCACAGTGTAACACTACCTTACGCAAGCGTGGAAGAAATAGCAGCAGCGTATAACTTCAAAGACTTACAGAGTTTTCTCGACCTTTATTACGCGGGTGCAGGCGTGCTTAAAGACGAAGATGACTTTTTCTCGCTAATGTGGGCGTATTTGGTTAAATGCCACGAGGAAAACATAGTTCATACCGAAATTATGTTCGACCCGCAAACGCATACAGAGCGAGGCATTGGCTTCGACATTTTTATGCCCGGTTTTTTACGTGCAATGAAAAAGGCCCAAGATGAGTTTGGCACATCAAGCTATTTAATCATGTCATTTCTGCGCCATCTTTCTGAAGAAAACGCCTTTGAAACGCTTGAAGCTGCGGCGCCATATTATGCAAACATTCAAGCGGTGGGCTTGGACAGCTCTGAACTGGGTCATCCTCCTTCTAAATTCGAGCGTGTATTTAAAAAAGCGAAATCGATGGGCTTTAAAATTGTTGCGCATGCTGGAGAAGAGGGGCCTGCCGAATACATATGGGAAGCAATAAAACTACTTGAAGTGGACCGCATTGACCATGGCGTGAGATGTCAGGAAGACGAATCGCTAATGCGTTATTTGAAAGACAAACAAGTTCCGCTTACCGTATGCCCGCTAAGTAACCTTAAGCTATGCGTTATAGATAACATGAAGCAGCATAATATTCTCACGCTTCTGCGCTATGGGCTTTTGGTTACAGTAAATTCAGATGACCCCACTTATTTTGGCGGTTTCTTAAATGACAATTATCACGCGCTTTGTGAGGCACTGCCAATCACAGGCGAAGACATTAAAACATTAGCGAAAAACAGCTTTACGGCAAGCTTTCTACCCGAAGAAGTGAAACAAACGTTTATTGCGCAGATAGACGATATATGAAGTCTGAAGAAAACCACAAGCTACGTGGTTTTCGAGTCAGGTATTTGATTTAGCCGATGTTGGTTTCAGCGCGCATCAGTGACGTGGTTTCATCTATGAGCTCAGCGAGTTTTTTGTTGTCTTCAGTTGCGTTATCAATGTCGCCTTGCTTTGCTTTCTGTTCGATAAACGCCGCTTGTTCTCTTACTAAGTCTGCCCCAACATCGCCCGATACGCCTTTCATCGCGTGGCTAGTAAATCGAATAGCTTCAATATCTTTGCTCGCGATAGCGTCGTTAAGTGCATCCTGCTTACTGTTTATTTGTTCTAAAAACATACCCACGATACGATTTAGTAGCGTTTCGTTTCCCGCCAGTCGTGCGAGAGCTGCTTTTTTGTTCCATAGCTTGTCTTTACTATATTCTTCTGTCAGTTCGCTTAAACTCATTCAACGCTTCCCTTACTGAAATTAGTCGTTCATTCTTTTAGTAAACACGATAGATACTTTGAACACCATAAGTTTAGCCTTCTTTAATAATTTATAAATTATTTTATACTAAAGTATAATTCGCTTTCGAAGATCATCGCTAATACTTAAATGAAGTATTGTTTTTAAGATAGCGCTCATGGATTTTGAGAAACAAACTGTCGTCGTCATTGATGACGAGCCAACAACGCTACTTATGTTAGAAAGTGCTATTGAAGCGCTGGCGCATGTTATTACTGTTTCTGATAGTGCTGAAGCATTCTCTGTAGTAGCGAAAACGCAGCCTGCACTTGTTCTTTTAGATGTCAGTATGCCTGGACTATCAGGTTTCGATGTATGCGAACAGCTTAAGTCCTATGCCAACACTGCGTCAATTCCTGTCATTTTTATCACCTCGCACAGTGACTCTGAGCACGAAACAACAGCCCTTGCATTAGGTGCCATAGATTTCATTTCAAAACCGATTGATGTCACGCTTTGCCGTATGCGGGTTAAAAATCATCTAACTATTCAGGCGCAAAGCGACATGCTTTCTACTATGAATGGCAAGTTGGAAGCAGAAAAAAAGCAGCTTGATGTTACGCTTCGGTCTATTGCTGATGGCGTAATTTCAACCGATGCTTCTGGTGATATAACTTTTATAAACCCAGTTGCACAGCGCCTTAGTGGGTATTCTGAGGCCGAAGCACTAGGGCAACCTATCAACGTAGTTATGAACTTGAGGGATGCGACAACGAATAGCGTAATGCTGAACCCCGCAATTTATGCACTTGAGGTCCGTCGGCCTGTAGCAATGGCATACAACGCTACTTTAGTAAGCAGGCATAATCAGATATTTCGAGTAGAAGATACCGCATCACCAATAATAGATGATCAAGGCAACTTGTTGGGTGCTGTTATTGTTTTCCAAGATGTGTCTGAGGCAGTAGAAATGGCTGTTAAAATGACCCACCTTACCAATCACGATCAGCTAACCGGTTTACCGAATCGCGTGTTGCTTCACGACCGTGTGATGCAGGCTATTACACGTAGTTTCAACGCGAAACAAAGCGTGGCACTGATGCTGATTGATATTGATAATTTTAAGTATTTAAATGACAGTCTTGGGCATCAAGTAGGCGACTTTATTATAGCTTCCGTGGCGAAGCGTTTAAGTGCAGCGATGGGTGATAATGCAACACTTGCCAGAGTAGGTGGTGACGAGTTTGCCTGCCTCTTAACAGATAACGGTATGGGTTTTAGTGCGGACAGTATTGCGATGAAGTGCCTGCAAAAAGGTCGTGAACCCATTGAAATTGACGGTAAGTCACATCAACTTAGTCTTAGTATTGGCATAAGCCTGTACCCACAAGACGCTGCTAATGCCGAAGAAATGATGCGTCATGCAGACACCGCGATGTATCGTTCGAAGTCGAAGGGTAAAGATACATTTAGCTTTTTTTCACACGACTTACAGCACGCCATGCACCATAGAGTTGAGACAGAGATTTGTTTGCGTAATGCGCTCGACAATGACTTGCTAGCGGTGTACTTACAGCCAAAATACAAGTTTAGTTGTAACGACGTAATAAGCGCTGAAGCTTTGGTAAGACTATTTGATGAAAACGGAAATGTAATTGGGCCAGATGCATTTATACCTCTTGCTGAGGAAACCGGCTTAATTCATTTGTTGGGTAAACAAGTATTACGGAAAAGTTGTGAGTTTGTTGCTAAATGCAATACAAAAGGTGTCGATTTGAAAGTGGCGGTGAATGTAGCTGCTAAACAACTAGCCGATCCTGGTTTTGCAACAGAAGTTAAGCAAATAATTGATGAGGCAGGTATTTTTCCGTCGTCGATAGAGTTAGAAGTAACAGAATCGGCTTTAATGCACGACTTTGAACAAACACGCACTATTTTAAATTCACTTGCATCGTTGGGAGTTACAATAGCGCTGGACGATTTTGGTACAGGCTACTCTAGTCTTTCATACCTCAGACAGTTTCCTCTCAATGTTCTGAAAATTGACCGCTCGTTTGTTATTGATATGGATAAAGAGCAGCAAGCGTACGATATCGTAACCGCTATTGTACAACTGGCGTTGAGCTTAGACCTTTCAATTGTTGCTGAAGGGATAGAAACGAAGGCTCACTATGACTCACTGCAAGAGTTGGGTTGTCATTATGGGCAAGGGTACTATATGTGTAAACCCATTACGTTAGATTCTTTTTTTGAAAAATATATAGTAAAAAGCGCAGTAGCTTGAACTTATATTTAGCCTCTAACAAACGTTCTGTATTTATCACAGCATCACACACCTAGATATAGGGTTTAATAAACATTTACACTACTTCTTCTGAAACTTGCTGCTTACTAGACTAAAGTTGTAGACATAGCGTGATTACGCTTGTAATGTATACCGAAAGTCAAGACGCTGTATTTTCGCCTTATGGCTTCATAAAAGCCTCATCGTAACACCAGTGCCTAGTCGCCTCCGTAGAGCCCCTGCGCTTTATTAGGCGTCGATGGTAATTGTTCGTTTCTTAGCCATCGAAGTTTTTCTTTACATGAATCAAAATGAAATAAAGCCTTTTTCACAGTGCAACGTGCTTATTGTTGATGATGAGCAAATGAGTTGTGCCGTGTTGGAAACCATCCTTGAGCCCTATTTTCTGTGTGATTCTGTGACTTCTGGCTACGAGGCACTAGCACATTGCCAACAGCACGATGTGGATTTAGTGTTGCTTGACATGAATATGCCTGATTTCGACGGCCCCGCAGTGTGCACAGCACTGCGCAACGACTCGAGAACTCAACACATTCCCGTTATTTTTGTAACAGCGACATTAGATGAAAGTAGTGAAAACACATGTTGGGAAGTAGGGGCGTCTGACTTCGTTGTAAAGCCAGTGAATGCGACAACGCTTATTCACAGAATAAAAACCCATGTTCAGAATAAGCTTCGCACTGATTTCCTGGAAAGAATGACATTTCACGATCAGTTAACGGGTCTTTACAACAGAATGTACCTCACCAATGAAGTACCGTTAACGGTGAAGCAAATCGCCAGAGACGACGCTGAAATTGGTACATTAATGATCGATATCGATTATTTCAAACGCTTTAACGACACTTATGGGCATCTCGAAGGTGATACCTGTCTAAAACGGGTTGCTAATATCATTCGACAAACAGTTAAGCGCCCTAAAGATACAATTATTCGTTTTGGTGGTGAGGAGTTTCTTGTGTTACTGCCATACACTGATAGATGCGGCGTAAAGTATGTAGCCGAGCAACTTGTTGACGCGGTAAGAGCTGCCGAGATTACGCACGAAAAAGGTATTGAAGGTACTGCGTCAATAAGTGTAGGTTATAGTGTTACAGCTGCTAAAGACCTTGAAAACGGCAACATAGCGCCATTGCTTGAAAAGGCTGACGTTTTACTGTTTGAGGCAAAGGAATGTGGTCGAAATCAAGCTCGAGGTTAGTGGTAACGGATATAAAAACTAGCCTATTGTTTAATATCCTCACGCCACCTAGAGGCTTATAGTTAAAAAAGGAGTACCGTACTCTTTTTCCTTCAACCTCTTTAAGCGTGTGGACGTCAAATATGGATAATTTTGATGAACAGTCGAGTAGACATAATACGCCTGAGCGTTCGATTTCCGACGATTTAGAGGGTATAACAAAAGACTGCTCGCATAATACGCTGTATGAGAAGCTACAGAGCGTTGCCAATATTGGTACTTGGGCAGTAGACCTCGAAAACAGTGAAATTAGCTGGTCCTCACAAACAAAAGCAATTCACGAAGTTCCCTCTAATTACGTGCCATCCTTGGAAACTGCTATCAGTTTTTACAAAGAAGGCTACGATCGCAACGAGATCACTCGTATCGTTTCACATGCAATAAAAACGGGAGAGCCCTGGAATGCCACACTTCAACTGGTAACTGCCAAGGGAAATTCGGTTTGGATTGAAACCCATGGCATGGTGGAAATGCGTAATGGCAAGTGCGTTAGGTTGTTTGGTACATTTCAAAATGTAGACAACTCGGTAAAACTGCGCCTTGAACTAGAGCATGAAAAAAGGGAAGCACAACGGGCTTCGCGCCAGCGTGGTATGTTGCTTTCTCGCATTAGCCATGAACTCAAAACGCCTCTAAACGGGATAACTGGCATGCTTCAAGCCATTAAATTTGAAGCTAGAGATGGTATAAGGCAAAAAAAAGCAGATCTCGCGCTGCACAGTGCCGACCGTTTGCTCTCGCTTATAAATGACGTACTGGACTATACCGCTATTATCAACGGTGAACTTACGTTGAAGTACAGTGATTTTTGTATTCGCTCGCTTGTTGAAGATATCGTTGACGCACACAAAAGTACGTGTAAAGACAAAGGCATTCGTTTATTCGCAGCGCTCTCTTTTGACGACCTTACCTACATCCACGGTGATGCTGCGCGCATAAGCCAGGTTATTACTCATTTGTTATCGAATGCCGTCAAATTTACCGACACAGGGTTTGTGTCGATACATGTATCACTTAAACAGCGAAGCGGTAACCATGTACTGTTAGTATCGGTTGAAGACTCCGGTGTTGGAATGGGGGAATCAGAATTAACAAATATGTTTAGACCGTTTGAGAATGACAGGCTAAATGCGTCTGAAGACTTAAACGGTAATGGTTTAGGCCTTTCTATTATTAATCAGTTGGTTGAGCGAATGAACGGTGAATTAGACGTACGCTCAACGCCTGGGAAAGGAAGCTGCTTTGATGTTACCTTGCCGGTAGAGGTTGCTGACGCTGAAGTAGAGCAAGATAACGCTGTTTCTATCTCTTCTGATTTACTTGGTCTACCGTTAAATATTTTAGTAGTAGACGACAACGACATTAATCGCTTAGTGCTTGGGTCGATGCTTGAAAAATATGGTTATGTACCCGATGAGGCAGAAAATGGCGAGGTTGCGGTACAACGGGCAAGGGAAAAGCAGTATGACCTTGTGTTTATGGACTATGCCATGCCTCTACTTGATGGTGTTGGCGCAACGCACGTAATACTGCAAGAGCAGCTTCTAGGGCGTAATGGCGCCATAATTGCGGTTACCGCCAATACAAGTGAAGACGACAAAACAATCTGTTTGAATGCTGGTATGTTAGATTTTCTTGCAAAACCTATTACCGGTAAAGATGTGGCGCAACAACTCAAAAATATGTTGCTTAAGAAGTCGACAATAGCCTAGTACTTGGCAGCAAAAGGACAGATGCTGCGCACTAAGCCTTAAGTTAAAAAACAAATAAAGTACAATAAAGCGTTAACGCTCTTTATAGTAAAGAGCGTTAACCACAAGCTGAATTAGAACTTGTATGTGAACCTTGCGTTCCAGTGACGAGGAAGTTCAGGCAGTACAATTTGACTACCAAACAGGTCAGGGAAGTTTGAACGGAAATAACGTTCATCAGTTAAGTTCTTAACGGTTAAGTTAAATGTCCAGTCTTCTGCTTGGTAAGATACACCAGCATTCACCAAGGTGTAAGCAGGTAGCATCACCGACGCTGAGAAGCCTGATGCTACTTCCTCTACATCAATTACACTGACGTTCGCCGCATAACCATTTTGGAAATCATAGGTTGCAGTTAGCGTATAAATGTTTTCAGGTATACCTGCCTTTCTACCATCAGTGTTAGCGAAGCCTTCACCAATTAGGTTGAGCCCAATAACGTTTCCGCCGAATACCAATGATGGATCGGTAAGGTTTACAAGGTCTTCAGCGCCCAAGAAACCAAATTGATTGCCGTTTTCTCTGGCTGTTAAGTTGATAACCTTTATGTTGGTGTAACCGGCCGACACAACAAGGTTGTCGTTCACAACCCAACGAAGCTCAAACTCAGTACCTTTGTTGTTCGTTGTATTGTTTGTTACTGTATTTTGCGTGTTAAAGTCGGTTCGTTCTTGTTCAAATGACGATAGCGCGAAATATAGCGTGTCATCTAACAAAGAGCCTTTAATACCGTATTCAATAAGATCCGACGTATCAAAAGCACCAGAGCCGCCTTCTTGATTTAGCTGGCCAACACCAATTTCAGCACCTTGACCGGCAACCAATGTAGCTTGTTCGGCAAGTGTGATGTAAGGAATTAGACCATTTTCAAACTCGTAGGAAATACTGGTATTCCAAGACCAGCCGTTAACGGTTTCTTCTGCATATTCTGGTGTTTCGTCACCGGTTGCGCCAAGCAATAAATCTGTGCGAGAAGTACTTTCTATATCAATGGTGTCGTAGCGAAGACCCAATACTAGGTTTAGGCCCCAGTCCCACGTTAGGTCAGTCATTGCTGCCACACCTAAATTCAGATAGTTACCCACGTCGTAGTTGTCAAAGTTCTTTCCTGAACGAGTAGACAGCAAACGACGGTCTAATGCTGATGAAGGCATAGTTAGGTCACGGCGGTTAAAATATTCGTAAGTGAAATCATCGCCGTGTTTAAAGTCGGTATAACGTAAAGAAGGCGAGAATTGAAATTGCGCTAGCAAGCTATCGTTCTCATATTCCGTAGCAAAAATAACTTTATCTTCTATTACCCAGCTATCGTGAAACTGTGAAAAACCATAGGCGTTTTCATTAATGTTTTCATAAGCGTCGTAGAAGAATTGGTTACGAATTTCCCAATTATCAGAATAGTAAATAGTGTCGAAGTACAATGTAATGGCTTCATTGCCAAGCTGGTCGTCTGGCGCAACCAATACTTGATCGCCTCGAAGTGTAGTTGTACCAACATTCTGAAGCTGCATTAGCTCAGTGGCTTCATCGTCGGTGAATGCAGATGCAGGTACGTAAAAGAAGCTATTACCCGCTATGTTTACTGCACCATATTCTTCATGGCTGATCTGTCCGTCACCGTCGGTATCTAAAGGTAGTGCTGTACCTGTAATATAGGTACCGTTGTCAACAAGTTCCTGTGTTAAGCGGTTCCAACCTGCAACCTGGTTTCCATCGTAGTCGTGATACATACCGCCAAACTCGAAGCGTAGGTTATCGGTAATATCAATGTTGAAAGATGCTTGTAAAACCGTTTGGTCGGTTTGTGTGTTCTCGTAATAGCTATCAGAGTTCTCTAGTTCACCATACAAGTAGTAACCCATTTCTTTACCACCCATTTCAGCCGGACCACCAACTTCCGCGGTAAGGATGCTTTTGTCCCACGAGCCTGCTGTATAAGAAAGGGCACCGGTTGCTGTCTCTAAATATTGACCCGATGAAGCACGTGCCGATTTAGGGTTAAAGTTTAGATAGCCGCCAATTTTTGAAGGGCCATAAATAGGAGATGCTGGACCACGTACAATGTCAATTCGGCTTGAAGCGCCGATAGGAGTAGGGTAGTTACCCGGGTTATCTAGTCGTCTTACACCTCTAAAGTAGGTTTCGCCAGGCGTACCACGCACATCTAGCGAGCCCGCTACGCCAAAGAAAGACTGCGTAAACGTACCCGGTGCAAACGCAACTAGCTCGTCGATATCAGTAACATTAAAACGTTCCATCTGTGCTTGTGAAATGGTTGATGCCGAACGCGGTGTTTCAAGAATTGATTTACCAAAACCAAATACAGACTCAACGTCTTGGCCAGGTAGGCTTCCTAAAGAGCCTTTAACTTCAATTTTCTCAACGTCAGCGTCTTTTGTTTTTTCCTCTTGTGCTAAAACGTTTGCCGACAGGGCAAATACCGAGCTAATTGCTATAGCTTTAGCCAAGGGAGAAAGTGTGAATGTAGTGTTTTTCATTGTTTCCTCGTTATTTTTAGTGCTCATTATGTGTGAGCTTTTTTTGTGCAATACGCGCTTACGCCTTGCTAGAAGCAGAATGGATGCCAACTTCTTGTCCAGCTGGTCAGCTTTTAACCTACTTCTAAGTGGCTGAATTATATGGATTTTAAAATATTATGTTGTTCTAATATTGTTATTTTTATGTGAACGACTTTTGTTTGCTGCTTTTACGCTATTTTTCAAGACAGCAATGCACTACTTTGGTGATGTTAAAACGGCGTGTGCAATAGTTATTGGTGAACAACGTTTACTGGTGAATAACTTTTATTGGTAAACGAAGAGACCCTCAGGTGCTTAGGAATATCAACCACGTGCAAGATTGTTTGTAGTTATTGAAAAACGTAAACACAATGCAAAATTAAAAGTGAAAACACCATGCGAAGGGGTTAGTTCTTCTTTTGGCATGGCTGGCTAGGAATAGCTGGTAGATATCGCGGGAAATAGCGGCAAACAGGAAAGGGGTTAATGTATATGTGATGCTATCAGGACGTGCTATCACAAAGTGAAAGCACTAAAAAATTGTCTCGTCGGGTAGGGTAACAAAAATAGAATGGCGTACTTCATTATTTAGCGCTTTCGAGCAATGGCCTTGGCCTTCAGTATCTTCAAGTAGCAGAACATCTCCTGCACCAAACTCACGCTGTTCACCGTTTGATACGGTAAATTCCGCGCGACCTTTTATAATGAACAAAAGCTGCCTGGCCGGAGCGGTATGCCATTTGAAATCATAATGGGCAGGGGTTTCGCGAAAAATAATCTTATCTGCGTCAAACTTTTCAGACAATAAACCAATAGGGCCGCCGTCTTTAAGTGGAATGGTAATTTCACCAAAGTGGCTCTTTCCATGCTCATCGTTGTAAATTCGGGTTACGTTCATTATCGCTCCATGTTGTTTAGTGCTAGGCACCTAAATGTTTAAAAATTTAGCCTGGTGCAAGTGTAAGGCAAGGCTATGGCGAAAAGACCTTGGCGAAAAGGCTATACCGTATTAGCTATGGGTTAAATGCTTAATAGTGTTGAATAGCACTGACAGACTGGCTTCTACGTCATCCTCAGTAACAGACTCGGCAGGGTGATGGCTAATGCCGCCTTTACAGCGTGTGAAAAGCATTCCAACTGGGCATATTTCTGCCATTGCCATGGCATCATGTCCTGCACCAGATGCAAGAATGTGGGTATGTAAACCGCTTTCTTCTACGCCTTTAATTAACGCAGCTTTTAGCTGTTTATCACAGTGCACAGCAGGTGCAATATGCGTTTGTTCCATACTTAACTTCACATTTCTATTTCTGGCGATGTTGTTTAGGTGTGTTGTTATTGCGTGTAGCGCATTGTCTCTTAAATCATCGTCTTCACTACGAATATCAAGTGAGAAGTGCGTTCTACCTGAAATTACATTCACACCATTAGGCGCATTGTCGATTTTACCTACAGTAGCTACCACGCCGTGGCTCTGGGCGCTCACATTTTCAACCGCTAAAATCATTTCGGCGGCAGCGCATAGCGCATCGTGACGCATAGACATTGGCACCGTGCCTGCGTGGCCTGCCATACCTTCTACCTTAAAGTTAAAGCGCCGTGCGCCTGCAATTGCACTAACCACTCCCACTGGAAGGTTGTGTTGTTCAAGCACTGGACCTTGCTCTATGTGAAGCTCAAGGTAGCCTAAAATATCTGTGCGAGAAATGCTGGCACTTGCTATGGCATCAAAATTCAAACCGAAGTTTTGCAAAGCTTGTTCAAGGCTAATGCCTTTTTCGTCTTTCAGATATCGCCAGTTTTCTTGCCATTTACCTGTTAGTGCGCGACTGCCAAGCAGTGTGGTGCCAAATCGTGTACCTTCCTCATCACAGAATCCAACAATATCTATATGAAATGGAAACTTAATGTTTAGCCCGTCAAACATGGTAACAATGGAAATTGCACTTACCACGCCCAACATTCCATCATATTTTCCGCCATTTGGCACTGTGTCTAAGTGGCTTCCTAAAATAAGACGTGGTGCGTTTGGTACACTAGATGTATAGCGCCCCCATACATTACCCACGGCATCTTGCCATGTTGTCATGCCTGCCTCTATCATCCATCCAGAGGCTAATTGATTTGCTAGCTTATGTTGCTCGGTAAGGTATCTTCTATCTAAACAATGTTTATCCTGACTTAATGCCCCTAACGTTTCACAGCGTGCCATCACCTGCGTAGCAAGCTCTTTGAACTCACTCATTAACACTGCCTGTGTTTCTTACTTTATCGTAAACAGAAATTGCTGCATCAACGCCACTGCCTGTGGGTACCGAAAAGCCTTGCATTCTTAGCACAGTTTCAAGTGACTGAAGCGTATGTAAAACGGCATCCTCACGAGCGTTATACCCCATGGTACCTATTCGCCAAATCTTTCCCTTCAGCGGCCCGAAGCTGGTACCAATTTCAATATTGAAGCGATGAAGCAGGGTTTCGCGAACCACCTCTCCCTCAACACCATCAGGAATATGTACTCCAACGACGTTATACATTTTGTGCTTAAGGTTACCAAATGGCTCTAGGCCCATGGCTTGTATTCCAGCGAGCATAGCGTCACCTGCAGCTTTGTGACGAGCAATAACCTGCTTTTGACCTTCTTCAAGGTGCACTCGAGCGCATTCTCTGGCGCAGTAAAGCATGCTGGCAGCTTCAGTGTGATGATTTAGACGCTCTTCGCCCCAATAATCCATGATCATAGGAAGATCAAAGTAGTTTGAGCGTATTTTTGGGCCTTGCGCATTCTCGTGATGCGCATCGCGAATACCTGCTTCTACGTGCTGTCGCTGGCGCACTACGCTAACAAATTTATCGCTTAAGGTAACTGGTGCACTGCCAGAGGGACCACCTAGACACTTCTGCAACCCTACTGATACAGCATCCAGTTTCCATGCATCGACTTCAAGCGGGTTACCGCCAATAGATGCAGTAGCATCGCAATAAAAAAGCACGTTATGCCTTTCGCAAATCTCACCAATACCAGCAAGTGGTTGAAGCATGGTAGTCGAGGTATCACCTTGTACTATTGCAAGCAGTTTGGGTTTGATTTTTTCAACCGCACTTTCAATTTGCTCGGGCGTAAATACTTCGCCCCATGGCACCTCTATGGTATGTACTTCAGCATCTGCACGTTCGGCTATTTCTGCTAGCAAATGACCAAAGCGGCCAAAAATAGGTACAAGCACTTTATCGCCAGGCTCTATGACTGAAACTAGTACGGCCTCAATACCCGCGCGAGAAGTACCATTTACCAAAAATGTTTGTTTATTTTTTGTATTAAAAACATCGCGATACAGCGCCATGGTTTCATTCATGTAGGTGGTCATTACAGGGTCGTACTGGCCCACCAGCTGCGTTGCCATAGCAGATAACACGCGAGGGTAGCAGTTAATTGGGCCTGGGCCCATTAGCAAACGAGGCGGTGGAGAAAGCTCTGAAAAGTATTGCATATTGACCTCCTAAAGCATGACTTGCGCAAGCATGCGCAGGCCGGTGATGATAAGAACGACGGCAAAGATTTTCTTTAGTAAACCGGCATCGAGTTTATTTGCGATATTGGCACCCACTGGCGCAAATAAAACGGTTAAAGGTACGATGCACGCAAACCCGAGTAAATTTACGTAGCCATAAGTGGCAAACGGTGCATCTGCTGGCGTTTCGCCTACCGTAAGTAACGTGACAGCGGCTGGTAAAGAAATGATAAGTCCGACGGCAGCCGCAGTGCCAACCGCTTTGTGCGCAGGGTAATTACAGAACGTAAGGGTAGGTACCGTTAATGTACCTCCACCTATACCTACCATTGAGCTGAAAAGACCAATGCATGTTGCCATAACCGATTGACCACCTTTTCCAGGTAGTCCATTGAACAAGGCTTCTTTACGGCCAATCAACATGTTTAGCGCAGAAAGCGTTGCGATAGCTCCAAACAACAGTGTGAGGTATGTGGGATTAACTATGGTTACCGCATAGCTGCCGAGTAGCACGCCAGCAAGAATAAACACTGCCCATGCTTTTAAAAGTGTGAAATCTACGTTTCCTTTTGCATGGTGAGCGCGGATAGAGCTGACCGATGTAGGCACTATCGTGGCAAGTGACGTTGCGGTAGCAATTACCATTGCGCTCTCTGCACTTACGCCGAGTGCTTGAAATAAAAAGAAAAGTACAGGCACAATAACTATGCCGCCACCTACTCCTAGCATGCCAGCTAGCAGCCCAGCGAAAATGCCGGTACCTACTAAGGAAGCAATTGTCGAAACGTTATCTAGTAAAAACTGCATGTTTTATCTCTTAACTTTATCTAGTAGCTTTGAAAAGCGAATGCGCCGTTAAACGCGACCAGTGAATGCTTTGCCGTCGCTTCTAGGGTCGCTTGCGCCACTAACTACACCGTCGGTATCGCGAATAATAGCGCCAGCATGGCCCATTAATTCATTACACGGCGCAACGGTTACCATATCGTGTCCTCGCGCCAACAAGCTGTCACCAACGTAATCAACAAGGTCACGTTCTGCCTTTAAATTATGACTTTCATCGCCCCAGGTTCGACCTAGTAACCAGCGACCTAGTGAAATAGCTTTTGCTATGGGTTGTTGATGGTAAACATGACGAGCAAATAAAGCGGCTTGCGTTTGTGGCTGCCCCTCACCGCCCATGGTGCCGTAACTCATTCGTCTACCATCACTAAGTTCAACAAACGCCGGGTTTAAGGTATGAAACGG
Organism: Alteromonas sp. S167; assembly: GCF_036864375.1. NCBI lineage: Bacteria > Pseudomonadati > Pseudomonadota > Gammaproteobacteria > Alteromonadales > Alteromonadaceae > Alteromonas > Alteromonas sp. S167. Next base: position 88,818 of record NZ_JAZETR010000007.1, read on the forward strand.
TTTTAACCCCGGTGCGAGGAATTGATTACTCTGTGGGTCGAGTGAGAATGACGTACCGCGGTTGTTCCATACAATGCCGGTTTGTGGACTTACTACACCAGAGCCAAACTCCCAATAAAGCGACTGAATGTAGCTCACCATACGACCTTCGCTGTCACAACAGCCCATCCAAATGGTGTCGCCAGGTTTAGCGACATGAGGCCATGGTTGCGCTGACTCTACTTTTATGTGCGACACCATTTCGTCAAGCACTTCATCACTAAGCAGGGCTTGTAGATTCGTAGGTGTTCGAGACGGATCAGTCACGTTTTTATTGCGCGCAATAAATGCTTGCTTTGTGCACTCTATAAGCAGGTGAACCATGTCAGCATCAGTTTTGCCAAGGTGTTGAACCTTGTCGTACAGCGCGAGAATAATTAGCGAAGCCACACCTTGTGTTGGGGCAGGTAAGTTGTATAACTTTCCTTTGCTGGTGGTTACCGTTAACGGCTCAACCGTTTTTGCTTCATAGTTGTGAAAATCTTGAATACGTATTGGAGAGCCTGCCGCTTCTAAATCTGCAGCAAGCATTTCAGCCAGTTCGCCTTTGTAGAAGTCGTTTAGCCCTTTATCTGCTAAATGTTGAAGCGTTTTTGATAACGTGGTGAGTTTTAATATTTTACCTTTTTTAAGCGCGTTACCTTTAATTAAGAACTGCGAAAAATTATCGTCTTTTGAAAGCTCATCAAACGTTTTATTACTAGCATCAACTAGGCTTTGCGTTACTTCTATACCCCAATTGGCTTGACTGATTGCGGTATCAAGCAAGGTTTGAAGTGGAAGCCCTTGCTGCCATGTATGGCTAATATCAAGTGCCTTTTGCCAGCCCGCGACGGCGCCTGCCATAGTTAACGCCGACTTGCCCCCACGACTTGGAATGGCATCGGCATTTTTATAGAAATCTGGTGTTGCGCCATTGGCCGCAACACCAGAGGCATCAATACCTACAGGGGCTTTTCCTGGTTCACTGATAAGCCAAAAGCCATCGCCACCTAGACCGTTCATATGTGGGTATTCAACTGCAATAGATGCAGCCGCTGCTACCATGGCTTCTATAGCGGTACCGCCTTTCTCAAGTATGTTCAAGCCCACTTGAGATGCCGCAAAGTGCGGTGCGGTAAAAGCGATATTAGGTTTGTCGGTCATGTTTAATCCTTATAGTTTTTAGCAGCAATGCTCACAGGCCATTGTAAATTCACGGCCGTTACGCTTTTGCAAAATTGCCAATTAAAGCCTTTTGTTGAAAAACGCGCTTTATTAATAAAACGATTATTCGTTGAGCGTTGTAACAAGTGCTTTCGCAATGGAAAGCAGGGCCAAATCGCTGCCTTTTCTGCCCACTAGCGATAAACCGCATGGGGCATTGTGTAGAGTAAATAATGGCAAATGTAGCTGCGGTAAGCCCGTTAACCCAGCTAGGGATGTAAGCGTAAGCAGGCTGTTTCTATCATTTGCCAATGTTGTTTCACTGGCGTCAATCCGTGGGGCAATGCCAGGTGTAGTAGGGATAACAAGCACATCATTACTGTTAAATAATGCGTTTATGTGTTGTGTTACCTGCTGTTGTTTTGCTTTTGCGTCAATCACATCTTGCTGTGTAATGCTTTTACACCAATTAAGACGAAGCATAATGTCATTGGCAATGTCAGGTGAAGTTTCTTCAATCCACGCGCCGTGTGTTTGCCAAATTTCGCTACCCTGCAATATGCGAAAAACCGAAGCGTTATCTATCGCATCTACGCTAAGCTGGTTATTAGCAATATCGTTACACTGAAATGTAGCGTGAAGTTTTGAAAGCCATGTTTCACACTGCACGTTGTGGGCAACATTGCAAAATAACTGACTTGCTATACCAAAAGTTGTGTTTTCTAACGTTCTTTGTGCAGCGTGCACTTCATTGCTATTTACCGTAGCTGCCAAGACAATATCACTCACTGCTATCATGGTATCGATATCGCGGGTCATCCAACCCACGGTATCAAACGATGGTGCAAGCGATACCATATTGTCGCAATGTACTGCCCCATGGCTGGTGCGAAGCCCCCAAAGCCCTTGGTAACTTGCCGGAACGCGAATTGAGCCACCTGTATCAGTACCTAAACCAATATCCGCAAGGTTTGCAGTTACTGCCACCGCTGAACCTGAAGACGACCCCCCTGGAATATGTTCTGGCGCTGCAGGATTTAAAAGGGCGTCATAGTGCTTATTTTGCCCATGTAAGCTGTAGGCAAGTTCATCGGTAATGGTTTTACCTACGAACATTGCACCAGCATTAAGTAAAGCCTCTACTGTACTGTTAGTGTCGTCGGGCACTTTGTGCGTGCGTAACCAATCAGGATTTCCTGCAGACGTTGGTAAGCCCCGCACATGAAACAAATCTTTCACCGCAAGTCGTAAGCCGTTTAAAGCCTGATTGCTGTTAAATTTACTGCTTAAATGTGTATCAAACGGTGTTTCATTGTTGGCAAGTAGTGTAAATGGATTACTCAAAGCGCGTTATTGACTTGTATTTTCCCTATATGTCTTATCATGAAACAACTGTTTCATGACAAAGTCAAGTGGAAACGTTTGTTGCGTTTTGGTGAGTTGCCCTTACGCATTGATTCTGCCGCTTGCTTGTTAGCGGCGTGCTTGGAGTTACAGCAGGCGAGATTCACTTATTACTGCTTTCTAACTCGTCCATTTTCAGATAAATATCGGTAATGGCGTCTACTCGCTGTGCGGCACTGCTACCTAATTCGTTGTAGGTAAGATTACACAGCGTTGCTACTAGGCTCATGGGGGCAGCATAACTGTCAAAGGGTGCGTCACTGCCAATATGCGATACCAGCAAATGCGCCACGTGCTGCCGATATATTTGGCCTGTGGGATCGGTAATTAATACAATTTTGCAATGTTTAATATTTTCTAAGATGTACTTAAATTGTCGCGTGCGTCTTCGAAAACCAAACAACACCACTACATCGTCTTCTGTGAAATCAATGATGTCTTCGCTTAATGTTTGTCCAGGTTGTGGAAGTACTCTTACAGACGACCTTATTTGTTTTAGCTGTTGTCTAAAATGTAGGGCGATGGGATACGCATTCCTAAAGCCGATTAGCGTTACCTGTTTCGCACTAGCAAGCAGTTTTGCTACTGCATTAAGACTTTCAAGTGACGTACCATCAAACGTATGGCGTAAGTTACTAATTTCACTCTCAACTTGTTGAACATTACTTGAAGGCGGCACCACAGGTACGCCTTGTTCGCGTAGTGTGATAATTGCATCTTTAGCTTGTTGGTGAGATTCAAACCCCAACTGCCTGAAAAATCGACTGACTGTAGCCTTAGAAGTATTCGTTTTCTCTGCAATGGTAGACGTAGATTGGCTAATTACTGCAATGGGATTTTTTTGAAGGTAATGGGCAATGCTTTTGCTTGATGGCGAAAGATGATCATAATACTTTTCAATCTGCTCGATAACGTCGTTCGGAGTATTTTCTGACATACACACTGCCTATGTTGTTGTAGTGCAATTATTTCACGACTTTTGTTGATTATACAAATCGCGACAATCTTTACAGCAAGCGTTGATGGTTTTCAAAGAGCGAAAATGTTCAGAAAAACACTAATTTGAATGCCGTGTGTTTCTAATTGCAAGTTCAAATAAACGTGGGCGTGAAATAAAAAACGCTAACTAATTCAATATTGTAAGTAACTTTTTGGTTGCGACGTTTTTTAGAAATTTAAGATACTTTTAAAAAGTAGGCGAAAGTAGCATACGTACAAGTTCTCAATTTTTCATTAATGGCACTACACTTTCATAAAAGTGTCATTAACAAGTAAAAATGAGGTGTGCCGTGGCAAAGTTATGGTCTGAACTGATCGTACTTTTTGTTGCACTTCCCATAGCAGTGCTTTACTGGATCAAACACTTTGCAGACTATCTTATGCCGATATTGGGTGTAACAGGTTTGTGCTGTTTAGCCATCTTGTTAGCAGATAAGCAATTTAAACGCATTAAGTTGTGGCATTGGGCAGACTACAAAGTACATTTAAAAAGTACCCTAAGGTTCTTTTTGCCATGGGCAAGTTTATTAGCACTTGTTGTGTATTTGATAAAACCAGCCCTTTTTTTACACTGGCCATTGAATGAACCATGGATGTGGGTTGCCACACTGCTCATCTATCCTGTGGTTTCGGTCATACCTCAAGAAATAATATTCCGCACATATTTCTTCCATCGATATAAAAAGATATTGCCATCTAAATATGCCCGTTGGGCACTTAGCACGTTCGTTTTTGGGCTTGCTCACCTGGTTTACGGCAATTGGATTGCTGTTGTTATCTCGTGGTTCGGTGGTGCGATATTCGGCTACCGCTATATGCAAACAAACTCAACTCCGGTGGTAGTTATCGAACATGCGATTTGGGGCAGTTTTCTATTTACTATTGGGCTTGGCTCGTACTTAGTCGTTACTCAATAACCATCAATTCATTACCCATATAGAAGTACCCAGCACCAGTGACGAGAAAGGGGTAATTGAGTTAATACTTTGCCAAGCGTTTTGGGTGCTATCTTGGCGAATTTAAAGGAATGATAGCTTGGCTATTTTGAAGGAATGAGAGCATGAACCACTATGTAACCGCTGTTTGGAGGCTTTTGGCAGATAACGCCGCTGTTAATGCCGTTTCATCAATACCTTTTAACGTTTTTGTTCAAACACAGAATAACGCAGGGGAGTTTGGTAGCTTAAATCAGGCCCATTCACTTCTCTTTGAGTTGTGGCAAGCATTTATGTATAGACTGCCAGGAATTGCGGTGGGTATTGCCGCTATGGCGATATTTATATTTCTAGCAAAGCCGTTATCGAATGTACTCGTAAAGCCGCTTTTAAGAACATCAACATCACCGTTAATTCGCTCTGTTATCCAGCGAAGTATCAGTCTTGTATTTATTATTTTTGGTATTTATCTATTTCTTTTTCTTGCAGGGTTAACCGGCTTTGCTATTGCCGTTGTTAGCGGAACAGGCGTTGTAGGGCTTATTCTAGGTTTCGCTTTTAGAGATATTGCTGAAAACTTTATATCCAGCTTATTACTTACGGTGCAGCGACCTTTTCGAATAGGCGATATTGTGCAAGTCAATGAATTCACCGGCATAATTCAAAAGGTGACGGCGAGGGCAACAACACTTGTTGATTTTGACGGGAACCACATCCAAATTCCTAATGCGACCATTTACAAGGGTGTGATTAAAAACTTAACGGCTAACCCGTTAATGCGTGGAAGCTTTGTTGTAGGCGTTGGGTATGACGCTGATATTCACAACGCACAGCAGGTGGCCAGGCACGTTATTGTACAACAAAAACAGGTATTAGATGACCCTGAGCCTCAAGTGCTTATTGATAACTTGGGGGCGTCAACTTATAACGTTAAAGTGTATTTTTGGGTAAACGTAGAGCAAACCAGTGTAATAAAAATGGCGTCGTTGCTGATGAAAAACATCATAGCTGCATTTGAAGCCGCGGATATAAGTATGCCTGACGACGCAAGGGAACGTATTTTCCGCAAGGGCTTGCACTTACAACGCAAGACGGTAGCTTTGTAGCTACACCAGATAGTGCTCGGCAAAATGGTCATAAGCAAAAAAGTGATAGGCCAGAAACCAGTGAAGGTACAAGCAACCGCCGTCAAGCTCACACAGTTGAAACAAATAAACACAGCGACGATGACGTTGCCACCGATGCGCATGAAATTCGAGAGCAGGCACGCCGCTCACGCGATCCTGAAGCTGGAACGAATATTCTTTAAGCTCGTGTTGGTGCCACCGGCGACAGATTGCAGCGTTTCAAAAAACCTTGCCATAGGCTCACATGACTTTGTATTGCTTTACTGTAACGCTTAAAATTGGTGTCGCTTTGGGTAGCTATGTAATGCTTAAAGTCATCGTGAAAGGCAGGGTGGGCTAACCATGCCTGCCACAACGGCTGAAGCTTGTAGTGGTATTGATTGATAAGGCTTCCTACAGGCTGAACTTCTTCAATAAAAAAAAGATAAAACACATTTCTTAATATTTTCGCTTTATCAGTAGGGCGTCCATCAGGACATGAAATGGCCTGTAGCTTCGGCGTTAGTGACAAGGTCAGCGCATCTAAGTGTTCGGCCAATAGCAGTTGGGTTCGCCACATAGACGCGGGTAGTCTAACTGAGGTTATCATTTGCAGTTGCGCTTCAAACTCGGCGCTGTCGATAGGGCGTACTTCATTAATTCCTGCTGTGTATTTAACGCTGTCGATAAAGAAAAAGCTGTTAATACTGGTGTTTGCATTAGTGGCAGATGACATTGATAGCAGCTGTTCAGGGTTATTCAGTGCTAATCTGATTTCTTTACTTGTTTGGATTAAGTTTGCCCAACTTTTCACAAAGTCGATGCGCTTTTGGTGTTGCCATTCATCCATCATCGCTGCCAAGTTTTCATTGCTCTCTTGAAGCGCTCTTTTGCATGTTTCTAATACCGATAAAAGCTTGCTTTCATATATCAAGCGTTGAGAGGGGAGTTGGCTCTTTCCCAGTGAGGTATTGCGCTCTGCCACTACGCGCCCAAGCTCGCAATCTTGCAAGGCATAAAAGTCTCGTAGGTTAATATTGAGCTCTTGAATGTCATTTTTAATCACTGATGATGCCGCCAAAGGAGGCAGCGACGGTGGTAATGTCTCTGGTAGCTCGGTATCGAGTACGTAAGCTAACCGTTCGCTGTAGTCTTCTAGACTGTCTTGTACTGTACGCTCGCTGAAACACCCTGCGAGTACTAACGCACTTAGCATCAACAGAATGAGAGTTCGATATTCATAGAGCGTTGGTTGCAGCATCAATTATCCTTTAAGCCTTGTTGATATAAACGCTATACCGAAGCGCTTGTATATAAACTACGGCCACCATCTACATAAAGGATCTGCCCAGTGATGTAAGAAGCATCAATTAAAAATAATACCGCGTTAGCGATGTCTTGTGGACTGCCGAGCGCACCAAGTGGAATGGTGTCGATGAGCTTTTGTTTTTCTGCTGTTTCCATGGCGCGTTCTGGCCATAATATTGCCCCAGGGCCAATACCATTTACTCTTACGTTAGGTGCAAGTTCAGTGGCCAAACTGCGGGTTAATGAGGCAAGCCCAGACTTTGCGAGAATATAAACGCTGTGCTGTGGAAGCGGTCTATCGATATGCATATCAACCATATTGATGACAACCCCCTTCGTTTTTGCAAGCTCAGGCGCTAGAGCTTGAGTAAGAAATAAAGGGCCTTTTACATTACTGCCTACAAGTGATAACCAGTCACTTTCTTTTATTTCTCCAAATGGCGTTGGATAAAAACTCGATGCATTATTTACCAAAACGTCCACGCGGCCCCAAATGTCAGCTGCGTTCTTGGCAAGTGCGTCTATGTCTTCAGGTTCGCAAAGGTTGGCTTGTAAACACTGCGCTGAAGAGGGACGTTGGCTATTTAATTTATCTACCAACGCTTGTGCCTCGTCGGCTGAACTGCCGTAATGTACAATTACTCGATACCCTTGAAGGTGTAACTGTGTTGCGATTGTCGCGCCAATACGCTTTGCTGCACCGGTAATTAGTGCAACAGGAGCTGCTGTTCCCATAGTTTTGCCAATCTCTTTTTAATTTTAGTTTTTAATGCGTTGCATTGTTTTTAGTGCGTTACACCGTTTTTAACACGTTACACTGCCACTTCAATGTCGTCGATAATCGCTTTTGCTTGCGCAATGTAATGAGCGCCGAATAATAACCCGTGATTTAAAATATGGTAAAGCTGATAGATTGGTTTTCTTTGAACGTAACTTTTATCTATGGGGTAAGCGCTCTGATAACCTTCATAGAAAGTATTTGGAAATCCACCGAACAGTTCAGCCATCGCTAAATCAGTCTCGCGATCGCCAATATAAACTGCTGGGTCGAATAATATAGGGCCCTTCGAATTAAACCCCGCATTACCAGCCCACAGGTCGCCATGCAGTAAAGACGGCGCAGGTTGGTGAAGGCTCAGTATTTGCCGAGTTAGCATAATAATGTGGTCTATATCGCCGTCGCTTTTGTGCCACTGGCCTTGAGCTGAAAGACGCTCAAGCATACTTCCTATGCGTTTCTCTGCGAAAAAGTCAGCCCACGACGCTAACCTACCATTAGTTTGTACGTTTGCACCTATGTAGTTATCGTGAGGCCAGCCGTAGCTTGTATGTTCACCGCTAGCGTGAAGCGCTGCAAGCTGTTCCCCTAAGGTAAAATAGTCGTTTGTGGTTGGTTCTTTAAAACGAATGTGAGAGAGCACTAAATATTCGGTGTTGGGACTTTCGTTACGAGTTATACCATGACAAATAACGCTGGGTGTCATAACGGTTTTCGTATCAATGATAGCCTGAAGGCCTTCCGCTTCTAACGACAATTGTTGTGTGTCGTCGTACAAACGCGTTTTCACAAAGTAACGCTTTTGGCTATCACGAATGATAAAACTCTCATGCGTATCGCCGCCGCTTACAGGATCAGCGCGCTGACAAATAAAGAGCGTGTTTGTGGTATCGGAGATATGTTCGCTTATAAAGTGCCACATAATACGTGCTCCGTTGTTGCTTCACATTTAATGAAAGCAAAGCAAAGCAAAACTAACGAAAAAGTTGTATATACAGAACCAAATAAAACCGCATTCCCTTAATTAGCAAAGCAAGACGCGAATTCTTACACTTCGCCAAAGGCAGGCTTTTGGTTAAAAAAGTTTATCTATAAAATTATGGAGCAAATTTGGCGTTTTGCACACTTCATGGGCAACTCATATATAACTGCTTATTTTATAGTCACATTTAGCGTTTCAGTGGCCGCAAACACCAATGAGGTAAAGGAATAAGTAAACAATCATGTTTTGCCCATTGCAGTTGTACTTCGAGTAGTTATAATTCTTGGCTCATTTAGCCGTGTAACGCATTCATCGGCATTCGGTTTTGTGTATGCCGAAGGTTACACACCGCGTGTTCTTTTAAGTTATTCTTAAAACGTACGCTAATTTTTTAATATGCAAGTGGCGCAGAGTAGGCGTCACCACTGTAAAGGACATAAAATGCCAGTTATTACCCTTCCTGATGGAAGCCAGCGCGCTTTCGATAATCCTGTTTCTGTACTAGACGTTGCAAACGACATTGGCCCTGGTTTAGCCAAAGCAACTATTGCAGGAAAAGTAAACGGTGAGTTAGTTGATGCCGTTGATATGATTGACGCGGACGCGCAACTTCAAATCATAACCGCAAAAGATGATGACGGTTTAGAAATTCTTCGTCACAGCTGCGCGCACTTACTAGGCCACGCTATCAAACAACTTTGGCCTAACACTAAAATGGCAATCGGCCCCGTTATCGACAACGGTTTTTACTACGACGTTGATATGGAAGAAAGCCTGACTCAGGAAGATTTAGCCAAGCTAGAAAAGCGCATGCTTGAGTTAGCGAAAACGAATTACAACGTGGTTAAGAACAAAGTTAGCTGGCAAGAAGCCCGTGATGCCTTTGAAGCACGCGGTGAAAGCTACAAAATGGAAATCCTTGATGAGAACATCAGCAAGGACGACCGCCCGGCACTTTATCACCATGAAGAATACACAGATATGTGTCGTGGACCTCACGTGCCAAACATGAAGTTCTGCCACCACTTCAAACTAATGAAAGTAGCAGGTGCTTACTGGCGCGGTGACAGTGACAACAAAATGCTTCAACGTATTTACGGTACTGCTTGGGCCGACAAAAAACAGCTTAAGTCTTACCTACAGCGCTTAGAAGAAGCAGAAAAACGCGATCACCGTAAAATTGGTAAAGCGCTAAACTTATTCCATTGGCAAGAAGAAGCGCCGGGCATGGTGTTTTGGCACAACGATGGTTGGTCAATATACACCGAGCTTGAAAGCTTTGTTCGTAAGAAGCTGCGTGAATATGGCTACGATGAAGTAAAAGGTCCATTAATGATGGACCGCACTTTGTGGGAAAAGTCAGGTCACTGGGACAAGTATGCTGACAACATGTTTACCACGGAATCTGAAAAGCGTGAGTACGCGGTTAAGCCAATGAACTGTCCAGGTCACGTTCAAATTTTCAACCAAGGTTTGAAATCGTATCGCGACCTACCGCTAAAAATGGCGGAGTTTGGTTGTTGTCATCGTAACGAACCATCGGGCGCACTACACGGCTTAATGCGAGTTCGTGGCTTTACGCAGGACGATGCTCATATTTTCTGTACAGAAGAACAGATCCTAGAAGAGGTGAGTAACTGTATCAAGATGGTGTATGAGACATACGCTGCGTTTGGCTTTGAAGATATCAAAGTGAAGCTGTCTACTCGCCCTGAAAAGCGTGTTGGAGCCGATGAGATTTGGGACAAATCAGAAGCTGCGCTTGCAGAAGCGCTTAAAGCAAATAACATCGAATTCGATTATCAGCCTGGTGAAGGCGCGTTCTACGGACCTAAAATTGAATTTACGCTTCACGATTGCCTAGACCGAGCGTGGCAGTGCGGTACCGTTCAGCTTGACTTCTCAATGCCCGGCCGTTTGGGTTCTACGTATGTAGCGGAAGATGGTGAGCGCAAAGTACCGGTTATGATCCACCGTGCTATTTTGGGGTCGCTTGAACGCTTTATTGGTATATTGACCGAAGAATTTGCAGGTTTCTTCCCGCTTTGGTTAGCACCTCAGCAGGTTGTTGTAATGAACATTACTGACAAACAAGCCGATTACGCATCTGATTGTGTAAAAAAACTGCAAAATTTAGGGTTTAGAGCAAAGTCTGACTTGCGAAATGAGAAGATCGGCTTTAAAATCCGCGAGCACACATTAAAGCGTATTCCATATATGCTGGTGGTGGGTGATAAAGAAATGGAAGCTGGCGAAGTAGCAGTGCGCTCTCGACGCGGTGACGACCTAGGCAAAATGCGCCTGGAAGACTTTATTGCCATGGCTCAACAAGAAGTTTCTGAAAAGACAATTAAGTAGTTGAGCAAATTGTGTATAATGCACAATTAAGGTGTCTGCTTTTGGTTTTACTTTCTGGCAACTAACATAGGTTGCTTCCCAAAAGCAGACAAAAGAATTAAATGTTTGGAGGAATAGCACATTAAAGGCGCTAACAACAAGGCTCAGGGCGATAAAGCCCGCATTAACGATGAGATTAAAGCCAGAGAAGTAAGATTAATTGGCAAAGACGGTGAACAGGTTGGTGTGGTTTCTCTAGCAGAAGCTACTCGTAACGCGGAAGAAGCGGGCCTAGATCTTGTAGAAATCAGTCCGAATGCCGAGCCGCCAGTCTGTAAAGTTATGGACTATGGCAAATTCCTCTTCGAAAAAAGTAAAGCTCAGAAAGAGCAGAAGAAAAAACAGAAGCAAATTCAGGTCAAGGAGATTAAATTTCGCCCTGGCACTGATGAAGGCGATTACCAGGTCAAACTGCGCAACCTGCGTCGCTTTCTTGAAGGTGGTGATAAAGCCAAAGTTACGATCCGCTTCCGCGGTCGTGAAATGGCGCACCAAGACATCGGTATCGATCTACTAAACCGTGTTAAAACCGATTTAGAAGATATCGCTACATGCGAGTCTTTCCCACGTCGTGTGGAAGGCCGTCAGATGATCATGGTGCTAGCCCCAAATAAGAAGTAGTAACGGTCTAAAGTTTTAAGGAATCTGCACCCTTAAACACCTTGCTGCTAAACATTAACCGGTATGACGTGACTGCAACACAACAAATACCGATATTAAACAATGCGGAGTTTTAGCAATGCCTAAAATGAAAACTGTAAGCGGTGCCGCCAAGCGTTTTAAGAAAACGGGTTCTGGCCGCTTTAAAAGCAAACAGTCTCACTTACGTCACATTTTGACTAAGAAGAGCTCTAAGCGTAAACGTCACCTTCGTGGCAAAAAACTGGTTCATGACTCTGATACCAAATTGGTTCAGCGCATGCTGCCTTACGTATAAGACTTAGGAGACTGATAAATGGCTAGAGTAAAACGCGGCACTATCGCACGTGCTCGTCACAAAAAAGTCCTCAAGCAGGCAAAAGGTTATTACGGCGCACGTTCACGTGTATATCGCGTAGCGGTACAAGCTGTAACTAAAGCTGGTCAATATGCTTACCGTGACCGTCGTCAGCGCAAGCGTCAATTCCGTCAACTATGGATTGCACGTATTAACGCTGCTGCACGTCAAAATGGTATGTCATACAGCCGTTTCATTAACGGTTTGAAGAAAGCGTCTGTTGAAATCGATCGTAAGATCCTTGCCGACATCGCAGTACATGACAAAGCAGCTTTCAGCGCATTAGTCGACGCGGCTAAAGGCGCATTAGCTTAATTATTAACTAATTAAGTTTAAGTTCTTTCGGGAAAAGGCGAGCAGGATGCTCGCCTTTTTCTTTTCTATTTCTTCAAAACCAGATTGCAAACACAAACTCACCTCAAAAACGCAATTTTTACTAGAAAATTTGTCAATATCAGCCATCTAGGCTAGCCCTTATATCTGTCACTCGTGTAAACTATCGCTTTTATTTCAGGCAAGCCATTGCGCATAGAATAACTCTGATAATGCTTTGGCCATGCAGTCATCATGTATATTGAGGAAAACATGGAGCTTGACGCTATTATCAATCAGGCACAAAGCCAGATTGACGCTGCTGAAGATGCAGCCACACTTGACCAAGTTAGGGTCGAATTCATGGGTAAGAAAGGTAAACTTACCGACTTACTTAAAGGGCTTGGAAAGTTATCTAACGAAGAACGTCCAGCTGCAGGCCAAAAAATTAATCAGGCCAAGCAGGTTATTCAACAAGCTATCTCAGCAAAAGGCGAGCTTCTACGCACTGCCGAGCTTAATAAAAAGCTAGCTGAAGAAGCAGTTGATGTAACGTTGCCTGGGCGTACTGAAAAGCCAGGCAATCTGCACCCGGTTAGCCGCACTATTGCTCGCATAGAATCGTTCTTTGGTGAACTTGGGTTTTCGGTTAAAACCGGCCCTGAAATTGAAGATGGTTTCCACAATTTTGATGCGCTGAATATTCCGGCAAATCACCCTGCACGAGCAGACCACGATACGTTTTACTTCAACCCAGATATGATGCTTCGCACGCAAACCTCTGGCGTTCAAATTCGTACCATGGAAGCAGAGAAACCACCATTGCGTATTATCTCTCCGGGTCGTGTATACCGTAACGATTACGACCAAACCCACACGCCAATGTTCCACCAAGTGGAAGGTTTGATGGTTGATAAAGACGTCAGCTTTACCGATCTAAAAGGTATTTTGCACGACTTCTTACACCACTTCTTTGAAGAATCATTAGAGATTCGCTTCCGTCCCTCTTATTTCCCATTCACAGAGCCTTCAGCTGAGGTTGACGTGATGGGTAAAAACGGTCAGTGGCTGGAAGTACTGGGCTGTGGAATGGTACATCCAAATGTACTAAAAGCTGTGGGTATCGACCCTGAAGAGTACACTGGTTTTGCCTTTGGTATGGGTGTAGAACGCTTAACTATGCTTCGTTACGGTGTTAACGATTTACGCGCGTTCTTTGAAAACGATCTTCGTTTCCTTAAGCAGTTCAACTAAGGCAGAAAGTACACATGAAATTCAGTGAAAAATGGTTAAGAGAGTGGGTTAACCCGTCGCTGTCGGCACATGAGTTGTCTGAACAGTTGAGCATGGCTGGCCTGGAAGTAGATGGTGTAGAACCCGTAGCAGGCGATTTCAAAGGCGTGCTCGTAGGGGAAGTGGTTGAGTGCGGTCAGCACCCTAATGCCGACAAACTGCGCGTAACGAAAATTAATGTGGGTGAAGACGAACTATTAGACATAGTTTGTGGTGCGCCTAACTGCCGTCAGGGCATTAAGGTAGCGGTGGCTGTTGTTGGTGCCGTTCTGCCAGGCGATTTTAAAATTAAGAAGGCAAAACTTCGCGGCGAGCCGTCATTCGGTATGCTTTGCAGTTTTTCTGAGCTAGGCATTAGCGATGATCACGATGGAATTATCGAGCTTCCAGCTGATGCACCTATCGGCGCGGATATTCGCGATTACCTTGGCCTTGATGACAACGCCATTGAAGTAGACTTAACGCCTAACCGTGCAGACTGCTTGGGCATTCGCGGTATCGCCCGTGAAGTTGGTGTGCTAAATAATCTTGACGTATGCGAGCCTGAAGTAGCTGCGGTAGACGCAACTATTGATGATAAATTATCAATTACGTTAAGCGCTGACGACGCATGCCCACGTTATCTGGGCCGTGTGGTTAAGGGCGTTAACGTTAAAGCTGCATCGCCACTGTGGTTAGTTGAAAAGCTACGTCGTTGCGGGATTCGCAGCATCGACCCTATTGTTGATGTAACAAACTTTGTATTGCTTGAACTAGGTCAACCGATGCACGCGTTTAACCTTGCCAGCATTGAAGGCCACATTAACGTGCGTATGGCGAACGAAGGTGAGACGCTAACGCTGCTTGACGAAACCGAAGCTAAATTGCAAAGCAACACGCTAGTTATTGCAGATGACAACAAAGCGCTGGCAATGGCTGGTATCTTTGGTGGCCTACATTCAGGCGTTACTACTGATACCCAAGACATTTTGCTTGAGAGTGCCTTCTTCAGCCGTGATGCGATTATGGGCCGTGCACGTCAGTATGGTTTACATACCGATGCATCGCACCGTTACGAGCGTGGCGTAGACCCGCAGCTTCAGTGTAAAGCAATGGAGCGTGCTACTGCACTAGTGCTTGAAATTTGTGGTGGTGAGGCAGGTCCGATTGTAGAAGCCGTTGCTGAAGACAAGCTTCCAAAGCAGGCTACTGTTACACTTCGTCGCGAGCGTTTAACACGCGTACTGGGCATTAGCATCGACGATGCAAAAGTAACAGAAATGCTTAACCGCTTAGGTTTAGACGTTACGCAAACTGAAGCAGGCTGGGAAGCGGTTGCACCAAGCTATCGTTTCGATATTTCAATTGAAGAAGATTTGATTGAAGAAATTGCTCGTGTTTACGGCTATAACAACATTCCAAATGTTGCACCGAAAGCAACGTTGGCGATGCTACCTTCACAAGAGGCGAAGCTTCCGCTTAATACAATGAAGTCATTGTTGTTAAGTCGTGGTTATAACGAAGCGATTACTTATTCGTTTGTCGACCCTAAAATTCAAAATGCGTTATTCCCAGACGTAAAAGGTATGGTGTTACCACACCCAATCTCATCTGATATGTCGGTGATGCGTGTTAGCTTATGGCCAGGTTTAGTGGGTGCTACTGCGTACAATCAGAAGCGTCAGCAGCAGCGCGTCCGCATGTTTGAAACCGGATTACGCTTTATTCCTCAACAAGATGCGCCAAATGGTGTATTGCAACAGCAAGTAATTGGTGGTGTAGTAGCAGGGCGTCGTAACGAAGAACATTGGGACTTGGGCGACAGCCCAGTAGATTTCTTCGATGCTAAAGCGGATGTGGAAGCATTGCTTGCATTAACAGGGCGTTCTGGAGAATTCCAGTTCGTTACTGCCGAGCACAGTGCACTGCACCCTGGTATGACTGCAAAAATTTTGCTTAATGATGAAGAAGTTGGCTATATTGGTGCTATACACCCGCAGTTTACAAAATTGCTTGGTGTTAACGGTCGTGTATTTGTTTTCGAATTAATTGTAGATGCAATTATTCAGCGTAAACTACCGTCGGCTGTGCCGGTATCGCGCTTCCCGTCTAACCGTCGCGACATCGCAATTACGGTTAAAGATGAAGTGCGTGTAGGAAATGTACTTTCTTACATAGAAAAAATTGGCGTAAATCAACTAGTTGCTCTAAACTTGTTCGATGAGTACAAAGGCAAGGGAATTGAACCTGGTTACAAGAGCCTTGCTTTGTCACTTCATTTGCAAGATCCAGATAAAACCTTGGAAGAAGCTGAGATTCAGCAAGCTGTAGATACTGTGGTTAAAGGTCTGGAATCTGAGTTTGGGGCCGCGTTAAGAGAGTAAACTATGGCATTGACCAAAGCCGAGATGGCTGAACACCTATTCGAGAAATTGGGCATCAACAAGCGTGATGCTAAAGATCTGGTAGAACTTTTTTTTGAAGAAATTAAAAGTGCTCTGGAATCTGGTGAGCAAGTAAAACTGTCAGGTTTTGGCAACTTTGACCTGCGTGACAAGAATGAACGTCCTGGTCGTAACCCTAAAACGGGTGAGGACATTCCGATTAAAGCACGCCGAGTGGTAACATTCCGCCCAGGTCAAAAACTAAAAAGCCGAGTTGAAAACTCTGCACCTATCGACCAATAATCATTAGGTCGTTACAATACTTAAAAGAGCGAGTTTACTCGCTCTTTTGTATTTCTTTATCTTTGTGCATTCGCATAAGTTTCTTTATTTGAGTTGTTGGAGGACAGTGTGAAAAAAGCACTCGTTGCCTTGGTTTCAATAATTGTAGTAGTCGCATTATGGCTTGGTTATTTGTCTTATGATGCCGACCAACGTGATGTGGAAGCTTCAAAAGTTCCTCTTGTTACCGTTATGGAAATACTGCACGCCAGTGATTTACAGAAAGGCGTTAAGGCTGCGGTAAAAGTCGACGACGCCGATGCTATTGATAATTGGCTTAATCAAGCACTTCAAGTTGGAAATGCAGCCAATTTAGCGAAAGAAGATTTGGACTATTTAGCGTCTGATGCCGCCCGAGATTATGTTGTGTTCAACGCAAAGCGCCAGTTGTATAACGATGCGTTTGAAGCGCGCTATTATTCGCTTAAAGAAGTTGAAAGCTTGAAATCACAATACCCAGAAGCAAAGGACTTGTTCCCGCGAACCGATGCCTTGATTGAAAAGCGAGATGCCATTATAAAGCAGATTGCTATTGCGCTTTCTAACGAGGACTCGCCAAGCGAAGACGCGCTAGAACAAGCTCGTCAACAGTGGTTAATGCGGGCGCAGAAACCTGAAGCATAAGCGGTGGTTACATCGCTATGTCTTCATAGTGTGCCCGGGTTAGTGTCGCTAGGTCTTTAGGGGAAAGTGCTACTTCTAAACCACGTTTTCCCGCACTTACATAAACCGTTTCGAAGTGCTGCGCCGACGCATGTATAACAGTGGGTAAGCTTTTTCGCTGGCCCAAAGGGCTAACGCCACCAAGCACATAGCCGGTTGATGTCTCAACAAGCTGACTAGCCGCCATTGATACTTTTTTTGCCCGAAGTGCTTTAGCCATTTTCTTTTCACTTAGCTTTGTAGCCACTGGAACAATGGCTACAGCTAGCTTGTCTGAATCTGTGCTTACAACAAGCGTTTTAAACACGCATTGGGCGTCTAGTCCTAATTTTTCTACAGCTTCAAGACCATAAGATGCTGAGTCTGCGTCATGCGCATACTTCAGCACCTCATGATGTACTTTTTTCTTTTTAAGCAGTGTTATTGCTGGCGTCATTGCTCGTCTTTTTTGTAAAACGTGCGGCTGTGGACAATTTCACCTGGCAACAAAGGTGTTGCTGCATGGGTAGCATAGTCTTCAAAGCCTGCGTTAAAGAAGTCTGACAGCGGATGACCAGACTGACCGCCAGGTAAGGTTAGTATGGCATCTTCTAGATGTCCTGGACTAACGAAGAAACGTTCTGACGCGCCAAAGCGGGGAGCTTGCACAGCAGGCATGTACGTGTCGCCAAAGCCTTCAACGGCGTCCATATTAAGTAGGCTACCTACAACTGGAATTTGCGAGGCAAAAGGGTGATTGACGGCAAGCATGTTTACGTTGCCCCAACGTAATTGCTCCATATCAGCTTCCACCGGTGAGAATCTATCGAGAAGCTTGTGTTTAGCACGTCGATACGCATCTACCAATAATTCATCATAGGAACTGGTATCCTGCGTAAGCCAGCTATCAGGTTGTTGGTGAATAAGCTGCCATGTGGCGGGCTCAATACCTCGTAATAACGTGCGACTATTTACGTCTTGAGCATCAAGCTGCGTTAAAATACGGCCAAACAATGTTTGAACCACTTCTTGTCTGAAATGCTTTACTAACGTGTAACCAACAGAGTCTTCACATGCACAAGCGCCCCACGTGTTGAGGTATGCAAGGTCAGGCTTAAATTCAACGTCTTGCGTAGACAGTAAACCATACAATAAATCGTGCCATGGCATTAAGAACCGGGCGTGATTATCAAGCTGAATGGCGTAAAAATCTGTTTCATTAAAGCGGTCTTTTTCAAACATTCTATCTCGAATTTGCTGGCCACGTGCGCCTAGGGCGTAGCCACCATCGCCAAGCTGCTCAAAATCTGATGCGCCAATTACACGAGCATTGGCTGTCCATATCCTATTCGCCTCAGGATTAACAACACTAGGTAAGGTCGCCATACGCTTAGGCGGGTTATCGCGATATTGTGCTTCGGAAATAGCTGTGAAAGACGCTTTTTCACGTTCTAATACTGCACCGCCAGGAAGCCACGCTGCGCCGCCATTTTCATCTACTAACACCACATTTTGCGTGGGAATAGCAATTTGCTTTATTACGCGCATTGCTTGGTTAAGTGTTTTAGTAGGGCCAAGGTCAACAATGTTTAAGTTCACCGCAAACGGATGATGGGCAACCCAATTCAGCGCAAACTTTTTACCGTTAATGTGTTTAACTGGGCCGAATTCACTTACCTCTAGTTCAAACTCATGCTTGCCATGTGGTAAGGGAATTGACTGTGTAACCATGGTGGTTGGCGTACCGGGCTGTAATTCTACCCAGTCCACATTGTCTAAATTGGAATTGGTAAAACCCCAAGCAACGTGATTGTTTGTACCAACCACAATGCCAGGAAGGCCAGGCAGTGATACGCCTGTTACCGAAACGTCTTCACCCGATACCATATAGTTAAGCTGCGCTCTGTACCAAATAACCGGTACACGAAGGCCTAGGTGCATGTCGTTAGCTAACATTCCTGCGCCTGTAGCGGTTAGATTACCGGTAACAGCCCAGTTGTTACTGCCGATGTCTGGAAGCTCAACGCCAGTATAGGCAACTTCGTTGCTGTCTATTTCCGTTTGCTCTGTAGGGAATGGCGGAATATCTGCTTCTAGCAAGGGAATTTCACTGCCATCTAGGGCAGCCTGAAAGGTACTTGGCTGAGTAATGAATTGGTAAAGATCATCACCAAACGTATTTAGCAACGCTGTACGCGCCAGATCAAAATCAACCTGACTACTCTGCAAATCTAAATACATGCTATACACAACAAGAATACTGTCGGTTGGTTTCCACTGTTGAATATCTACACCCGCAGCAAGGTATTCAAAAGGCGCAACCGTTGATTCTTTCAATGCCTCATTTACGCCGTGTGCATATTGTACAAGTAGCGTTTTTTGATTTTGAGGTAGGGCGTCAAATACGGCTTGTGCCCGTTTACTAAATTGATGGAATCGCGCAGATTTATCGCGCTCTATTGCAATGTCGCCGACCCACTGTGAAAGGTTGCCCGATGCACTTCTGCGCTGCAAGTCCATTTGAAAAAAGCGGTCTTGTGCATGTGCGAAGCCAAGCGCATAAGCAGCATCATAAATATCATCAGCTTGGATTACTGCGTGCCCTAGGGCATCGCGCTGTAACTCGGTTGGCGAGTTAACATGATAAGTTGAATTGTTTGCGTCCAATGACGGCAGGCTTAAGTAAAGTGTTAAATACAAACCTGAGGCAATAATTGTTGTAAGTACAGTGACGCCAACAAGTAACCACTTTATCCAATTTATCACGTGTAATACTCCTGTTTTTTCTCTATCCTAACCACAGAATTTGTAAATGAAAAGTGATGATTTATGACAGTTGCAAAGGCGGTGTTGTGGGCCCGTTAATGTTAGATTGTGAAGCCGAGATGCTCACAGCGGAAGAAAAAGAAAAACTTGCACATCCGGTTACCGGCGGTGTGATTTTATTCTCTCGAAACTATTACGATAAACGCCAACTGAAAGCGTTGATTGAAGACATTCGTCGTTACGCAAATAAACCCTTACTGATTGCGGTGGATCACGAAGGCGGCAGAGTACAACGCTTTAGAGAAGGTTTTACCGCCATTCCTGCTATGGGCAAAATAGTGAAACAGTCTGCAACCACAGCGCAAAGTGAAGCATATGCAAAAGCGTGTGGGCTAGCACTTGCTTATGAGCTTAAAACGCTCGATATCGATTTTAGCTTTGCGCCAGTACTTGATATCAACGGCGTGTCGCAAGTTATTGGTGATCGTGCTTTTTCAGAGTCTGCTGTTCAGGTTGCTAAACTTGCCAGCGCCCTCATTTCTGGCCTTAGGCTAGTGAATATGCCAGCAATTGGAAAGCATTTTCCTGGACACGGCAGCGTGGCCCCTGATTCACATATTGCACTTCCTGTGGATGAACGAGATTTCAGTGATATTGAACAAACCGATATGGTGGCCTTTGCAAAGCTGATTGGGCAGAGTTTGTTAGACGGTGTAATGCCTGCTCACGTAATTTATAAACAAGTATGCTCTCAACCCGCTGGTTTCTCTGAACACTGGTTACAACAGATACTTAGAAAAAACTTGTCTTTCAACGGCGCGGTTTTTTCAGATGATTTGTCGATGCACGGCGCCAGCGTGGCGGGAGATTATATTGACCGCGCAACACTTGCGCTGAACGCAGGCTGTGACATGGTATTGGCGTGTAATAATGTTAAAGGTGCAGAGTCTATTCTCGATGGGCTTGAGTCTCGCGTAGCGCTGAACTCTGAAAAAGATAAGCAAAAGCAAGCGCGAGTAATGGCGCTATATGGTCGCAACATGCCGTTGGGGCTACAACAGCAGTACAAAGACGCAGTAGCACTTATCCAGCGCCTAAATGTTTCTGCCTAACGTTAATCTATAGCCCTACGGGTTAATAGTGATACTGAATACAAAAAGGTGTAACAGTGAGGTCGGCTTGGTGTTGTGAACAAAAGTGAGAAGGAGGCGCCGGTTATACCGGTACCTCTTCGAAACCTGCTTCAACATTAAGAAAACGCGCAAGCGTAAATAGAAAATCGCTGAGTCTATTCAAATAGGCGTGCACCACTTCAGGCACGTCATAGTGTTTTGACAAGCTGATGACCGCACGTTCTGCTCTGCGGCACACTGCACGGCAAACATGGGCTTGCGCCGCCGCTTTGCTTCCGCCAGGTAAAACAAAAGACGTGTTAGGCGGCATTTTTGCCGTAAAGCTATCTATCAGCGACTCTAAATCATCGATATTTTTTTCAGTCAGGGTAGAGCTTGCTGAAATAGCAAAACCAGCCTGAAATAAATTTCGTTGAATATCGTGCAACATGGGGCGATGCTGTGTTGCCACTGTGGCAGCTAATAAACCGATATGGCTGTTTAGCTCATCAA
This sequence comes from Alteromonas sp. S167, assembly GCF_036864375.1. Taxonomy (NCBI): domain Bacteria; kingdom Pseudomonadati; phylum Pseudomonadota; class Gammaproteobacteria; order Alteromonadales; family Alteromonadaceae; genus Alteromonas; species Alteromonas sp. S167. The sequence goes on from NZ_JAZETR010000007.1 coordinate 110,252, forward strand.
TATCACCGTAGCTCTTTACCACCAAGTCGTCTTTTTCTACCCTTACTGCCTTATCGGCATAAATCTGTGTACTGCCTTTATCGCCGGTACGCGTGTAAATTTTCATAGAAAAGCCCTTTGCTAATTTTCTTCACTTACTTCAACGGCAGGCCTGTTGTAGCGGCGAATCTGTACAACAAATCCAAATAATGGATGGTCGAAATAGTGCAACTGTGTACTAATTACCCGTCGTTGCTCTTTAAGTGGCACGGCGACCAGTCGCATTGGTGTGTACGCTAATGTGTCACTATTGTTATTTACAAGGTCAGATTCTGCTATGGCGGCATTAACCGAATCATCAGCGTTTAGTATGGATGGCTCTACAGCAAAGTAGCGCTCTGAAACAGGCTGCCTATACAAAAGCTCGCTATCAATATGAAGGTAAGGCACGCGATTAATGTACTTCAAAAATACCTTCATTGTGCCGTCAATTTCCCAAATAGGCTTACGAAGCGCGTTTGCATTTTCCTCGTTGTCTGCGTCGATCATAGTCAAGGCATCAAGGTCTGAAAACGCACTTAGCGCAATGGGCGTTGGCGTTGCTAGCTTGTCTTCCAAATCGGCAAATATATCGCGAACAGCAGTAATACTCGTATCGTCACCATCATTTAATGCGCCGATATCGTTTTCGCCAGTTGCATATTCGTTACTTGCGTATTCGCCTGTTGAATCAGACGTCGTTTGCTCGCCTTTATTTGGCGCCATTGCTGAAGTGGTGTCTTCACCTTGTGTTACAAGCAGGGGATTCGTCTCTATTACGCTGGTATCAGTATCATCAGCACTTTCGTGAGCTGGGCGCTTAATGGGCTGTCCTGACATTGCAAATGAGGAAGCATAATTTTTACCGCCAAATAAACGCACGTCAAACGCATTGTCTTTACCAAACATAACAGGTTGTCGCCAAGCAACATGAAATAGGCGTTCTAGCTCTCTATTGCTGCGGATTTGTTTAGAAATTGAAGTAAGGGCGTGTTCATTACTCGTCAGTAAATGTGCTTTGGATGCGCGCGGCCAGTCATGCCCCTCTACAATAATTGGAAGTTGAGAAGGTGAGGGTAAGCGGTTGTCCGGCTTATTTACTTTTACTATCTTTTGCCCGTTCAAAACCGAGACTTCCATCCATGGCTTAACCTGTTCGCAATAGCGGAATGCTGGCACAGTGATATTGGCGTTTTGTGATGAATGACTATTACTTTCAACACTATCTGAGAATTCATCTGACGGCTTCGATACACCAAAGAAAGATAACCATAATTTTGCTATTTCAGTTGCCGAAGGACCCTGTATAACGTCATTCGGTGTTGCCAATTCGGTATCCGCAAGTGACAGGGTTTCTAGCTCGCTAAGGGCTTCACCGTCAGGTACATTTTCTTCTGCCTCGTCTGCAAGAGACACAGCGATATCCGCATCAGATTCGACTTCTGTAGTTTCGACTTCAGTAGCGCCCAATGACCCAGTTTCACCAGTCGCTATTGCATTATGCTCATCTGTAAATAGCGCCGAACCTTCGCTGTTGGCCTCTTCAAGAGGAGGCAAAGCAAGAAAATCAACGTCGCTAGAGGGAACATAAAGCAGTTCACTAACGGGAAGTGGAATAGTGGTATCAATGTCACAAAGTGGCAAACCTTGCTTTAAATAGCTAATATCGGGCGTAATAATAGCGCCAATAAGATTAGCTTGCGCTCTTGGTGCTTCAAGTGTTGATGCAAGCGTAAACTGCTCTTCAAGCTCGCTTAACGATACATTGCGTTTAAACGCAATAACCTCAACGTCAAACCACCAGTCCTCATTGGCGTAAGTATGGCTGGTAAACACTGCACAAATTGGTGCAAGCAAAAAACACCAGCGAAAAAACTTCATGCTACCGCGACTCCTTTGCAAAATCGGCAATGATATCGCTAATAAACGCAATGCGCTCTTTAGCGGTGTCGGTCTTCTTAACTAAACGCAGCTTCTGGCTACCTTCAAACTTGAAGGTATTCGGCTTGGTTTGAACTAGCTTAATAATATAGCCAGGGTCGACCTTGGTTGTTTCTTTAAATTCTATGGTACCGCCTTGTGCAGACAAGTCTACTTTAAGCACACCTATTTCTTGGGCTTTTATTTTTATTTCAGCAACTTCTACTAAGTTTTTGGCTGGCTCAGGTAACAGTCCGAAGCGGTCTATACACTCTACCTGGAACTCGTCAATATCGTCTTGGGTAGCACAGCTTGCTAATCGCTTATAAAGGGAAAGCCGTGTGTTTACGTCGGCAATGTAATCTTCAGGTAGAAGCGCAGGTATACGCAGTTCAACTTCGGTATGACCTGACATGGCATCATCGAGTGACGGCTCTCTACCTTCTTTCAAAGCGTTTACGGCTTTATCAAGCATATCCATGTATAGACTAAAGCCAATACTCGCAATTTGGCCCGATTGGTCGTCGCCTAACAGTTCGCCTGCACCGCGAATTTCTAAATCGTGAGTAGCAAGTGCAAAGCCTGCACCTAAATCTTCTAATTGTGAAATAGCATCAAGACGTTTAACGGCATCTTTTGTCATACGCTTGGGGTGTGGCGTTAGCAAATAGGCATAGGCTTGATGGTGCGAACGTCCAACACGACCACGAAGCTGGTGCAATTGCGCCAAACCTAGATGGTCGGCGCGGTCCATAATAATGGTATTTGCACTTGGAACATCAATACCGGTTTCAATAATGGTGGTACATACCAGCACGTTGTAGCGCTGATGGTAGAAGTCGCTCATTACGCCTTCAAGTTCACGCTCACGCATTTGGCCGTGTCCCACTGCAATACGTGCCTCAGGAACAATTTCGGCTATTTCTTCTGCGGTGCGCGCAATGCTGTCTACTTCGTTATGCAGGAAGTACACTTGGCCGCCACGCAATATTTCACGCATAATAGCTTCACGAATAATGGCTTTGTTGCGTTGTTGAACGAACGTTTTTATTGATAAACGTCTGGCCGGTGCGGTTGCGATAATTGATAAATCGCGCATGCCTGATAGTGCCATATTCAGCGTTCTAGGAATTGGCGTAGCGGTAAGCGTTAGAATGTCTACATCTGCACGTAACGATTTAAGCTTTTCCTTTTGACGCACACCAAAGCGGTGTTCTTCGTCAATAATCACAAGCCCTAAGTCTTTGTATTTAATATCGCTGGAAAGTAGCTTGTGGGTGCCCACTACAATATCTACTTTTCCTTCACCAATGCGTTCAACCACGGCTTTTTGCGCTTTTCCGCTAACAAAACGGCTCATTACTTCTATTTCAAATGGCCATGCGGCAAAGCGGTCTTTGAAGTTTTCATAGTGCTGTTGAGCAAGCAGGGTAGTGGGCACCAATATGGCCACTTGTTTACCTGCATTGGCAGCCAGGAACGCGGCTCGCATGGCTACTTCAGTTTTACCAAAACCAACGTCACCGCACACCAGGCGATCCATTGCAGACGGATTGCCCATATCATGCATAACGGCAGCAATTGCCTGTGCTTGGTCGGGAGTTTCCTCGAAAGGGAAACTGTCTGAGAATGACTGGTAGTCGTCCCAATTGATTTTGTAAGCAAAACCGGGCTTTGCCGCACGTCGCGCATAAACGTCTAATAATTCAGCCGCCACATCGCGTACTTTTTCGGCGGCTTTCTGTTTGGCTCTGCTCCACGCATCAGAGCCAAGGGCATTAACCGGCGCATTGTCAGCATCGCCGCCTGTATAGCGTGATATTAGATGCAGTGACGCTACGGGAACATACAGCTTCGACTGTTTTGCATATTCAATACAAAGGTATTCAGTTGCTACGCCGCCAGCGTCTAGAGTTTGCAGCCCTAGGTAACGACCTACACCGTGGTCAAGATGTACAACAGGTTGTCCAATAGACAGTTCGGCAAGGTTGCGAATTATCGCGCTTTCGTCTGTTGCACTGCGTTTATCTCGCAGGCGTCGCTGACTTACCTTATGACCAAGTAACTCAGTTTCAGTAATAAACAGCAGCTCGCCTTCATCTGTGTGCCAGCGGAAGCTGTGTTCCACCATGCCCACGGTAATACCAATGCTGTCATGGCTTGAAAGAAACCCGTTAAATGAATCTGCTAACGTCGGCTTAATTCCCGCTTTGGCTAAAACCGTAAGTAGGCCTTCTCTGCGCCCTTGTGTCTCAGAGCAAAACAGTATTTTCGCACCTCTGTCGGTGGCTTCTTTGACCGTCGCAATAAGACGTTCTGCTGGGACTTTTTTTTGCGCATTAATAGCAATGTCGTCAAGCAGGGCGCACTGTAAATTAACCGAGCCCGCTTTATCTTCTAAAACACGGCCTGTAAGCGTAGCGCGAGGCCATTGTTTTATGGCGCCGAACAGTTCATTAATGGGAAGAAAGAGTTCGTCAGGCGCAAGTAAAGGTCGCGCAAGATTGTAGCGATACTGTTCATAACGTTCTTGTACATCGGCCCAAAAGAACTCACTGGCATCTTGTACGTCGCCGTGAAGCAACAACAGACTTTTTGGATGAAGGTAGTCAAACAGCGTTGCGGTTTTTTCAAAGAAAAGTGGTAAGTAATACTCTACGCCGCTGGGCATCGTACCCTTGCTTACCTGTGAAAATACGCTCTCAGACGCGTTATTAGCGTCAAACTTTGCAAGAAATTGCTGACGAAATAGCGTTATTGCCTCTTTATCGGTGGGGAACTCTCGTGCGGGTAGCAGTCGAATTTCATTAACGGCCTCACCAGAGCGCTGTGTTTCGGTATCGAAATAGCGAATAGAGTCAATCTCATCATCGAACAAATCGATACGAAATGGTTGCTCGCTGCCCATGGGAAACAGATCGATAATACTTCCGCGTACAGAAAACTCGCTGTGACTCATTACTTGGCTAACATGTAAATAGCCCGCCTGCTCTAAATTGCGACGAAACTGGTCTCTGTCTAATGTGTCGCCTTTGTTTAGCATCAGCAAATATTTTGCTAGATAGTCGGTTGGTGCAAGGCGCTGCATAAGCGTATTGACCGGCACGATAAAAATGCCTTCGCCTTGTTGCGTAAACCTGAACAGCGTTTCCAAGCGTTGCGAAACAATGTCTTGGTGTGGCGAAAAGGAATCGTACGGAAGCGTTTCCCAATCTGGGAAAAGTGTAATGGGGGTGTTGGTTAGTGCGTTGTCACCTTGTAAAAAGAACGCTATTTCTTTTTCAAGCTTCATAGCAGACGGCGTGTCTGCCGTAATTAACACAACAGGGCCCTTGTACTGCTTCAAGGTTTCACTAATGCATAGTGCAGCACTGCTGCCTTGAAGCTGTCCCCATTGTTTATGATCTTGTGTTGATGCGTCTTTCTTCTGCGCCGGCAGAGGCAGCGATAGTAAGGTGGCTGTCATGACTTCCTATTTACGTTATGCAGGTAATACCAAATTGTTAGGCGATATATACTGACTTAGTTGCCGTTTAGGATCCGGCTTTTTTCTCTTGTGCACGTTTCCTGAGCTGTAGGGTTTGAATATGTAAACTGGCTCTAACCAATAGCTCCTGATCTTGTTCGCGAATTGTATTAAAAATAAAAGCAATATGATATCGGTCTTCTACCGGCTCGCAGCTAATCACTTCACCAAAACAAAAAATGGCAGCAGCTTCTGCATCCAAAAAAAGCTTCAATTCGGCATTAGTTCCAGTTTCAAGGGCCGACGGCGCATCTATGATTACACCGCCACCACCAAATTTAACGGTTTTAAAGCGGTATTCTGGTTCGTCTTGTTGGTGAAGAACGAAAGACATCATTAAGTCGATTTTACGTGATTGATGATTTAAATAATCAGCAAGTGATTCAGCATGATCGCTTAAATTGCGAAGAGGGCGGATAGCTTGTGCTTCAATGGCTGCCATTTCACTGGCAATGCGAAATGCATAGGGCATTGCATCTTCGATGTTTTCAATATCTGGCACGGCTTCATCTGCTTCCAGTACACGCATATTCGCATTAATGCTGTGCGTTATTGAGAAGTATTCATCGAATTGGGCTTGTTTGTCGTTTAGACTTTGATTGCTCACCGTTTACCTCTGCCACTTATTCTTGTACAGCCAGTAGCTTACACGTACTATAGCCACTTTACTATTTCAGGTTGAAACCCCCACAGCATTTTATATCGTATTGTACTGTTGTGCAGGCAAAGCACTAATAAGGTTTCATATAAACAAGGCGTTATGTTTTCTTCTTCATCTTACTCACTGTCAGCATTTATCGCTTATCGCTATGCGAAGTCGAATAAAGCCAGTCAAACCAGCTTTGTAGCATTTATCAATCGATTTTCGGTAGCGGGAATCGCTTTAGGACTTATGGCATTAATTATAGTCGTTTCGGTGATGAATGGGCTGGAAGGTCAATTGAAGCAACGTATTCTAGGCGTTGTGCCACACATTGAAACAGAAGCAATTGATGCTAGTCATATCGATGCTGTACAGGCAATCGATGGCGTTATCACCACTATGATGTATAGAGAGGCAGAGGCTGTAGTGCAAAGTCGCTCTGATCTTCGTGGTGTTCAAATACACGGCGTTTCACCCGAGGTAATGGTAAAGCACACCTTGGTAGCTGAGAACCTTGAACAAGGAAGGTTTAGTGATTTAGCTAGTGGTAGCTATTTTGCCATTATTGGGCGTTCGCTGGCCATACAACTTGATGCACGAGTAGGCGATAAGCTACGCGTAATGGTGACAGGTGCCAGCGTATATACCCCCTTTGGCCGCATGCCTAGCCAACGACTGGTTACCGTGGCCGGCATATTTGATATGGGGTCGCAGGTAGACGATAAAGTGATATATATGCACCTTGATGACGTCAACAGACTACTGCGCGATCCAAAAGGAAGCGGTGTGTCTACGCGACTTTTTCTCGATGATGCGTTTAATTACCAGGCGGTTGTGACTGCGCTAAAAAGTAAGGTGAATGTAGACGATAGCGCTATCAAAACATGGCGTGAGCGACAAGGGCCGCTTTTTGATGCGGTTAAAATGGAAAAGAACATGATGATGTTAATGCTGCTGCTAATTATTGCTGTAGCGGCATTTAACATTGTGTCAGCACTGGTTATGGTGGTTTCAGAGAAAAAGGGCGACATTGCGGTACTACAAACACAAGGCATGTTGCCAAATACCATTATGTGGGTGTTCATATTAAATGGCCTATTTAATGGTGTTAAAGGTGCCGGGGTAGGTTTATTGCTAGGCGTATTTACTACACTGGTGATAAATGACGTACTAGCGATTTTGGGTGTACCCATTGCGCTGGCCGCTGACGGCAGCGGGCTACCCATTGAAATGCAGGCCACTCAAATAATCGGCATAACCTTACTGTCGCTTTTGCTATGTGTATTAGCTAGCGTATACCCAGCACGCAAAGCCATGAAAATTCAACCATCTCAAGCGCTACAGAATGAATAATTCATTGAATTAGCCGTGCAAAATGCGTTGAAATTCACTATACTCGCGGTCTTTTAAAGTTTGCCCAGTGAGACGTCATGAATAAGAATTTTATCACCTCGCAATCGCTGTTACAGGACTCCTTTCGCCTAGCGTCAAAGGTGTATGAAGATGGCTTCCGTCCAGATTTTATTATCGGTATTTGGCGTGGTGGTGCACCTATAGGTATCGCAGTACAAGAATTCTTTGAGTTCAAAAATACATCGACCGACCACATTGCCGTTCGTACTTCATCGTATTACGGCATCAACAAACAGTCTAAAGAGATACGCGTTCACGGTTTGCACTACCTTGTAGAAAATGCAAACGCAGGCGACAAGCTCCTAATTGTAGACGACGTGTTTGATTCTGGACGAAGTGTTGAAGCGCTTATTAAGCAAATTAACAAGCTTATGCGTCTTAACATGCCAACAGATATTCGCATTGCGTGCCCTTGGTATAAGCCGCAGAACAACACGACTGATATCGTGCCAGACTACTACGTTAACGAAAGTGACGAGTGGCTAGTGTTCCCTCATGAAATTGCAGGTTTGTCTGAAGAAGAGATTCGTGAAGGCAAAGGTGAGCTTTCTGATGTTATGGACATACTATTTCAAAAATAGTGTTCAAATTATCAATTAAGCTTTCTTGAGCTAATGTACCTCAAATAAAAAACCGCACATATGTGCGGTTTTTTATTGTCTTTTTTATAGTGCTCTTTACTACTTTTCGACAAAGAACCTTATTTTTGAAGATAGAACTTGTCGTGAAACGTATATACCCAAGACGGCTTATAAATAACTAAAATGGTAATAGCCATACCGTTTAAAAGGGCCTCGGGGAAAACCAGTAGTGGAGTGAGCAAAATATAGTTATCAAAGACGGTATCCCATGAATATACGCCTTCAACTACGAAATACCCACCTAACGCTAATGTTTTAAACGCGATAGATAGCGCTGCGGGAAAGAAGGCACACACAAAGATGTACACAAATAGCTGCCTCGGAATACGGTGAAATGACAGCATGTAAAACAGATAAGTAATAACAATAGGAAGCACGTTTCCTAACAGTCCGTTTATACCTGTATTTACCCAGCTACCATACCCAATAAGGTTTGCACCAATAAGCGCTAAAAATGATGATAAAACGGCATAGCGGAACCCGAGCATTAACGTAAGCACTGTAAGGCCGAGGAAATGTACATCAAGGCCTTCAAATATGCCCGCTTTCAATAACCACAATACAAATAGCGAGGCAGCGGTACCAAATACAAGGTGCTGTTGATGGCGGTCTTTTACAAACTGTGTGATGTCTACTTTCTTAAACGACATTACCACAATGGTGCCGTATAGAAGCAGTCCTATTAGTTGAAGCGTACTCACAGCGTCAATTCTCTACAGGTGCTAACAAGCGTTACACTCAACTTGATATTTAGGCCGCCATGCATCAATGTTATTCCTTGTACACAGCCCAAATAGGCGCATGGTCTGAAGGTTTTTCAATACCTCGCAACTCGTAATCTATTCCCGCTTCAGTTAATGAAGTGTGCAGAGGCTTGGTAGCTAGGATTAAATCAATTCTAAGACCACGGTTATCGACGAACCCTTTCGAGCGATAGTCAAACCACGAGAATCTATCGTTAGTGTCAGGGTAAAGTGAACGGAAGCTGTCTTCAAAGCCCCAGTTCATCACCGTGTTAAGCCACTCTCTCTCTTCTGGTAAGAAGCTGCATTTACCCGTTTTTAACCAGCGTTTTCGGTTGTCTTCACCAATGCCGATATCAAGGTCAGTATGCGAGACATTAACGTCGCCCATCACGATGACGTTGTCATCTGGCGTGTGGTTATCGTCAAGGTAGCACATGAGGTCTTTATAGAATTTGCGCTTGGCTGGGTATTTTGTTTCATGCTTTTCATTTTCACCTTGAGGAAAGTACCCATTTAAAATGGTGACTTCTTCGCCGGCATCATTTGTTGTTTCAAGCATAATCATTCGACGCTGTGCGTCTTCCTCGTCACTAGGAAAACCCATAGTCACTGACAAAGGCTCCTTTTTGGTTAGAAACGCCACGCCATAGTGACTCTTCTGACCGTGAAAATAAACGTGATACCCCATTTCCTTTACAGCGTCGACTGGGAATTGTTCGTTGTGTACTTTAATTTCTTGAAGTCCGATAACGTCAGGGCTGTGAGCGTCAATAAGCGCTTGTAATTGGTGAAGTCGTGCTCTTATACCGTTTATGTTAAATGAGATTACTTTCATGTTTGTTCTTTGCTGATTTTTTAATACGACAAGTCTATCAGAATGTGTGTTTGCTCTTAATGCCCAAGTGCGATTTTAGAGCATTTAAACAGGCGATTTGATTAAGACTTTTTTATGGTGAGGTGTGGCTCGTTTGAAGAATGCACAAAGCTGGCGCGCTTTGAGTAACGGCCAGACGATTTGCTTCTTTTAATATTGCTCTTAACATGATTCAACAGGAGTAACTTGTTCACCTAAGCAAATAAGAAACGCAAACCAACGGTTTGCGTTTTCTAGCATGTTTGAATGAATGTTGTCTTCTTCAGCTGCAAAAGAAGGCAGTAGCGAGTCAACCTGCTGTTTAAATTCAACCCATGCTCGCGCGCATTCTGTCATTGCACTGTAATAGTTAACGGGAAGTTCGCTTGTACTTTTCAGCCTTCGAAGTAATACACTGGCGCCCATTGAAGAACCAAGCCAAACGTACATAGCCGAAAGCGCAACAGATGGTGTGTTTTCTACATTACTAAATTCTTGATTGAAAACACTATGTAATTCTTTGTTGCCTGCACCTGCATGAAATTCAGCTTCCAAATGTTTTATATCAGCTTCAAGTGCAGCAACTACGCTTGTTTGGTTTAGCAACTGAGCAAGAGACACAATATCACTGTGCGTATTTAACACTTCAATAACTACACCTACCTGTTTATGAAAGTGGAGCATGACATTAAGAATATCCAGATAAACCGCTTTGTCTGGTGCGCTATTCGTTTGGTAGAGCGAAAAAGGGTAGGTGTTCTCAAGGGCTACATGTTGAGAATGCGTACCTTGTTTTAGTGCTGTGAAAACAGATTGCATGGTGTCGCTCACTTAAATTCGAATTCTTATTAAACAACTAGGTTGTATTTGTAAGTAGGTACGCAGAATATTGCTAAGCGTTTATTTATCATATGAAAATCTATCAAGAATAGGAATCGCTTTATTTTGTGCTTTGTATGATTGATGCCCCATGTTTGTTGCGTCCTTGTTTGTTGCACATCAGCTTGGTAAGGGTATACTTGCGGCAAAATTTCTATAAGCGAGAAAATTGTGTTTCCAGAAACAGTTGCAGAGACGTTAAGCGATGCGGTAATTGAACAGGCGATGAAGCTGAGTGCCGAAGAGCGCCAAGAACTAGTAGTTAGCTATGTAAACAAAGCAAAGGCAATTTGGCTAGTTCAAGGCGAAGAAGGGTTTGTGATGTTCGAAGATGGGGACAATGTGCAGCTGCCCGTATTTCCTCACAAAGACTTAGCAAGTAACTTTGTGGCAACCAACGGCATTACAGGTCAAGCGGTAAGCATAGAGTTACAAGAGTTCACAGCAACGTGGCTTCCTGGCTTGCAAAAAAACGGTGTTGAGTTGGTAATGTTTCCAACGCAAAGCGATGTTGAAAACCTTGTAATGACTGCGGAAGACTTAGCTGCGGAACTTGTGGCTGTATAACAAGCTGCTTATATTAAAAGCAAAGACGTGGATACTGAAACGTGTACATTGAAAACAGCGAAGATGACAGTTTGCCGCCGATAGCCCTTAAGTTGGCCTCGGCAAAGGGGTGGGACACGTTCACACGCGTATTGATGTTAGCAGGCAAGGCTTTACCCGCTTTGCCTGAACAACAACGCACACATGACAACAGCGTCGAGGGTTGTGAAAGTCCAGTATGGCTGTGTGTAACTGACGGTGAAATTATGGCTTATTCACCCAGTAAAATCATCAGAGGTGTGCTGGCTGTTTTACTTGAGCGTGCAAATTCCCTAACTGCAGAGCAGCGCAGCAGCTTTGACTTTGCTGCATACCTAGAACAGTGCCAACTATCACGTTATCTCAGTCAGTCTAGAGGCAACGGTATTACGGCTGTTATCAACGCGCTTAGAAGACAATAGCACGTTTTAGTGCTGTCTAATGTGATTCATCATTTTTATCATTACGCAGCGTTTCAAGGTTCGCGTTTTTAGCCTCAATCCACTGCGACATATATTTGCTTGCGGTTAACGATTGATGCCAAACGAGGCTTTGCAAAAATAGTCCATCTCGGTGCGTCTGAATGTTGTTACTGAGGTGCACAAAACTGTCTACCAACGTTTGTTGGAGCTTTGATGCAGCATAGTTGCTAAGCAAAGGTATAGTTTTTCTGCTTGCCTGTTGCCAATCATCTTTTTCATTATATAACGACACCGCACATTTCACGTAGTCGCTAACTGCATCATTGATTGCAACAACTTTTGCGCTACCTTCCTTGCTATCTTGCTGTTCTGTATACACCGCCGGACATACTGCACCAGGCCAGTTCGTAATATCTTCATCAAAAAGAATACCCTCTGTACCGAGCCAAGTTGTAATGCTAGGCGTCGCGCAGCGTGCTGCATCTAATAATTTACCTTTTATGCCTGCACCAAATCGGATGGGGGTAATTAATACGCGAGCCTGCTTTATGACATCTTCAGCGCTTTCGGCCCAACCTTTTACTAGAAAACCTTGTTGTTTGTTATGCAGCTGTGTGGCTTTTTTGGGCGGGTAGGCTCCGTAAATATGAAGTTCAGCCTGTGGAATCTGTTTACGGATCGCAGGCCAAATAGTTTGCTTTAACTGAAGTACCGCATCCCAGTTCGGCGCATGTCGAAAGTTTCCAATGTGCACAAAGTGTGCTCTTTCTTCAAAGGTAGGAGCATCTTCTATTATTTTTCCTACTTCAAGTGGGTGGTAGCGAAGCTGTGAAGCGGGGATACCGTAATACGTTGTTAGCAAGTTGAGTTCGCGCCTTGAAATTACTAGCGTTATGTCGCTGCGAAGAATTGAGGCTATTTCGCGCTGCGCCAGTTCACTATTTAGGTTTGCTTTTGCAGCATCACAGTGTGTTTTAACAGCGTCTAACCTCGCTTGTCGTAGGCTATGCAAATCCTCAGTATTTAGCACTCGTAGTGCATTAGGGCATGCCTCTTTTACTCGCCATGAAAACTGCTCTTCAGTCATGTAACGGTCGAAAATCACCACGTCAGGTGCCATCGATGCAATCACATTGTCGAAACTGCTGCTGTTCAATTCAATAGTGTGATTATCGATGCCCAATTCATCTAAATCAGCCTTGTGATCACTGTCTGTGGCAGCGGTAAGAAAAGATATGCAGTGCCCCGCGTCTTTACATTGTTTAATGATCGACAGCATATTCTGACCGGCAGCAGATGAATTTGGTTCAGGCCAAACATAGCCAATAATGACAATTTTGAGAGTAGTTAGTGAAGGCATTGAATTAAACGTTGTTTAAGTTGGAAGCTGGTAACGATTACGTATTATCGTACTGTTGCACGTGTTACTTGAACATTACGCCATAATACCATCTTTACAAACTAATTGGGTGAACATACACGGTCAGCGGGGTATACTGTTACGTATGCAAAAGAAAACGTAATATGCAACAGAAGGTCATTGGGCTGTTTCAGCGCTTCACCCTCTGCTTTCATGTAGGTTTTGTCGTAGTATTGCCTAGTTTTGTCTTTGTTAAGTTCAACTTATGCGCTATAGCGAGTGTTGAAAAAGTGCATCGTGAACACTACCGGTAACTCAAGTCAACTCAATTCAATTCTGCGAATTGTTATTTTATTTGATAACTTTGCATCGAACATACTATTTCTGGTTAAGCTAATACCTTATAACGTTGTTGTACGATGAATAATGTTCCTATTCCTTTTATAAGAAAGATTAGAAGAACAAACATCATACTTTTTTACTAGTTATCGGTCATTGACCTAATGGGTAAATAAGCCTATACCTTTATAGGGCAGCGAGGGTAAATGGAGGTACCTAGCACCAAAACTATTGTTGCGTTGGAGAGCGTGCACAGATGAATTTAGACGAGCTAGTTGCAAAAGCAGAAGACCTTTTTGTTTTACCCGATTCGGTAACACGTTTAAAGGCATGCATGGATGACGAGGCCTCAAGCATTGACGATATCGGTGATGTTATAGCTTTCGACCCTTCGCTGGCTACACAGCTCTTGCGGGTTGCCAACTCGGCCTTATACCGATTTCCAAACAAAATCGACACTATTACCAAAGCCATCCAAGTCGTGGGTACCCGCTCTACCTACGACCTCGCTCTTGCCTATGGTGTAAGCCAAGCGTTTAGCGATGTTGACGGTCAAAACATAGATCTAGACAAGTTCTGGGAACAAAGTGTTTCTTGTGGCTTATTGGCAAAATACTTTGCCGACATGCGTAATATCCGCGAGCCTGAGCGTTTTTTTGTGGCGGGGCTTCTTCACAACATTGGCGAACTGGTGGTGGTAACTACAATGCCTGAGTCGGCGCAACGCTGCCAGGCATTTAATGCGCGTGTAACGCCAGCGGAATTACAATTTGGTGTTCTGGGATACACTTATACTAGCTTGTCAGCAAGACTTATCGATAAATGGGGAATTCCGGAATCCATTGTGTCACCCATTACCTCGATTCATGATACAGAAAATACATCGCTCAGCGTTGAGCAACGCATATTGCAGCTATCCTATGTGTTGGCTTTGGACAATGTGAATCCTGAAATTTACCCAAGCTACCATAACCTCAAGCCTGAATTACATAACTCATTATCATTAGCAAAAGAAGATCTCGAAGATGCTCTTGATGTTACTAATCTTCAGTGTATCTCTGTGATATCTTTATTTAACCCTAACGCATTCATGCTTTATTAGGGCTTATTCTCAAATAAGCCCTTCTTGGTAGGCCAATGCTCTAGAGTCAATGACGCACTCACAAATAGGTTATTGGACACGTACTTAGTCGAAAACAGCAACAGTTTGTCGGCTTATCGCAATGACTTCATTATCCTTATCCCAAATAGTCGCTTCAGTGTGTCCGTAGCCATCGGCGGCTTGTCGCGTATGCGCTTTATATGCAAACCAGTCTGTGGGGCTTACAGGTTTGTGTGGGTGAATAAACTCTAGGTTCCAGCTTACCGTGCTCGCTGGGGCCGGCAGTTTCATCATCTGCAACAGCGTTGGGGGCCACGCATCTATCATTGTAATAATGTGGGCATCAGTAATTTCAGCTGGTGGCTGTTTAAAACGCATGAAGCCGTGGTAATGGCTGGTTTTTTTACGCGTAAAAGGAATGCCACCAGCGTCGATGGCTAGGTCGAAGTAACGCAAAAATTTAGGCGTAACTTTTGGAATTTGGGGAATAAACTTGGCTTTAACTGGCTGCGCCATGTCGTGCACTTCATCGTTTTCAACCAATATAGATGACTTGCGCGCATTGCCAAAACAGGCCTGAGAAAATACGCAGCTTTTGCCGTCTTGAATAGCATGAGCAGTGAATTGCGACACATTTTTACCAGTGCGCAATAGCGTAACTTCAATTGAGAAGGGGGTCTCTAAGTTAAGCGGGCCAACAAAGTTGGTCGTGAACGAGCGCAATACTCTTTCGTCATGTACCTGCTGCTTCACTGCACAATACAGCATACCTGCCGAAATACCACCAAAGGCAGTTCGTCCTTGCCCCCATGTTTTCGGTATAACAAGTCCGTCGACCTTCCACGTGTTGTCAGAAGTCTGGGTTAAAGCGGGAATATTTAACAGTTCGTCTACCGTCATAATTGCCTGTCTGGTCTGATGAGTTGATGAATCGACATCCTACCTCAAGCGCTGGGCAACAGAAAGACTCTGTTAGAAATTTTCGTTATGTTAACAAATAAGTAACATTTAGTTGTGCATTTTTTCTGCTGATGCGTAGACTGGGAAATCTTTACCAAAAAGGACAGTTATGGCACAAACTCACGTTGAAAGTATTCCTGTTAGTGAAGCCGGCGCATCTAGAAGCTATCGTAACTACGTGTTGTTCATTCTCACATTAGTGTACGCCTTTAATTTTATAGATAGACAAATTATAGGGATCTTGTCTCCATTTATTAAAGCTGATTTAGAGCTTGATGACGCGCAGCTAGGTTGGTTAAAAGGCATTTACTTTGCACTGCTATACACCGTTATGGGTATTCCAATTGCCTGGCTTGCAGACCGCTACAGTCGAGTAAACATCATTGCCATTTCACTCACGCTATGGAGCGGTTTTACCGCGGCATCCGGTTTAGCGGCAAACTATATGCAGCTAGCCATTGCGCGAATAGGTGTAGGAATAGGTGAAGCAGGTGGCAGTCCACCTTCACACAGTATTATTTCCGATTTATTTCCTAAAGAAAAACGGGCTGGTGCGCTTGCTATCTATTCATTGGGCATTCCGTTTGGCGTAATGCTGGCGTTTTTCGCCTCTGCTTTTTTCCTACAAGGCGGGTCGGCTGACTGGCGCACAGTAATGTACAGTGTGGGTATTCCGGGTATTTTGCTTGCTGTATTGCTAAAACTTACAGTGAAAGAGCCCAAGCGAACGGCTACATCAGCGGTCGACGAGGCGCAAGTCGCTAAACCTAGCGTAAAGTCATCACTTAAAACCTTGCTCAAAATTCCCACATGGTGGGGAATGGCTTTGGGTATTTCATTTGGTTCGTTTGGCAACTACGCTATTTCAACATGGATCATTGACTACTATGTGCGCGCCTTTGCTGGGCTCGATATTACACAGTTACTTATTGTATTTGGTATTATTAACGGCACCGCATATGCCCTTGGCGTGTGGTTGGGTGGTTATATTGCTGACAGATGGGGAAAAACCAATAAAAAGGCGTACGCGCTGTTACCTGCAATAGCACTCATTATTGGTGTGCCAGCCTTTTATGTTTCACTGCAAGTTCAAGATCTCTGGCTTTCAGTTGGTTTAATGGCGCTACTACTATTTACCAGCGGCTCTTACCTTGGACCAAGTTTCGCAATGGCGCAAACGTTAGCACCATTAAATGTCCGCGCTATGTCTACAGCATTGTTCTTTTTTGTGCTTAACATCATTGCTTTAGGCGGCGGCCCAACATTGACGGGGATCATAAGCCAGGCGCTTGTGCCTTCTCTTGGAGAGACAGAAGCACTTCGTCAATCGTTGCTCTACCTTGTTGTACCTTATGCTTTGTCTATTGCCGTATTTTTGTGGACCAGTACAAAAATAGTGAAAGACTGGGAAATGGCAGAGGCAAGAGGCTTGTAGTAACATGACCATAGTCTGTCAGCCGATTTACAAAGAGGAGCATTCGCTCCTTTCTTTTTAATTTTCCGAGGTTTTTTGTGCCGTCTTCTGAATTAAGCTTTCATTTTGCTCACGCCAACGGGTTTCCAGCGTCATGCTACAACGCCATGTTTTCAAGTTTGCCTGATACATTTAATCGCTTGCATGTGGAACGCTTTGGGCACGACCCTTTACTTCCTGTTAATGGCAACTGGCGAAACCAAGTAACAGAACTTATACGCCATATAAAAAACGAAAACACCGATGAACGTGGCGTGTATGGCGTTGGGCACTCGTTTGGAGCTGTCATCACTTACATGGCAGCCTGCGAAGCCCCCGAGCTTTTTCGCGGCATCATTTTGTTCGACCCACCGCTGGTAGTGGGCCCGCTTAGCTACTTTTTTAAGTTTGCTAAGCATACTCCCTTAATTAACAAGCTAACGCCGGCAAAGCTGGCACAAACGCGAAACGCCAAATGGCCACTGAATACCGACATGGAAGCGTACTTTCACGGAAAAGCTTTATTCAGAGACATGGATAAGCGCTGCGTGCGCGATTACGTAAAGGCCGTAACTGCACAGAAAGGTGATGCTATATCGCTTACATTTCGTGCCGATGTAGAGGCTGAGTTATTTAGAAACGTACCTCACAACCTAGGAAAGTATAAGGGCAAGCTGAAGTGCCCAGCATTACTGGTCACAGGAGAAAAAAGTAATGTGTGTAAACCACAGATGTATAGCCGACTGATGCAGCACAACAAAATAAATCACAAAGTCATGGCAGGTGGTCACATGTTTCCACTTGAGCACCCAGAGGCGGTAGCAGAACTTGTTGCTGCTACCTTGAAACAGTGGAATGAAAGTTAGTCTAAAGAGGTGGTCTTTGCAAGGCCGCCTACAGGCTGCCCCAACATCTCACGGGTAACTAACACCACACCTTTTTCCGACACGCGAAAGCCTCGAGCGCGGTCTTCATCGTGGTCGTAACCAATTGTAGTGCCCTCAGGTACAACGCAGCCTCTATCAATAATAACGCGCTTAAGCTTGCAGTGACGTTTTATCTCCACGTCGGGCAGTATTACGGCATCTTCAATTAGCCCGTATGAGTGCACTCGCACGTTTGAAAAACAAATTGATGAGCGCAGGGTTGACCCTGAAATAATACAGCCCCCTGAAACCACAGAGTTAATCGCTTCACCGCGTCTATCATGATCTTCCCAAACAAACTTGGCGGGGGGCAATTGCTCTTGATATGTCCAAATAGGCCATTTTCTGTCGTATAAGTTCAGTTGCGGTACGGGGGCAACCATTTCCATGTTTGCTTCCCAAAAAGAGTCAATAGTACCAACATCGCGCCAATAAGCGTTGTCACCACCACTTTTCTCGAAAGGGAAGGCGTAAACAGGGTGGTCTTTGATGATTGAGGGTATTATATCTTTGCCAAAATCTCTCTGAGACCCCATTTTTTCCGCGTCTTTTCTCAACTGCTCAAATAAAAACTCAGTGTCGAAAACATAATTTCCCATAGACGCTAAGCAGCGGCTACTATCGTGAGGAAGTGGCGTGGGAGTAGCGGGCTTTTCTTCAAAGCCGTTAATTCGATAGTTTTCATCTACCGACATAACGCCAAATGCACCTGCTGCTTCTTCTACCGGCACAGACATACATGAAACCGTCATCTTGGCTCCAGACTCTTTGTGCTGCGCCAACATATCACCATAGTCCATACGGTAAATATGGTCGCCAGACAAAATCATCACGTATTTGGGAAGTTCATCGCGAATGATGTCGATGTTTTGAAACACCGCGTCGGCTGTGCCTTCATACCAGCTGTCTGAAAAACGCTGTGAGGCAGGTAGTATTTCTACAGACTCTCCAAGCTCTTTTTTAAAGTGCCCCCAACCACGCACTAAATGACGTATTAGCGAGTGCGACTTATACTGCGTGACTACGCCTATGCGTCTAATGCCGCTGTTTACACAATTAGAAAGCGGGAAGTCGATGATGCGAAACTTGCCCCCAAAATACAAAGCAGGTTTTGCTCGCCAGTTGGTAAGCTCGTGCAATCTTGAGCCTTTTCCGCCTGCGAGAATAAGCGCATAGGTATCGCGAGTTAAATTACTGATGTAACGAGAGCTTTGGTCTGCCATTCTCTAATAACTCCTGTAATAAAGTGACAACGATTTAGGGATAGTTTTGTAATAGGAAAATGAAGGTATGCGATAATTGGCGCCGTACATGAAATTTCCTTGTACCACCTGTTATTGCGAGTCACAAATAACAACAGCGTAGTGGGTTTCGTGATAACCTAAATCCATATTACACAAGAAATTTTAGATTAAAAGCGCGATTTTTCGCCTTTGTAATTTAATCGTTAATTTTTTTAAGGGAATGTTTCTTTATGTCTTCAAAACAAGCCGTTATTTTCGATCATGATGGTGGAATAGATGACCTACTTTCGCTACTTTTACTCCTTCGTTTGCCGAATATAGAAGTAATTGGTGTAAGTATAACACCTGCAGATTGTTACCCTGATGATGCACTGCTGAGTACAAAAAAAATTCTCAACCTAACCAATAATTCGCATATACCGGTTTGTGTTGGCAAGTGTGTTGGGCCAAATCCGTTTCCACCAGAGTGGCGTGCGCAACCAAAAATGTGCCATGCAGTGCCCGTCATGTTAAGAACATCTAGTGACGGTATAAAGGTGATTGATCAACCTGCTCACATCTGGATGAAAAAAATGATAGAGCAACATTCGTCGAAAGTGACGGTGCTTATGACGGGTCCTGCTACTAATCTCGCTGGCGCGATTGAGCTTGCGGGTGGTGAGCCTGCGTTTGTTGATAATGTTGAACGTGTAATATGGATGGGTGGTGCTATCGATGTTAAGGGCAATGTTGCAATGCATGACCATAACGGCACGGCGGAGTGGAATGCTTACTGGCACCCTGACGCCACAGCAACATTAATTAATAGTTCACTGCCGGTGTTGCTTGTACCTTTAGACGCCACTAATGCCTTGCCGGTAAGTTGGCCTTTTCTAACATCACTAGCGAAAGTACAAAGCCCAGTATCTGATTTAGCTGGACAGTTTTGGGCAGCAACAGTAACGGCAATTCCGTCGTATGAATTCACTTACTTCTTGTGGGACGTGCTTTCTACTTGCATTGTTGCGCTACCAAACGAGCATTTTAAGGTCGATACCGCAATGCTAGCAGTAGGCACTAACACGCCTAATGCGGGTCAAATTTACCGTGTAGATAGAAATTTAGACAGTGGACTCGGCGAAGGAGACGGAACGCCCCACGGTAGCGAATTTAAGGGCAGAGAAGTATCTTGGGTATCAGAGGTTAATGCTGATTTTGTAAGGCAGATGGTAATTCATTTCCTAAGCGGTGAATTTACTCAGCCGCCAGTGACATTTGTTAATTAAATGTTATATTTGATGCAATGAACAAATTCGGAGGTGCGAATGGGCGCATTAAAAAAGCTGTTAGTCTTTGTTGGCGTGGTTATAGTTGTATTCGTTGCAAGTAGTTTTCTTATTCCTAAAGACTACACAGTAGAGCGTTCTATCACGATTGATGCTGATCCTAGTGAAGTATATCCGTACGTTGTCGATTTGAGGGAATGGCAGAAGTGGGGGGTATGGTTTCAACGCGACCCCAATATGGAGTTAAATTATTCTGGCCCCGACCGTGCTATCGGCATGCGCTCTGAGTGGAAGAGTGAAACCGAAGGCAACGGTGAAATGGAGATTACCCAGTTAGAGCACAACAAACGGGTTCTATACAGTTTATATTTCCCCGAGTTTGATATGGGCTCTACAGGTGTACTGGATATAAAGCAGGTAGACAATGGAACGCAAGTTACCTGGACTGATGCTGGTAGTGTAGACAATAACCCAGTGAATCGATTCTTCGTTTTATTTATTGATAGCTTGATTGGCCCAGACTTCGAAATGGGTTTAGAAAATCTCAAAACGTTGGTGGAGAACAAAGGGTAGGTAATTGATCTGCGTCAACATTTTAACAGTATAATTCTCACTACAGGTAGTTTACGACCCCGCTGGTTTACAATTCAAGTAAATGGGGAAATATCACTCAACAAATAAGCGAGCTTTTGCCATTGGCTATCAACAAAAAGCAACGTTTAATAGCAGGCTTGTCGCTCAACAAGCTTGCTGACCTTCTTATTTCGACAAAGACAACGCTAACCGCTCTGATGCTCGCATTCGGGGCGCCCACATGGATGATAGTGTGGCTTGTACCCATTAGAGAGTCAGGCGCGTTATTACCTCAGGCATTTATCAGCTATTACCTTAGACAGCACAAACAGCGCCATGTTGTATGGCGGTTGGGAATAACAATGCAAGCTTGCAGTGTTGTAGGAATTTTATTGGCTGCGCTGTTTTTTGAGGGCGCGATAGCGGGGGGCGCAGTGTTGTTTTCTCTGGCCCTTTTAAGTATTGGGCGCTCTGCGTGCTCACTTACAGTAAAAGACATGGAAGCTGATGTTGCCCAAAAAGGAGAGCGCGGTAGCTTGATAGGTATTGCGTCAACAGTGTCGGGCTTTGCAACATTGGCAGTCGCCGTTCCTTTGTTTATGTTCAACGACTCTTTAGGCACTGTTGCTCTGGCGGCGCTAATCGGATTTAGTGCACTGATATTTATAGCTACGCTTTTTTGTATGTGGCCTATAAAAACGTCAGTTCAATCTAATGAAGAAACTGGCAACATCATTAGTGTTAACTTTGATAGCACGGTGTACAAGTTCATATTCGTGAGAGGCTTGTTTGTACATTCAGCGTTAGTAGCGCCGTATTTTATGGTGCAAAAGGGTGATAACGTCAGTGAGTTACTTCCCATTTATATCGCTGCAGAGGCGCTAGCAGCATTGCTTTCGTCATTTATATGGGGAAAAGTGGCTGATAAAAGCGCAAAGCTAACTCTTCAAATAGCTGGTGGACTGGCGTTAACAGCTTGCGTGGGGTTACTACTTATAACAAACAACTCGCTGATCGTGTCTGCTATTTTATTTTTTGTACTTTCTATTGCTCATGCTGGTGTAAGAACGGGAAGAAAAACCTACAGTTTAGATGTGAAAGAAGGTCAAGAGCGTACAGAGTTAGTGGGCTTTTCAAATACCGCTATTGGTTTAATTCTTTTAGCGTTTGGTAGCCTTTATGCAGTAATAACACCGCTCATCTCGTTTTCTGTAGTGTATCTTATGTCTGGACTGTTACTTGCTGCTCTGGTCTCCACCGTTATTTTACCCAAAGAAAAATGAACAAAGCAGACATAAAAAAGCCAGCATGCGTAAAACGACATTGCTGGCTTTTTGCTGTTTTTACCTATGAGCTGCTTCTTGAAGGTGTTTACTTGGGTAATACACCTATTTACCTAAAAGCGCACTAGCAACTTTTGATACAGGTGGTCTGTTAAGCAGTTTTTCAACAAACTGTGATGTAGCGAGCAGTTGCTGCATATCTACGCCACTTGATATTCCCATTCCGTTTAGCATGTAAACCACATCTTCTGTAGCAACGTTACCGCTTGCACCTTTTGCATATGGGCAACCACCTAAACCTGACACTGCAGAGTCGATAGTTGCTACGCCGTACTCCAACGCAGTATACAAATTCACAAGCGCCTGTCCGAAAGTATCATGAAAGTGGGCTGCTGTGACTGAAACCGGAATATGCTTTAGTACTTCATCTAATAAAAGCTTAGTTGCACCCGGAGTGCCTGTTCCTATCGTATCGCCAAGGGAAATTTCATAACACCCCATGTCTAACAGGGTTTTAGACACATTAGCTACGGCGCTAGGGCTTATCTCGCCTTCATACGGGCACCCCATAACACAAGACACATAACCACGTACCGGAATGTTACGCGTTTTTGCCAGTTCAATAACCGGCTCGAAACGATGTAAACTTTCAGCAATACTGCAGTTAATGTTTTTCTGTGAGAATGATTCAGACGCAGCGCCAAATACTGCCACTTCGTCAACACCAGCTTCAAGGGCTGCCTCTAAGCCTTTCATATTCGGCGTAAGCGCCGAATATTGAATAGACGGTGTGCGCGATATCTTCTCGAACACTGCACCTGAGTCAGCCATTTGTGGCACCCATTTAGGCGAAACAAAGCTACCAGCTTCAATGCGCTTAAGGCCTGTTTTCGACAGCATATTAACCAGCGTGACTTTATCGTCAGCGCTTACAATTTGCTTTTCGTTTTGCAGGCCGTCACGAGGGCCAACTTCAACAATGCTGACTTGGCTTGGAAAGCTCATAGTTACTCCTTTTCGCTACCGGCGAACGACAACAAAGTAGCGCCGCCATCAACAAGTTCGCCGGCTTTAAAGTAGAAGCTTTCAACCATGCCGTCTTCAGGTGCAACAATGCTGTGCTCCATTTTCATTGCTTCCATAATCAGGATAGGCTCGCCTTTTTCTACCTTCTGGCCTGGCTCTACAAGCAGAGCAACAATGGTACCGTTCATAGGTGCGTTAAAATTAGCGTCTTGGTTGGCATCACTGTCATCGCCCAATGAAGGCAACACAACGCTAAAGCTGCTGTGAGTTTCATTGTTGAATAAAGTAAAGCGTCCGTCTTTTTCAGCAAAGTGATACTGCGTTTTATACCCGTCCACTTCTGCGTTAAGTATTAGGTCACCGTCAGGTGATGCACTTAGGCTTCCCATAACTTCAACATTTACATCATCGAAAGACACCTGCCACGCTAATGGGTGAGTGGTTTTGGAATGTGTGATGTTGAATTCCTGCGTGTCAGCCTCACCACCAAAATCAAGCGTCAGCGTTTCGCTGTGCGCCATATTGGCACGCCATGCGCCTGCAGAGCGCCAAACAGGAAGGTGTCGAGCAGTTTCGCTTTGTTTAGCCTTCATGGTGTTTTCGCGATGCAGCAAAGCCAGTAACGCTATAGTGGGCAGTGTTATTCGCTTGTGGTGATCACTAACTTCGGCTTTTGCGAATAGTGCATCATGGTGCTTCTCAACAAACGTGGTTGTAAGTTCTGCATTTACAAATGCTTCGTTGCTTGCCACGCGCTTCAGAAACTCAATGTTGGTAGAAACACCTTCGATATGATAGTTGCCCAACGCATGCAGCAAGCGCTTAAGGGCGACTTCACGTGTTTCACCCTTGACCACCAGCTTGGCAATCATTGGGTCGTAAAATACGCTTACTTCGTCGCCTTGCTCAACACCAGTGTCTACGCGAACAACGTCGCTTTCTTCTGGGGTTTTAAGTAGATGAAGCGTGCCTGTTGAAGGTAAGAACTCATTGTTTGGATCTTCAGCATAAATACGTGCTTCAAAAGCATGACCTGTCAGGGTAAGTTCATCTTGTTGCTTCGGAATAGGCTTTCCTTCAGCAATGGTCAACTGCCACTGAACCAAGTCTTCATTCGTGATCATTTCGGTAACAGGGTGTTCAACCTGTAGACGCGTATTCATCTCCATAAAATAGAACGAGCCGTCTTCATCAAGAAGAAATTCTACAGTACCAGCACCAACATAATTAATGGCCTTCGCTGCAAGAATTGCGGCTTCACCCATCTTCTCACGGATATCTTGAGACATGTTAGGCGCTGGGGCTTCTTCAATGATCTTTTGGTGACGACGCTGTACCGAACAATCTCGCTCAAACAGGTATACACCATTTCCTAGAGTGTCGCAGAATACTTGAATTTCAACGTGACGAGGGCGAGTTAAATATTTTTCAACCAACATGTGGTCGTCACCAAAGCTTGCCATCGACTCGCGTTTAGCGGCATTCAGTGCAGCGGAGAACTCTTTTTCATTCCACACCTGACGCATGCCTTTACCGCCACCACCAGCAGCCGCTTTAAGCAGCACTGGGTAACCCATGTCATCGGCTGCGGCTTTTAATACTGCTTCGTCCTGATCGTCACCATGGTAGCCGGGCACCAACGGTACACCTGCATTTTCCATGATGTGTTTTGCAGCTGATTTTGACCCCATCGCTTCTATTGCCGAAGCAGGTGGGCCTACAAAAATGATGTTGTTTTTGGAACAAAGGTTGGCGAAATCGGCATTTTCCGATAAGAAACCATAGCCAGGGTGAATAGCATCTACGCCAAGCTGCTTCGCTTTTTCGATAATAAGTTCACCGCGTAGGTAGCTTTCTTTGGACGGCGATGCGCCTAAATAAACCGCCTCGTCAGCCATTTTAACGTGTCGTGCTTGGGTATCTGCATCTGAATAAACAGCAACCGTTTTTACACCAAGCGCTTTTGCAGTTTTAATTACGCGGCAGGCAATTTCACCACGGTTTGCAATGAGTAGTTTATTAATCATGTTATTTCTCCACGCCTGCTTCTGGATTGGTTTTTTGCTCAATCCAATTCGCACTGCGCTTTTCTAAAAACGCGCCAAGCCCTTCTTGACCTTCTTCTGATGTACGCACGTGTGCAATAAGTTTACTGGTGGCAGTAAGTAGGTCGTTATTGATAGGTTGAGAAGCAACCCATTGAACAAGGGCTTTAGATTGAGAAACAGCCTGTGGACCATTTTTCGTTATATTCGAAATCAAATCATCAATAGTACTGTCTAGTTCGTCTTCTGTTACGGCCTCGCTAAGCAGGCCTAGACGACGAGCGCGTCGAGCAGAGAACACTTCAGCCGTTTGGAAGTAACGGCGACAAACACGTGCACCCATAGCTTCAACAACATAAGGGCTTATAGTGGCTGGAATAAGGCCAATTTTCACTTCGCTTAAACAGAACTTGCTTAATTTGCTGCCAACAGCAATGTCGCAGCACGCTATTAAGCCAACAGCGCCGCCAAATGCAGCACCTTGAACACGCGCAATGGTTGGTTTAGGCAGAGTGTAAAGCGTTTGAAGCATGGTCGCTAAGCCCATCGCATCCTGCTCGTTTTGCTCTTGGGTATAGCCAGCCATTTTCTTCATCCAGTTCAGGTCTGCGCCTGCACTGAAGCTTTTTCCTTTTGCTTGAAGAATTACGGCGCGAACGCTGTCGTCCTCGCCTGCTTTTTTAAATAGGCGAGTTAATTCGGCAATCATCTCGTCATCGAAAGCGTTGTGCTTTTCTGCGCGATTAAGGGTTACGATTGCCACATTGCGTTCGTCAATTTCGTAGGTTACTGCTTGTTCCATAATCTTTGCTCCTACATTCTGAAGATACCGAACTCGGTATCTTCAATTGGCTTGTTCAGTGCGGCAGAAAGTGATAGCCCTAGCACAAGGCGTGTATCGGCAGGGTCGATAACACCGTCATCCCATAAACGTGCAGAGGCGTAGTAAGGGTGGCCTTGTTTTTCGTAAGTATCGATAACAGGCTGTTTAAAGGCTTTTTCTTCCTCTTCGCTCCACGTTTCACCGGCGCGCTCTTTTTGGTCGCGTTTAACCTGTGCTAATACGCCGGCAGCCTGTTCGCCTCCCATTACCGAGATTCGCGCATTGGGCCACATAAACAAGAATCGAGGGTCGTATGCTCGTCCGCACATACCGTAGTTACCTGCACCGAAACTACCGCCAATTAACACAGTAAGCTTAGGTACATTGGCACACGCTACCGCTGTTACCATTTTGGCGCCGTGTTTTGCTATACCGCCATGCTCATACTGCTTACCCACCATAAAGCCGGTAATATTTTGTAAAAACACTAGTGGAATTTTTCGCTTAGCACACAGCTCAACGAAGTGAGCACCTTTAAGTGCGCTTTCACCGAATAAGATACCGTTGTTAGCTACTATGCCTACTGGGTATCCAAAAATGCGGGCAAAACCACAAACTAGTGTTGTGCCATACAAAGGTTTGAACTCGTCGAAATCAGAGTCATCTACAACACGCGCGATTATTTCCCGTACATCAAAGGTTTGACGACTGTCGGCAGGCACAATACCGTAAATCTCTTTGCTGTCGTAACGGGGTGGTTTTACTTCAGCCACTTCAACGCATTCTGGTTTTCTGCGGTTAAGTCGAGATACGGCGTTTCGTGCAAGTGTTAATGCGTGCTGGTCGTTGTTAGCAAGGTGATCGGCTACGCCCGATATACGAGTGTGCACATCACCACCTCCAAGCTCTTCGGCTGTCACTACTTCACCGGTAGCAGCTTTAACAAGCGGTGGACCACCCAAGAATATAGTGGCTTGTTCTTTAACGATAATGCTTTCATCTGCCATTGCTGGTACATAAGCGCCACCTGCGGTACACGAACCCATTACCACTGCAATTTGTGGAATGTTTTTCGCCGACATATTCGCTTGGTTGAAGAAGATTCGCCCAAAGTGCTCTCGGTCGGGGAATACATCGTCTTGACGGGGTAGGTTAGCACCGCCCGAGTCGACTAAATATATGCAGGGTAGGTTGTTTTGCTCAGCAATGGTTTGTGCGCGAAGGTGCTTTTTGACAGTAAGCGGGTAATACGTACCGCCTTTTACGGTAGCGTCGTTCGCAACAATCATGCACTCAACGCCATTTACCACACCAATACCGGCTACCACACCAGCGCAGGGTACATAATCGTCGTACACTTCCCAGGCAGCTAGCTGCCCAATTTCTAAAAACGGTGTGTCATCATCAATAAGCGCATTGATGCGATCGCGAGGCAGCAGCTTTCCACGTGATACGTGCCTTTCTGCTGCTTTTTCGCCGCCGCCTTGAGTAATTTGATGAATTTTTTCGAGTAGGTCGTCTACTTGTGCTTGCATTGCCTTGGTATTGGCAACGAAGGTGTCAGATTTTACATTTATTGTAGAGCGAAGAACGGGCATAACCCCTCCTTGTGTGACAGCCCTATTGAATAGGGCTGTGTTGTCGTCCGGTACTTAACATTTGCGCTATGGCACTGTTAAGGGTTGTCGTCGCGATACAGCATAGTGTTTATCTAATACTGTTTTTGGGCTGCTCGCGATTGGTTTTTATTTTGATTCGTTGAATAACTCGCGACCAATAAGCATACGGCGAATTTCTGATGTCCCTGCGCCAATTTCATATAGCTTGGCATCACGGAGAAGGCGACCTGTTGAATATTCGTTGATATAGCCGTTGCCGCCTAGAAGTTGAATTGCATCTAGCGCCATTTTGGTTGCCAGTTCAGCAGAATATAGAATAGCGCCCGCAGCATCTTTACGTGTGGTTTCACCACGGTCGCAAGACTTAGCCACTGCATACACATACGCTCGTGCGGCGTTCATCTGAGTGTACATGTCAGCCACTTTGCCTTGAACAAGTTGGAACTGGCCAATAGATTGACCAAACTGTTCGCGGTCGTGAATGTAAGGTACCACTACATCCATGCACGCTTGCATAATGCCCAGTGGGCCACCTGACAACACTAAGCGCTCGTAATCAAGGCCGCTCATAAGTACGCGAACACCTTCACCTTCGTTACCGATGACGTTTTCTGCTGGTACTTCACAGTCTTCAAACACAAGTTCACACGTATTTGAAGAACGCATACCCAGCTTGTCGAGTTTTTGTGCACGACTAAAACCAGGAAAATCGCGTTCTACGATAAACGCAGTAATGCCGCGAGGCCCTGCGTTTGGATCTGTCTTTGCGTAAATAACGAAGGTATGTGCGTCTGGACCGTTTGTGATCCACATTTTGTTGCCGTTAAGAATGTATTTGTCACCACGTTTTTCGGCACGTAGTTTCATGCTTACCACATCTGAGCCCGCATTTGGCTCACTCATTGCCAACGCACCAATGTGTTCACCAGAAACCAGCTTCGGCAAGTACTTTTCTTTTTGCGCTTCATTTCCATTTTTGTAAATCTGATTCACGCAAAGGTTAGAGTGAGCACCATAGCTCAATCCGATGCCTGCAGATGCACGACTGACTTCTTCCATCGCAACAGTGTGTGCAAGGTAGCCCATATCTGAACCACCGTATTGCTCAGAAACCGTAACACCTAACAATCCCATGTCGCCAAGTTTAGTCCATAGCTCGTTGGGAAACTGGTTATCAGCGTCAGCTTTCTCAGCAAGCGGTGCAATTTCATTTTGTGCAAATTGGTAAACCTGGTCACGCAACATATCAATGTCTTCACCAAGTCCGAAGTTAAGAGTAGGGTAAACGGTATTCATGCAATTTTTCCTCGTTTGAGTTCTGCGAGTTCTTCGCGGCAACGTGCCTCTACGTCATCAAGTTCTGTCATCAGCATTTGAATATCTTCAAGCTGTTGATTAAGTACGGCACGTTTTTGTTCAGTCATTTCAAGCATGGCTTCTAACTGAACTGCCGAATTCGGGTTGCTGTCGTACATGTCGAACAGTGTTTTCACTTCCGCAAGTGAAAAGCCTAAGCGTTTCCCACGTAATATAAGTTTCAGTCTCACCCTATCTTTATTCAGATAGACGCGGTTTTGTCCCGTTCTTGAGGGAGACATCAGCCCTTGCTCTTCGTAAAACCTTATTGAGCGTGGCGTTATATCGAATTCGCGAGCAAGCTCACCAATTGCGTACGTGGTATCGTCGTCGTGCTTGTTCATACATATACCTTGTTTTATTCGCGTTCTTATCACTCAGCGCAATACACAAGCGTATTGATGAGTGAATACTTGTAACTTCCGTCCAATGCGTTGTGCTATTAAAACGCAGGGCACTTAAAACACTGGGCATATAAACGTTGGCTAGTACGAATGTGCTATGTAGCAGCTTTACACTGGCACGCTACACTTATGTGATGTTATGCGTAGCGTTTGCTTGACACATTTTTAGTACAGGTTTACGTTAACGTTAATTACAATTTACGTTAAGGTAAAGTAACATTTTGCTAACGTCAATTTTTCATGGTGCTAGGTGGGTGTTGGTACAAAAACAAGTGTTTAGTTTTGTATACATCTCGCATCATATGGCTAGCTAAGTTACTCAATTTATTTAATTAAGGGCACAATCATGAGTGGTGAATCAGTAGTAATCGTTGCAGCAAAACGCACTCCAATGGGTGGATTTAATGGCAGCCTGTCGTCTATGACAGCGACAGACTTAGGTAAAGTTGCCATTGAAGCGGCATGTGAAAACATTGATATGTCGGCCATTGATGAAGTTATCATGGGCTGTGTATTGCCTGCAGGTCTAGGCCAATCTCCAGCGCGTCAAGCATCTTTAGGGGCTGGCTTGCCGTTAAGCGCCGGTGTTACGACCATTAATAAGGTATGTGGGTCGGGCTTGAAAGCCGTTATGTTAGCCCACGACCTAATAAAAGCGGGCAGTGTTGAGACAGTTGTCGCTGGCGGTATGGAAAGTATGAGCAACGCGCCTTACATGCTGCCAAAGGCTCGTTCGGGTTACCGAATGGGGCACGGTCAGGTACTTGATCATATGATGCTTGATGGCCTTGAAAATGCTTACGACGGTAAAGCGATGGGCTGTTTTGCTCAAGATACTGCCGATGAAGAAAACATCACACGCGGCGACATGGATGAATTTGCTCTTAGCTCGCTATCAAAGGCAAACGATGCTATCAGCAACGGCACTTTCAATGACGAAATTGTGCCTGTGACCATGGCTACCCGTAAAGGGGAAGTAGTGGTAGATACTGATGAAGGTCCAGGCTCTGCGCGACCAGAGAAAATACCATCACTTCGACCTGCTTTTAAAAAGGATGGCACGGTTACAGCAGCAAATTCGAGTTCAATTTCTGATGGTGCAGCCGCACTTGTGGTAATGAGCGAATCAAAAGCAAAAGCACTAGGTTTAGCGCCACTTGCACGCATTGTTGCACATGCCACGCATTCTATTGAGCCAGAAAACTTTACTGTTGCTCCTGTTGGTGCCATGGAGAAAGTGCTCGATAAAGCGGGTTGGACGAAAGAAGACGTAGATTTATTTGAAATCAACGAAGCGTTTGCCATGGTAACCATGCTTGCTATTCAGAAGCTGGGACTTGACCAACACAAAGTTAATATAAAAGGCGGTGCGTGTGCTCTAGGTCATCCTATTGGTGCATCAGGTGCGCGTATTCTTGTAACTTTGTTGCATGCATTAAAGCAACAAGATGGCAAAAAAGGTATTGCTTCGTTGTGCATCGGCGGCGGAGAAGGCGTAGCACTTGCCGTTGAAATGCTGTAAGTATTAGTTACACCATGTAACAATATTTAACTTAACCTATGACACCGTATTGTGGTGTCATAGGGTTAAGGAAAAGTAATTCAATAAATAATAATGAAAATAAAGAACGTAACCCTAAAGTGCGTTGGTGTTTCAATGACAACGCTCATTACGCTTGGGGCCCTTCAAGGATGTACGAGTGCTGACAGTACTCCTAAGAGCAGCACTGTGAGTAATGAAAAGATTCGCATTGAAAAACCGTTCGCAGATACCATCGAAAAGGTATCTTCAGGCTTAACCCAAGTTGCCTACAAAGACTTAGCAACGCTTAGCACATCGCCCCCTTCTTCAGTCATCACTTATGGAGACGATCCACTCCAGCGAATTTATCACTGGCAAGCTGCAGGCGTGAATGAACGCCTTTCAGCGAGTGCTAGTGCCGTTATTTATATTCACGGCGGTTGCTGGTTAAACGCTTACGACTATACACATGCCAATGGTTTCTATCATGCACTAAAAGAAAAAGGCATGAATGTTTACGCTGTTGAATACCGTCGAACTGGCGATGATGGCGGCGGCTGGCCGGGAAGCCTTAACGATGTTAAATCGGGCATTGAAACCGCGCTTAAACACATTGCTGTAAAAAAACAGCATAGCAATGTGTTTGTGGTGGGGCATTCAGCAGGTGGACATTTGGCGCTATTAAGCACTGATGTACTGCAGAAACAATATGATGGCCTAAACATTAACGCGGTTGTTGGACTTGCTGCAATTACCGATATTACTTCTTACGCAAACGGTGATAATAGCTGTCAAAGCGCCACCAATTCATTTATGGCAGCAACACCAGAACAAGCCCCTGTAGCGTACTTTGATGCAACTCCAGTGATAACAAACGTTTCTTTACCGGTAGTGCTTCTTCAAGGTGATGCTGATAGCATCGTGCCTCAGAAGCATGCTTCTCTTGAAGGTGCAAAAGCGGTTATTATTGCAAACGGCGGCCACTTCGACTGGCTGCATTCTCAATCGACCTCGTTTAATGCGTTACTTGACGTTTTTGGTGAACATTATGAATAAGGTTTTTACTGCACAGCAGCTAGATGAAAAAGATCCGCTGCGTGAGAAAGTAAATGAATTTTCTCTTCCAAAAAATACGGTTTATCTAGACGGTAATTCACTTGGTGCGTTGCCTAAGGCAGCCAAAGAAAGAGCAAGCGACGTAGTAAATCGGCAGTGGGGAGAGGACCTTATTACCAGTTGGAATAAAAACGACTGGATTGCATTACCCCAGATAGTTGGCGATAAAGTGGGTGCACTTGTGGGTGCGAAGCAAGGTCAGGTTGTATGTTGTGATTCCATTTCGATAAACCTTTTTAAAGTGTTAAGTGCGGCAATTAAAATGCAGCCTTCAAGAAAGGTAATAGCCACTACACGCGATAATTTCCCCACTGATATTTATATGGTGCAGGGCTTAATCGACCTGCTGGGTGAAGAGTACAGTATTCGTTACATTGACGAGCACAATATAGAAAATGCTTTGACTGACGACATTGCAGTATTGATGCTTACGCAAGTGAATTTTCGCAGCGGCCATAAACTGAATATGAAACAGGTAACGGCTGAAGCCCAAAGAAAGGGTATTCTTACACTATGGGATCTTGCACATAGTGCAGGGGCGTTTGTTGTTGAACTGGATGATTGTAATGTGGACTTTGCCGTTGGTTGTACGTACAAGTACCTAAATGGTGGCCCAGGTGCACCTGCTTTTATTTATGTTGCAGAGCGTCATCAACAAGCCTACAAGCAACCTCTTTCAGGTTGGATGGGGCACAGTGCGCCTTTCGCCTTTTCACCCGACTACACACCAGATTCAAGCATCAAGCAAAATTTATGCGGTACACCCGGTGTGATAGGTATGAGTGTATTAGATGCTGCACTGTCTGTTTTTGATGGTATTTCTTTAAAAGCGATTGATGAAAAATCTAAAAAGCTTCAAGCATTTTTCATTGCTGAGGCGAAGCGAGAAGGGCTATCTTTACATTTCATCAATGTAAGCCCAGCCATTGAGCAAAGAGGAAGTCAGGTAGCGTTCGCACACGATGATGCCTATGCGATTTGTCAGGCATGGATAGACGAAGGCGTAATTGCAGACTTCCGTGCACCCAATATATTGCGTGTGGGATTCGCACCGCTTTATCTTACTTTCAGCGACATTGAATATGCGGTGAAGAAGCTAGCGCTTATCATGCGCGAGAAGCGATACGACAATCCTAAATATAAAGCACAGCAGCGAGTAACCTAAAGCCTATTGTGCTTACTGTTTATATGAGACGAATGTATTGTTATTGCTTTTTACGTCCTAACGTTTAATACTCCGTCGTTCGTTTTAGCTGTCCTCTATTATTGGTGTTTTTTGAAGCGCTTTTCGAAATCTATTTTGCTGTGTTGTATTCTGGTGTTAAGCGGTGTCTTTGGCACTGCTCTCTCGGTGGCGCAAACTAATCAAATTAACCCAGAATCACAAGAAGACTTGTTGTACTGCGTCGACCCCCACTGGGAACCTTATGAAGCTATAAAAAATGGCATTCATGTGGGTATCTCTGCACAGTATCTGCAGGTTATCGCTGAACTTTCGGGTTTGAATTTTACTTTAGTGCCAACAGAAAGTTGGCAGCAAAGCTTAGAATTTGTTCAGCAGGGCAAATGTCATGTGGTTCCGATGCTTAATACGTCAGATTACCGCAAGCAATTCCTCGCTTTTAGCAAACCGTATTTTGAAGCACCTAATGTGCTGGTTGCCAGACAGGGTACACCAATGCTTCAAGGCTACGGCGGCATTGGAAGTCGCACAATAGGGATTGTGCAAGGTTATCGTCAGGTTGAGTATATTTCTCGCTACTATCCTAGTTTACGCATTAAGCTTGTAGAATCGGAAAAAGAGGGTCTTACAAAGCTAGCTTCTGGCGATTTTGATGTGTTAGTTGGATCGCTTATGAGCGTGAACATGCATATCAATGATCTGAACCTGAATGAACTGGTCATAGTGGGATATGCTGAGCCTTTCGATTCACTTGCCTATGGTGTAAACAAATCATTTGCTCACTTGGTCGATAGACTCAATTATGCCATTGAGCGCATTCCAGAAGCGCGTAAAGTTCAAATTTATAAGCAGTGGAATAGCGTTAAAATTCGTCAAAGTAAAGACTACATTACGTGGGCTTTGGGCACTGCGCTTATTATGCTGGTTTTTTTAGTGTTAATAGTGCGACAGCGGTATAAACGTTTGTTCAAAAGCGTAGTGAAGCAAAAAAATTCAGAAATAGCGTCGCTTCAGGCAACATTGCAAGAGAAAAACAAAACAGTAGCGATACTGTCTGCGCACGACGCAGCTACTGGTCTGTATAATAGAAATCATATGATCCAGCGAGCAGAAGAAGAGATTTCTCGTTTTCATCGTTTTCATACCAGTGCTTCACTTATTATTGTGGAGCTAAGCTATCAAGTTTCGAGCGAAGATATAGATACAAGCGCAGTAGAAGAAGCTTTTAAAGTTGTGGCTGACAACTGTTTAAGCTCGGCGAGGGAAGTTGACGTAGTGTCGCGATTTAATACTGAGCAATTTGTAATCCTTTGCCCACAAACGCCGTTAGAGCCGTCAAAAATACTGGCAGAGCGACTACTATCAAGCTTGAGTAATGATGATGTTGTTCAAAAGCATTTTAGCGTTGCAGTGGGCATGGCGGAGCTGTTGGCTAGGGAAGATTTTAATGACTGGCTTGAGCGAACTACCAAAGCGCTCTACCAGTCTAAAAGGTTGGGTTACAACAACGTTGCTATAGCCGATTAATCTGGGCAATTTTGTTTCGAAGAGAGATAAATACCAGCCCAAAGCACTGGCGTTAAATACCCTTTTTAAACGATAGGGTCGTAGTGCCATTCGTGTGAGTCGTAATGCACTTTAACTCTCTCGAATTCTCGCTCAGATCGCCAACTTCTATTATTCAGCTTTGCTGAAACGCCGGGGTATAGACGTTTGTTAGCGATGAGTTTTATATCGGCCTGGTAGCTTTCTTTCGCCATTTTTACGATATTCGACTTGTTCTCAAGCCATTCCAACAACGCATTTTCATTATTAACTAGTTCCAATGCTTCTGCGACCTTATTCTGCAGTTCGCGAGGCACCTTCTTACTTTTAATTAAAGAAATTTTTTCTTTGTGCTTTAAATTATTTTCTCTTAGTTGTTTAAGCAGCTCATCTAGAGAGTCTTTTCTTTCCAAAAGTAAATTGAAGCCAGGGCTAAAGTCGACCTTAAGGGTGCTACCAGACACTGCCCCCAGTGTACCAGCTTCCACACGAGCTTGACCTACTATTTCACAAGCAAATAAATTACCCATTGGCTTATCAATTTGACCAACAATAACGGCACCGGCACAACGTAATCGACTGTAGGCTAACTGCCGTCCCACAGTAATATCGCCATTACACTGCACATCAATACCTTGGCCATGCTGAACGTGAATGCTACCTGCTGCAACAAGCTTGCACTGAAAGTCTCCTTGAGTATCGTTGACCTTGCCCATGGCGCCTTCAGTAATGATGATATCGCCACCAGACTCTATATATGCCGATTCCACAAAACCATTAATGGTTACGTCTCCTGACGCTTTAATCTCCATTTTTTCGGTGACATCACCATTTACCAGTACTGCGCCTTCGTAATTAACATGGCCTGAGCCTACGTTTACGCCGCTACATATGAAGGTGTCATCTACGGTCATGGTTTGATCTTTGTATTTAGGCATACCAGAGATGGCAGACATTAATAGGTTTGCGTCGCCGTCCGATACGACGGTGCCACCACCCATTTTGAAATCAACCCATTCACCTGCAACGGCATCTATTCTGTTACCTTTAACATCAAACCCTGATCGCCCCTGTGTTGGCGCTGTGCGCCGTAAAACGGGCGTGTTAATTTTAACGCAAATTACTTCACCTAGATTTCGCATATCAACGCGTTCGCCACTTCCAGTTTGAGGGCGCAGCACGCGCTCTAGCGCATTAGGTACAAGCGGTACAAATTTTGAATTCTTGCCGTTGCGTGCGGGCAGCCCTTTAGCTACCGTTTCTTCAATAATGGTTCCGGCTGGCGCTTGTTTTGCTTCTAAAAGCATCTGCTTAATAATTTTTGTGCTCAATCCGCGCTTAATTTTCTTTTTGGCTGCAAGCGATAGTACGGCATCAAGAGAGGGGAATTTGCCGCCATAGGGAGTGGTGAGTACAAGGTTAGCTCGCATGCCATCTTCCGGCACTCTAAATTCTACTTCAGCATTTTTACGCTCACCAATACGTTCGCTAACAACAGTGTCATCGTCTGTTTTGAAATAGTGATTGGCGGTATCGCATGCCGATTTTAACGCTTTTTCTGATACATAAAGCTGTTTAGTTTCGCCCTGTGACAGCGCTTCTCTAACTTCTTTAACATCTATTTCTTTTGAAAATGCCTTTGGCTCTAGCGTTAAATTAATATAAGTACGCGTATTGTCGAAGCTGATTGTTACGCCATCCATACTGTATACATCCCCTGAGTACTTTTTCTTATTATCTTTCTTATTATCGGCAGCCATTACTTTTTTGTGACTGTTCTTGTGCTGCTGTTCGCATCATGCAAATAAAACATCTACAGGTAATTTATGCCTATAAAAGAACAAGGTCAAAGGTTTTGCGCATATTGATACAGCGCACGCAAAATAGCCTGTTTTTCAGGGTTGTCACTATGCTCGTGAGCGAGTTGCTCTAATTTCATCATATAGCTTTCAAGGGTAATCGAACCGTTGAATGCAGGGTCGGTAAGTCGAGCTTGCCTATGATGTTGCCAGCGCGTCAATTCATCGGCGGTAAGTGTAGTGGGGTAGTTTCTGGCGCGATACCTAAACAACAAACGTTTAAGACCGTCGTGTTGTGTCTTGTCTTCTAGTGCTGAAAGCTGTTCTGGATTGGCTTCTATTACCTGTTCACACCAACGTCTATCATCGTCATTCAAAAAGCCACCGCTGTATAGTGCATGATCAATGTCTACGTCGTCATCAGTGAACGAATCGTTATAAATTTGCACAAGTTTTTCAGCAAGTTCTGGTGCGCTTGCAAGCTGACGATAGTTATCCAAACATTTATCGCGATCCAACCCAAGACGCGCTGCATTGTCTTCTGTCATTGCCTTCGCCGTGGTAATAAATGGTGAGCGATTAACATGGATTAATTTAATTCCCGGCCTATCTTTCGGGTCGTCATAATCTTCTGATCTGGCATACAAGGCGCTTTTGATATCTTCAGATGAATCGTTTAATAAGCTAGTCACATCATGGGATAAGTCGACAACAATAAACGCGTTGTTGTTAGTTGGGTGTTTAGCAATAGGCATCACCCATGTGCAGCATCCTTGGGCAGCAGGGAGTTTTGACGAGATGTGCAGTAAAACAGAAGGCTTACTTACGTCAATTTGCTCAAGTACTTTATGTTTGCTTCTTAAAGAGAAAGCGTAATCGAATAATCGTGGCTGCTTTTCCTTAATCAGTTTTGCTAGTGCGATAGTGGCATATACGTCACTAAGGGCATCATGGGCATTTTCATGGCTTAACCCGTTAGCTTCGGTTAATGCTTCTAATTTGAAGCTTGGCGCACCGTCTTCGCGTAAGGGCCACTCAATGCCCTCTGGGCGAAGCGCGTAGCAGGCTCTCGCTAAATCAATAATATCCCAACGACTATTTCCATTGCGCCATTCCCGTGAATACGGGTCATAGAAATTTCGATAGAAAAGATATCTCGACACTTCATCGTCAAACCGAATGCTGTTGAATCCTACGCTACACGTGTTAGGCGTTGACATCTCTTGATATATTTTGGCAGCAAAGTCGGCTTCATTTGAGCCATCTCTAATTGTCTGCTGAGGTGTTATTCCTGTTACTAAGCAGGCTTCAGGGTGCGGCAGGTAGTCGTTAGCAATAGCACTAATAATGTTTATTGGCTTACCAATAACATTCAAGTCTAAGTCAGTTCTTACGGCTGCAAATTGGCAGGGTAAGTCCTTTTGTGGGCTTGTGCCAAACGTTTCGAAATCGTGCCAAAGAAAACTGGGAGAGTGCATAACTACTTCTAAGAACGTAAACAAAATTTGAAAGCAGTTTACACTGCGTTTTTTCTAATACCAAACCACACCCGCTTTTTGTACGAAATGTGTCATATCTAATGCTGTTACGGGGGGGCTTTTAGCAAGCGATAACTTGCGTAAAAACTAATTGATGTCTAATTTTTAAGTGTTTCTAAGTTAAATGGATGTTGCTTCCTTGCCCACTTTAAAAACGTTGCTATCCAATCATGAAGCGAAGAGTACGCTTGGTTTTGCGCTTTTAATATCTGCTCTGTTCTTGATAGCAATTGTGCTGTTATTTGAAAACAGCATTTCATCGGTTGCAGAAAAGCAAACTTATCAAGTATTAGAAGAATCCGTAGTGAATGCCGAGCAGACCGCTAAATCCCAAGTGCGAGAATACATGAGTGACCTTAAGTTTCTTCATGCTACTCCGCCCATTCAAGGCATTGTTAGAGCAAGAGAAAACAACGGTGTTGACCCAGTAGATACCACTACCTCCATTCAATGGAAGCGTCGCTTAGAAACCATTTTTGTTGGCTTTATTGAAAACAATGAAGAAATAGACCAGCTAAGAATAATTGAAGCGTCTGGTGAAGGGATGGAATACATTCGAGTAGTGCGAGACGGGGGAAGTATTCACGTTGCTAGCGAGCATGAACTTCAGGCAAAAGGGGAAAGAGGTTATTTTACTGAAAGTTTAAAAAGCAATAGCGGCGAGTTTTATATTTCAGATATCAATTTAAACCGTGAATACGGAGCGCTTCAGTACCCATACAAAAGCGTTATTAGAATTTCCCTTCCTATTTTTGGTGAGGCTGGCGTGCGCTTTGGTTTTATTATCATGAACATCAATGCT
Source organism: Alteromonas sp. S167 (assembly GCF_036864375.1). Lineage (NCBI taxonomy): Bacteria > Pseudomonadati > Pseudomonadota > Gammaproteobacteria > Alteromonadales > Alteromonadaceae > Alteromonas > Alteromonas sp. S167. Next base: position 149,181 of record NZ_JAZETR010000007.1, read on the forward strand.
TCACATTTGGTCAGCCAAATTGAATCTACATTAAATGCACAGCAGCAACTCTATATCACTGACTCTCTGGGGTATTTTGTCACGCACCCACAATCAGAGAAAAGCTTTTCGAAAGATTTAAATCCCAACGTTAATTGGAAATCAGAGTTCAATGTCGAACTGCAAACAGGCACTGCGCTTCTTGAAAATCAAATGCAAAGCGAAAATATGCCTTACAGCACAACTAAGCTTTACAGCGCAACAAGAGCGCTTTCAATTGCGGCCAATCAGCAACGTGCTCCATTTTTTATTCACGTTATGCTTCCTGAGAATGTGGTTCAATCCGTCATCAATGAAAAACGCATTACGGTGTATAGCGTTATAGTGGTTGTAACGCTTATTTTCTGCGTTGTTTTGTCTTTTGTTCACCGGAGTAATAGAAAAAATATTGAATTGGCGAAAGTGCGCGGAGAATCAGTTGCCATCATAGCCAGCTCGAAAGACGCGATTTTTAGTATTGATTCAAAGGGCATTGTGAAAACGTGGAACATGTCTGCCGAGTCATTGTTCGATTTGCCAAGCCAACTTGTGATAAACCACCCCATTAGTGCCTTTGAACAATTTGCGCAATTAGACATTGATAAACTGCTAACGCAAACAGGCAAACAAAACACGTATTCGACATCATTTAGTGATGATCAGGGTAATGAGCGTAAGCTATTGGTTACCGCATCAACGGTGTGGACAGAACAATCTCATATTTCCGGCGTTGCGGTGGTAATACGTGATATTACAGATGAGCAACAAGCAAAAGACGCGATAGAGCGGGTTAACGCTAAGCTTGAAGAAAAAGTGGCAAGTAGAACAAAAGAACTCATGGAAGCAACTGAAGAGGCTAAAAAGGCTAGCGAAATCAAAAGTTCATTTATCTCCAATATAAGTCACGAAATGCGCACCCCCCTAAATGGAGTAGTTGGCTCGCTATCCTTACTAAAGCGTCAGCCGCTAAATGAAAAAGCCGAGCAACTTGTGTCTATGATGGAGATTAGCTGTAATAATCTAAATGTGCTTATTAATGACGTCTTGGATTTGTCAAAAATTGAAGCAGGAAAATTAGACATAAACCACCAACAATTTTCTCCGCTCGAACTTGTTGAGTCTATTGCACGGGGATTTGCTGTAAAAGCAGCGTCAAAAGGGCTGGAGCTTATTGTTGATACCACCGGTGTATTGCCAGCAGAGCTTATTTCTGACCCTCACAGAATTAATCAGATTATTAGTAACTTGCTCAACAACGCGATTAAATTCACTCATACAGGTCACATACAGCTAAAAGTCGATATGTGTGAAGTGAATGAAGATGAATATGAATTTCATGTTGTTGTGTCTGATACCGGCGTTGGAATAGCCAAAGAAAACCAGCCAAAGCTTTTCACTGCATTTACACAAGCCGATGCTGCCGTGGCAACCCAGTATGGTGGTACGGGTTTAGGGCTTTCTATTTGCAAACAGCTCTCAAAACTCTTGGGCGGTGACATAGAATTCCATTCTACTCATGGCACAGGCAGTACTTTCTCATTTTATATACGCGCAAATGTGGCCTCGAATATTTACGAACGCGAAGATATATCCAGTTCTATTTTTAATGGCTTACGTATTGGTATATCGGCCAACTATGCGCCTTTACAGGAGAACTTGTGCTCTCTTGTAATGCACTTTGGTGCGAAATGTAGCGTGCTTTCAACGCAGGATGACGAGATTGATTGGACAGCATTTACGGTTGTTATTGTTGACGAAACAAGCGCGCTATTGTCGACTATTGATGAGACGTGGGAAGCGTTACTTGAAACGCACGATAGTGCCGACTTACCTCTTATTTGTGTATTACAAAAAATCGAAGCGGTGCCGATAACGTTCAAACACCTCGCGCCTGTACACCTTTCAAAACCATTGTTAAGCGCAAGTTTTGACAATATCGTCCAACGCTTAGAGGCAAAACTGTCAGGCTTCGACTATACCACCGCGCTTTTAGATAAAAATGAACGAGGGCAAGAGTTTCAAGCGAAAGCAAATAAAGATGACAACAATGATTTAGCACTGTCTATTGATAATACAAACCTGCTTGTTGTCGATGACAACCTGATTAATAGAGAAATTGCGAAAGGTGTTTTAGAAGATTTGCCATGTAAGCTATTTACCTGCTGTGACGGTGAGGAGGTTGTTGCGTTCCTGCTCAAATGCGAGAAAAAGCAAAAACATATCCACTGCATTTTAATGGACTGCCAAATGCCAAAAATGAATGGATATGAGGCAACACGTGCAATCCGAAATGGATTGGCGGGCGCTTCTCATCAAGGTGTACCTATCATTGCGATGACCGCTAATGCAATGTTGGGAGAAAAAGAGAAATGCCTTGAAGCCGGTATGGACGACTTTACCACAAAGCCTGTTATGGCCGATGTGCTTATACCGAAAGTGAAACAGTGGCTACTTCACAGATTGGCCGTAATGACCCCAAAGAACACAACCCCTCTTGTGGACAGTATTGTTCGCAATGCGTCATTACTTGAGAGAATCGAGGAAAATAAACCAACACCCGACAATCTAGTTAATCGTAGTGATGAGGCAACTAAACAAGCCACTGATGAAGAAACATGTAGATGGGAGAAAGAAAGTGCATTAGCACGAATTATGGGTGACAAAGCAAAGTTTGCCCGCGTGTGCGAATCTTACGCGAAAAGTGCACCAGAAAAGCTTAAAGTGATTTCTCATGCCATTGAGAAACAAGATTCTCAGGAGATACAGGTGGTTTCACTAAAGCTTAAGGTTATGTCTGCAGATATTGGTGCAGTGCAATTAAAGAGAGACTTTGAAAAGTTATGGGAATTGTCTAAAGTAGAAGACTGGACAGCCGCAGAACAATTAATGCACACCATCAATGATGACTTAAATACTTTCATCGAGTTATTAGAGGTAGCGTAATAAAAACGATAAGCGGCAACTAATATTTTTACAGGGAGAGCTTATCTTGTTTAACTTTAATACACCTTCCACGACAGCGAATACCGTATTTAACGCCGTTAAATGGTTTTCTAGTTCAGTAAAGAAATCATGTTTACTGGCCTTGTCTGTAACCTCATTAAGTTTTTCTATATCTGCTTTTGCGCATGAACATCAGTCTGAAAACGCGCCAGTTGCCATAGCCATTCATGGCGGTGCGGGTACTATTTTAAAATCGTCAATGACACCTGAAAAAGAGGCCGCGTATAGAGCAACGCTTGAGCAAGCTGTAAAGCATGGTTATAGCTTGCTAAAACAAGGCGTACCTGGCGAACAGGCCGTTGTTGAAACCATTAAAATACTAGAACAATCGCCGCTGTTTAACGCAGGTGTAGGCGCGGTATATACGTTTGATGGCAAACATGAACTAGACGCATCAATTATGCACGGTGGTACTAAAAATGCTGGTGCGGTAGCGGGAGTTACCACCATTAAAAGCCCGATTGAAGCTGCGCTGTTGGTGATGGAATCGTCGCCGCATGTAATGCTTTCTGGCAAAGGTGCAGAACAATACGCAGCAGAAAATGGTTTAGAGCAAGTCGACAACACAATGTTTGACACCGAGTTTAGAAAGCATGCATTAGATAAAGCCAAGGCTCGCATGGCGCAGGCAAGCGCTGGCTATGGTTCTCAGCAGGGGAGCGAAAGGTTTGGTACCGTTGGCGCAGTAGTTTTAGACAAGCAAGGCAACATAGTCGCTGGCACGTCAACCGGAGGAATGACCGCGAAGCGCTACGGCCGAATTGGTGATTCACCCATAATAGGTGCGGGTACCTATGCAGATAATGAAAGCTGTGCAGTGTCGGCCACTGGGCATGGGGAATTTTTTATTCGATATCATGTTGCCGCTGATATTTGTGCACGCATGAAATACCAAGGCCTAAGCCTTTCTGAAGCCGCCGACAAGGTCGTTAACGGCATTTTGGTAGAAGCGAAAGGTGATGGTGGTGTTATTGCAATAGATAGCGCTGGCAATATTGCTATGCCTTTTAACTCAAAAGGTATGTATCGCGCCAGCATTTCAACTGATGGCGATGTTACAGTGGCCATCTACAAAGACGCACTGTAATTTTAATGTGTAAGAAACTGGCTTGCTGTTGTTTCACCGACTAGAGTTAGAGTGTGGGGGAAAGCTTTCACAAGTGATTTATAACAATTAACAATTGACGTGCCGTATCGCCACTATTGGGGTAACACCTTAGCAGTATCGGTCACAAGGCGCCACGGCTGGAGAAAATGTATGGAATCGTTGCAAGTCAGTGATTATATGAATACTCATCCGGTTAAGCTTAAAGTAGACATGCCCGTTGCGCAGGCAGTTGAAGCATTGCTATCGAGTGGGCAAAGCGGTGGTCCAGTAGTAGATAGTAAAGGCAAAGTAGTAGGTTTCTTATCAGAGCAAGACTGTATTGCTCAGATGATAGCATCGAGTTATTACCGAGAGCAGATTTGTCAGGTAGGCGAGATTATGAAAACGCCCGTTATTTCGATAAAACCTTATATGTCGGTTATTGAGCTAGCGCAATTACTGCTCAAGGAAAAGCCGAGGGTTTATCCCGTTGTTGACGATGACGGTGTCTTGCAAGGTTGTATTAACCGAACCGCCGTATTACGTGCTATCGACGTACAGCTGCATGACGGTTATCAACGGGCCGGTTAATTAAATGCCTGTTAATGAAAATACGTAAGAGGAGCAGCAGCTCCTTTTTTTTGCAGAAAATCAACCACTCCATTTCAGGTAAAGCGAGTTTGCTACAATGGCTAATCGTCTTTCCATTCGTTTAAAAAACGCATATCCTTTCCTACTATTTCGCATAATCAATTACTAGAGCGCGTTTACAAAAAAACGTTACGCTACAGTAATCTAAAAAATAACCCCATCATCAGAGGTATTCAGTGCACCTAAAAAACGATATCGTGCCCAACCCAATAGGCCTGACCCCCATACTATTGTTCGTAGTTCTAGTTGTGGTTACTGGCATTACCACCAACGATATTACTTCAATGCCTATTCTAGTAGCGTTTTTTATTAGTGCTGGCTACGGACTTTGCCTTAATCCAAAAGGCGAGAAGGTGAGTTTTTCAAACAAAGTGCAAACGTTTTGCAAAGGTGGCGGTGACAAAAACATCATTCTCCTTGTTTTAATTTTTCTGCTCGCAGGCGCTTTTTATGCTGTAACAATAGATATAGGGGCACGTGACGCAACTGTAAACATGGCGCTTCAGTTTGTACCATCGGCACTTATTCTTCCTGGGCTATTTCTCATTTGCTGTTTTATTTCATTTGCTATGGGTACATCAATGGGAACGATAACTGCGCTTTCTCCAATAGGTGCGGGCCTTGCAAGCAGTTTAGGGTTACCGGTAGAAATGGCACTAGGTATTGTTGTAGGGGGCGCAATGTTTGGTGACAATCTATCGTTTGTCTCCGATACCACCATTGCAGCTACACGTACGCAGGGTGTTCAGCTAAAAGATAAGTTTCGCGCAAACCTTATGGTGGCAGTACCTGCATGCGTAGTTACTATGGCGTTGTTGCTTATGGTCGATGTAGATACCTCTGGCATAGTAGAAGGTAAAGATTATGATTTCTGGCGTATTTTACCTTATCTTTGCATTATTGCTTTTGCTCTTACTGGCTTTAACGTTATCAGCGTTTTGGCAATAGGTATTGCAAGTGCGTGCGCGGTAGGACTGGTTCAGGGCAGCTTTACGCCGTTATCGATGATGCAAAGCATCCAAAAAGGCATGGGCTGGATGCAAGACCTTGCAATGATTGCCATTACGATAGGCGGTATTGTTGCATTAATGCATGCAAACGGCGGTATAACGTGGCTTATTCAGCGCTTAACACGCAAAGTTACGTCAAAAAAGGGCGCCGAGTTTAGTATTGCAGGTTTGGTAAGTTTTCTTGATATTACAACCGCTAACAATACTATTGCTATTGTTACCGCTGGACCCATAGCTAAAGACTTAAATGAAAAATATGGTGTTGACCCGCGTCGTACTGCATCGCTGCTTGATATTTTCTCGTGTAGTTTCCAAGGCCTTGTTCCCTATGGTGCGCAATTGCTTAGCGCCGCAGCAGTTGTAGGCATATCGCCTTTGGCAATAACGCCTTACTGCTGGTATCCCATGCTCATATTTGTTTTCGGCGTTGCCGCAATTTGGTTTGGTTTTCCACGCTTTTCATCACCTCAAGGCGACGAACTAACCCAATCGGTGTAGTTTTGCGTAATGAGGTTCACGTTTGAATTAACAATTCACACGCTAGCTTTTTAGGGCGGTATCTTCTAGGATCGCCGCCCGAATTTTAATGACGTTTCGATATACTCCGTAGGATTGCAATTTTGTCTTCAGCCATTGCTATTAAGCCCCTTTACGCCAAACTCGATGAATGTTTAAGTGCAGATAAATTCCGTCTAAAGCGCCGCATAACCCAACTAGCGCAAAAACTAAAAGCGGGATCATCAAAAGACAACACGAAACGCAAAAACCACGACGAAGGTGTGAGTGAAAAAAGCAGTGATTCAGCGCAGGCTTTAAATCGAAGTGAATTGCAATTTGAACAACAAATTGAAAAACAAGCACAGCAGCTTATTGACGACATAGAGGCGTCTATTGCCAAGCGCACGTGGCGTCAGTCAAATTTACCTAAGGTAGAATACCCGCCGCTCCCGGTAAGTGACAAAAAAGAAGATATCAAAGCTGCTATAGCTAATAATCAAGTGGTTATTGTTGCGGGTGAAACAGGGTCGGGGAAAACCACTCAGCTGCCAAAAATTTGTCTAGAGTTAGGGCGTGGCGTTAACGGTCTTATAGCGCATACGCAGCCTCGTCGACTGGCCGCTAGAAGTGTAGCTACCAGAATTGCCGAAGAGCTCAATACGCCGCTAGGTGAGAAAGTCGGTTTTAAAATAAGGTTTAGTGACCAAGTTAGCGAGCGTAGTTACGTAAAGCTGATGACCGACGGTATGCTGCTAGCTGAAATGCAGCAAGACCGGTACTTAAATCAATATGACACCATTATTATCGATGAAGCTCACGAAAGAAGTCTTAACATCGATTTTCTTTTGGGTTATTTACGTCAGCTACTCGACAAGCGCCCTGATCTTAAACTGATTATCACATCGGCAACAATCGACCCTGAACGCTTTTCAAAACACTTTAATAATGCACCTATCATCGAAGTTAGTGGCCGAACCTATCCGGTTGAAATTCGCTACCACGCACCTGAGGACAGTGCAGACGACGTAGAGCAAACCGACGCTATTATTCATGCAGTTGATGAACTGATGCGCGAGGCGCCTGGCGATATATTGGTGTTTCTCAGCGGTGAACGCGAGATTCGGGACACGCAAGACGCACTCAGCAAACAGCACTACCGTAATACTGAAATTGTGCCGCTTTACGCGCGTCTGTCTGCTGCAGAACAGAACCGTATTTTTCAGTCGCATAGCGGAAGACGTATTGTGCTTGCTACCAACGTAGCCGAAACATCGCTTACTGTGCCAGGCATAAAATATGTAATAGACCCAGGTTTCGCCCGTATTTCTCGCTACAGTGCGCGCAGTAAAGTGCAACGTCTACCGATTGAGCCAATTTCACAAGCGTCTGCGAACCAAAGGTCGGGGCGCTGTGGTCGTGTATCTGACGGTATTTGTATTCGACTGTACAGTGAAGATGATTATTTAGGGCGCCCTGAATTTACCGACCCAGAAATTCTTCGCACTAACCTTGCGTCGGTTATTCTTCAAATGCTAGCGCTGGGTTTAGGTGATATCGAAGCGTTTCCGTTTGTGCAGCCACCCGATAATCGAAACATTAATGACGGTTTTCGATTGTTGGAAGAAATTCAGGCCATTGTAAAGCGCAAAGGCAAAATGCAGCTTACTCAGCTTGGTAAGCAGGTGGCTAGGCTGCCAATAGACCCTCGCTATGCACGTATGGTGATAGAGGCACAGCGCACTAATGCAGTTAATGAAGTCATGGTTATTGCGGCTGGCTTGTCTATTCAAGATCCAAGAGAGCGCCCGCAAGAAAAGCGTCAGCAGGCAGACGAAAGGCACAGCGAATACCACGATAAAGATTCAGACTTTATTAGCTTATACAATCTTTGGACAGCATTTAGAGAGCAGCAAAACGCCCTAAGCCAAAATCAGCTTCGTAAGTGGTGTAAACAGCAGTTTATTAACTACCTTCGTATGAGAGAGTGGCAAGATATTGTTAGCCAGCTTAAAAAATCTATTGCGGAGTTAGGCTTTGGTATCACAAAACAAGAGGCCGACTATCAAGCAATACACCAAGCTATTGCAAGTGGCCTTTTGTCTCATCTTGGTTTCAAAGACAAAGACCGAGAATACTTGGGTTCTCGTAACACCAAGTTTTTAATTTTTCCGGGTTCAGGGCTAGCTAAGTCACAGCCTAAATGGGTTATGGCTGCAGAGCTAGTTGAAACGTCAAAGCTGTTCGCAAGAATGGTAGCCAGAATAGACCCCACATGGATTGAGCCTTTAGCTGAGCACGTTGTACAACGAAGCTACTCAGAACCACACTGGTCTAAGAAACGCGGTGCGGTTATGGCGTTCGAGAAAGTGACATTATTTGGGCTGCCGATAGTGATGAAGCGCGCCAAAGTGTACAGCCTGATAGACCCGCCAATTTGCCATGAGCTTTTCATTAGAGAAGCATTGGTTGAAGGTAATACAAAACTAAATTACGGATTCCTTCAAGAGAATCAGGCGCTGCTTGCACAAGCCGATGAGTTTGAGCAAAAGACACGTCGTCGCGACCTTATTGTTGATGACGAAGAGCTTGTGAGTTTTTACGCAAAGAAAATACCTGTAGAAGCAAACAACGATGCGTCGTTTAAAAAGTGGTTTAGACAGTACGGCAGCAATGACCTGCTTACCTTCACCGAAGAAGACGTGTATAGGCAGCAACCCGGGCAGTCGGTTGCCAACGCATTTCCTGATGTGTGGCGACAGGGCAACATTACCATGCCGCTTCGCTATAACTTTGAGCCAAATGCCCAGGACGACGGTGTTACGGTGGTTATTCCACTGCCAGTGCTTAACCAAGTGGATAACGTGGGTTTTGATTGGTTGGTGCCGGGATTGCGACACGACTTGGTAGTTGGGCTAATTAAAACACTGCCAAAGCGTTTGAGACGTAATTTTGTGCCGGCACCTAATTTTGCCGATGCGTGCCTTGCAGACATAAGTGAAACCGATAAAAACAACCGCCCAGTACTTTTATTAGACGCGGTAAGCGACAAACTTCGCAAAATGACTGGCGTAGTGATAGAGCCTGAAGATTGGAATTTAGCACAGTTAGATAAGCACCTTATCATGCATTTCGCGGTTGTAGACGACAACGGTGGTGACATAGCAAAAGGCGACGATCTTCATGCGCTTAAACAGCAATGCGCAGGGCAGGTTAAGCAAACGTTTGAACAGGCCGCGACTCCCGAATTAGAGAGAAGCAACATAGAGCAATGGGATTTCGAAAGCCTGCCAGAAACTTTTGTACAGAAAGTAGGCGGCTTCGAAGTGCAGGCATTTCCGGCGCTTGTACAGAAAGGCGAAACCGTTGATATTGCGCTTATCGATGAGGCTGAAAAAGCGCAGACGCTGCACAGGCAAGGTGTTAATGTGCTGATTAAGAATGCGATGCCTTCGCCTTTGAATTACCTTCAAAACAAATTGCCTAACAAAGCAAAGCTAGGGTTGTACTTCAACCCATTTGGCCAAGTTAAGGCACTAATTGATGACTGTATATTTGCTGGCATCGACTCAATAGTTGCGGACTTCTGTAAAGCAAATGACAGCGATGTAAGAAACAAAGCCGACTTTGACGCATGTTTAGACATTGCTAGGGCAGAAATAAATGACCGTGTGCTTGAAATTGCCAAACGCGTTGAGCAGGGACTAACCCTTGCGCATCAATGCCAAAAGCAGATGAAAGGCAACGTGCCTCTTACTATGATTAATGCTCTGGGCGATTGCAAAGCGCATTTAGCTTCACTGGTATTTCCAGGTTTTGTGTCAGATATTGGCGAAGCTAAATTAGATGATTGGAATCGCTATATTAAAGGGCTTGCGCGCAGGCTCGAGAAATTGCCCATCGATCCGAACAAAGACCGAATGCACCAAGCTACTGTAGAGAAGTCTATGAGAGAATGGGAAAAGGTCTGCGGTAAATACCCCAAAGGGAAAGTACCTGATGCACTAAATGACGTACGTTGGATGATAGAAGAACTTAGGGTTTCGCTTTTTGCTCAACAACTTGGAACGGCTTATCCAATTTCGGCTAAACGCATTACACTGTATCTCAACGACTTTTAGCGATAGCGCAGTCTATTTACAATATCAGAGTGACAGGTAAAACGTTAAAGTCTATAGTTGGATTTGAAAACGCTAGGCAGAAGCAAGCGCAGTATTGCGGTTGAAAATAATATAATAAAGTGCTTACATGATATTGATTGAACAAAAAATAAACAGTTCAATTGACAACAAATCGTGAACGCCCTATAACAACAAAGTAGTCGTAAGCGTAAAGCTAAACACTAGGAGAAGTAGACATGTTAGGATACGACGATAAGCGAAATTTTTTCAGGATGATGGTTAATTCGCCTTGTCAGTTGCAAGTTACTGACGATGAGTCGAGTCGTACAATGCAGGCTATGTGTAAAGACATCAGTGCAACGGGCATGTCTTTAGAGGTTGACGAGCCGTCTATCGAAGTGGGTACTCAGGTGAGCGTAGCCATTGAGTCTTCAAGCTCGCAAATTCCTTCGCTAGCTGCACTAGCAACCGTAGTAAGATGCGAAGCAGAGTCTGAGTCTAGTTGCGTTATCGGTGTTGAAATTTCACAAATGAAATGATGTTGATAGTGAGAGAGCGCGTCAAATTGCTCTCTCACTAGCGAAAGCTACAACGAAAGCAAAAATCAACATTACCTTGGATAATCGAGGTATGGCTATCGCTTCCACTGTAGTTTTTCTTATGACCCACTTTTATTGATACTGACTGGCAATCACTACATCGCGGAGTTAGTACATCTTTCTCAATCAAAAAAGTTGAACATTCTGTTCTACATAATCCATTTTACCCTCTTTGTTTCGTCAACAATAATAATCAGCATATTCAATTACGCAAAACCATTAATTAGAGGGGGCGGCGTGAAAAAAACAATGACCTTTGCAGTTATGCATTTTAGTGTTGCATTTGCTGTTGCCTATTTACTCACGGGAAGCGTGGTAATTGGTGGTGCTGTAGCGCTTGTTGAGCCTGCAATCAATACCATAGCGTTCTATTTCCACGAACTTGTTTGGAAAAAGATCGAATCGAAAGGGCAACGTTATTCCAATTCATATGCTCGCCAAACTACTAATCATCAAGCAATGCATAGCGTGTAGTAGGCGAACATACGGTGAGAAGCGCCGCGTTGTATATTGCGCTGCGCTGTGGGCTTAGCCGCGAGCGGTTTTAGTGAACATTTTTAGCGCAATGGGTTACTCGTCTGTTACTTCACACACTAGCCCTTTCAGGTAGTATCCTTCTGGATAACTTCCGATAATGGGGTGGTCTGATGCTTGATTTAAACGGGCAATAATTTTGATGGTACGCCCTGCATCTAGTGCAGCATCTGCAACGACTTTTTGAAATAGATCGGCTGGCATCAAACCAGAACAACTAAACGTAAGCAGTAATCCGCCTGATTTTACTGCGTGAATACCGTACATGTTTATGTCTTTGTAACCACGTGCAGCGCGCGTTAACGAGGCTTTGCTTTCTACGAACTTTGGCGGGTCTAGAATGACCATATCAAATTGTTGTTGTTGCTCGTGGTATTCTCGCAACGCTTTAAATACATCTTTGTTTACATAATGCGCTTTAGCTTCATCAAGCGCATTTAATGCAACATGTTGTTTTGCAAGATCCAATGCCGGTTGAGACACATCAACATTCGTTACTGATTTAGCGCCACCTTTAAGGGCATAGCATGAAAATGTGCCCGTATAGCTAAAGCAATTTAGTACATCTGCATCTTTAGCGTAATATGCAGCGGCTGCGCGACTATCACGCTGATCAAGATAAAAGCCGGTTTTGTGTCCGTGCTCAATATCTACCACAATATTAAGCCCATTCTCTTTAACGGTAACCTGCATAGGCGGCGTGCCATGAAGCACACCGGTAACCGGCTCAAGGCCTTCTTTCTTTCGAACGTCTACATCACTGCGTTCATACACATGAATGTCGGGCAGCAATTTCGTAATGGCCCACACAATTTTATTTCTGTGTTTTTCCGCGCCAGCACTTAACAGTTGCACCACTGCAACATTGTCATATACATCAATGGTTATGCCTGGAAGGCCGTCGCTTTCTGACGCTATCCAGCGAAACGAGTTGGTTTTTTCTGGATTAAATAAGCGTTTGCGAAGCGCTAGTGCAGTCTCTAATTTTCGTAGAAAAAAGCCATTATCAATACTTTCATCTTTTTTGAATGTCCACATGCGCACGCGTATTTTCGAATGCGGAGAGTACGCTCCACGACCAAGCCAGTCACCCTCTGAGTCAAATACGTCAACAGTATCGCCAACGCGAGCACGCCCTTTAAGTTCTGCCACCGCACTTTCGAATACCCAAGGGTGTTTACGACGAAGTGATTTGTCTCTGGATGGCTGCAAAATAACGTGTGCTGACATGAAAGTTCTCGTAATGAATTGGCAAGTGTGTAATAAGGGGCGGAATTATACTGAAAACTACGCACACTTAAATCTGAATATTTGCTATTACAGTACATATCTTCGGTATATCAAGTAATGTGCGTGGTTACCTTTGAGCAAGAGAGCTGTTTGATAGAAGAGGCTTTTAAAATAGGCCAGTTAAAACCAGTAGAGGAGTGATGAATGCAGTATGTCGACTTTGATATGGGTGGGGCACCTTCAAGCCTATCGGTAAAAGAACATGCGCCACTGTCTACACCGGCTGGTAAAGTAAAAGTAAGCGTCGTTTCTTTTGGTATCAATCGGGCCGACATATTACAGCGTCAAGGAAAGTATCCTGCACCAAAAGGCGAAAGCAGCATACTTGGATTAGAAATGGCAGGCACTGTAATAGAGGTGACCGACGGTGTAACTGAATTTTCCGTTGGTGATAAGGTATTTGGATTAGTCGCGGGCGGCGGCTACGCAACCGAAGTTATCGCCGAACCTTCGCATCTTATGCCGATACCCGATGGTATGGCGTTTTTCGAGGCAGCGGGACTAGCAGAAGTGTTCTTAACCGCTTACCAATGCCTTCGTACTATCTCTCATGTAAAACCAGCAGAACGGGTATTGATTCACGGAGGAGCCAGTGGTGTTGGGTTGGCTGCATTGCAGCTATGCAGGCACTGGGGCGTGCACAGCGCTGTAACAGCATCAAGTGAAAATAAACTGCTCCAGTGCAAGGAAAACGGCGCTGAGCTATTAATTAACTACCATACACAAACCTTCGATGAAGAAATCAGAAATACATGGCCAAGCGGCGTACAAATGGTTTTAGATATGGTAGGCGGCGATTATCTTAATAAAAATTTAAATGTGTTAAGCCAGGACGGCCGAATTGTTTACTTAGCCATGTTGGCAGGTCGCTATGCTGATAATTTGGATATGGCCTTATTGCTTTCAAAGCGCGCTACTATTACCGGCACAACGCTTCGAAATAGAAGCGATGCGTATAAAGCAGAGCTAGTTCAAGACTTTACTTCAACATGCTTGCCTGCGTTTTCAACAAAAGATCTAAAAGTAAATGTAGATACCCATTACCACATTGCCGATATCACAAAGACACATGCGCGACTGGAGGCGAACGACACAATGGGTAAGCTGGTTGTTTCTTGGTAAGAGCTTCGTGGTAGTAGTCTCTTAGAATAGCTTCGTGGTAAGAGCTCCGACGTAAAAGCCTCTTGGTTACAGCCGCTAATTGAAGGCTTCGCGTGGAAGCCTTCAATCAAAGCCTAAAGAGCAGTTAACCTACAAACCCTTCATCAACTTGTGTTGGTTTTGCTTCTGCTGCGCTACGAGCAAGTTCATCACATCGCTCGTTTTCTGGATGTCCTGAATGACCTTTTACCCAATGCCAATTCACCGTGTGCTTTTTAACGGCTTCGTCTAAACGCTTCCAAAGGTCGGCGTTTTTTACTGGCTTTTTATCTGAGGTGCGCCAGCCATTTTTACGCCAGTTGTGGATCCACTGATTAATGCCATTTTTCACGTATTGGCTGTCAGTAGTAAGTTCTACAGTGCAGGTTTCATTCAAACTATTGAGCGCTTCGATTGGGGCTAAAAGCTCCATTCGATTATTTGTAGTATGCGCAAAACCGTCGCTCAATTCTTTTCTGTGTTTTTTGTACACTAAAATGGCACCGTAACCGCCGGGGCCAGGATTGCCCAAACAAGAACCGTCTGTGTAAATGTGAATGGTTTTTTGCGCCACGTTGTTTCCTTAATCTGTATTTTTTCCCTTAGCGTCTTGCAAAGGGGTTGATATACTACCAAAAAAAGAAAGCGTAATAATAGTAGGGCTAGCATGCGTCAAATTGTTCTTGATACAGAAACGACGGGTATCGACCCGAAAGAAGGTCATCGAATTATCGAGATTGGATGTGTAGAGGTTATTAACCGTCGTTTAACGGGTAATCACTTTCATGTTTATATCAATCCAGGCCGCCATATCGAACAGGAAGCTATCGAAGTTCACGGTATCACCAATGAGTTTCTTGCGGATAAACCCACGTTTTCGCAAGTTGCGCAAGAGTTCGTAAGCTTTATCAAAGGCGCACAGCTCGTCATTCATAATGCACCGTTCGATGTGGGCTTTATGGACCATGAGTTCAATATGGAGCCTAAAACCTCTGGTGTAGTAACTAGCAATATGTGTGACGTGTTAGACACGCTAGTACTTGCAAGGCAAATGCACCCGGGGCAGAAAAATAACCTTGATGCGTTGTGTAAACGCTATGGTATTGATAATAGCCACCGTACGCTTCACGGCGCATTACTGGATGCTGAGATCCTAGCCGATGTTTACCTGTTAATGACAGGTGGTCAGACTAAGCTGAAATTGGCCTCAAGTGGCAGTGGCGATGCAGATGCAACGGCAATAAGACGCCTCAACCGCACAGGAAATAAATTAAAGGTTATCAAGGCAAGCGCCGATGAGTTAGAACAGCATGAAGCGCGTTTAGACATTGTGCAAAACGCGGGTGGTAAGTGTTTATGGCGCCCGCAGGACGTTGATGCGTCATAAATACATTTGTTGGGCAAAATAATCGCCACTATTTCGCATCTTTAAAATAACTAAATTTTTGATAATGGCAGGAGCTATCTAGCGTGATAAATAAGGTTTTTGGCTTTCTATTACTTTTTACGCTGATACAAACGGCTGCTGTCGCGCAATCACAGTTTGAAGAGCGAGATATAGCACGCCAGGTTACCGACAGTGCGGTAACAGGTGCTGACGAACAAAAAGAAGTCTCTTCACCGTCACCCCTTTCACGTTTAGGTGATGAATACACTAATTCTATTGAACTACTTCGAAATCGCTTTCGCATAGATTACAACGTTGATGAAGTCACAATGGTTTTCTTTAGGGAGTATGGCTCTGCGCCAGTTGTTCTTGTGAGACCTGATGGGTCAAAAATCTTCCAAGGGCGTCTAGATGAAGAAAAAATAAAGTGGTTCGACGCTGACACCTTCGACATGATCACCATTAAGAACCCAGTACCCGGGCCTTGGCAAGCTGTTGGTCAGGTGCTGCCAGAAAGCAGAATAATGGTGTTGTCAGATGTTCAGCTGCATGCCGAACCTTTACCGAACCTTGTTTTTGCGGGCGAGATTTTAAAGTCTACTGCGTATCTTACTAACGATGGCAAGCCCATAGAGAACAAGCAGTTTCGTGACGTTGTCGATTTAGACATTGAACTCATTAGTACCAACAATCCCAATTACAACAACTTCGGCGCAGGGATTGAGGCAATAGCGACATTTGAAGACAACGGCCGCGGTATGGATGAACGACCGGGGGACGGTGTTTTCACCGGACAATTTAATTTAAAAGTTGCGTCGGGAGAGTGGAAGCCGATTTTTAGGGTTACCACACCTATGTATACCCGTGAACAAGTTGGTGAGCCCATCATTCTTCACCAAAACCCAGTGAAGATAGATGTTGTCATCGACGATGGTGAGGGATATCACAAGGTAATTATTGATGTCGACCGTGAGTTAGTTGATATAGAGTCGTTACTTATCGATGGTAAAGTGCGCTTTCCTAACAGCGATATTCAAAATTTCTCGCTTACTGAAGGCGGTAGTGAGGCTCGCGAGCACTTAGTCGTGTCTTATGAAGAGGGAACTTTTCGAGTAAAACTTACTGCTTATGGTACAACAGTTGATGGGCGTGATTTCATTCTTGATGTACCTGAATACACTTTTTTAGCGCGATCGCCTGAAGCTCAGCAGGAAGAACCCATTGATGCTGCAAATGCAACAGAGGTTATGCCAGAGAATGATCTTGAAGCAAGCATAGCATCGTCTATGGAACCGCCCACTGATGTTGCAATGGCAAAACAAGATGACATTGATGATGAAACCCTTACGTTGCTGCTTGTTGCAATTAATGGCTCTATTGTATTAATTGGTGTTTTGACCGCTGTAGTTATCATTGTATTAAGAAAACGAAAAGCAAAGAGCACAAATACAGCGGCTGTATCTGCTTCATTTAATTCGTCAGAAGATAAACTCACTATGGATAATGAGCCAAAGGGCATTAAGAAACTATTAGGCTTGTTTAAAAAGAAAAAGGCCGAAGAGAAAAATAGTGACGATTAAAATAATGATGAATAGCGTAGCAATAACTGTATACAGCCCTTAACAACGCAGTGTATTCACACATATTGGATTTTATTTCGACACAATGCCTAAATTACAGGCAAACAAACCGCAGATGACAATTTTATTAATAAAAAGCGTTGACTCCACATGGGGGAATACGTATTATCTGCGCCGCAGTCAGGGGACAGGGCAACAACAAGCCAAGTCAACTTACTGATAACATTGAAGATGTGGAGCGGTAGTTCAGTTGGTTAGAATACCGGCCTGTCACGCCGGGGGTCGCGGGTTCGAGTCCCGTCCGCTCCGCCACTCTCTCAATGCTATAACTAAAAGGCTTCGGAGCGGTAGTTCAGTTGGTTAGAATACCGGCCTGTCACGCCGGGGGTCGCGGGTTCGAGTCCCGTCCGCTCCGCCATTTAGTTATATAGCGCAATCTCGATTATGTGGAGCGGTAGTTCAGTTGGTTAGAATACCGGCCTGTCACGCCGGGGGTCGCGGGTTCGAGTCCCGTCCGCTCCGCCATTAATCGAAAAAAGCGCGCATCCCATTCTGCGGAGCGGTAGTTCAGTTGGTTAGAATACCGGCCTGTCACGCCGGGGGTCGCGGGTTCGAGTCCCGTCCGCTCCGCCATTTCATGCTTTAGTCATTCGCCCTTCCGGGCAAAATCTTCAACACTTTAAAAGAACTAACAAAGCACCGTTTGTTGTTTGTTACGTTTTATCGCTTTCTTCGCGTTTTGTACTACGCTTTTGCTATACGAAGTGTATGCGGTACAGAACAAACTATGTCAGAAACAGAACAAAAACATATAACCATAGACAGCGCGAAAGCTATTGCTTTCACCATCGTTTGCGTTTTAACGCTATCATCCATATTAGCTTCAGTCATGTTTACGCTGGTGCGCAACCAAGAAGAAACTCGAGCTGAAGAAATTCTCAATAATGTGCGTTTGGTATTCAGGGATGCTGAAATAACGTTAGATTATCTTAATACGCTTCCGTATGAGACCTGCACAGAAGAAAATCTTGCTGAAATGCGCAAAACACTGTTCCGTTCACGTTTTGTCAAAGAAATTGGTTTTTATGAAAATGGTAGGCTGAAATGCAGTACTTATTTAGGCGTATTAGAGGTTCCGTTTGAGGCTGTTAAGCCCGATTTTTACACCGCGCTTGGCGACGAATTTTGGATAAATACACCTTTAAAACTTTTCGATAAACAGGCAACGGGTACCATTGCAAAACGCGGTAAATATAACGCGGTTCTTGATATGGACGGTGTAATTGGTTACAGCTTTACGCAAGACTGGCAATTGTTTTACAACGGTGATCAGATTTATCACATCGCAGGAAACCCAGCTTTGGTCGACCGAAGCAAAACAAAAGAAGACGTGTTAAAAAGCGACGGATTTTTCTCGCTTGAATTCGTAATGTGTGATGGTCGTTATTCTGACACGTGTTTAAAAGTACGCTCTGATAGTACTCGCGTAATTGACCTTCACATGGGCAAGCTTATTTTGTTTATCTGCGTAATGGTGATGACCGCAGTACTTACCCACATGATGGTATTTAATTATTTAAGAAGACGCCGGTCCATGTATGCGCGCATTTCTAATGGTTTGAAAAACCACAAATTTTACTGCCTATACCAACCCTTTGTCGATCTTAAAACCGGTGAAGTTATTGGTTGCGAAGTGCTAAGCCGCTTTGAAGATGATTACGGCCCTATTTATCCAGACCAGTTTATTCCCCAAATTAAAAAGCAAGGTAAAACGTGGGAGTTCACTGTCGATATGATTACAACGGCAATGAGAGAACTTAATGAGAACGACGCCATTCCTGAAGGCTTTAAGGTATCGTTTAACCTGTTTCCCTCAGATTTTACACAAGATGAAAGCTTAGATCTTGATTTCGTCCAAAACATGAATGAGAAAGAGTTTAAGTTAGTTTTGGAAATTACCGAAGACGAGCAAATTGCCACGCAAAGTGCAGTGAGGCATATCAAAACGCTGAAAAGAAAAGGGTTTTTGTTTGCAATTGACGATTTTGGTGTTGGTTATTCAAATTTAAGCCAGCTGAAAAGTTTAAACTGTGATTATTTGAAAATTGACCGCAGCTTTGTAATGGAAATGGAAGATAACAGTATTCGCTCGTCATTAATTCCACATATTGTAAGTATTGCAGAAGGGCTTGACGTAAGCCTTATTGCTGAAGGTGTTGAAAACCTAGACCAAAGCAAACAATTACAGGGGCTTACTATTGGTTTTGGCCAAGGCTGGCTATATGGAAAACCTCAAACTATCGAGTCGCTTGGAGATAGCGTTTTAAGCACAGCCTCAGAGCATAAATAACCCGTTAATAACTGTAAATTTTCTTTTGGTGTTGGTAGTGTTTAACGCTACCATGCACCATTTGGATAAAAGAGAAGAAAATTCGCATGCAGGATGTGCTACTTTGCCGCAATATCCACAAAACATACTTTGATTGCACCAATAAAACTCAGGTTCTTCACGACGTATCACTCGCTATTAAGCCTGGTGAGCACGTTGCTATTTTAGGAAGTTCTGGTTCTGGAAAAAGCACGCTGCTTCATATTCTTGGTGGGCTAGATGCTCCAACATTTGGGGAAGTCGAATTTAACGGCAACGCCATTCATTCATTAAGCGCCACCAAACTAGCCAAACTTCGCAATGACGAAATGGGGTTTATTTACCAATTTCATCATTTGCTCGGTGAATTTACCGCCCTTGAAAATGTAGCCATGCCGCTAAGAATTCGTGGTTTGTCGCAAAAAAAAGCAGAGGACAAAGCCAAAAAAATGCTGAACGAGGTGGGCTTATCGCACCGAGCGTCTCATTTACCATCGGCGATGTCTGGTGGGGAAAGGCAGAGAGTTGCTATCGCAAGAGCATTGGTAACAGAGCCTTCGGTAGTTCTAGCCGATGAACCAACCGGTAATTTGGACGACACCACAGGCAAGCAAATTTATCAGTTACTTACCCAGCTAAGTGAGAAGAAGAATACCGCGTTTGTTGTGGTAACTCACGATATTGCATTGGCAAATCAGATGGATCGCGTACTGAGAATTAAAGATGGACAGCTTGTACAGTCTGACTCTTCTCAGCCTGACTCCCCAAAGTCTATATCAGAGCAGTCTGTACAAGAGGCAAAAGTGTAATGCTGGCTTTTGAACTCGCTAATCGCTTTCGTAAGGCTAGAACCCAGCAGCGCTTCATTTCGTTTATTTCCATGTCGTCAACTGTTGGCATTGGTTTGGGCTGTTTTGTGCTTATTGTGCTGCTAAGTGTAATGAACGGCTTTGAACGCGAGCTTACCGGGCGCATTTTAAGTGTAGTGCCGCACGGTGAACTATTCAGTGTTGATCAGCGTGGTATTGATAATCTTGACGCACAGCTTTATCGGTTTCGACAAGACGAACGAATAAAGCAGGTAACGCCTTATACAAAGCTTACGGGCATGCTTCAATTCAAAGGTACGCTTAAAGCCATTAGCATTACAGGGCTTCCTATCGAAGCAACAACTAATGTATTTGAAAACAGCGTAAGTAATGAAGACTGGCAGGCATTGCAAACCATGCCTGATGGTTTACTCATTGGTGAAGGTATTGCCGAAAAGCTCGGGCTAATAAAAGGCGATGTAGTACAAGCACTGATCCCACAGCGAACCAGCGACTTAACGTTTAAAGCACCTAGTACTATTTCACTCACCGTAGTAGGGGTGTTATCAGTAGGTGGCGAGCTGGATAATCAGCTTGGTGTTATGCACCTTACAAAGGCAACTGAGGCGTTAAAACTAGCAAGCGATGCGCAAGGTATTCAATTTACTTTCAATAACCCCTTTGAGGCAAACGCCTTAATGCGTGAAATAGGGTATAGCTTCCCGCAAGCAGTATATATGTCGGATTGGACAAGAACACAGGGACACCTATACAACGACATACAGCTTGTAAGAGTAGTCGTTTATATTGCGCTTACTTTGGTTATTGCCGTGGCCTGTTTCAACATTGTTTCTTCGTTGGTTATGGCAGTGCGCGAAAAGCAGGCGGCTATTGCCATTTTAAAAACGATGGGAGCTACAGATGGACTTATCCGCAAAGCGTTTGTGTACCAGGGCTTAATTAACGGCGTAGTGGGTGTATCAACCGGCGTTGCGCTTGCATTACTAGTAGCGCCTAACTTGTCAGACATTGTGCGTTTTATTGAGCATTTGCTAGGTATAGAGGTATTGTCAGGCGACATCTATTTTATTGACTTCTTACCGTCTGAGCTTTACGTACAAGACGTGGTGTTAACCGCTGTTGTTGCTTTGTTATTAAGTGTGGCTGCAACCCTTTATCCTGCGCATAAAGCTGCAAAAATAGCACCGTCATCTGCGTTGCACTGATGAGAGTTTTCTCTCTAGACACGAAGGAAGTCTAGTTTTTCATTCCTACAAACATGATAAACACGAAACAAAAAAGGTAGCACATGCTACCTTTTTTATTATCTTTTATTGTCGTTTGTGCTTGGGCGTTCAGGTATTAGCTGTTTCTATCGAAGTGTTTAAAATCGACATCTTCTTGTTTCTCGCCAGCATTAGGGTCGTTAAAGATGCTCTCATCAAGCGCACCTTCACTTTTTGCTACAACGCAAGACACCATGCAATCGCCAGTAATGTTTACCGCGGTGCGGGTCATATCTAACAAGCGGTCTACACCAATAATAAGCGCAATGCCTTCAACAGGTAGGTTCACTTGCTGCAAAACCATGGCCAGCATAATAAGGCCTACACCGGGTACGCCAGCAGTTCCGATAGAGGCAAGCGTTGCGGTAAGTACAACCATCATGTAATCGCCAAGGCTTAAATCAACAGCGTAAACCTGAGCAATAAATACGGTAGCCACACCCTGCATAATGGCCGTACCGTCCATATTAATTGTGGCGCCAAGAGGCAGCGTGAACGATGAAACCGAGTTACCTACGCCAAGTTTATTTTTCGCGGTTTCCATAGTAACAGGCAGGGTAGCGCTACTGCTTGATGTACTAAAAGCAAACAGTGCTGCGTCGCGCATTTTCTTCAGCAAAATAAGCGGGTTTAAGCCCGATAATACTTTAAGTAATACCGAGTACGTCACTAAGCCATGTAGCAATAATACGCCGAATACTAAGAAGAAATATTTCGCCAAGCTAAGAATTGTGTCGCCACCTATTGTTGAGAATAGCTTCGCCATTAGCACGAATACGCCGTATGGCGCTAAATTCATGATTATGGTAACCAGACGCATAATAACGGTGTTGATGTCTTCGAAGATAGCGGTTAGGCGCTTTCCAGCATCGCCTGTCATTGCCATGGCAATACCAAACAATACGGCAAAAACAATAATTTGCAGCATGTTGCCTTGAGCCATCGAATTGATGGGATTACTTGGGAACATGTTAACAATAACGTCAGAAAGACTAGGCGCCTCTTTAGCCTGATAAGTGGTTTCGGTGGCCAGATTTAAGCCGTCACCAGGAGAGACTATTAAAGCTATACTCATAGCCAGTGTAATAGCAATAGCCGTTGTGACAACATACAAACCAACCGACTTAGCGCCAAGGCGTCCAAGTTTACTTGGATCTGAAAGGGTGCTTGTACCGCATATTAACGACACGAACACTAAAGGCACCACAAGCATTTTCAAGCTGGCAATGAATATCTGTCCGAGGGTTGAAAATATACCTTCAACAAGAATGTTATACGTTGATAGCTCTAAACCGAATACCGAAAAAGTGAAATCTCCGCTATCATCAAACAAGAATTGGAGAAAGACACCAGTCAAGATACCGGCTGCCATGCCGATAAAGATACGAGCGGTTAAGCTATACTTATGTGCAGATGAAGACATGAATGTTTCCTGTGCATTATTATATTTTTTAATCACCCGTAGTTTGCCAGATTCAGTTGATTTTTAAACATAAAAAACGACGCAATTGTCAATAAAAGAGGTTCAGGAACGAATTATGTCGACATTCGCGAAAACGCTAAGCCTAATTAGTGCATTATTCATGCTAACTGCATGCGGAGGAGGCGGCTCTGTCTCTAGAGAAGAAGTCGATAATGGCGGTGGTGGCACACCGGCACCTGATCCGACGACAACCTATACCATTTCCCTCACACTGGAAAACGCCAGTGGTGTAAGCGATAATAACCTTACTCAAGACAATAGCCTTGTTATTGTGGCAAACGTAACAGACCAAAATGGTGATGCGCACGCCAACGCACTTCTTACATTTTCCCTTAGCAACGATGAATTAGCAGAGTTTGCAAACGATACAGGAACTGCAAGCACGAATGCAGACGGTGTAGCACGACTGGGTATAAACGCCAGGACCGCATCGGGAGCTGGCGAGATTACCGCCAGCCTTAGTACAGGTGAAACGGGGCGAGTAACTTTCAATGCCACCGCTACCAGCACTACTGATGAAACTATTAGCGTTTCTTTGCAATTGCAGAACTCAAGTGGTGAAGCAGATAGCAATTTAACCGCCAATAACGAGTTAACTGCACTAGCAATGGTTACTAATGCGCAGGGTGAACCACAGTCGAATGCATTACTTACCTTTACGCTCAGTAATGATGAATTGGCAGTGTTCTCAAACGACACTGGCACTGCATCTACGAACGCTGATGGTATTGCTACGATAACAATGTCGGTAGGTTCGCTTTCGGGTGATGGTGAAGTAACGGCGACGTTGGGGTCGGGCGAAAGCGCAACTACAACGTTTAGCTCTGCGGGCAGCACTGCGGTGAGTGCGCAGCCAGCATCACTAGAACTCTTTGCTAATAGTATTCAGCTTGCTTCTAGCGGAAGCGATGAAGTAGAACTCATAGCGCTAGTGAAAAATGAACAAAGCGTGCTTATGGAAGGTGTAGATGTGAGCTTTTCAGCGGCTTCTGGTGACGGTGTAGAGCTTCAACTTACGCAGCCACAAACCGCAGCGGATGGCACTGCTCGCGCTATTTTAACGTCTCGTAATGATGCGTCTAACCGCACAATAACCATTACATCATCAGCAGGCGCGCTGACGGAAACCGTTCAAATTACTATTGCGGGTACAGAGGTTACTATTAACGGTGCATCGTCGGTTATTTTAAATGATAGCGTTGACTACACTGTAAGGGTGCAAGACTCAGACGGTACTTCTATTCTTAACCAAGACGTTACGCTCTCTGCTTCAAATGGAACGCTAAGTGCGAACACGGTTAATACAGGTGCCAACGGTCAAGCGACGGTAACTTATACAGCAACGGCGTCAGGCGAAAATACCATCACCGCGTCTGCGCTAAACGCTGAGTCGACGTTTACGGTACAAGTGCAGCAAGACGAGTTTAATTTCGTTAATCTTCCAACAGCAGAAATTCCGGTAAATCAGTCTCAAACCATTACCGTTGAATGGCGACAAAATAATGCTGCGGTTGTCGGCCAAGACGTTACGTTTAGTGTGTCACGTGGCGAAATTGCTGGCAATGCTACGGTGACTACCGATGCAAACGGCCAGGCAAGCATAGATCTAAGCTCAACGAATGCGGGCATTTCGTCAATAACCGCAACAGCCTCTGACGGCAGTGGTGCGGTATTGGTTTCAGCACTAACGCAGGTAGAGTTTATTGCTACGACACCACACACCTTGATTGCCGACGCGTCACCTGATTTGCTAGGGCCAGACGGTCAAACTAGCACAATAAGTGCTGTGGTGCGCGACGAAGACGGTAACCTTGTTAAAAATAGTGTAGTTAACTTTACCGTATCAGATGTATCAACGGGCTTTGTATCACCATCACAAGCTACCACCGACAGTAAAGGTATAGCAACAACGGTATTTACGTCTGGCTCGGTGTCTACACCAGAATCTGTTGTGATTACAGCTTTCGTGGCTGACGACACAGCAATTGATGATCAAGTTATTCTGACAGTGGGCGCGAGAGCGTTTGATATTTCGATCGGAACTGGAAATGAAATAGAAAACCTTAATTCTACCAGTTATCTCAAGCGTTTCGGAGTATTTGTCTCTGATTCCGCCGGCCAGCCTGTTAGTGGTGTTGATCTTACTGCATCCATTGCGCCAGTAAAATTCAATAGAGGCGGTGAGTATCGTACAGGGTTCTGGGCTTTTGATGATGTTGCAGACCTATGGGTTCCTGTAGTGAATCAAAACTGTGAAAACGAAGATGTAAACGACAACGGTATTTTGGACACCACTCCTCGTGATGAGGACACTAACGGGGATGGTGAACTTACTCCAGGACTGATTGGTACATTAACTTTCGCGAACGGTTCAGTAACAGATGAAAATGGTTATGCCGAACTAGAGTATCGCTATCCGAAAAGCTATGCGGTTTGGTACGACATCGTTGTTACAGTGTTTGGTCAGTCTACAGGCAGTGAAGCGCAAGCGTCTATGGATTACAGCTTAGGGATATTAGCAGATGATGTGAATGATGAAGGCTCAGCACCACCTGCGAACCCATTCGGTGTAACTGATCAATGTACATTGGTAACTCCATAGTGCTACATACTGCTAATGCATAGCTGCATTAGCAGTAAACGCTAAACAAAAAGCCGGCATAAGCCGGCTTTTTCATGTGTATAAAAGCAAAGTTTTACAAGCGTAAACTATGCCTGCTGGAACGGGTACACCGAACCAAGTTTCAGTAATTGCGTAAGTTCATCAAGTGCCGTGCGCGACTCGATAAGAAGCTGCGGATCACGTAAATCATCTTCGCTTAATTGGTCGCGGTAATGCTTGTCTACCCATGCATTAAGGCGCTCAAACTGTGTATCGTTAATCAATGTATTCTGATTAACGGCAGCTAGCTCTTGGTCGTTCATTGCAACGCGCAATCGCAAACACGCAGGGCCACCACCGTTACGCATGCTTTGTTTTACATCAAAGTAGTTTACCGATTTTATTGGCGTGCCAAGGGTGACTAGTTTGTCTAAGTAGCGCTTAACTGCGTCGTTCTCTTCACACTCTGTTGGCGCAATAATTGTCATATCACCGCTAGGTAGCGTAATAATTTGCGTGTTAAACAAGTAGGTTTTTACCGCGTCAAGCACAGACACTTCATCGGTAGGCACCTCAATAAAGTGAAGTGGCTCTTCGCCAAATTTAGCTTGAAGCTCTTTCAAGCCAGCTTCTTTTTGGTAGAAAGCTTGCTCGTGGAAAAACAGCACGTTTTGGTTACCAACAGCAATAACGTCATTGTGGAATACACCTTGGTCAATAACGTCTGGATTTTGCTGCATGTATACCACACCGTCATCGTCTAACCCATGCAAACGGGCTACTGCCTGGCATGCTTCAAGTGTTTGTCGTGCTGGGAATTTCTTTGGTGCAGGTTTGCTAGTATCGAATGCGTGGCGGCCATAAACAAACAGCTCTACGCCAGCTTGCCCGTAATTGCTGCACAAGCGTGTGTGGTTAGCTGCGCCTTCATCACCAAAATGTTCATTATCGGGAAGGTGCATGTGATGGGCAAAGTGTTTCTCGTTGGAAAACGTGCCGCGCAAGATGTTTCCGGTTACGCGAGGTTCAAGAGAGCGATGGAACTTGTTCGTAAGATTAGCAGGCGTAAAGTGTACTCTACCGTCTGCGGTATCGGCGCTAGGAGACACGGTAGCGGCATTTGCTGTCCACATGCTACTTGCAGAACAACATGCCAAGAAAATCTCGCGAGACTGCTTTGCAGCGCTTTCTAAAACACGCGCATCAGAGCCTGTGAACCCTAAACGACGCAGGGCGGCAATATCTGGGCGCTCTTGCGGTGCTAAGACACCTTGAACCATTCCCATATCAGATAACGCTTTTGCTTTTGCTAATCCTTGCTTTGCAGCTTGTTTCGGACTGCTAATTGCATTGGCATTGTTAAGTGAAGCAACATTGCCGAATGACAAACCAGCATAGTTATGGGTAGGGCCAACTAGACCATCAAAATTCACTTCAAACTGCTTCATACTTTCCCTCATTGTTGGTGTTTTTTCGATTGACCGCTACGCTACACAGTTAGCAGCAGGGGCAACCGTTGCACTTTTTAATCCCCAAATCGCCCTTCTACGAAAGCACAATATAAGGTTGGAATGGCTGGCATTATACGGCTTTTAAAGGCAATGCCAATCGAGGTGGTTAATATTTGTACGGTTTTTGCTCGCGTTTGAAGCAGTGTGAAGAATAAGTATGAAGAAGATCTTGTTTTCCATTCACTTTGTAGATATATGTTAAAAAAGAGCGAGCGCCCTATATATAGTGCAATGGGGCTCCATATTCAGGAATTTGACGTAAATAGTCATTAAAAATCAATAGGTTTAGTTCAATTATATGGCAAAATCACTGGTCATAGTCGAATCACCAGCCAAAGCGAAAACGATAAATAAATATCTTGGCAAAAATTTTATCGTAAAAAGTTCGGTTGGCCACGTACGGGATCTTCCAACGAAGGCTTTAGGCAAAGTAGAGCCTAAAAAACCGGCAAAAGAACTCAAGACATTAAGTGATGATGAGAGGCAAGAGTACCTTCGTCGTCATGAATATTTAAAGCTTGTAGACCGAATGGGTGTTGATCCAGAAAAAGACTGGAAAGCGCATTACCAAGTGCTACAAGGCAAAGAAAAAGTAGTAAACGAACTTAAAAAGTTAGCCAAAGATGCTGACACCATCTATCTCGCAACCGATTTGGATCGCGAGGGAGAGGCTATCGCATGGCACTTGCAAGAACTGCTTGGCACCAAAGGTAAAACTTACCAACGCGTGGTGTTCAACGAGATTACTAAAAATGCGATCCAAGATGCGTTTTCAGCCCCAGGTGAGCTGAATATTTCTCGTGTAAACGCGCAGCAAGCACGTCGATTCCTAGATCGTGTTGTTGGCTTTATGGTGTCGCCACTTCTGTGGAAGAAAATTGCGAGAGGTTTGTCGGCAGGGCGTGTACAGTCGGTAGCAGTGCGCCTTGTGGTTGAGCGTGAACGCGAGATAAAGGCATTTGTTCCAGAAGAGTTTTGGGACGTACATGCCGATTTAACCAGCCAGCAAAAAGATGCGTTGCGCATGCTAGTTGCCAAGCATCAGGGAAGTGCGTTTAAGCCGAAAAACAAGGCTGAAACCGACAAAGCGTTAAGTGATTTAGAGAGCGCTAGCTACACAGTTGAGAGCCGCGAATCTAAGCCGACGCAAAGCCGTCCGTCTGCGCCGTTTATCACTTCAACGTTGCAGCAGGCTGCAAGCACCCGTTTAGGTTTTGGCGTTAAAAAGACAATGATGATGGCCCAGCGCCTTTATGAGGCGGGCTACATTACCTATATGCGAACCGACTCTACGAATTTAAGCCAAGAAGCTGTGGAAAGTGCACGCGCATACATCGCTGACAATTTCGGTAACAAATATTTACCTGATTCACCGCTTCGCTATGGTAGCAAAGAGGGCGCACAAGAAGCTCACGAAGCCATTCGTCCATCGAATGTTAACGTAAGCTCGGCAAGCCTTGGTGATATGGAGCGAGACGCACAGCGTTTGTATGAGCTTATTTGGCGTCAGTTTGTGGCATGTCAGATGACTGCAGCGAAATACGATGCCACTACAATTAGAGTAGCAGCTGGCGACTATGAGCTTACAGCCAAAGGTCGCGTGCTTAAGTTCGATGGTTGGACGCGTGTTCAGCCACAGTTGCGCAAGAAAGGTGACGAAGAGCTGATGCTTCCTGACGTGCAGCAAGGCGATGTACTTAGTCTTAAAGCGTTAGATCCTAAGCAACATTTCACTAAGCCTGTTGCACGCTTTAACGAAGCGTCGCTGGTTAAAGAGCTTGAAAAGCGCGGTATTGGCCGACCGTCAACTTACGCTAGCATCATTTCAACCATTCAAGATCGCGGCTATGTACGTTTAGAGAATAAACGTTTCTACGCTGAAAAAATGGGTGAAATTGTTAACGACCGTCTGATGGAAAACTTTGACGACCTAATGAGCTTTGACTTTACGGCAAACATGGAGCAACAACTTGATGATATCGCCGAAGGTAACAAAGACTGGAAAGACGTTCTGAATGAATTTTACAGCGGTTTTTACGGAAAGCTGCTGAACGCTGAAAAAGACCCTGAAGAGGGCGGAATGCGCCTAAATCAGGCAGTGCCTGCTGGCGTTGAATGTGGTAAATGTGGCCGTGAAATGAATGTGCGCACAGCGTCAACCGGCGTCTTCTTAGGGTGTTCTGGCTATAATTTGCCGCCTAAAGAGCGCTGTACCAACACCATGAACCTCACACCAGGTGACGAAGTGGTGAAAGTAGATGACGAGGAAGAGCTAGAGACAGAAGCGCTTCGTTCCAAAAAGCGTTGCCCGAAGTGTGGCACTGCGATGGACAGCTATCTTGTAGATGAAACGCGCAAGTTACATGTATGTGGTAACACACCAACCTGTGACGGCACGCTTCTAGAGACGGGTACCTTTAAGATTAAAGGCTATGACGGTCCTATTATTGAATGCGACAAATGCGGCAGCGATATGGAACTGAAAAACGGCCGTTTCGGCAAGTATTTCGGTTGCACTAACGAAGAATGTAAAAACACACGTAAGCTGCTGCGTAACGGTGAAGCTGCGCCACCTAAAGAAGATCCGGTAGATCTACCAGAGCTTCCATGCGAAAAGTCTGACGCACATTTTATGTTACGTGATGGTGCTTCTGGTATTTTCTTAGCGGCGCATAACTTCCCTAAATCTCGCGAGACTCGTGCACCTAAGGTGGAAGAGTTAGCACGCTTTAGAGACCGTATTTCGCCCAAGTTTTACTACCTAGCGGATGCGCCGCAGAAAGATCCAGATGGAAACGCGGCTATTGTTCGATACAGCAGAAAAACCAAACAGCAATACGTAATGTCGGAAAATGACAGCGGTAAAGCGACGGGGTGGTCTGCATGGTATGACAACGGCAAGTGGCAGGAACAAGCTGCTAAAAAGCCTGCTGCTAAGTCGAAAGCGAAGAAAAAGTAGCTGCATAGAGTAGTCAAGTGGAAATTAGCGTGAGCACTTTGGCTTCAAAATAAGCTGCTTATGTTAGTAATCTTAAAGCCCGATTTTTTTCGGGCTTTTTGCTTTCAATCAAACCTTTTTTTCCCTTTAGCAAACACGTTACAATACGCAAGAACGTAATTCAGATAGTAGAGATAAATACTATGGCCTCATTACAGGACCAACTACTAAAAGCTGGCTTAGCCGATAAGTCTTCAGCCAAGCAAGCGCGTGCCGATAAAAGAAAAAAACAAAAGCAAAAAAACAAGCAAAAACAGCCTGTTGTTGACGAGGCAACATTAGCGGCTCAGCAAGCGGCTGAAGAAAAGAAAGTCCGCTCTCGAGAGCTTAATCAACTACAGCAACAAGAGCGTGAGAAGCGTTCAATAGCTGCACAAGTGCGTCAGTTAATAACAGTTAATAAGCAAGAGCGTAAGGGCGATACCGTACTTAACTTCACACACGACAACGTAGTAAAACGTATGTATGTGAGTGAAGACATGCACAAACAAGTTACAAAAGGGCGCCTAACAGTTGTGTTGCTAGATGATGCATACGAACTTGTGCCTACACCTGTAGCCGACAAAATTGCTCAACGCGACGAGTCGTCAATTGTGTATCGTGCCGACTTAGACAAGAGCGGCAATGATGGCGTGGACGAGAATGAAGAAGACTGGTACGCCGATTACGAAATTCCGGATGATTTAACCTGGTAACCGTTTAAGTATTAAGCATGGAAAGTATTACGCTGAAGGAATTAGAGAAAGAAGGTGTAACTTATAAACTAGTTACGCCCTCTCTGCGTTATGAGCAAAGTTTTCGAACCTATATCACTGAACTTAAAGATGAAGAGCGCTACCCGTTCGTTTTAGATTTAGATGCCAGTAATTTCAATGACTACTTAAGACGCTTAAACGAATTTAAACAGGGTATTGATATTCCCGAAGATTATGTTGAAAGCTCAACGTTTTGGTTGGTCTGCGAAAACACACTGCTTGGTGTGAGCAACCTTCGCCACCGATTAAATGAACAGATTGCCCATGTTGGCGGGCATGTTGGGCTTGGCATTCGACCAAGCGCTAGAGGTAAGGGGCTTAGTACTTTGCTTCTACGTTGGACCTGTGAGATTGCAAAGACAAAAGGTATCGGAGAATCGCCTAATAAAACACTGCACGTGCATTGTTACTCACAAAATGAAGCATCTAAGCGAATGATTGAGTCTTCAGGTGGTGTTCTTAATTCGACCACTTTAAGCGCTCAGAACGACGTATCTCGCTATAACATCAATTAGCTATTTGAGTGCCATAGCGTAATTGTGGGGCACTTTTCCTATTGAAAGTGTGAGCTGCTAGTTACAATTTACACCTAGAAAGAAAAACCAATAGCGAACCCCGCGACTAAAGCGCTTTTGTGATTACGATGATAATCGTAATGCAATTGAGGTGAAAACGTAAAGCCAGACATTTCCATTTCATAGAGTGCACCAACGCGTACGACTTCCATCTTATGGCTTCCATGGAATTCTACGCCGGGTCCAATCTGAACGATGGCTGCGTTGGTAATATGCAAGTCCGCAACGAGTATAAGCGTATAGGCGTCGAAGTCTTCGCCTGCGTATTCAGCAACCACACCGACACCTAGAAAGTCGTTTACTCTGTATTCATAATCGATGCCTACAGTAAATGCATTCCCCCATGTTCTTGTATAGGTTGTACCGAGTAACGCAGATAAATGATGAGGCGTGTCCTGCCAATGATGCTCTTCTTTGTCCTTGGCGAAACTAGTGTTTGCTGAGAATAATGCGATGAAAACAACAGACCAAATACGCATAACATCGACCACTTTGTTAGTTGTGACAACCTAGAACACGTTCTAGCACTAACTAAACGTTAGTGTAGTCTCGCGGAATGTGCGTAATTTGAGCGAGTAAACTTTAGTTTAGTTTTTCTATAGCCCGTTGAAATATCGATTTATTTTTGTGTCACTCGTTGGATAGATTTCTGCAATATGACACTTGAAGATATATTTGAAGAGAAGCGAAATTGTCGATGAAAAGCGAAAGAAAGGTTGTGTGTGGTGTAAATGAAAAGTACGCCAATTCAAGCTTAGCTGGTGCGAAAAATACTGGGATATAGATGGAGGTAAATCTTAAACGTTCAGTCAACATATCAATGAATAAGAAAGTTTAAATATTTAATTTAAAAATATTAAGCTATATTTTTTTTTGGTGTATTTAGATATTGGTCAGGAAGCTTAGTTATGGTGAGCCTTTTGTCGCTTCCGTTGTTTATCACGTCAAGCCTGAGTCTGCTCCTTGCTGCGTTTTTTACATTACTTTACGTCCGCATTACTCGTTTTCATCAAGAGGCAGTAAAAAATTACATCATCTTCGCAATATCAGCGTTAAGCAATTCCGTATTCTTTGGGGCGTTTGCAATATTTCTCAATTCCGCTGAATTTCCTATTGTGCTAAATATAACCAACCGTATAACGGTTATATCAGCTATGTTCAGCTTTTTGTTGAGCCTGCACTTTTATCTTGCTTTCTTTAATTACCGAGCTCCTATTTTTTTGAGGTGGAGCTACTGCATATGTGTAGTTTTTTCATTTTTCGCTCTCTTCCCAAACGCCTATTTTTTGGGTAGTGCCCTCTTTAGTACGTCAAAATATTATACCGGACTTGTTTATGGTCCTCTCTTTGAGCTATGGGGCGGATGGGTTCTCATTCTTTCTGGGTATAGTGTCTTTGTCATTATAAAGGTTTTTCAACGACAGCGGCAGCGTGGAAAGGTTGGAAGCGGAACCGTATTGTTGCTGTTAATTGCAAATATCGTATGGCTCATCACCGGTGTTTTAGACATGCTTACCGGGCTACAATTTATAGATATTCCACCGCTGACATGGGCTGGGTCTTTTTTCGTTATATGTTGTATTGCTTGGTTGTTGATTAAAGATATTGATGGCCTTTATGAAGCTAAAAGAAATTTGAATACTCAACTAATGTTTGACCATGTTACAAACGCGTGTTCCCGTAGCTATCTCGATGTTCGCATGACGGAAAGTTTTAATCTCTTGTTTCGTGGGCAGCTCTCTTCGGTCGCAGTATGCGTATTCGACATCGACTATTTTAAGGAAGTTAATGATACTTATGGCCACGAAACAGGGGACAGCGTGCTCGCTGGCATCACCAAGGTTGTAAAGGGAGCTATCAGGACTTCGGACTGCATTGCACGGTTAGGCGGAGATGAGTTTGTTATTTTGATTAATAACCACGATGCCCATAACGATGTGCCTAAGCTCATAGAGCGTATAAGGGCCCAGATACTCGATACTGAGTACGAAGTGAAAGGAAGAAAATTTCAAGTTTCTTGCTCTTTTGGGGTAGCGGAAGTGTTGTCCACATTTGATGACACTGGCATTGACGACGTGCCGAGCTTCATTTTGGCAAAGGCTGACGATGCGCTGTACCATGTTAAACGAAACGGAAGAAATAATATTGCTTGTGTTTCCGTTTTGTCAGCTAACAGCTGTAATGATATTGAGTTACTCTCGAGTTTCTAGTGTAGGTTCAACCTTGACAATACCGTATCTGATTGACTCTTGTGTCAGTATCAGCACTTATGCTTACGCTGTCACACGTGAAGTGCTGAAATGCACAGGCAAGTTTATGACAGATCACAAATTCTTTTTTCGTCGACGTCGCAAAAATTTAACATCGACGTTTCGAACGTTTCTTCAATATAGGTATTAGTTAAGAAACGAAAATATAATAGGAATATTATGAGTAGTTTAGATATACGACTTTTTGAAAAAAGGGAGTTTGCTCGTGTTGTGCATCTACCTTCTGACTATCATGTATTTGACTTGTCATCTGGGCCAATGGTGATGCCTGAAGGACAGGAGTATGCCGTAGGGAAATACAATGAATTACGACCTGATATATATAACGCTGAACAATTTAAAAATGCAGATAATCCTGAATTAATACGAAATATTCACATCGGTGTTGATATTTTTGGGCCTAGAAATACGCCCATTCATAGTTTTGATGATGGTGTGGTTTTTTCTCGCGAGTATAACCACCTTGAGCTTGACTATGGCTACACCCTCATCGTTGAGTACCAGATTGAGGGGAACAAATTCTACGCGCTTTACGGACATTTAAGTAAAGCGTCCTTTGAACATAATCCCCCGGGTAGGGCAATTTCGAAAGGTGAAGAGTTTGCTTGGATGGGTGATGTGCATGAAAATGGTGGGTGGACACCACATCTTCATTTACAGCTTTGTACGGAGCAGCCTGATGTTTGCGATATGCCGGGTGTTGTTTGCCAACAGGACATTACCAAAATGTTAGAGCGCTATCCTGATCCAAGGTTAGTTTTAGGTAATCTTTACTAGTCTATTGAGGATTTATATGCACTATCTGCAGACAGCTTATTTTAGGTAAGACGTCGCATTTACGCCCACTTTATAAAACATTTCTTGAATTTTAAAAGGGGTTTGGCAATATCAAATCTTTTATGTTATTACGTTCATTTTTTTAATTGGAGCAGCATGATTTCATGGCAAGTAAAGCAGTTTAACACACTGACCACGAACGAATTATTTGAGTTGTTGAAGCTGCGAGTAGACGTATTTGTTGTAGAGCAAAACTGTGCGTATCCCGAATTAGATGAGAAAGACCGCCACGCTGACTCATATCATCTAATGGGTTTCAAAGACAATGAGCTTGTGGCATGCGCGCGATTGCTCGCACCTGGTGTAAGTTATCCTTCTGCAAGTATTGGAAGAGTAGCCACAGCAAAAAACCATCGCGGTGATGGCCTGGGCAAACTACTGATGCGCGAAGCGATAACACATTGCGAAAAAATTTGGCCAACACATGACATAGAGATAGGCGCGCAAGAGTACTTGAAAGCGTTTTACAAAAGTTTTGGTTTTGTATCTACGTCTACCATGTATCTAGAAGATGATATACCTCACATTGATATGAAGCGCAGCCGAGCGCAGAGGTTTTAATGCTGCGTTAATGTTCCTTTAATCTTACTGAAAAGCGTTCTTCAGAGTTAATACGTACACTCTACTCCTGTTACCGATACGGTACCCAGTGTGTTCCTTCGTGTTGGTCTTCTAAAGCGCTTTTTACTGGTATTCCCAAGTCACGTAAAAACCAGCGCTTTAAGAGTAAGCGTGTAAACTTGTAGCCAATGCACAGCGCCCAGCTTAATGATTAGGCTGGGCTTTTTTTGTGCTTAGGCGATAGCCATTGCCTCTGAGTGTTTCAATAGCAATATCGTTGGCACCACTTAGTTTCTGACGTAACCTGCTAATGTAAACATCAACCACATTAGTAAGCGGATCGCTGTGACTTCGCCAAACTCGACTTAAAATACGTTCGCGTGATAGTACCTTCTCGGCGTTCTCAGCAAAGTAATAAAGCATGTCATATTCTAACTTAGTTAGCGTTAGCTCTACCTCGTTTAAGCATACAATTCGCGATTCTTCATCAATAGAAAGTGGGCCAACCTGAAGTGTTGGAGTTTCTACCATCACATTCGCGCGTCGACTTAATGCTGTAATTCGAGCAAGTAACTCATCAAAGTCAAATGGTTTACAAAGATAGTCGTCAGCACCTAACTTTAAACCGTTAACCCGTTCTTTTACTTCGTCTACGGCGGTAAGTAAAAGCACCATAGGTGCGTTAGGCATAGCTTTAATTGTCGAAAGTAGCTCTACGCTATCCTCGTCACCAAACATGCGGTCGAGTACAGCAATAGCGGGCGCTTCCTGCTTTATACGAGTAACAAGGTTATGTAACGCACTTTCTTCCACACATTCATAGCCTTCTGCGCTTAACCCTCTGGATAAGAATCGCAATAAAGGGGCTTCATCGTCGGCAATCAGGATTTTCATTACTTGTGTCTCTTCTAAAAAAGTTTTCTTCATTAACAATAAAAGGGGATATCTTTTTCTTTATTCACTGTCTGGCGATGCTTTAATAGCAAGCATAAATTCAGAGCCTTTTCCTAAGGTGGAGTGTGCTTCAAGCTTTCCGCCATGGGCCTCAGCAATGGCTTTAGCAATGGATAGCCCAAGCCCCATTCCATCACCTTTTCGTTTAAGTCGTACAAAGCGTTCAAACACGTGCTCTAGGTCGCCAGATGAAATACCATCGCCAATATCGATAACTGAAAGCGTAACCCAGTCGTTATTTGAACTCACTTTTAGCGTAATAGGCTGCCCTTCGTGAGAATACTTGTGCGCATTTTCAATAAGAATAGTGAGAGCTTGTAAAAGGCGTCCTTCATCGATAAATACAATCACATTGCGATTCACTGCCCATTCAAGTTTAAATTCTCGGGGCTTAGTGACTTTTTGCCATGTTGAGGTTTGCTGTTCTAGCAGGGTTTTCAGATTTGTTTTTGCAAGGTCTAGCGTAAACTCGTGCATTTCTGCACGAGCAAGAAGTAATAGGTCATCAACAAGTTTGCTTAGGTTAATGGCTTGTTCTAGCACGGTTTCTAACGTCTCTTGGTAAATTTCGTTAGTTGCCGAACGTTGTCTTAACGTTACCTGCGCTTCGCCGCGTATAATGGTTAGCGGTGTTCTTAGCTCGTGACTTACGTCTGCCATAAATTGGCGTCGTTTAGCGTCAATTTGCGTGAGTTTACTGTTGGCTTCTTTGAGCGCTCGTGTTCTGGTTTCTACTTCAAACTCAAGTTGTTTTCTGTAGGCATCGGCTTTGTCTTCGTGTTCGGCCAGCCTTGTGATCATAGAATTTAACGCCTTCACTAAGTCGGTAAATTCATCGTCTAGGGTTTCTGGAAGCCGGTAGTCATAATTGCCTGATGCAATGGCATCTGTGCCTGTTCTTATTACCGTCAAAGGTTGATAAAGAGAGTTAAACAGCCAAAAACAGCCAAGCAAAATAAACGGGCAGGTGATAATGCCAAGGCAAATAGTAAACCACACAATACTGGTATTAAGAGTTTCAATACTTGCATTAATCCTCGATACCACGCGGGTTTGACGAGTTACTGCCGAGTTAATTGCTTCTCTAAACTGATTATCAATCGTCGATTCAAGCAACGTTTGCAAACGTTGTTGTTCATACAGTGGAGCTGAATCGTTACTTTGCGCAATGGCTCTAAACTCGTTCACAATCTCGGCAATTAATGCCTCAAGCTCGTCAGTATCTTCTACGCTGCCTTGTGTAGCTTCAATACCAAGCGCTTCGCGTTGGGCAAGTTCGAACTGTTTTATACGCACAAGAGATTGTTGTATTTGCTGTTGCTTGTTTCGAACTTTGGCCTGATTAGCATTTTTGCCAAAAATAAGCTCATCGGTTAACTGTTTAAACAGGCGGTACGAGATACTAGAGAGCTGCTGATGCTCTGAAAGAAGCGATTGTGCAAGCTGACTTTGTTTAAGGTTTGCCCGCGTTAGATGAGCAGAAACGGCTGCGCTAGCAAGAGCAATAAGAAGAATAAAAGTGGATAGCAGACCAAATAGGTATAACTTGCGTTTGTACATAAACATTACGGAACGACATAAAGAATATATTAAATACGTGTAATGCCGGCGAAAAGTGCACGTTATGCAATTCTTTGTACTTGGAATTGGTTAAGTTTCTACCCTGTCGCATTACACTTGTGCAAGTGCGATAGCAGTTTGCTCTTGAAGTAAGCGGTCTATTTTCCAATGCCCAGGGCTCCAACCCGATAAAAATCGGTGAAAATCAGCGCAAGCAAAACTAAATAACCCACGCCATTGCCTTTCGATTTCCGCTATTTCGTTTTCAGAGAATACCGAAACCGGGTAGGGCGTTGGCGTTGAAGGGGACTGGTTTTCCAATTGCGTGTTACGGGTGCGAAGTGCGTTTTTCAATGTTTCAAAGTATATCGTTAATAGGTGTGTCAAATAGGTTGTTTGTTCATCAGTTGTTAGTGCGCTGCCCAAAAAATAAGCCACATCTTTTATTCCTACGCCATAACCAACATATTGAAAGTCCACTGCTGCACAGCTTTCAAAATTCTCGGTAAAGCAGAAGTTTGCAACCTTTGCATCACCATGCACGAGTGTTTGATAACTACAATTATTCAACGCTTTATCTAGTTCATGCGCTTTATGTTTTAGTTCGCAGTCGGGCATGGCAGCAAGTTCATCCATTCTTGTCGCTAAGTGCCAATAGGTACCTTGTTGCCACACTTCTAGCTCATTTGTGTGTATTGCATCACGCTTAACAAGAAATTGCGCATGAAAAGCCGCTAGCCATTGCAGCACGGTTTCAGATTGCGTAATAGACAGTGACGATGCGCAACGAGAAAACCCAATAGTTGCTAAGTCTTCCATAACAAGCATTGTGTTTCCGTTATTAGATTCGCTAGCCACATGCTGTGGCACGTAACACTGTGGTGAGGTGAGTGGCTGTAGGTATTTATAAAATGCCTTCTCTATAATAAAAGACTGCAACTTACGCTGGTGGCCTGTGTTGTTATTCCATCCTCTAGGATGGCTAGTGGCATTGGCTGGGCTGGCACACTTTACTACCACAGCGGTAGGCAGCTTAAGCTGTGATGTTTGTGCAGAAGAGTGTTCTAATGTTGCTCTAAAACATTCTCCGTAACCACTCCACAACGTTTGAATTAACGTTGTAGACGTTACGTTTACGTTGCATAGCCTCTTAAGCCAGTCTATATGCTGCTGTTGAACACGCATTGAATAACTCCTACTTACGCCCCGTACAGTTCACTGGATATACTGACGGATCATGCCCAAATAAAAAAGCCGCTGTTAAGCGGCTTTTCAAGTTTTGGCGTTTTTTTAGCGTGACTTTGGCTTTTAGCTATCTACACTTGTCGGAAGTGTAGTTGGCGCCGACGCTTTCGACGTAGCTTTAGCAATAGCAGCTGTTTTACCTGATACTACTAAAGCAGGTCGAGCTTCGTCGCTTTTGGCAGTAAGCGCAACATCAACAAACGTATCGTTAACTTCAACTGGCAGAGCCATAGGGTGTGAAGCGCGACGTTTCCCTTTACCGCTTGCTGCAAGCGCTGAGTTTATCTCACCAGCAGATGTCGCAACAGTCTGTGCAGAAGCCTGTGAAGTGGCCTTTTCAGTAGCAGGCGCTTCTGAAACGCCATCTTCTTTAACTTCTTGCTGTGTTGCCGTGTCTTCTGCCTTTACAGCTTCTTCCGATGCTTGTTCAGATAAGTTAATCTCAACTTGCTCTGGCTTCACATCGTTTTGCGATGATGCCTCGGTTTCCACTTCAGGTGCTGTATTTGCATCTTCATTAGCAGATACATTAGCAGGTACATCAGCAGCGCTTTCTACATCTGTCTGAAGTGTAGCTTCATCTGAGCTTTCATCACTGGTGCTTTCATTTGAATCGCTCTCAGGTGCATCAAATTGAAGTTCATCTTGAACAACTTCAACATTAGCTGTTTTCGGCGCTACCTTCTTAGCTGCTTGCTCGGCTTCTTTCTCAGCGGCTTCTTTCACAGGTGCAGCTTCAAGCTTGCCCGGTTCAGTCGCCTGAGTTTCTTCAACTACAGGAGCATTGTTGCTAGGCGTTGTATTGTCTACTTCTTTACCTTCACCTGTCGCAGGTTCAAGTAGCCCTGGTTGCTCTGCTTGAGTTTGCGCAACGTCTGCGCTGTCACCCTGTTGCGCTTCCTTCTTACGGCGTTGGCCTGCAGCTCTTACGTGACGTGGAGAACGACGCGAGCGACCGCGACCTTCACGCTTTTGACCGTTTTCGTCATCAGCTTTCGCTGCGTCATCGTTAGCATCTTTAGCGTCAGCAACGTCTGCGTTAGTTGTATTAACAGCAGAAGTCTCAACTGGGGTAACGTCTGCCTCTTTCACATTAGCTTCTGTCGCATTTTGTACATCATCTGTTTGTGCAGGTGCTTCGTTTACATCAACTACACTTATAGCTACAGGTTTAGTAGCTTTGTTTTCTGCTGCAACTTCGGTATTTACGTTGTTTTGATCTTCAGACTTTGACGTTTCTTGCGCTTTGCCTTTCTGAACCTCTTTTTTCGCTTCCGAAGCCTTTGGTTTTTGCTTCGGCTGCTCGGTTACAGTTTGACCGTTTTCGTCTTTCTTAACACGAACACTGCGACGTTTGTCACGACGTTTTCTACGCTCAGCAACCTCGCGTTTCTTCTGCGTTTGGTTTTCCTGCTGATCGTTATCATTACTTTCGTGCTTCGGCTTTTGCTGCTCATCGCGTTGCTGTTGAGGCTTGTTACGCTGCTTACGGCCTCGGTTATTACGCTTGTCGTCTTGCTCAGAACGTTGTTCGTTGCGCGACTTACGGTTGTCTTGCTGCTCACCGTCTTTACCTTGTGAAGACTGATTGTTACGGCGGTTATTCTTATTACGAGGCTTACGGCGGCGGTCGTCGTTGTTGCGATTGCGCGCATTTTTGCCACGGTTATTAGACTGTTGCTTCTTGCTTTGCTTGTTGTCTTCTTCGCTTTCAGAGCTCAATAAATCGCTAAACCACTTACCAATTCGCGCAAACAGAGAAGGGCCATCTTCCGCTTGTGCTTTTTCTTCTTTAGGCGCTACCACTGGTGCTGCTGTTGGTGCCACTAAACCTTTCAATGCAGGCTCTTCACGCTTAACAGGTGCTGTAGTTGTGGTTTCTGTTTCAGCCTCTACTGCTGGCATCAATTCAACGTCATAGCTTGCTTCTGATACCACGTCATCCGGACGACGACGAAGCACTTGATAGTGAGGTGTATCAAGGTTTGCGTTAGGAATTAACAGTAAGTCAACACCGTGGCGTTTTTCTAGAAGCTGAATTGATTTACGCTTCTCGTTTAGAAGATAAGTCGCAACTGGCACTGGAAGCTGCGCTTCAATCTGCCCAGTGTTTTCTTTAATACTCTCTTCTTCAAGAATACGAAGAATAGACAGTGCTAAAGACTCCGTACCGCGAATGGTGCCATGACCAGAACAGCGAGGGCATACAATGTGTGCAGACTCACCCAAAGAAGGTCTCAAGCGCTGGCGTGACATCTCAAGAAGGCCAAAGCGAGAGATGCGACCTAACTGAACGCGTGCACGGTCGCTTCTTACCGCGTCTTTCATTCTGTTTTCAACTTCGCGCTGATGGCGAACAGGCGTCATGTCGATAAAGTCGATAACTACCAAGCCACCTAAATCACGCAAACGCAATTGACGTGCAATTTCGTCAGCAGCTTCAAGGTTGGTGTTAAGCGCAGTCTCTTCAATATCGCCACCTTTGGTAGCACGAGCAGAGTTGATATCAATAGACGTAAGTGCTTCTGTAGGGTCGATAACAATTGAGCCACCCGATGGAAGACGAACTTCACGTTGGAACGCAGACTCAATCTGACTTTCAATTTGATAATGGCTGAACAAAGGCACTTCACCGCGGTATAATTTTACGCGGTTAGCAAAGTCTGGGCGCACTAGCTGAATGTGCTGAAGTGCTTGCTCATAAATGCTCGTTTTGTCGATAAGGATTTCACCAATATCACGACGTAGATAGTCGCGAATTGCACGAACAATGACGTTACTTTCTTGGTGAATTAGGAACGGCGCTTCGCGCTGTTCTGCAACATCAGAAATGGCTTCCCAATGCTTAAGTAGAACCTTTAAATCCCACTCTAGTTCTTCGTACGATTTCCCAACGCCAGCAGTACGAACAATAAGACCCATGCCGTCAGGCAGGTCTAGCTTACTAAGTGATTCTTTTAGTTCTGTTCTTTCGTCACCTTCAATGCGACGTGAAATACCGCCAGCGCGAGGATTGTTTGGCATTAATACAAGATAACTACCCGCTAACGATAAGAAAGTAGTAAGTGCAGCGCCTTTCTGGCCACGCTCTTCTTTGTCGATTTGAACAATGACTTCTTGGCCTTCTTTAATAACATCTTTGATGTTAGGGCGGCCTTCGAATTTGTAACCTTTGGGGAAGTAGGTGCGGGCAATTTCTTTAAGAGGTAGGAAACCGTGACGCTCTGCGCCGTAGTCAACAAAAGCAGCTTCTAAACTTGGCTCTACGCGGGTTATTTTGCCTTTGTAGATATTGGCTTTCTTCTGCTCGTGCCCTGGACTTTCAATATCT
The DNA here is from genome assembly GCF_036864375.1 of Alteromonas sp. S167. Lineage (NCBI taxonomy): Bacteria > Pseudomonadati > Pseudomonadota > Gammaproteobacteria > Alteromonadales > Alteromonadaceae > Alteromonas > Alteromonas sp. S167. Next base: position 191,241 of record NZ_JAZETR010000007.1, read on the forward strand.
AAATCGTACAGGCGTTGCCCATCAACAAGGGCAACACGCAACTCTTCTTGCTGAGTTGCATTAATTAACATTCTTTTCATTGTATCTAACTCTGTTTTAGTACAGCCGTTAAGACACAAAATTAAAGTGACATGTGCAAACCCTCACCGCGCAACCTCACGGCTGGACGGGGACCTTGTTGTAACGTCGCATTATCCTTGGTGGGTGACTTTGCTACTTAAACCAGCGTTTTGCTGGTGTTTACTTAGTAAGCGCTTAGGCTGAGTATGCTGGCGCAATTACTGCTGCGCTCGTGTATACGAAAAGCCAATGTCACACTGCGTTTAGGATGTCGGGAGCGACAAGCCCTTGTTACTGTATTCATTGTTACAAACGAAACTATCTTTCGCTTGATTGTCATTTAATTCTGTTAGCTAAACGGCAAACTTATTTTATGTTCGCAAGCATTGATTCAGCTTTATTACGGCAGTGTAGTCGTTGCCTCTCTAGCTCGGTCGGTATGAAAATGTTTTTCATTGCTGATGCCACCGACATCTAAATCACGCTTTTTTGTTTACAAGCATCTTACAACTAGCGCATGACCATGCGTGTTGTTTAATCGGTCTTGCTATTTTTTCACGATGCAACTCACGTAACTGGCCTTTTGGTTTTTGTACCGTTCTTGACCCTTATTGCTACCTGAAAATTTTCGTGTAAAAAACGGCGATAATTATGGCATCAAATACCGAATTTAAGCAAGGAGAGTCACGGAAATATTCAATAATAATTATTTTAAACCGCTCAAAAACACAAAGCTTGTTTAAAAATGCCGCTAAACAATCATTTTTCCTCAATTTTAAACTTTATGTGTATTGCAGAATTAGCATTGGGTATAATGCGCGCATGAAAGATGAAGCTCCCCAAAAAGTTCGTTTTGTAACGATTGAGGCCGACTTAGCCGGCCAAAGAATAGATAATTTTCTACGTACTCAGTTAAAAGGCGTACCGAAAAGCATGATTTACCGTATTTTGCGAAAAGGCGAAGTACGTGTGAATAAAGGCAGGGTAAAACCTGAATACAAGTTACAACCTGACGACCTCGTTAGAATTCCGCCTGTAAGAGTCTCGGAAGGCGCGCCTGCACCTTCACCTAAACTGGCAAAAATTGCAGCGCTAGAGTCGCATATTTTGTTTGAAGACGACCGCATCCTTGTTATTAATAAACCTTCTGGTATGGCTGTTCACGGTGGTAGCGGTTTAAGTTTCGGCTTAATTGAAGGGCTTCGTGCACTTCGACCCGATGCTAAATTTATGGAGCTGGTGCACCGATTAGATAGAGACACTTCTGGTTGTATTCTGATTGCTAAAAAGCGTTCAGCGCTTCGTCATATGCACGAGCAGCTACGCACTGGCAAAATGGATAAGCGTTATAATGCGCTGGTAGCGGGTGATTGGCCAGAAAACCGTTTTAAAGTGAAAGCGCCTCTGCGTAAGAATGTTTTGCAGTCGGGCGAGCGAATGGTGAGTGTAAGTGACGATGGCAAACCCTCTGAAACGCGCTACCGTATTCTCGAACGGTTCGAGGGGGCTACGCTTGTGGAGGCTTCGCCCATTACGGGACGAACGCATCAAATTCGAGTTCACTGCCTTCATGCTGGGCATCCAATAGCCTGCGATCCAAAATACGGCGATACTGAATTCGATAGTGCAATGCAGGGCAAAGGGTTAAACAGGCTGTTTTTGCATGCACGCAGTATTTCTTTGCTTCATCCTGCAACTGAAGAGCGTGTTACCTTTTCGGCACCTCTTGATGATGTGCTGTCAAAAACATTGAGCGTGTTGTAGTTATGCAATTAGGTCACAATAGCGTTTCAGAGGCTAATAAATCACCCCGATACAAACTGGTTATTTTTGATTGGGACGGCACGTTAATGGATTCTGCCGATAAAATTGTGAACTGCATGCAACTTGCGGCAAAGCAATGTGATATGCCAATACCTACTTATGAAGAAGTAGGGCATATTATTGGTATAAGCTTAAAGCCGGCTATTATGCAGCTTTTCTCGATTACTGACTCTGAACTTGGCGATCGTTTGGTTCAAGCCTATAAAGAGGCATTTGTTAGCGTTGATGTAACACCTTGCCCACTGTTTCCTGATGTTGAGGAACTACTTAGTAATTTGAAAACGGCTGGTTGCACACTAGCTGTTGCTACTGGCAAAGCACGAAGAGGGCTAGATCGCGCTTGGAAACAGACAAACACCGGTTTCTTTTTTAGTGCGTCACGTACCGCTGATGAAGCACAATCGAAACCATCGCCCGATATGTTGTTGCAGCTACTCGATGAGCTGGGGTTCGAAGCCAGCGATGCGGTAATGATTGGCGACACCACCTACGATATGCAAATGGCTAAAACTATTGGCATGGATAGAATAGGGGTGTCGTATGGTGTGCATGCTCAAGTGCATTTAGAAGTACTTGAACCAGTTGCGCTGGTTCATTCGATTAAGGAACTACAAGCAGCACTATTTGAATAGTGCTGTAGGTGTTTGGCTCGCCACGCTGGTCTTATCGTGCTCACCTCATTATATTAACTGCACCGCACCTTTAGCTTTTCTTTTTATAGCAACTAGCTAGCGGCCAACATTAATAAATCAACATCGAAATGGGTCGATAAAAGGTCGTTAAGCAACATAATGGGTAACCCAATTAAACTATTTGGATCACGACTTTCAATTTTATCGAAAAGTAATACGCCCATTCCTTCGCTTTTAAAACTACCTGCGCAGTCTAACGGCTTCTCTTTTTTTACATAAGCCGTTAGTGCCTCATCGGTGTTGTGACGAAAGAATACGCGTGTTTCGTCAACTTGAGTAACTGTTTTTCCACTTGATGCTTGATGAAGGCAAAGTGCAGTGTAGAAGTTAACTTGCTTACCTCTGCAGGTCTTTAATTGATTTACTGCGTTTTCTTCAGAACCTGGTTTACCGAGTAAACGTGGGCCGTTTTCAGTTTCAACAAGTGCTACCTGATCGCTGCCAATAATAATACAGTTCTCTGCGGCGTCACCTAGCTCAAGTGCCACTTTTTCAGCTTTTTGCTGGGCAAGGCGCAAAGAAAGGGCGGTAGGCTGTTCATTGACCATGGGGGTTTCATCAATTTCTGGTGCGTGAGTCTCAACGTTTATGCCTATATTTGCTAACAGCATTTTTCGATATTGAGAAGAGGATGCAAGCACAAGAGTAGTCACGAGAACTCCTTATAGAAAATCAATATGTTGCAGGTTCTGCATTTATAGGGCAATGTTACATTATCACTACCTTTGACGAACAGTGTTTTATTCGCTGTTTAAACGCAATTTTGCTTTGACACAAAGGGGTTGACGCTATATCATGCGCGCCCTATGCAGAAAGTGAAACTCCCTCATTCGGTTGAACCGACTAAAAGTGCCATGAAACGTTCCGACTATCGGGGCGTGATTGCGTCTAAGGATATGGAACGATTGAGCGAGGCAGTTGTCCGATGCAGTGATTATGTGGACGCAGAAGTACAGTTCGAAAAAGACGCGCAGGGTCTTACTGTCTTTCACGGCCACTTAGCCACGCAGGTAACACTTATCTGTCAAAGGTGTAATGGTGAACTCGAATACCCCGTGGAAACGGAATTCTGTTTTACTCCAGTGCAGGGAGAAGAGCAGGAAAGCGACGACATCATTCCCGAGGCTTATGAACCGGTAGAGGTCAACGACCACGGAGAAGTTAATCTGCTTCAAATTTTTGAAGACGAGCTACTATTATCATTGCCAATTGTGCCCCTTCATGCAGAGTCGGAGTGTACAGTGAAGCAAGACGATATGTCGTTTGGAAAGATTGAACCGGAACAGGAGCGACAAAACCCTTTCGCGGTTTTGAAAGAACTTAAGCGAGACCAGGAGTAAGTTATGGCAGTACAACAAAATCGTAAAACGCGTTCTAAGCGCGGTATGCGTCGCTCACACGATGCATTGACAGGCGCGACTTTGTCTGTCGATTCAACGTCGGGCGAAACTCACCGTCGTCACCACGTGACCGCTGACGGTTATTACAAAGGCAAGAAAGTAATCGGCGCTTAATTCGGCGACTACATTTTGTCTATACTAACCATCGCGTTAGATATCATGGGGGGCGATCATGGTCCCCCTGTTATCCTTTCTGCAGCCATCAAAGCTATCCAACTTCATCCCGATGTGAATTTCACACTCTGTGGCGATGAACAAATTATCAATGCTGGAATTCAATGCCTTACTGAAACAGAGCGCAGCCGCGTTACTGTTAACCATTGCTCTCAAGTAGTGGAAATGGGAGAGGCACCCACCTCAGCACTAAGACACAAAAAAGATTCGTCCATGCGCCGGGTTATCGAACTTGTTGAAAGTGGCGATGCCAATGCATGTGTAAGCGCAGGGAATACCGGTGCGCTGCTAACGCTGTCTTTCTATTTATTGAAAACCCTTTCAGGTATTGATAGACCAGCGCTGATTAATATGATGCCTACAACAGGCCATCATAATGTCTTCCTGCTCGACCTTGGTGCGAATGTTAACTGTACGCCAGAGATATTGTTTCAATATGGCGTGATGGGTTCGGTACTAGCACAAGAAGTTGCGGGTATTGCATCGCCACGAGTAGCACTGCTTAACGTTGGTGAAGAAGACATAAAAGGAAATGCGCAGGTAAAATCTGCCGACCAGCTATTTAAAGACGCGCCAGGTATTAATTACATTGGATATGTTGAAGGTGATGATATTTTCACCGACCATGCTGATGTGGTTGTTACTGATGGCTTCACTGGAAATGTGGCGCTTAAGTCTAGTGAAGGTTTAGCAAAACTCGTGATAAACGAGGTAAAACGCCAGTCACAAAAAAATTTCTACACGCGATTACTCGCGAAAATTGCTTTCCCATTACTGAAATCTATCTATAACAGCGTGAACCCCGACCAGTATAACGGTGCGAGTCTGATAGGATTGCGCGGCATTGTTATCAAGAGTCATGGAAATGCACAAAAAGACGCCTTTTATTACGCCATCGTGCAAGCAATGAAAGAAGCGAAAATGCATTTACCGGAAAAGATAAAAACAAAGATAGAAACGGTATTGTTGGAGCAGCTTTGAGCAAATATTCACGCTTTATAGGAACAGGTAGCTATTATCCCAGTGAAGTACGTACAAACGCCGATTTAGAAGTAATGGTAGATACCAGTGATGAGTGGATCACTGATCGTACGGGGATAAAAGAACGACGCATTATTGGAGCAGACGAAACCGCTGCTACCATGGGTGCAGAAGCCAGTAAAAAAGCCATCGAGATGGCTGGCATCGACCCGAAATCTATCGACATGATTGTGTGCGCAACCACGAGTGGTCGCTATGCGCTTCCCAGCACAGCATGCGAAATTCAGCGTATTTTAGATATAGACGGCATTCCTGCATTTGATGTTGCAGCGGCATGTGCCGGTTATTGTTATGCGCTAAGCGTGGCCGACCAATACATTAAGTCTGGCATGGCCAAGCGTATTCTTGTTGTTGGAACCGATTGCTTAAGTCGCTTGGTTAACCCTGAAGATCGCACCATGGTCATTTTATTCGGTGACGGCGCGGGCGCTACCATCATAGAAGCCAGTGACGAGCCTGGAATTTTATCCACGCATATCAATGCATCAGGGTCGCACGGCGACTTGTTATACGTAGGTAATCCAACCCGAGGTGATGAACAGTCAGTACACGAAAACTGGGGCGTAATGCGTGGCAACGAAGTGTTCAAAGTGGCTGTTACTAAGCTGTCGGAAGTGGTTGAAGAAACCTTGGCCGCTAACGGAATGCAAAAATCTGATCTTGACTGGTTAGTACCACACCAAGCAAACTTTAGAATTATTAAAGCTACCGCGAAAAAGCTTAATATGTCATTAGATCAAGTAGTAATGACACTAGAGCAGTATGGCAATACGTCTGCCGCGACCGTGCCAACTGCGTTAGATACGGCTATTCGCGACGGCAGAATACAACGCGGACAGCATTTATTACTAGAAGCCTTTGGCGGTGGATTTGCGTGGGCATCAGCACTGGTGCGCTACTAATACAATTTTACCTACTGGTTCTTTTGTTTCTAGAAAACAATTAAAAATAATAAGGAATCTACATGACGAAGACAGCCTGTGTATTTCCAGGGCAGGGCTCACAAAGTGTGGGCATGCTAAAAGAGCTGGCAGAAAGCTCTCCTGTTATAGAAGCGACGTTCAAAGAAGCGTCTGACGCATTGGGCTATGACCTTTGGGAACTCGTTCAAAACGATGCTGAGGGTAAGATTAATGAAACGCATATCACGCAACCTGCATTACTTGCGGCAAGTGTGGCCATTTGGCGCGTTATTCGTGAAAACGGTATTGAAGTAAGTTATTTGGCAGGTCATAGCTTGGGTGAATACTCTGCTTTGGTATGTGGTGGCGCAATGGACTTTGCCGACGCGATTAAGTTGGTTGAAGCACGCGGAAAATACATGCAAGAAGCTGTTCCAGCCGGAGCAGGTGCCATGTACGCCATTATTGGCCTAGACGATGCTGCCATAGCAGATATATGCCAACAAACAGCCATTGCGACTGGCGACGTGGTTGCCCCAGTAAACTTCAATTCACCTGGACAAGTGGTAATTGCAGGTGAAAAACATGCTGCAGAGCAAGCTGCCAATGCATGTAAAGAGGCTGGTGCTAAGCGAGCATTACCGCTAGCGGTAAGTGTTCCGTCGCACTGTGAACTAATGCGCCCTGCTGCAGACAAGCTAGAAGAAGCGCTATCTTCTTTAAATGTTCACGAACCTGCAATCAACATCGTTAATAATGTCGATGTGACCATTGAGACACAAGGCGACGCAATTAAGAATGCGTTAGTAAGACAACTTTATTGTCCAGTTCAATGGACTCGCACTGTTGAGTACTTGGCGGCAGCTGGGGTTGAGCGTGTTGTTGAAATAGGTCCTGGCAAAGTATTAACGGGGCTAAATAAACGTATTAATAAGGGCCTAGAGTCTCTTGCAGTTAATACACCTGAGGGTGTGGAAGCATTAAAACAATAAGGAAACGCAATGAGTCAATTAGACGGTAAGATTGCGCTAGTGACAGGCGCGAGTCGCGGTATCGGTAAGGCTATCGCGACGCAGCTTGCACAGCAAGGTGCGACAGTTGTTGGTACCGCAACAAGTGAAAATGGCGCAGACGCAATTAGCAGCTATCTTAGCGAATTCGGTGGAAAAGGCTTAGCACTAAACGTTACTGACAAAGAAAGCGTTGACAACGCGGTTAAAGCTATCACTGATGAGTTTGGTGCTATTGATATCTTGGTGAATAATGCCGGTATCACCCGCGATAATTTGCTAATGCGTATGAAAGATGACGAATGGCAAAGTATTATCGACACAAACCTAACATCAATTTTTACCCTTTCAAAAGCGGTACTTCGTGGAATGATGAAGAAGCGCTTTGGCCGTATCGTAAATATTGGTTCAGTAGTAGGAAGCGCAGGTAACGCTGGTCAGGCTAATTACGCTGCTGCAAAAGCAGGCGTTATTGGTTTTTCTAAATCTATGGCTCGTGAAGTAGCATCACGCGGCATTACCATTAACGTTGTTGCACCAGGTTTTATCGATACTGACATGACAAAAGCACTGTCAGACGACCAACGCGAAGCCATTTTCAAAGATATTCCGGCTAACCGTTTGGGTGAACCTGATGAAATTGCGGCCACTGTTGCCTTTTTAGTGAGCAGTGGTGCTGCCTATATTACAGGCGAAACTATCCATGTAAATGGTGGAATGTATATGGGGTAAATTCGCAAAAATTGCGAATTTTCCTTAGTTTGGGGTGGTATTTACCCGAACTTGGATGTAAAAATAGTATTTTACGAATTTGGAACGTCGCTGGTTTGACCAGAAAATTTGTTTAAACTGGAGCTTGCAAGGGCTCACCTTGCAAAATAAACTAGCGGCAACTTTATTATCTAGTGACGTTTAAGGGAAACCTAGAATTATGAGTAACATTGAAGATCGCGTTAAGAAAATTATCATTGAACAACTTGGCGTGAAAGAAGAAGAAGTAAAAGCAGAAGCTTCATTCGTTGACGATTTAGGCGCTGATTCACTTGACACAGTTGAGCTAGTAATGGCTTTGGAAGAAGAATTCGATACTGAAATTCCTGACGAAGAAGCAGAAAAAATTACTACAGTTCAATCTGCAATTGACTACATCAACGCTAACAAAGACGCATAAGTCTTAATTAGCGACAAAACGGCTCTACTACAGAGCCGTTTTTGTTTCTCCTACCTTAGTTCCAAAGCGAGGACTTTTTGTGACAAAACGTCGCGTAGTGGTTACTGGTCTTGGAATGCTTTCACCATTGGGTCTTAATAGCGAAGACACATGGCGCAAATTGCTCGCAGGCGAGAGCGGCATTGGTGAAATCACTCACTTCGATTGCAGTAACTATTCAACCCGTTTCGCAGGTCAGATTAACGACTTTGACCCGCAGGAATACATCGAAAAGAAAGAAACCAAGAAGATGGATCGCTTTATCCAGTTGGGTATTGCCGCTGGTAAACAAGCGCTGGCCGATTCTGGTTTAACCGTTACCCCGGAAAACGCACACCGCGTTGGACTGGCTATAGGTTCGGGTATTGGTGGTTTAGAACAGATTGAACAAAATCACACCAAACTGATGAACAGTGGCCCAAAAAGGGTTTCTCCTTTCTTCGTACCATCTACCATTACCAATATGATTTCAGGCTTTCTTTCTATCATGGAAGGTTTGAAAGGCCCTAACTTAAATGTAGTAACAGCGTGTACAACTGGCGTTCACAATATTGGTATTGCTGCGCGTACCATCGCTTATGGCGATGCAGACGCCATGCTAGCTGGCGGTGCAGAGGCATCAATTACTCCTTTAGGTATTGCAGGCTTTGCCGCTGCGCGTGCGTTGTCATCAAGAAATGATGATCCGCAGGCAGCAAGCCGTCCATGGGACAAAGACCGTGATGGTTTTGTTATGGGCGAGGGCGCTGGCGTGGTAATGCTAGAAGAGTATGAAGCTGCAAAAGCACGTGGTGCTACCATTTATGCTGAGCTTGTTGGTTTTGGCATGAGTGGCGACGCGTACCATATGACTTCACCACCAGAAGATGGCGAAGGTGCGGCGGCGTCTATGCAAAATGCTATTAATGACGCGCAGCTAAATGCCACTGATATTGGTTATGTAAACGCCCATGGCACTTCTACTCCAGCAGGTGATGTAGCTGAAGTTGCTGCGGTAAAACGCGTATTTAACGAGCACGCTTACAAGCTACTCGTTAGCTCTACTAAGTCGATGACAGGTCACCTTTTAGGTGCTGCAGGTTCTGTTGAAGCAATATTTACCATTTTGGCGTTACGAGACAAAATGGCACCGCCAACAATTAACTTAGACGAGCCAGGCGAAGGCTGCGACTTGGACTTTGTTGCAAACAAAGCTAAGCCGTTTAGCGAAGAATACGCGCTTTGTAATTCGTTTGGTTTTGGTGGCACTAACGGGTCGCTTATATTCAAGCGTCTGTAAAAAGCCATTAAATTGATTAGAAAGGCAGCGAATTCGCTGCCTTTCTTGTTTGCATCGTGCAACTTGGTATACTCAAAATCATTGTGATTAGTATGGTTTTTTATTAGGTAGTGAAAATAGTCAGCAGCGACGCGCCCATTTTGCAAAGTGACAGAGCATATAATTATGGTGATGGCGTTTTTACTACAATTCGAGTTTTAAACCATACTCCCGAGCTTTTGCCTTGGCATCTTTCAAGGCTGTCTTACGACACTTCTGCACTAGATATCCACATAGACATAGAGCGCTTGCAAAGCGCAATAATTGCTTTTATTGCCGAACAGCGCGAAAAGGTAAGACCAAACGTCGATGACCTGACAAACGATGTTCATGAAAATGATGCTGATAAAAATAAACATCAAGATAACGGTCAATACGTGTTAAAAGTGCATATTTCAGGTGGCGAAGCGGGTAGAGGCTATGCCCGTGATCAATCCCAGCCTTCTCTAGTACGCTTATCGGTGCATGCCTACCCGAAACATTATGACGCTATGCGGCAGCGTGGTATCAACGCTATTAGTGCAAATACAGCGTTAGCAATTCAGCCTGTCCTTGCGGGTATTAAACACATGAACCGGCTTGAACAAGTGCTGATCAAGCGAGAAGTTGAAGAAGCAGGCGCCGACGACGCTATTGTTTGTGATACCAACGAAAACCTTATTGAGGCCAGCGCGGGTAACCTTTTCTTTTTTGCAAATGGGGCGTGGTACACACCGTCTTTGAAGGGAAGTGGTGTAAACGGTGTAGTAAGGCAATGCTTGGTACAGGGCTTGTTAAATGACAATGTAACGTTGAATGTAGGCGAATATTCACTTGAGCAGCTGAAAGCTGCTCAGGCTGTGGTTATTACCAACGCATTAATGGGTATTATGCCCGTTAGTTCGGTGACATTTCACGATAGCATTACCGTGAAATATGCTATTGAGCACGCCGAGATAGAATATTTACATAAACTGTTAAATGCGAATAAACAGGCAAGGACGCTTTAATGAAACGAATTCTATTTCTAATTTTAGGCTTTGTCTTTACCAGTGCATTCGGTACAGCATGTGCCGTTATTTATTTGTCTAAAATAGTAAACGCTCCGCTGTCGATACAATCTGAGTCTTTGTTTGTTATTGAGCAAGGCAGTAATGCCTATCGCACGGTAAAGCAATTGCGCAACCAAGCCTATTCAGACATACCACCAATGGTTGCAAAAGTGTGGCTTAAGTTTTTTGCCACCGACACATCGGTAAAGTCAGGCACCTACGCACTTGCGCCAGGAGATTCTTTAGTCGATGTGTTTACACGTTTTACCAAAGGCGAAGAACACTTGTTCAGTGTTAGTTTAGTAGAGGGGCTTACACTCAAGCAGTGGTTAGAAACGTTAAAAGCACACAGTAACATCCAGTTTGATATAGATAACAAGACACTACGTCAAACCACAATTACCAACGCTGATTGGTGTTGCCAAGCGATTAAGCACAATGAAGGTTTGTATTTAGCTGATACGTATTTCTTCACCAACAATACGAAAGCCAGCGCTGTATTGGCTCGAGCGCATGAAGCGCTTATCGCTTTCGTTGATGAGCAGTGGCAGCAACGTGCCTTAGATTTACCAATAAACACGCCTTACGAAGCGCTTATTCTGGCCAGTATTATTGAAAAAGAAACCGCTGTACCTGAAGAGAGAAATCGCATAGCTGGGGTATTTGTAAACAGGCTTAATAGCAATATGAGACTACAAACCGACCCTACGGTAATCTACGGTATTGGCGATAATTTCGATGGTAATATCACCCGTAAACACCTACGCACGCCAACGCCCTACAATACCTATGTTATAAAAGGTCTTCCGCCCACGCCTATTGCTATGGCGGGTAAAGCGGCGATAAAGGCTGCTTTACAACCGCTGGAAACAGATGAGGTGTATTTCGTTGCCAAAGGCGACGGCAGCCACCAATTTTCGACAACACTGGAAGCACACAACGCAGCTGTGAGAAAATACCAGCTAAAACGCTAGCGAAGACCACGATAATATTGTGGCAAAACCGTGTTATCGCGAACTATTACGTATTATTGAGAACAAAGAATTATTATGCGCGGAAAATTTATTGTAGTTGAAGGTCTTGAAGGCGCAGGCAAAAGTTCTGTTATCGGCCTAATTAAAGAGACACTACAAGCAGCAGGAAAGCAGGTAGAGCAAACCAGAGAGCCTGGTGGTACACCTATGGCAGAAGCCATTCGCGATTGTGTTAAACACGATTGGAACGAAAATGTGGCAGAAGAAACCGAATTACTTCTTATGTATGCGGCCCGTGTTCAACTGCTTACCAACCGTATTTTACCTGCGCTTGATAATGGTGCTTGGGTTGTAGGCGATAGACATGACTTGTCGTCTCAAGCCTACCAAGGTGGTGGCAGGGGAGTAAGTGCCCAAACAATGCGTGCCATAAGCGATATTGCCTTAAATGGGTTCAAACCCGATTTAACGATTTACCTTGATGTTGAACCCGCGGTGGGGCTAGAGCGAGCGCGCGGCCGCGGTGAGTTAGACCGTATAGAGCAGGCTGGTTTGGCATTTTTTGAGAGAACCCGCGAGCGATATTTAGAACTTGCAGGCCAAGACGACAGCATAAAAGTAGTAAGTGCAATGCAAGATATGCAAAGCGTACACAAAGCGGTTTTAGATGAGATTACGTTGTATTTAAGCAGCCAAAATGAGGCAACTGCGTAATATGTTGCCTTGGTTTTCTAATATATACACGGGGCTTATGCAGCGATACCTAGACGCAAAGCTTCATCATGGCTTGTTATTAAGCGGTCCGCGTGGAATAGGAAAATACCAATTGGCGCAGTCGCTCAGTTTCACTTTACTTTGCAAACAGCCAAGTGTTAATGGACCGTGTGAAGCTTGCCAAAGTTGTCACTTGCGCCAGGCAGGAAATCACCCTGATTTTCATATTTTAGAAAGCGAGAAGCAGCTAGGCGTTGATAAAATACGTGAGGGCATAGCGAAACTTTCCGGTACGGCACAAATGAGCGGGAATAAAGTACTGTTGATCCCCGACGCTCATACCATGACTGAAGCGGCGGCAAACGCGTTACTCAAAACCTTGGAAGAGCCTACAGACAATACGTATTTAGTGCTTATTACCGACAGTATGAATAAGCTTATGCCCACCATTCTGAGCCGCTGTGAAAAGCACATTCTGGCGTTACCGTCTACACAGGAAAGTGTGAACTACTTGGCTTCAAAGGGCGTAGAAGATGCCAGTGAAGCTTTATTAAAGGCTTATGGTGGTGCGCCTTTGAGAGTTGAGGAAGCATTGAAAGGTGGTGATGACTTCAGTTACCGAGATTTCAGCGACGGTTTCCAAGCGTTGTTGGCCGGCTCGCCAGATTTTCAGGCACAAACGTTAGCCAATAAGTGGCAGGATAGCGCTATTCAAGTTGCACAATGGTGCCAACAAATTGCGCAACAAGATTATATTCAAAAACAACAACCCAGCGACTTTACGCGTTATTCAGCGTGTTTAGAGGCGGTAAAAACGCTTCAACACCCAGGTGTTAACAAGTCTATGGTGTTGTTTGGGTTGTTAAAACAATTCCAACGCTAGTGTTTTATTTTAACTAACTAGCATCAAGTTATTAGTAAAGGTACATTTTGTTCGTAGATTCTCATTGTCATTTAGACCGCTTAAAGCAGGGCCCAGAGGCGCTTGCAGAAACATTAGATTTTGCCCGTACACGAGGCGTTGAACACTTTCTATGTGTTTGTGTTTCAGTAAACGATTACGACAGTATGCTGGAAACCGTTAAACACTTCCCTGATGTGTCTGTGTCGTGTGGTGTTCATCCTCTTCATCAAGACGATGCATGTTCATATGAAGAGCTGTTAGAGAAAGCACAGCAAGACGAAGTGGTTGCAATAGGTGAAACCGGATTAGACTATTTTTACAGCCCAGAGAGCAAGGCTGTTCAGCTGACGTCGTTTGTTGACCATATTAAAGTGGCAAATGAAACAAATAAGCCGTTAATAATACACACGCGTGATGCACGTGACGACACCATAAACTTACTAAAAGAGCATAAAGCACCGCATACCAAAGGTGTGCTTCATTGTTTTACCGAGTCACTAGAAATGGCACAAGCCGCTATCGAAATGGACTTCTACATTTCAATATCAGGTATTGTGACTTTTAATTCAGCGGATGAACTGCGCGACGTGGTGAAAGCTATTCCTCTTGAGCGTTTGCTTATTGAAACTGATTCACCTTGGCTTGCACCAGTGCCGCATAGGGGCAAACAGAATCAACCCGGTTATGTTGTGGAAGTAGCAGAATTTATTGCTGAGCTAAAAGGTGTATCGGTAAAAGAGCTTGCTCAAATAACCACTAAGAACTTTTACGACTTGTTCTCGCTTGCTAAAAAGCAAGCGGCATAGAAGCAACATACTGAAGGGGACGCGCTATGCCGCAGTGGAGACAAGGACTGACTAAAAGTTTACATCAAACGCGCAGCATGCCTGAAAGCCGCTATGTGCAGTTAGCTAGTGTGGATGAAAGCGGGTTTCCCCATTGCCGTACCGTGGTTTTTCGGGGTTTGACAGACAATAACGAGCTTGTCGTGATATCCGATACACGTTCTGAGAAATATCAACAACTATTAAAACGCCCTCAAGCACAGGTGTGTTGGTACTTTTCGAAAACGCGAGAGCAGTATCGTTTCACCTGCAATGCCACCGTGTTAACGGCGCAACAAGACGAAGCGCTTGTTCGCGAACAGTGGAACAAATTGTCTGACGCAGGAAAAAAACAGTTCTTTTGGGGAGAGCCTGGAACACCAAGACATGATTCCGCAGCGCTTCAAGTTGAAGGCGATTTTAAACATGCGCCGGAACACTTCTGCGTGATCTTACTTGCTATAGAAACCGTCGATTACTTGTATTTGCGCGGTAACCCTCAAAATAGAGAATGGCATGAGAAAAATAGCGAAGGTAATTGGGTGTGTCAGGCACTCATTCCCTAATGCTCACGCCACTAAAAACAGTTGCATAGCTAAAAGAAAGCCCCTGAAGAGGGGCTTTCTTTTTTCTTAGTAAGTGAAACGAGCAACGTTAGAACGCATTTGATATTGGTGTAGCGCCTTTAAATAAGTGTGTCACAATGTTTTCACTACCAGCATGATTAACACTTTCTACAATGGCCGTTGCCACGTCTTCACGAGGTATAACCGCATCACTTCTATTAGTTGGCATTTCAGTGCTGACTAAGTGAGTACCCGGTTCGTTTAAAAGTGTGCCGGGGCGTAGAATGATATGGTGTAAACCACTATTAATGAGGTGCTCGTCTGCCATATGCTTAGCAACAAGATAAGGCTTGATAGGTGAGTCAATAGCATCTGGATCATCAGCGCCAATAGAGCTAACCATTACAAACTTTGGCACCTTTGCTTCTTTAGCATAATTAATTGCATTTCGCGCAGCCCATAGGTCTATCATAATGGTTTTGTCAGCGCCCGTGTTGCCGCCAGAACCTGCAGTAAAGACAACCACATCGATATTGTCAAAGTGCGATGAAAAGTCTTCTTCTAAGTCTTGTTCTATCACGGTGAGATTTGCATCATTGATATCACTAAGTTTATCTGGTGATCTTACAGGTGCTTTTACATGGTGACCTGCCTCTAGCAGTTTACCTGTAGCCTGTTTACCAATTTGACCTGATGCGCCAATGACAAGTACGTTTGCCATAATTATATCCTCCTTGTATTTGTATGTACCCATTGTTATGGCGCACAAGCTAATTCGATCAAACTTTGCGATGAAATGTCGATTGTCTCGCTCGATGACATAAATCTGCAACGCCGCTAACAAATACGAAAAAACTAGGGATACAAAATAAAAAAACCTCGCCAGAGCGAGGTTTTTAAACTTATCTTTGTTTTAGCTATTGTAGCAGTTTACCAGCCTCAGCCAACTACCAGCCACATTGACGTGTAGCATTTTGTTCGTCTAACCAAGATTTAAGCGGAGCAAAGTAAGCTGCAATTGTGCTTGCATCCATTTCAGGTGAACCTGTAAGCGTTTCTAGTGCATTTTGCCATGGCTGGCTCATGCCCATTTCAAGCATGTCGTTCAGCGCTTTACCCGCTTCTTCACTACCATATATAGAGCAGCGGTTAAGCGGGCCCTCATCACCAGCAATATCACAAAGTGCTTTGTGGAATTGGAATTGAAGAATATGCGCAAGGAAGTAACGCGTATACGGTACATTCGCAGGAACGTGGTATTTTGCACCTGGGTCGAAAGCATCAGCATCGCGTGTTACTGGCGCCATTACACCTTGATACTTTTCTCGTAGTTCCCACCATAAATCATTGTACTGTTCTGGCGATACTTCACCTGCAAGTACTTTCCAGCGCCACTGGTCAACCATTAGACCAAATGGAATAAAGGCAATTTTATCAAGCGCTACCTGCATCAACATACCGATATCGTTTGATGCGTCTGGTATCTCGTCAATCAAGCCAATTTGCTTCAAATATTTTGGCGTAATTGAAAGGGCAATTGTGTCGCCAATGGCTTCGTGGAAACCGTCATTCGCTGAGCCTCTGTACAGCAGTGGTTGGTCTTTGTATGCGCGTTGATAGTAGTTGTGACCAAGTTCGTGGTGAATAACGTTAAACTCTTCGCCAGTTTTTTGGATACACATTTTGATGCGAAGGTCGTCCTTGTCATCTAGGTCCCACGCTGATGCATGACACTGTACGTCTCTACCTTCCGGTTTTTGAAACATTGAGCGTTCCCAAAATGTTTCAGGTAGTTCTTCAAAACCTAGAGAAGAGAAAAATGATTCCGCCTGTTTAACCATAGCAACTTCATCGTAGCCCTGTGCATTCAATGCAGCTGTCACATCTGGTACTTTCATTTCTTGCTGAGGCTTCACAATGTCGTAAACATTACCCCAAGTTTGCGCCCACATATTGCCTAGCAAGTGCGCAGGAATTGGCTTATCTTGTGGAACTACATCTTCGCCATAGTGCTCACCAAGCTTTGCGCGTACATGACAGTGTAGTGACTCGTAAAAAGGCTCTACTTGAGACCATAAACGATCAAGCTCTTTAGGGAATTCTTCCGCAGGCATGTCGTATTTACCGCGCCAAAGTTCGCTCACATTAGCAAACCCAAGCTCAGCAGCGCCTTCGTTGGCAAGTGACACTTGCTCTGCATATAGAGGCGCCATTGGTTTAGACACCTCTCGCCAACCTTTCCAATATTCTAGAAGCAAATCTGCATCACGCACTGTGGCCATTTCGCCACTCATCTCTACTAAGCTTTTGCAGGTGCCGTCTTCTCGACAATACTCACCCGAGCCATACATTGCGCTTAAATCTGAACCTATTTTTGCTAAACGCTCGGCTTTAGCTGCGTCTGCTGGCGGTGGCATAGTTAAGCCATTTTTTAATAGATCCAATTGACGACGTGTATCTGCATCTACTTCAACGTCATTAAATTTAGCCGCTTCTTTCGACAGTTTGGCTACTTTGGTTGATAGCACTTCATTAAAGTAGGCGCTTACGGCTGCAGTGTCGTAATTTATGTTTGTAGCATAGCTCCAAGCAGCATGAGCGGCAGGAACCTGCATTTTTTCAATATCGCGCTGTGCGTTGTCTAAGAATGCTTCAGCATCTGCTGCGGTAAGTGTTGGTGCAGTAACTGGCGCTTCTTTGGCGGTTTCGTTACAACCCAAAAGTGAAACGCTTACAAGAGCAGCAAGTAGCGTGCGTTTGTGCTTAATCATTGTTTGTCCTTCGTTATTCTGGTTTTACTGCGATGTATACACAGAGACATGTCAGATTCATTGTGAGACGGTATTGGACATTTGTAAACAAAATCACGTGCTGTTACTGCTAAATGGCGTAAAGCTGAACAAGCAATGAAGAAATGATAAACAAAGTGTTACAAACTAAGAGGGCAAGAAGGTAGAAACAATGGGTTGGTTATTGAATTATTGCGCTCATATAAATATCAACTAAGCGCTTTGTTATTGCACTTTTACAATGTTGGGCTTTAGCAACGCGTCACACCAATAATTTTCGAAAAGGATATTTTAATGAAAACCTTCCTTCGGTGTCTCTTAGCATTAGTTTTTCTAGCTATAGCTATTGCCTGTTACAGCAGAGGCTTTGCATCTGGTGCTTTCGTATTTGTGCTTTTGGGTATTGTTTTTGAAGCGGCATTTTGGCTGCGTTTATTCCCAATTAAACGAAGAAGTGAGAGCGCTAAATAATGCATGTTTATATTTAAAGTGGTACAAAATAGTTTGGATAAAACAACTGCCACAAGTAATGTGCATTTTGCACTTATAAAGGATTAACAAAAATGGAAAACAACATGTATTGGGGAATGAACGAGCGTACATACTGTACAGTTATTCACTTAAGCCAACTTGCTAGCATCATTGCTCCTGGTTTGGGGCTTATACTACCTATAGTGATGTGGGTGGTGAATAAAGACCAAAGTGAACGTATAAATCAGCACGGGCGCGTAACAGCAAATTGGATATTAAGCCTTGTTGTTTATTCAATTATTTGCACAGTGCTGGCGTTTGTACTTATTGGCTTTATCGGCTTTGCCATTTTAGGTTTGCTTAACTTGATATTCGCAATTGTAGCGGCAATGAAAGCTAATAACGATGAATTATGGGTTTATCCACTTAGTATCACGTTTTTCAAGTCTTAGACTGCCCGCGCTACACCCATAAACATTAGCAGCTTGCTAACCAGACGTGTTAATACCGTCATTATTTAGCCGCCCTTTATTCAGGCGGCTAAATGAGTTTTCTTCAATATTTAGTAAGTGTGTTTAGTCTCTAACGTGCTTTGGTCGCGCAACACTGTTTGAATTTCTTAGTGCTGCCACATACACAGGGTAGATTACGCCCGTATTTCACTTTTCCGCAGTCATCAAATAATTCGCCATCATGGTAACGCCATGCGCCGTCTTCTTTTATAAAACGAGAAGACTCATGAAGTTGATACATTGCTTTGTTTTCAAAATAGTAAGCAGTAAATTCAACTGTATCTTCTGAGGGTGTTGCATTTATTTGAAGCGCAAACCATGTTGCGCCATCGGCACTGCTTTTTAATGCGTCAGTGCTTAACGACTGCTGTTTGTCTTTCGAATAGGTTTTTAACACATAATCAAAGTTTTCTGTCGCGTAAGCAGAAAACCGTGAACGCATAAGTTGTTCGGCAGAAGAGGGGAGAGACTTACCAGTTAAATATGGCTCACAACATTTCTCGTACGGGAGAGGTGAGCAACAATAACAGCGCATACTTTATACCATTAGGTTTAGATAAACTGCCTAATAGTATAAAGCGGTATGTGGTGCTACCCAACTGTTTTCAAAATGTCTCAAACCTATGAATACAGATATAAGTAAAGCTATAAAATGTTGAATGGTTTTCTTACCAAGGCCCAACAGCAACATCTTGCTGTTGTTCGCCTGCATCAACGCGAACGTTAACTAAACTTACTGAGTAAAGCTCACATAGCTTTCTAATCATTTCGCTGTCTGTTGGCTGTAAATCAAGATCGATATTCTCAACATATAACGTTTTACACTGACCACCGGTAATAAGTTTACTGATCCACTGAGGCACTTTCTCTTTTTCAGGTTTCTGTATGCGGATTGCATGGTTTACATCCTTCGAGAACGACACTGAGTTTGCTAACAAATAATTCCAACCTCTTCCTTCTTGGCTTTTGCCGTTTCGGCCTTGGCTATCTCTAGGGAATCCTTCAAAAGGAAGAGGAAGCTGTACAACATTTGAAACCGAAGTGCGTAGTGCATTAAATCGAGAAACTGATGATGTGTTCATGGCAATACTCTTTATACAGGTTTTTTTATTAACTGTTTAAATATACAGTGTGTATGTGTATACAGTATTACTGGATGGTAGTTTTTGCAAGTACTTCGTTGCGTTTTTTTTAAACACATCAAGGTTGTTTTGGTAACTTATTAATATATTTGCGTTTTTATTTTGTACTTAGCTGTCTTTAGATATTCAAACATCTTAAAATTAACTGCGTTTGTTCTATTACTGACATACGTGCACAGTATGGGTATGTGAGAAAGTAGCTATTAATGATGAGAGAGTGCTAATTGATTAGTTTTGTAACGCTCGGGTATGTGGGCATGTTCTTAGCTGCTTTTTTAGCAGCAACCATTTTGCCGTTTAGTTCTGAAATTGTTTTAGTCACATTATTAAGCAATGGTCTAACGCCATTTCTTCTTCTTACATCTGCATCAATAGGTAATGTGCTTGGCGCGCTTTTAAATT
The DNA here is from genome assembly GCF_036864375.1 of Alteromonas sp. S167. NCBI lineage: Bacteria > Pseudomonadati > Pseudomonadota > Gammaproteobacteria > Alteromonadales > Alteromonadaceae > Alteromonas > Alteromonas sp. S167. The sequence goes on from NZ_JAZETR010000007.1 coordinate 211,201, forward strand.
ATTTATTGGGTTTTCGTTACGGAAAGCATCTTGCGTCAAAATGGTTAAGAATAAGCGATACATCGTTCAGCAAAGCTGAGCATTATTTTGCGCGATGGGGTAAGTGGAGCCTACTGCTTTGTTGGGTACCTGTTATTGGCGATCCAATAACGTTGGTTGCTGGCGTTTTACGCTCTAACTTCTGGTTTTTTCTTTTATGCGTGGCCGTTGGAAAAACAGCGCGTTATGCCGCGCTGGTTTATTTTCTTTCTTAAACTACGGCTGCTTCCTTCTTTCGCTCTCTTTCTTTCGCTCTTTCTTTATGATGCTTTCGCTTTTTTATATATGCCGTTAAACGAGGCCACATAACCAGTAAACCCAAAAGCCAATACCAAATAGGCTCTTGCCAAAAGGTTTTTTGAGACCAGCTGAAGTGCAGAAGCGTGAGAGGAAGAATAAGGTAAATGGTATTGTGCAGCTTTTGCCATTGCTTTCCCATTTTTCGCTGTATGCGCTTAAATGACGTTAGCGTTAATGCTAGTAAAAGCAGCAGTGCAAACATACCTACAATAATATACGGGCGACTTACCAGCTCGCTTGCTATAAGCGACATGTCTAATTGAAGTTCAAACAATAAATAAGTGCTCAAATGTGCAAAGGCATACACGAAGGCGTAAATGCCAATGAGTCGCCTAAACTGAATGGGCTCTGGACTTGGTAACCATTTTGCTAAAGGGCTAAGCGTTAGTGTGGCTAATAAAAAATAGATTGCCCATATTCCCGTTTCATTTATTAATGTGTCTACGGGGTCGGGGCCAAGATTGTCGGTTATGCCGGCAAAGAAAAGCCAAACAATATAGCCTAAGGCAAAAAAATGAACGGCAGCTTTTGTGCTTCGTCTCTGCCATACTGACATTCTAAAAGGTTTTTTGAAAACAGGCATACTGCTCCTGAAAATTGCATTAACGCCAACTAATTTCTCCATAACGTTAATGCAATTAAGTTAGACAGATTCTATAGCTTAGTTATTTAAACAACGTTTGTTACGAGGCTAATAGAATCGAGACAAATCCATTCCTTCATACAGGCTAGCTACCTCGCTATAGCCGTTGAACATTTGTGTATCGATGCGATTACGTGCAAGAAGACCACCCGTAGTTATTCGACGTTCACTTGCTTGGCTCCATCTAGGGTGGTCAACGTTTGGATTTACATTGGCGTAAAAACCATATTCATTTGCTGCAAGCTTTCTCCATGTTGTTGGCGGCTCTTTGTCTGTAAGACGAATGCGAACAACAGATTTAATACTCTTAAAACCGTATTTCCAAGGTACTACAAGACGTATTGGTGCGCCGTTCTGTGGAGGTAGTGTTTTACCATACAAGCCAACAGACATTAACGTAAGCGGATGCATTGCTTCGTCAATGCGAAGCCCTTCAATATAGGGGTAGTCAATACCGCCACCCATAAATCGGCTGCGTTGCCCTGGCATTTGTTCTGGATCGTATAAGGTTTCAAAAGCCACATATTTTGCTGACATAAGCGGGTCTGCTTGCTTTATAAGTGCTGCAAGCTCAAAACCAACCCAAGGTACAACCATTGACCAGGCTTCTACGCAGCGAAGTCGATAGATGCGCTCTTCAAGTGGAAAACGTGAAAGTAGGGCATCGTGATCGATAACGAAGGGCTTTTTTACCAATCCATCCACTTTCAGCTGCCAAGGCTTGGTTTGAAAGTTGGACGCGTTTTTAGCTGGCGCATCTTTAGACGTGCCAAACTCATAAAAGTTGTTGTAAGTAGTAACCTTGCTTTCAGGTGTTCGCGTTTCGTTTATCTGATATTCAGGTGGCGTTGAGAACGATAGAGGTTGACCAGAAAACGCGGCTTTTTCTTTTTCATCTTCCCAAAACCAGCCAGCAGCATTCGCTGACTTGGCAAGCAACGTTGAAGCCCCAACAAACCCTATAGACTTAAGTAACTTGCGTCTATTCATGTACACGTTTTCATCAGTTACGTGGCTTTCATTCAGATTTACCGAGGGTTTATAGGGCTTGGGCATGTTTTACCTTCCTTACTTCTCATCACTTGCGAACCTGTTGCAGGCCGTTGCGAGGTGCATTCATTTATAGCGTTTAAGCTAATTACGAAAATAACGGCATATTGGGTCGATGCTAATGTTGCTTCTATGAGTAATAAGACCTTGTAAAAACGTTTTTACTTTCAATTAAATCAGTGTTTTTGACTTACAGCACAAGAAAGTGTGGCGGAGTCAGAGTAAAAGGGCGTCGTTGACTAGTCTAGAAAGGTAAACCGCCTGCTTTTACATATGAAAGCCGTCTTGAATACCACCTTGTTTAGGTGAAAAGATACTTGCATACAGTCGTGTTGCGAACTCGTCGGTCATACCTGAGATGTAGTCGGCGAGTACGCGCATGCCGTTTCCAGCATCTTGTTCATTACGCCAGCGAACTTGCGTGTTCTCTGGCAGCAATCGAGCGGGGTCAGAGGCGAACGCTTCAAACAGTTCCATAACCACTAACTGGCCCTTGTATTCAAGCAGTTGTACGTCTGGACGACGAATGACTTTTCTAAACACAAATCGCTTGAACAGCTCAAGAGCTTCTGCAAAGTGGTGTGGCATGGTGGCATTAAACGCAAGCAATGGATGCTCGAAGCCATCTACGCCTTGAATTTCAATTGCGGTTATAAAACTGTTCACCAACGCGCCTATTGCGTTTTTTCTTTCGTGATGTTGTGAACTAAAAAGTTTGTTGGTAAGTGCTTCAATATTTTTCGAGAGCCATGGTACATCAAGGGCCTTAATTGGAAGCGTTACATCGTCTACAAAATGATGCTTGTGAACCATGTCCATCACAATAGCATCTTCTAGGTCGTGAATGCCGTAGGCGATGTCGTCAGACAATTCCATTATTGAGCAATCGAACGATTTAAACTGGGTTTTACTGTGTCCGTTTTGCTTTGTATTAAACTGCATAAATCGCTGTTTATCATTGTGGCTAAACGGCGCTAGCATCCAATCAAACAAGGGTTCATCACAACGAAAAATACCCTTCGGAGGATGCCATTCATCAGCTTTGACTTGTCGCAGTGAAGCAGGGCGCGCTGGCATTGCCATATTGCCGTGTAATGTGTCTAAAAAATTAGGGTATTTCACAAGCCCTAGCACACTTCGACGACATAAATTCATGCCGTGCTCTGCTGTGTAGGGCTCTAATTTCGAGATAATACGAAACGTTTGTCCGTTACCTTCAAAGCCTCCATGGCTGTGCATCATATAATGCAGTGCAATTTCACCACCATGTCCAAAGGGAGGGTGACCAATGTCGTGGGCTAAGCAAAGTGTTTCAATAAGCGTTGCATCTAAGGCGAGCGTTTCAGCTACATCCGGAAACTTACCACAAAGTTGTGCGGTTATACCTGTACCTATTTGAGCTGCTTCCAACGAGTGAGTTAGCCGGGTTCTATAAAAATCACTCAGCCCTACACCAAGCACCTGTGTTTTTGCCTGTAGCCGGCGAAAGGCTGCACTGTGCAAAACCCTTGCTTTGTCACGTTGATATGGGTTGCGGTGATCGCCATCGCGATTTTCACTGCGTGGTAAACGTCTTTCCTGTAGAGCTTGTTCCCATTTTGATGCAGTCACAATTCAGTCCTTCGCTTTTACATCTCATCAAGGGTTATTTCATCTAAGCTTAGCGAGAAGCTTGGTACGTAGCGCGTTAAGAAATAATCTACCTCGTCAGAATGGTAGTCTTTAAGAATTTTATCTAAACGCTTTTTAGCAAGCTTAAACTCCTGATTACCAGCTGCTAGTTCTTCAAGGGTTTTTAAGTAAGCACATAGCACATCAGCGGCTTTCACTATGAACGCTTCTTCTTCACTGTGGTAGTGGTGATCGATTAACGCGGCGTAGTCTTCGCGAAACGCTTCTGGCGCCATTTCAATAAGCTTGTTTTCCGCTATTTTTTCTATCTTTTTGTATTCTTCTTTAATGGCTGGGTTAAAGTACTTAACCGGTGTTGGCAAATCGCCCGTTAATACTTCTGATACATCATGAAACATGGCCATAGTGGCAATATGGTCGGGGTTTAACGTGCCGTTAAAGAATTTGTTTTTAATCAAGGCGAGAGCGTGGGCTACCATCGCTACTTGAAGGCTATGCTCTTGCACGTTCTCTGTGCGCACATTGTGCATCAGTGGCCAACGGTTAATAAGCTTCAGTCGTGCTAAGTGCGCAAAAAAATGGCTTCTATCAGACACATTATGCCCCTTGCTTATAATGTCTAAAGAAGTTGCCAATACGGTGAAGTGCGGGCACCAAAATGTCGCTATGTGGTAAAAACACTAAGCGAAAATAAATGCCTTCGTTTAAATTAAAAGCACGGCCGTGAACAAGCAGTATTTTTTCAGAGCGTAACAGGTCTAACACCATTTGCTCGTCGTTGTGTATGTTGAATTTCTTTTCATCTACACGGGCGAAGCAGTACATGGCCCCTTGAGGTTTAACGCAATGTATACCGTCTATGCCATTAAGCATATCGGTTGTGACGTCGCGCTGAATACGTAATCGTCCGTTTTCTTTTACCAAGTCATCAATACTTTGATAGCCACCCAGCGCAGTTTGAATTGCGCTCTGACAGGGCACATTGGCGCACATTCGCATAGACGATAAAATGTTTAAACCTTCAATGTAGTCTGACGCTAAACGCTTGTTTCCGCTTACAACTAACCAACCCGAACGAAAGCCTGCAACACGGTAATTCTTGCTCAACCCGCCGAACGTCACAAAAAACACGTCATCTGCTAACGATGCAATGCTGGTATGTTTTGCACCGTCGTACAAAATTTTATCGTAAATTTCGTCACTGAAAACCACCAAACCGTGTTGGCGAGCAATTTCTACTATTTCCTGTAGCAACGCCTCATCGTAAACCGCGCCCGTGGGGTTATTAGGGTTAATCAGCACAATGGCGCGAGTTTTACTCGTGATTTTACTTTTAATATCGTCGATATCTGGGAACCAGCCCGCTTGCTCGTCACAGCGGTAATGAACTGGTGAACCTGAGGAAAGGCTTACCGCAGCTGTCCACAACGGATAGTCAGGGCTTGGAATAAGCACCTCATCACCATGATTAAGCAGCGCCTGCATGGCCATCATAATGAGTTCAGACACACCATTTCCTATGTACACATCGTCTACGCGGATATTTTTAATATTACGCTGTTGATAGTACTGCATTACCGCCACACGGGCGGCGTAAATACCCGTTGAGTCAGAATACCCTTGAGATGTGGGAAGGTTATGTATGACGTCTTTAACGATATCGTCGGGGGCTTCAAAACCAAATGGGGCAGGGTTGCCAATATTCAGTTTAAGGATCCTATGCCCTTCGTCTTCCATTTTCCTAGCTTGTTCAGCTATAGGACCGCGTATGTCATAACAAACGTTATCTAACTTGTGTGAGCGTGATACTGGTTTCATGGTCTATCTGGTTGATTTACATACCCTGAGATTATCGCAAAGCGCATCACTATGCGATGTCAATTTAGCCATTTAGGGAAAGATATGTGCGTATTTTTTGTTGAATGTTTGTTTTTTGCACGATAAAGGTGATAAAGCTTTCGATTTGGCCTTAAGAATAAAAATAATGTTAATGACTTGTGAACTTTTCATTCTGCGCCTATCGTAGTAGTAAGGCGTGTACAAAAAATACGCCAGTAAGAGGCTAGCTAACAGGCAGAGGTGATTAATATATGTCGCACCATTTTAAAGAAACTCCTGAAAACGCGATTACGCAAAGCGGAATTGCTAGAGTTATACCATGTAAAGAATTAGATATTGGAGACCCTATAAAATGGTTGTCTCTTGCATTACGTGATGCCATGCGCGCACCGGGGTTAACCGTTTTCTACGGCGTTTTGTTTGCTGTAATTCCTTGGTTTGTGATGTATCTTGTTGCGATGACAGGGTGGCACCTTGTTATATTGCCCGCCATTGTTTGCTTTATGCTTGTTGGTCCGTTTTTGGCTGCGGGTTTATATGATGTAAGCTGGGAAATGGAAAAGGGGCATAAACCCACGCTTCGCCATTCTTTGCGCGCAATGCGTCGCAACGCTACCAATGAATGGGGCTTTGCGCTATTGCTGATGGTGATGATGATATTCTGGTTAAGAGTTGCTTCCATTATACATGCACTTTATCCACCGTATATCGACACAGATTTGGAAAGTCTTCTTCCATTCCTAACGCTTGGCACCATTGTTGGCGCTGTCTTCACGGTTGCTATGCTGTTCGTTACAGCTTTTACTCAGCCTATACTAATGGAGCGAAAAGTAGATTTAGCAACGGCTGTGCTTACCAGCGTGAATGCGGTTTGGGTTAATAAGGTGCCTATGCTTATTTGGGGCGCAATTATATTTACTACCGTTGCTATTGGCTTTATCACTGGCTTTGTTGGTTTTATCGTTCTTATGCCCATTATTGGCTATGCGTCATGGCATGCTTACATTGATGCGATAGAAACGAAGCGTGAGCGTAAGTACGAATAAGGAAATCTAATTACATATTGAGGGTTTGAATACGCGTTTTTCAAGCTTAGTGTGTTAATTATTTTGTTAAAATTACAGTTTTAAGGCTCCTTTGGGAGCCTTTTTAGTCTTTAGTATTATATTTGTTTTATATAAAAAGCCGTTTTTATATCTACTTTTGCAATATGGAGTTTACAAAACTTCAATTAATTCAGACGTTTAATTATTTAAAAGTTTTATAACATCCTGATTTACCTACTGTTTACCACCTCTGTACAAAGATTCAACAATAAAGCGCCGCGTTTTGTTCCATAACTAATATGCACCCAACGAGTTACGTATGGCTTATTCAGACCTGCTTAAAAAGTTGTGTGCATCACTAATGAGTTTGCCACAACCATTTTTTCTTAGTTATTAGGAAGACACAACGAGGAAGATATCATGAAACGATTAACCACAATTTTATCTGCAACAGTGCTAACGGCATCTATTGCATCTAGTCAGGCTTTTGCAGCTGTATCTGAGCAAGGCGTGCGCTTTGTAGGTGAAACCCAGTTTGCAGGCTTTTGTAAAGCTGTAATTAATGATGACATTAAAGTACTGCGTTCAAGTTTATCCAGAAATGTCGGTCGCATTGGTGCAAGTCAGCGTGAAGTGCTTCGAATGGTTACTGCCGAAGAAGGACTAACTTGTAATGGAAGCAGTCTTATAGAGTTTTCTGTAGAGCGTGATGCTACAGCAGTACTTGAATACCTGACGTCTCGCAGTTAATGAGCAGTGCAAAGTTAACAACAAAAAAAGCGGGAGGCGAACACACACTAGTATTGCGTCGCTTCCCGCTTATATTTAGCTGTTACTTACAATATGACTAAACTTTTACCCAGCGATTAACCCGTGCTTTACTGGTTTTGAACAAACGCTGTGTTTTAAAGCGAAGCTTAAGCAATAACACGTAGGCCAATGGCACTAAAAACAGACTTGTGAGTGTTGAAAATACAAGGCCACCAATAATGGCAATAGCCATAGGTGAATAGGGAGGGCCATCTCCACCAATGCGCGTGCTGCCCATTGCAAGGGGTATAAGCCCTAGCACTGTGGTTGCAACTGTCATCAGAATGGGGCGAATACGGGTAATACAGCCTTCCAGTACCGCGTCATAAAGAGACAAACCTTCGTTTACCAGTTGGTTAATTCTATCTACTAGAACAATACCGTTATTCACCACAATACCCATGAGTATTAGCATGCCTATCATGCCCATAATCGACATGGGTGTGCCGGTAACCATAAACGCCCAAAACACGCCGGTAAATGAAAACAGTAGCGAGGTAATTACCGATGTAGGCAGTACTAAAGACTCGAACAAGGCAGCCATAACTACGTAAATCATACAAATGGCTAGCAGCATATTCATTTGCATTACGGCGTTTGCTTCGTTTTGACGAGAGAAACTGCCATCTAGTGTCCACTTATAGCCTGTTGGCAGCGCAATGTTTTCTAACGCTTTTTCAATACGTTCACGAGCTTGTTCTGTCGTTGTTTCACCTTCTAGATTGGCGCCTATAGCCAACGCAGTTTGACGGTAATTACGGTTTATTTGTGAAAGTTGAGGCTTAACCGAAAAATCAGCAATCATGCTCAAGCTAACCGATTGACCTTGAGAGAAACCAATATTGATATTCTTAAGCGCGTTTAAAGATGCCTGAACATCGCTGCCAAACTTAAGCTGTACATCGACTTCTCCAGCATCACCATAGCGAAACGTACGAAGATTACTGCCACGTAGCGCTGTAGCTATTAGTTTTGCAACGTCATTTACTTGAATGCCGAATCTATTTGCTTTCTCTCTGTCTATTCGGATCTGAACTTCATCACGTGTCGAACCTGTATCAGCTTTTACATCTTCTAAGCCTTCAATACTGGCGAGAATGGGGACAATTTGCTCCGAAATATCTAAAAGGGTGTCTGATGACTCTCCAAGTAAAGTAACACGAACGCCACCACCGTTACCGCTATCCCATTCAAAAGAAGGGCGAGCACGCACAAACGATGGCATGTTTTCGCGTATATCTTCTTTAATTTTACTTACTGGTACGGGAAGTTCGTCGTTTAGTGTAATACCACTTACTGCATGTCCCGCCGTAAAGTAGGTATAAACCTGCTTTATATGAAAGCGCGACTGGTTTTCATATAAATAGGCTTCCATCTTATCGACCGTTTTTTCTACTTCGTCCAACGTAAAATTCTGCGTTACGTGATAATTAAGCCAAATACGCTCTTGGTTGTTATTACCCTCGTCATTGGATGTAACAACCTGCATAGGAATGGCTGTAGACAATAAGATTAGCAAGGCAATAAAACAGGTTTTGCCTTGGTGCTTTAACATCCAACCAAGTGCTTTGCCATAGCCACGAATATAGCCGGGTGCTTTTGGTGTTTTGACCACCGGGATAGCTACTTTCGTGGTGAGCAATGGAATAAGCGTTTTGGCGATAAATAATGAAGCAAATAGTGAAATGCAGATAGCAACCGCCACATGTTCAAGGAAAATGGTGACATCTATTTTTACACCAATAATGTTGGGCAAGAACACAATGGCGGTGGTCGCTGTACCTGCAATTACCGCTAAGCTTACTTTGTTTACGCCAATTTGCGTAGCGCTTTTAACGTTGCTATTTTGCTGGCGTTCTTGAAACACGCTTTCAGTAATTACCACTGCATTATCAACTAACATGCCCACGGCAAGCATTAAGCCCATCAGTGATAAAATATTCAGCGTATAGCCAAGCAAATACATAATACCCAGCGTAATACAGATAGAAAAAGGAACCGATAGTACAACGATAAGTGTAGTAGTTAGCTGGCGTAGGAATAAGTAAAGCACGATCACCGACAGTAGTGCGCCAAGCAATCCAGCATTAAGTAAATCGCTTAATGAAGACGTTACGCTTTTTGCGGTGTCGTCCATTACAAATAAGCTAATACCGTTAAACTCTGGGTCTTCTTTTGCCTTTTCAATCACCTTCATTACAGCGTTAGAGACTTCTACCAGGTTGCTACCAGACTCACGGAATACATTAAATCCAACGGCGAAAGTTCGGTCTAAATGTCTGCCTTCGTTACGCTCGGGTAATTCGTAAGTTACCGATGCAATGTCTGATAATCTTACACTGCGCGTTACCCACATGTTTTTAAAGTCATTAACGTCAGTAAACTCACCAGTAGGGTTTACTAGTACCTTTTCACCGTTGTTATACATATAACCCGCAGTAAGCGAAAAGTTAGCACTTTGAAGCTGTTGCTCAAGACGGGTGCCGTCTATTTGATAGGCCGCCATTTTTTGTGGATCTAAACGAATAGTGATTTGGCGTTTCATGGTGCCGTATAGCTCTACCTTAGACACGCCAGCAACACGTTCTAGCGGGCGTTTTAAGTTGCGCTCCAGCAGGTCATAAGCATTGGACAGATCTCTATCGCTAGATACGCGCAGCTGAAAAATAGGCATATCATTGGTGTTAAATTTATACACCATGATGCGCTCGATATCGTCAGGCAATGTATGGCGTATTGCATCAATCTTCTCACGCGCTTCAATGCTTTTGGCTTTTAGGTTTTCGTCCCAATCAAACTCAACAATCACTTCGGCCATGTTGTCATAAGAGCGGGCGCGAAGCCTTTTTATGCCCGACATGGTAGCAACAGCCTCTTCGACAGGGCGCGTTATCATGGTTTCTATTTCAACTGGTGTGGCGTCGGGGTAGGGAATTTGTACCACCATTTCCGGAATATCAATGCCTGGAAATTTCTCTAGCGGCAACAAGCGCCCCGACACAATGCCAAATAGCAGCATTGAAAGGAACAGCATACTGACTGTAACGGGTTTATTAAGGGCAAAGCGCGCTAGCGATGCACCAATACCGGCTATTTTTGTCATGCTTTGCGTGTTGTTTGAGGAAGGCGTGCTCATACTGCGCCTCCTTCTTGAAGCGACTTGTTATTGCCTTGCTGTGCATCGTCTTTGACTTGGCTTTTCGCATCTGCAGTTAGCGAAATGTTTTTTGTGTCGAACAAACTGTACAACACAGGAAGTAAGATAAGCGTTAGTAAACTGGCAAACAGTAGGCCGTAAATTACCGTTATGGCCATTGGTGTGCGTATTTCAGCACCTTCACCCAAACCAAATGCCATGGGAAGCAGCCCCAAAATAGTGGTGAGCGTAGTCATTACAATAGGGCGTAATCGTGTTTTAGCAGCATCGATAATCGCCAACTGTTTTTCCATGCCTTGACGACGCAGCTGATTTATTCGGTCTACCAGTACAATGGCATTATTTACTACTATGCCGCACAGCATGATTAAGCCAATAAACACCACTACGTTTAACGGTGTACCTGTAAGCCATAATCCATATACGCTGCCGGCACCGGCAAGCGGCACAGCAAACAATATAAGTAACGGGTGAAGCAATGACTCGAACTGAGATGCCATCACCAAGTAAACCATAAATACCGCCAGTGCCAATGCAAACTGTAAAGAGCGGAAGCTGTTTTGCATATCTTCACTTTGCCCTGTTACTGAAGCATTTAGTGAAAGAGGAAGCTGAGTTTCATTTAGCACTTTGTTTGCTACCGCCACGGCCTCATCAAGCTTGCCTTGAGCAAGATTTGCAGAAACAAGTGCTACACGCTGTTGGCCCACACGCGTTATTTCACTTGGCCCAACGCTCATGTACACATCAGCTACGGCGCTCAGAGGGATTGGCTGCACTGAGCCTGGGTTTACAACAATGGCACGCACGCTGGCTATATTGTTGCGCTGATTTTCAAACGTTCTGACAAGAACATCTACTTTGCGATCTTCAACGCTGTATTGTGTTGCCACGCGACCACCTACTTTGGCGGCAATAAGTTCAGACACGGTAGCAGCGTCTAATTCTAGTCTCGCAAGTTTGGCATGATGAAACGCAATCTTAAGCTCTGGGTTACCATCGCGAATGCTGGTGGTTACGTCTGCGAAATTAGGATAGCTGGCTAGCTTTGTAGCAATAGCGTCGCCGTATTGCTGAAGCTGATTTAAGTCGTACCCAGACACTTCAACTTGAATAGGTGAAGCAAAGCTGAATAATTCAGGTTCTGAGAATGTGGCCTGAACCTGAGGCTTAAGTGCTAAGTGATCGCGAAGCGCTGTTTTAACATTGTTCATGTCTTGTTCTGAAGCGCCAGGTTTCATAACAATATTAAGCTTGCCCCAATGATCGCCACCTTGATTAGGCGCCGCACTTATTAAGCTGCCTGTACCAGACATAGTATACGTGCGAAGCACTTGTGTATTGTTGCTATTTGCATTGCTTTTAGCAGCGTCTTCTACTGATGAAGAATTTGTAGGCGCAACAGTAGAAATGGGCATAACGGCTACCGCAGCTAACTCGTTTATGATGGCATCGGTACGAGACAACGGTGAGCCAGCAGGTAACGTAACTTCTACAGTAAACTCACCTTGCGATAATGTGGGTATTAGCTCCATGCCTAATTTAGGTATTAAGGTAACTGCACCAGCCGATAACGCAACGGCAACACCAATGACTAATACTCGCGCTTTTAGGCTTATTTTTAATAGTTTTTCATACCCTACTGCTAACACATCAAACGCTTTATTAAACAGCCAAAGTACTGGTTTAAACACTACATTTAGACATTTACTGGCAACATGCCATGCACCAATAACCAGTGTTACCAAGGCCGCAGGAAGAAACACAAAAATAAACTTGAACACCATTCTTACAGGCCAGGTTAAGTAATAAGCTACTTTACCCAGTGTTGAGGTAGGTGGCTGTGGTGCGTCAGTGGTAAAAACGTCTTCATGATCAAGCTGCTGCTTTTTCTTTTGGTGTGCCATTGCAGGAATGAGGGTTAGCGCGACAACGAGTGATGCAGCTAGCGCAAATGATACGGTAAGTGCCTGATCGCGAAACAGCTGCCCCGCAATGCCTTCCACGAATATAAGTGGAACAAACACTGCCATAGTCGTAAGGGTACTGGCAACAATGGCGCCTGACACTTCTTTCGTTCCTTGGCTTGCCGCTAGTGCGTCAGCATCATCAACGTTAAGTGCTTGCTTGTGCTTTTTATGTCTATCAATGTTTTCTAACACCACAATGCTGTTATCTACTAACAAACCAACCGCTAGGGCAATGCCGCCAAGGCTCATCATATTCAAGCTAATGTCGTTAGCGTACATTAGGTTGAAAGTGGCAATAACAGAGACAGGGATAGAGACTGAAATGATAACCGTAGCCCAAAAATCTTTTAGGAATAAATACAGCACCAGCATGGCGAGTATTCCGCCCATTACAGCAGCCGACTTAACATTATCAATGGCCTGTTTTATGAAAACACTTTGGTCATAAATTTCACTAAGCGTGTAGTTGCTGGGCAAGTTGTTTTGCACTTCGTTTAAACGGGCGGCTACTTTTTCTGCCACACTTACGGCATTTGCATCGCCTTCTTTATAGATAGCAATTTCAACACCTTCAAACCCGTTAAAGCGGGTAACAACATCTCGGTCTTTGTATGCACTTTCAACATTCGCCACGTCTTTCAGCTGAATGTTGCGTCCTTCAAATCGGCCGATGTATAAATTTTCAATATCGTTTAGGCTTTCGAACTGGTTAAGTGTACGCACCAAAAACGCTTGAGCTGCGTTATCAATACGACCACCTGCAGCATTAATGTTTTCAGCACTGACGCGGTCGATAATGGTGGTAATAGGAATTGATAGCTGACTGGCTTTTTGCTGATCGATAAGGATGTGAATTTCGTTTTCTAAGCCACCACCTACACGCACTGCGGCAACGCCCTCTACCGATTCAAGCGCACGTTTAACTTGTTGCTCTGCATACAAACGAAGGCGTTTCATTTCAGCAATAGGCAAGGTTGCGCTTTCAGTTTGTGCGGTTAATCCAAGTTTAATAACGGGGTCTAAACTTGGGTTAAAGCGAAGTAAGCGTGGCTTTTCAATATCAAGCGGAAGCTGAAGTACGTCTAGCTTCTCTCGAACTTCAAGGCTGGCGAAGTCCATGTCTGTTCCCCAAGCGAAAGACAGTACCACATCAGACTGGCCTGCTCGTGAGGTCGACGTAACTTTTCGCACGCCTTTTACCACACCAATGGCTTCTTCAATGGGCTTAGATACAAGCTGTTCAATTTCAGCTGGTGCCGCGCCATCGTAATCGGTACGAATAGTAAGCGTGGGATAAGACAAATCGGGTAATAGGTTTACGGACAATCTGCCTAACGACACCATACCGAACAACAGTACCGCAAAGGTGAACATGCTTACTGCTACAGGGCGTTTAACTGCTATATCGACAATGCGCATAATAAAACTCCTTTTAAAGCGTGCTTAGCTGTTAACTACTTCAACAGGGGCGCTGTCTTTTAGGTTTTGGTGTCCTGCAGTAACCACTTCCTCGTTTCCTTGAAGCCCATTTACTACTTCTACTACGTCGTTATTTTCAAAGCCGGTATCAATGTTTACTTTTCGCACTTTTCCGTTGTCTACTACAAACACGCTGTGACTGTTGTCTATAGTCACTAAGGCTCTTCTAGGTAACAGAGTGGCATTGGCATGCGTGGCATACTCAAGTGATACATCGGTAAACATGCCAGCTTTAAGCGAATTGTTTTCATTAGGTACTTTAAGCGTAACTTTGAAGGTACCGGTGGTTGCATCAATAACCGGGCTTATACGCTCAACGTTAGCGGCAATCGTTAAATCGCCAAGTGCTGCAACTGTAAGTGAAGCAGATTGACCCACGGAAACATTGCGTAATTCATTTTCAGGTAAGTAAACCACACCTTGTAAATTGCGCTGCTGAACAATATGAAACATTCTCTCACGCTGGAACGACTCGGTAAGGTTACCTACCTTTGCGTTACGAGAGGCAACATAACCGCTAATAGGCGCGGTAATAGTCGTTTCTTTTAAATCTAGTTCAGCAAGGCGAACAGACGCTTTCGCTGATTCGTATTGCGCTTTTAATTTATCGTAGGTGTCGTCACTAATGAGTTTCTTCGAATAAACTTTATTCACTTTGTCTAGTTCACTTTCTATGCCGGTTAAATCAGCAAGCGCTTTCGACAAGTTTAATTCGTAGCGACGTTTATCAAGCTGAGCAAGGGCTTGACCTTTTTCAACGTAGTCACCTTCTTCAACGAAGATCTCTTCAATAATGCCCGAGGCACGCGCTACAACAAATGCTTCTTCACGCGCTTCTAAAATAGCGGTGGTGTCGTAAGTAGACGTTATATCGCCTGTGGTAATGCTTTGTGTTTCAACCGGTATGGCGAAAACCACTTCTTCTTGTTTATTTGCTTCAGCATCTACTGCATCTGCGTCTGAACAAGCCGTTATTGATAGTGAAAGGGCAACAATGCTACTACCAAGTAGTAAACGCAAAGTTGGTTTAGAAAAAGCGAGTGAAGAGCGGTTGTTTGTTTCCATGGTCAAAACCCTAACGTTGTCGTCGTTATATATTATTGACCATAAACAGCAGCTAACATGCCAAAGATGTTAACCTATGTTAAAAGTGATATTTATCAATGTTTTACATGTGTAACAAAGCGTAAATACAAAAAAGCCAACGTCAGGCGTTGGCTTTTTTCACTATTCATTAGCAATTATTACTAAACTAAGGTTTATTACACCAAAGTAGTAGTTAAACTAGCTCGTAGCTGGTGGTGATCTTTACTTTGCCTTCTAGCATTAGCATTACCGAACAATATTTTTCGGCAGACAGTTGAACCGCTCGTGCTAGCGCTTTATCGGTAATGCCTTCACCAGTAACTTTATAGTGCGCGTGAATTTCAGTAAAAACTCTTGGTGGCTCTTCTGCACGCTTTGCTTCTAGTTCACAGTCGCAGTGCGTTATATCAAAACGGCCTTTTTTCAAAATGTCGACAACGTCAACGCTCGAGCAAGCGCCTGCTGCTACAAGTACAGATTCCATGGGTGATATCGCATTACCGTTACCGTCCATCACCGTTTTATAACCGCTGTCGGTAGTGCCAGTAAACGACAGATCTTTATCCCAAGAAACGTTTGCTTTCATCTTAAATCCTAATAATTACGTGGCTTGTTAAGCATTATCTTTGTTCAAACGAATAGCGTCGGGGCTAAGCGTTATTTTCTTTTGTTTATACAGAGCGCCAATGGCTTTTTTGTAAGCGGCTTTACTCACATTAAAGTGGGTGTAAATGGCCTCTGGGGCACTTTTGTCAGTTAGCGTTGAAATCCCACCGTGTGCTTCTAAGTCTTCTAATATTGCTTGCTGTAGTGCGTCACGGCCACCTTTGTCTACACGCTGAAGTGCTACATCTACTTTGCCGTCTTCGCGAATGTTTTTAATAACGCCTTCAGTGGCGTGACCAACTTTAAGTGGTTTAAATGCATCGCTATGAAAAATGAGACCTAAGCTTTTTTCATTAATAACCACCTTAAAGCCCAAGTCTGTTTTCGCGTATACCAAGCAATCAACGGTATCACCTTCATTCAAGTAAGCACTGTTTTCTTTCAAGAAGTAATGAAGTTTGGTAGCGCCCAGAACGCGCTGTGTTTTCTCGTCGAAAAAGGCGTGCACTACATAGTACATTCCGGCGTTCACTGGCTGTGCTTGGTAATCGTTTGGAATAAGGAGATCAGTCTCTAAACCCCAATCAAAAAACGCGCCGAAATTGGTTGCCGATACTGCTTTCAGTACCTTTGTTTCTCCAACCTGAATAAGCGGCTTCTTGAAAGTAGCGTAAAGTTCTCCGCGCTGGTCAGTGGTAACAAATACGCTAAGCTCTTGGCCCTCTGTAAGCGGCGTTTCAACTTCATCAATGGCAAGTGTTACGGTTTGCTGGTCCGCATCTTCAATAGCCTCATAAACGCCGTCATCGTTTGTTTCGCCATCAAGTAAAGGCGCTAAAGCGTAACCAAATGGGTACTCGGCCACTACGCGTAATGTATTAATTTTTCCGATATTTATCATTATCACTGACTTTTTAAAAAGAACAGGTAACATGATACTAAAACAGGGCTAAGAGCTAAACCATTATGAAGTTAAATTGCGATTTAGGCGAAAGCTATGGCGCGTGGTCAATGCCTGTTGAAGATACAATTATGGCACAAATTGACCAAGCCAATATTGCGTGTGGGTTTCATGCTGGCGATCCGTTAGTGATGAAGCGCGCAATTGCACTAGCAAAAGCAAACAACGTCACCATTGGTGCACACCCAGCGTACCCAGATTTACAGGGGTTTGGTAGACGCAGTATGTCGATACCCGCAAATGAGCTTATCGCCATCATTCAATATCAAGTATCTGCGCTTCAGGGAATGGCTGGTATCTGCGATACACAGGTAACCTATGTAAAACCTCATGGCGCGCTATATAACGATATGATGAAAAACATCGACGTTATGGAAGCAGTGATGAATAGTGTAAGTGCAATGAGTAAAGCCGCGTCGCCATTAGCGCTAATGATTCAAGAAACAGCCAATAACGAGCAATACCAACGCATGGCTAATGATTTGGGGCTTACTCTATATTTTGAAGCTTTTGCTGACAGACGTTACACCGATGAAGGTTTACTACAGTCTAGATTAATCGATGGTGCGGTTTTGAATGAGTCTCAAGCCCTTGAGCAAGCGAAACAGCTAATCGAAACAGGCACGGTCACCACAGCATCGGGCAATACGCTTTCCGTAAATGCGCATTCGCTGTGTGTACATGGCGATACATTAGGTGCCGTTGAAATAGCAAAACAAATAAGACAATTCATTGACTAGGGGTGTCAGAACGTTGTTTTTGAAACCAAATAAATCAATCACATTTCAATATCGTTGCCACATAAAAAACATAATTACCAAGGAAACTAGATGAAAGCGTTTGGCGATGTAAAGCATATTGCCTATGCGGGAATTGACGCACTCATTCTGTATTTCGATGGTGCAACGCTTGATGAGGCAAACCACGCTTGCATAAGGTGGCTGGCTGCAATTGAAAATGGCAATAAACAGTTTCCATCACAATGGTCATGGCTAATTGAATGTGTTCCGTCTTATGACAGCTTATTGATTGTTTTTAATTATGAGCTTATTGACAGCCACGGTGTTTATAAAGCCCTCAAAGGTTTGCAGATAGAAAGTGTGCACTTAAGTTTGGATAAAGGTGCACAGGCTACCATTGCTAATGAAGGTTCATCAGACACAAAGCTGATACCCGTCTGGTATGGCGCACCAAATGCCAGTGACCTTAGCGTAGTGAGCAAACAAACGGGGTTGTCCATCGACGACATTATCGAGCAGCACACGAGTGTTATTTACAGAGTGTACGCCGTTGGTTTTGCTCCTGGGTTTGCTTACATGGGCGAGATCCCAACTAAGCTTCAGTGCCCACGGTTAGGCACGCCCAGAAAACGCGTACCAAAAGGCGCTGTAGCTATCGCCGATAGACAAACAGCGGTGTACCCTAGCGAATCGCCTGGTGGGTGGAATTTATTGGGTTTAACGCCGTTAGATATGGTGACACATGACGTACATGGCAGCACATCACGTTTAACATCGGGAGATAAGGTAAGATTTGTAGCCATCTCTGAAGAGGAATTTAAAGCGTACAATGAAGGTTGAAATTACCAACAAGGGCTTACTTAGCCTAATCATTGACGGCGGTCGAGTAGGTAGACAAAAAGATGGTTTTTGTCAGTCGGGACCTATGGATGAATTGGCATATAGTTGGGCTAACTTTTTAGCCTTCAACATGGACAATACGCCGTGTCTTGAGGTTATGGGCAATATAAGTCTGCAAGTAACTGAAGCATGTGCCATAGCGGCAACCGGGCGAGATGTTACATTAACAGTAAACGGAGAGCATCGGCCAAACTATACCACCGTTTTACTGAATGCTTTTGATGAAGTAAGCGTAGGCAGCGCTACACTTGGCTGTAAATCGTATCTGGCGATAAGCGGTAACTGGCAAGTGCCGGACGTAGTAGGCAGTGCAAGTACCGTGATGCGAGAAGGTCTTGGCGGTTTAAATGAAAATGGGCAACCATTGCAGCAAGGCCACGTAATTGAAATAAAGCAAAACTCATTGCTGAATATCGAGCGCAAACGGTTGCGAAAACTACACCAAGCATTAAGGCCTAAATACAACCTAGAAATTCCTATAAACGTAATTCCTGGTTACCAAATAGATAGGTTCAGCAATGTTGCTCAACAATTATTTGTTAGTAGCGAATATACGGTTACATCGTCTATCGATCGTATGGGGTATCGTTTTAATGGGCCAGATATTCGCTCATCAATTGACACAATGCGTTCAGAAGCCGTGCATTTAGGTGCGGTTCAAGTACCACCAGATGGCCAACCAATTGTTATGATGCGCGACCGCCAAACGCTGGGTGGATATCCCAAACTTGGGTGTGTGAACCCGATAGATATAAACAGGTTAGCGCAAGCGGTACCGGGTGAAAAAATACATTTTGCGTTTCAAAACAATGAAGCAGCACGAGCACAATGTTTACTGGCGACAAGTAGAATGCGTCAGTTACAAGGAGAGATGTTATGACAATCGCATTTTTAAATGGTGAATTCATGCCGTTAGCGGAGGCAAAAATTTCGCCCATGGACAGAGGTTTTTTATTTGGCGACGGCATCTATGAAGTAGTACCTACCTACGATGGTGCTCCTGTAGGTTTTAAAGGCCACACGGCTCGGATGTCGGATGGACTTAGCGCGATAAATATAGACAACCCATATACGCCAGAACAATGGCGGGAAATACTCGATACGCTTGTTTCGAAAAACAGTACACATTTTTCAACGGGTAATATTGGTATTTACTTTCATGTAAGCCGCGGCGCTGATGTAAAGCGTTATCACGCTTATCCAACAGGGGTTACGCCAACCGTATTTGGTTTTGCTTTTGAAATTGCGCCACCGCAACCTACAAACAAACAAAGTGCAAAGGCGTTAAAAGTAGCGCTGGAAGAAGACAAACGATGGCAGCGTTGCCATATCAAATCAACATCTCTACTTGGTAACGTAATGCATTTTCAAGCGGGGGCGGATGCTGGTGTTAACGAAACAATCCTGTTTAACAGTGAAGGCATGATTACCGAAGCCAGTGCCTGTAATGTGTTTATGGTAAAAGACAATGTTATTACGACACCACCGTTAAACCACCAACTGTTGCCCGGTATAACGCGGGCAATTGCCATTACTGCATTTAAAAACGCTGGGCTTGATGTAAAAGAAGACTGGTTCTCGAAGGAGGATTTACTTAATGCTGATGAGGTATGGCTAACGTCATCAAGTAAAGAGGTCGCTGCGGTTACCGAAGTAAATGGCAAGCAAATAGGAGAGGGCATTATTGGCCCAGTATGGGAAAAAGCAATTCGTGCCTATCATGCTTATAAGTTTGATGCATAACTAGCCACAATCTATAAAAACAAAAAAGCCTGCTAACATTGCAGGCTTTTATTTTTAAGGTTCTCATTGTTCTATGCGAAGCTAGCGTTTTCTAAGCACTAACAAGCTAACTCGCGCATGTTACGTTTTACTGCACTTAGTCTGCGGCGCTGTCGCAGTTATCGTCAGTGCACTCGCCATATAAGTAAAGGCTGTGATGAGTAAGCTTCATGTTATGCTTTTTTGCCATCAACTCTTGACGTTCTTCAATGATCTCATCTTCAAATTCAATCACTTTTCCACACTTTAAGCATACCAAGTGGTCGTGATGATCTTTGTGGCTTATTTCAAAAACAGATTTACCGCCTTCGAAGTGATGGCGATTCAAAATACCCGCATCATCAAATTGGTTTAATACGCGGTAAACTGTCGCGAGACCAATTTCTTCACCTTGCTCGATAAGAATTTTGTAAACATCTTCCGCGCTAATATGCTGGTTTTCTGGCTCTTGCAGAATTTGTAAGATTTTTAGGCGAGGCAGAGTGACTTTAAGCCCTGCTTTTTTCAATTCTTTATTTTGATCCATTACAACCCACTAAGAACTCATGAAAATATTTTGGGTTATTATAGGTAAGTTAAAACAATTTAAAAGCAAAACCGTGGAATCTTTCGATTAGCGATGAAAAATTATGCATCCCAATTTTTTGTCTCAACATTATCCGAAGAATGCCGATATGCTTACTAGTTGGGTAAAAATTTGACTAACTTTTTCAAAGCCCTTGTGTTACGTGGCCTGACCAGTGTGTAAGTGCTGGATTAGACTAACAAATATGCAGTGGAAATTAAACTTTTGGTGCATTGAATTAACATCCTGTTAAACTAAACTTAAAAAGGGGACTATGATCCTTATATTTTGGCATGTTTTATCGGTGGAATGCCCATGCAGTTAACAATAATAAATAAAATCACATTAGGTTTTGGCCTCTTTGGTTGCCTCTTATTACTCACTAGTATTCTTTCTTATTTTGGCCTCAGTGGTATTAAAGATTCCGCACTTGATGTTGTTGAACAAAAAATGCCTGTGCAAACCAGCATGGTAAAAGTAAAAACAGAAATACTCTCTCTATCGGTTATTACTGCAAACGGGTATCACGTAGAAAACCGTCAAGAGCTGACGTCGAATAAAACCACCTTTGACGAATTGTCTTCTGTGTTTTCAAACGACCTTGCCAAATTAAAATCGTTGATGGCGTCGAATGCCACCGCTGCAAAAGCCATTGAGGTAAGCTCGACGTACGTCAGTCACTCGAACGATATGTACGACGCTATTTCAAAGCGCATGCAAATAGAGCAAGAACTTGCCGCGCAACTTGAGAAAGTGCTTATGTTCGCTGATGAAGCCAGCGCGCTAATGCTCGACCTGTCTTATCTTGAGGGTTCTAATCCAAGTATTGAAACCCTTATTGGGGCTGGTACTGCCATCGACAATAAACTGCTGACAATGAACGACTCGTTTGTAGAGCTTGCAGAGTCGAGTAGCGCAGACCAAAGTGCAAATATCATCGAAGACCTTTCATATCAGCTAAGCAACCTTCAAGTAGACAAAGACTATGTTAATCGTCTAGCGTCAGGTGTTGATGACGGCGGCACAGTGAGTGCGTTCAACGAACAGTACGACTTGTTATTAGAAGCCATAAACGGCAGCGCAGGGCTGGTGGCACTGCAAAAAGAAAAGCTAGCACAAATAGAGAGTGCTGCGAAATCACAGAAAAGCGCTAAAACCGCTTTAGCTACTGCACTTGCCGATATAAACACTTTGTTCGACACGGTGCAAAAACAGTCATTGGACGGACAAAACGCCATACTTGAATCGGTACAGGCAAACCTTGTACGCAATCTAATTGTGGCTGTTGTTGGCCTGGTGGCTGCTATTGCGCTAGCTGTTATTGTAACTCGCAGTATCTCTAAACCACTTGGAAGAATTAACAAGGGGCTGTCATTATTAAGTAAGGGTGACCTGAGTACACGACTTTCAGAAGAGGGTAAAGACGAGTTCTCTGCGCTATCAGCTAAAGTAAACAGCCTAACCGAGAGCTTGAGAGAGCTGGTTGGTAACATACTTGAACAAGAAAAGCGTCTTATTGAAATTACAAAAGAAAGCGTTGAGTTAGGTGATAAGAGTCTTGCCGAAGTTGACAAGCAACGCGAACAGGTAACGATAACGTCAAGCAACACCAAGGACGTGCAGGATAAGAGCCGTAGTAACTTGGCGCAAATAGATGACGCCATGCATGCGCTCAAAGACATTACACAGCAAAGCACCGATATTGGGCATTTGGTCGAACGCAATCGCCAACAGGTTGAGGCGCAGGCAAAACAGGCCGACACTTCTGCGCAAATTATTGGTCGCTTAGATGAAAATTCACGCAACATAGGCAGTATTCTAGATGTTATTAAGACCATTGCCGAACAAACCAATTTGCTAGCACTTAACGCAGCGATTGAAGCGGCGCGAGCTGGCGAGCAGGGCAGAGGTTTTGCTGTGGTAGCTGATGAAGTAAGAACGTTAGCAAATAGAACCCACGACTCTACTGAAGAAATTGAACAAATGATTGGCAACTTGCAAAAAGATGCCGCAGAGGCAGTAAAAGCCATTAAAGCGGGCAGGGAGCAAGCACAAGAGGGTGTTCAACTTACTCAGAACGTATCTGAGCAGGTAGAGAATGTTCGCACTATCATTCAACGTTTAAGCGACATTAACGATCACATTGTTGCAGACACTCAGCAACAAGATGTGCTGTTAGGTGATGTAGCAGAAAGTTTGAACAGAATTGTAGATTTAGCTGATGCGAGCGCTGAAAGTACAAGGCAATCTAACGAATCAACCATGATGTTGGATGCACAAACAGAAAGTTTGCGAAAAGCCGTTGAGCGTTTTCAGCTATAAACGCTAATCACTAAGTAACAAAAACAAAAAAACCGCTCTTAGAGCGGTTTTTTAATGCGTGTTTACTTTACGCTAATTCAGCAAGGCAAAGTTCGTCGTGAATTTGCTTACACCATGCTTTTACGCGTGATTCAGTTAATTCTGGCTGGCGGTCTTCATCGATACCAAGACCCACAAAATGGTTGTCGTCAGCCATGCCTTTTGATGCTTCAAAGTCGTAACCTTCAGTAGACCACTGGCCCACTAAAATAGCGCCTTTAGCTTCTACAATGTCACGTACCATGCCCATAGCATCAAGGAAGTACTCTGCGTAATCTTCTTGGTCACCACAACCGAAAATAGCTACAAGCTTGTCTTCAAAGTCAATTTGCTCAAGTTCTGGGAAAAAGTCGTCCCAGTCACATTGTGCTTCACCGTAGTACCATGTAGGAATGCCGAAAATAAGTAAGTCGAAATCTGCGATGTCTTCTTTACTGCTCTTGGCAATGTCTTTCACATCAATTAGCTGTTTACCCAATTCCTTCTGGATCATTTTCGCAACATGTTCGGTGTTACCCGTGTCACTTCCGAAAAATAGGCCAACGCTTGCCATATCTAACCTCTATTAATCGTTACTAATTAAACGCCAGTGCTTAGCCAGAACCATTCGATGATGCCTTTCGCAAGAAAGCCTAGTGCGCCTAGTCCAAGCACGCCATAAGTCACCACTTTTCCGATAAGCGGTACATCATTCTTTCGTAATACATCATGAACAGCAAAACCCATTAATAAAAACAGCGTAAATAAACCGCCGTACAACATAATGGACTCTATCAGTTCGTAGTTTTCTGCAAGCATAGTGTTATTACTTAAAAAAATCTGGCGCAACTATATCACAGTATGCGCAGGTGTCAGAGAACAAAACGTTCAAAATTATGTAATAGAACGGTTTATCATTTTTACAAACTACACTGCGTGGTTCACACTCAAAATACTGCTTAACCAACGCCGGTTCACATTATTTGGCTAAAGTGCGTTCAACAATCGCGTTAAATGCTGCAGGCTTTTCAGCGTGAAGCCAGTGGCCGGTGCCTTCAATTACATGTGCTTTCGCCTTCGGAAAATAACGCGCAATGTCTTCACGGTGTGCTGATGTAATGTAATCAGATAATGCTCCCTTAATAAATAAGGTTACACCGTCAAACTGCTGAGAACTTTGTTCCCAATCAATAATATGCCCATAACTACTTTTTAAACCCGCAACATTAAAGCGCCAAGCCCATGTTCCTTCTTCATTTTGGTAAAGGCTTTTAAGTAAGAACTGGCGAACGCCAGGCTCTTTTATGTGCTCTCGCATGGCGGTTTCAGCATCTTTTCTACTGCTTATACTTGCTAATGGCACTGCATCTAGCCCGTCAAAGACCGCTTGATGGCTATGCTGGTAAGATACTGGGGCAATATCAGCAACAATTAAATGTGACACAAGGTGAGGGTGGTTAAGTGCTAGTGCCATAGCCACTTTTCCACCTAACGAATGCCCAAGAACGGCGGTTTTACTTATATTTAGCGTTTTTAAAATGTTCGAAA
Organism: Alteromonas sp. S167; assembly: GCF_036864375.1. Taxonomy (NCBI): domain Bacteria; kingdom Pseudomonadati; phylum Pseudomonadota; class Gammaproteobacteria; order Alteromonadales; family Alteromonadaceae; genus Alteromonas; species Alteromonas sp. S167. The sequence continues at coordinate 235,694 of NZ_JAZETR010000007.1, forward strand.
TGGCTTCAGCAGCTTCCTTAACATTGAAACCATCTGTCCATGGTGATTCACCATGGTCGGGCAAATCAAACGATACGATATTATAAGAAGATTCAAAATGACGCTTTATACCGGCTAAATTGTCGGCGTTTCCAAAAAGCCCATGAATTAAAATTAGCCAAGGGTGTGTATCGTCACTTTTAGAAAGTTTGTAGTTTAAATTCACTATTTACTCGCGTTAATTGGCGTATAAATAAAATAAGGCCTGTAAGACAGACCTTATTAAAAAAGAAAAGAATGTATTAATTTACAGCGAAGTCTTCTAATGCCTTACCGCTATCAAGTGCTTCTTTATAAACTCGGGGCATTCGTCCAATACCGGTCCATGAATGTGTGTTACCTGCGGTGTCAGTGAGCGTGTATTTCACTGGGCGTTTTTTGCCTGTTTTCTTACTTTTTTCACTGGTAAGCGCTTGAAGGTCTTCAACATTAAGTCCAGCTTCTTCCATTTGCTTTTGAATAGAAGCAAGCATTTCTCTTTTTTCTTGTTCTGCTTTTTCAAGCGCCAGTGCTTTTTCCTTTCTTTTTTCAATAATACTGCCTAGTTTTTCTTGAACAGCTTCAAGTTCTTCAAGGCTTAATTCCTTAACAGCACCTTGTAAACGTCTTCCATGGGTTAAAATATCGGTAAAGTCACTCATTCATTAACCTTAATACGTTGTACTTATCTTAAATAATAGTAATTAAAAGTAGCACAAAAAAAAAGCGGGCAACGCCCGCTTTTAAATTTTATAAGTTGAATAGCAAAATAAACTATTACATGTTTGGATAATTAGGACCGCCAGCACCTTCAGGTACTACCCATCGAATATTTTGGCTAGGATCTTTTATATCGCAGGTTTTACAATGCACACAGTTTTGTGCATTAATTTGGAAGCGTTTCTCACCTTCCTCCTCAATTACCTCATAAACGCCTGCAGGGCAGTAGCGCTGTGCAGGTTCGGCATACTTAGGTAAGTTTACCTGCAACGGAATTGATGGATCTTTTAACTGTAGGTGGCAAGGTTGGTCTTCCTCGTGGTTTGTGTTCGATAAAAATACCGATGAGAGCTTGTCAAAGCTCAGCACACCATCTGGTTTAGGGTAGTTAATTTCAGTGGCATCTTTCGCTTCTTTAAGTTGAGCGTGGTCTTTGTGCTCATCTTTCATGGTAAAGAACAAATTACCATTGAAGAAGTTTTGCTCTAATGTATTAAATGCACCGCCCCAGAAATTACCCAATTTATGAATAGCAGGGCCAAAATTACGCGAGCGGAAAAGCTCATCGTAAAGCCATGAAGACTTAAACTTCTCTGTAAAGCTTGTTAGTTCTTTCGTTGGCGCTTCAGCGTTTTCGCTGATGGCTTCAAAAATACTCTCTGCCGCTAGCATGCCCGACTTCATTGCCGTGTGGTTACCCTTTATCTTTGCAAAGTTCAGCGTACCAGCGTCGCAACCTACTAATAGGCCGCCCGGGAATGTCATTTTAGGCAACGAGTTAAAGCCGCCTTTAGCAATTGCGCGTGCACCGTAAGAAACGCGTTTACCGCCTTCAAGATATTGCTTCATCACTGGGTGATGTTTTAAGCGTTGGAACTCATCGAAGGGGCTCAAGTATGGGTTGTCGTAGTTAAGGTCTACAATTAAACCCACAAATACTTGGTTGTCTTCGGCGTGATAAAGGTAGCTTCCGCCTGTAGCTTCATCTAATGGCCATCCAGCGCTGTGCACAACAAGGCCTGGCTGATGTTTAGCTGGGTCGATGTCCCAAATCTCTTTAAAGCCAATTGCATAGTGTTGAGGAGAGCTTTCTTTGTCTAACTCGAAGTGAGAAATAAGCTCTTTTCCAAGGTGACCGCGACAACCTTCTGCAAACACGGTGTATTTGGCACGAAGTTCCATACCAGGCATGTAACCATCTTTAGGCTCACCGTTTTCGCCAACGCCCATATCACCCGTAAGTACACCGCCCACACTACCGTCTTCGTTGTAAATAACTTCAGAAGCAGCAAAACCTGGGAATACCTCTACACCCAGTTGCTCTGCTTGCTCTGCTAACCAGCGCGTAACGTTGCCCATCGACACAATGTAGTTGCCATCGTTATGCATGGTTTTAGGCGTTATGCTATTCGGTAGCTTTTTAGCATTTGTTTCATCTTTAAGAAGATAAATATGATCTTCGGTAACTGGCGTGTTAAGCGGTGCGCCTTTTTCTTTCCAGTCTGGGAACAGCTCGTTCAACGCACGTGGTTCAAACACGGCGCCTGAAAGAATATGTGCACCTACTTCGGAGCCTTTTTCGACCACGCAAACCATGAGTTCTTGGTCTTTTTCATTAGCAAGCTGCATAAGCTTGCAAGCAGTTGATAATCCAGCTGGGCCGGCACCGACGATGACTACGTCAAACTCCATCGATTCTCGTTCCACGGGAGGCTCCTTATGTTCGTATTTTTATAGTGCACTATTGATGAAACAAATAATGCGATGTGTCAAAAACATGTAAATTAATTGTCGCTCTGAAAGGTAATGCAGGTTGACGTTTACGTCAACAGTAAGTACATTGCAGAGCAGTTTACGTTAACGTTAACTGTCGATGCATTATATATGCTCGTGAACGTGGTGTTAATGCCGTTTTAAAGCTAGCCTATATAAAACGTACATTCCACGGTTCCTTTTTAACGTAAAGTACATTGTTAAAGTTTCAAAAAGCGTGGTGAAGTAAAACGTTTTTAATTATTAATAGTTAATTATTAGTAAAACGTAATAGACACCGACGAACTCAACAATTGAGGTAAATATGAAAATACTCGTACCGGTCAAACGCGCGATCGACTACAACGTGAAGGTAAGAGTGAAGGCCGATGAATCTGGCGTCGACCTTACCAATGCGAAAATGGCAATTAACCCTTTCTGCGAAATTGCAGTTGAAGAAGCGGTTCGACTTAAAGAGAAAGGCGTAGCCACAGAAATCGTTGTTGTTTCAATTGGTGATAAAAGCTGCCAAGAACAAATTCGTACAGCACTAGCCCTAGGTGCTGATCGTGGTATTCAAATTGATACCGACCAAAACCTTGATTCACTTCAAGTGGCAAAGCTTTTAACAAAAGTAGTTGAAGAAGAACAACCTCAGCTGGTTATTCTTGGTAAGCAGAGCATCGACTCTGACAATAACCAAACAGGTCAAATGCTTGCTGCACTTACAGGTATGCCGCAAGGTACTTTCGCTTCTGAAGTTGTAGTTGATGGCGAAAAAGTGAACGTGACCCGTGAAATCGACGGCGGTCTTCAAACGGTTGCTCTGTCTCTTCCTGCAGTAGTAACAACAGACCTTCGATTGAACGAGCCACGTTATGCATCTTTGCCAAATATTATGAAGGCGAAGCGTAAGCCGCTTGATGTTAAAGCTGCTGCTGATTTTGGCGTAGCGCTTGAGTCAAACGTTAAAGTACTAAAAGTAACGCCTCCACCACAGCGTGAGGGTGGTATTAAGGTAGCAGACGTTGCTGAGTTAGTAGACAAGTTAAAAAATGAAGCAAAGGTGATCTCATGAGCGTACTCGTATATGCAGAACACGATAACGCAAGCTTAAAAACCGAAACGCACAAGCTTGTAAACGCAGCACAAAAAATGGGTGGCGACATTCATGTACTAGTTGCTGGTGAGGGTTGCCAAGCAGTTGCTGAAGCCGCAGCGCAAATTGACGGCGTAGCAAAAGTTATCGTTGCAGACAACGCTGCTTATAAGCACCAGTTAGCTGAAAATACGGCTGACTTAGTGGTAGAACTAGCTAACGATTACAGCCACGTTGTTGCAGCGGCAACAACGACTGGTAAAAACTTTATGCCTCGCGTAGCAGCACTTTTAGATGTAGCGCAAATCTCTGACATCATCGGTGTAGAAAGCGAAGATACTTTTGTTCGCCCAATTTATGCTGGTAATGCGATTGCAACGGTTCAATCGTCTGATGCGAAGAAAGTTATCACCGTTCGCGCAGCGTCATTTGACGCCGCTGCTACAGGTGGAAGTGCAGAAGTGACTGCCATTGACGTGGTTAAAGGCAGTGAAAAGTCTGACTTTGTATCAGCGGAGCTTACAGAATCAGAGCGTCCTGAACTTACTGCGGCAGAAGTAGTAATTTCTGGTGGTCGCGGTATGCAAAACGGCGACAACTTCAAACTACTTGAAGGTATCGCCGACAAGTTAGGCGCTGCTATTGGTGCATCGCGTGCGGCGGTTGATGCCGGTTTCGTACCTAACGATATGCAAGTGGGTCAAACAGGTAAAATAGTTGCACCTCAGCTTTACATTGCAGTGGGTATCTCAGGCGCTATTCAGCATCTTGCAGGTATGAAAGATTCTAAAGTTATTGTTGCTATTAACAAAGACGAAGAAGCACCTATTTTCCAAGTAGCTGATTACGGCTTGGTAGGTGATCTTTTTGACGTGTTACCGGAGCTTGAAGGCACACTGTAAAACGTTTTTGTTTAAACAGGTTGCTTACAGCCTGAATGTAATCGAGTAACCAAAAGCTGCTATCTTCGATAGCAGCTTTTTTTTGCATTTAATACACAGAAAAACAAACAAGCTTTTGTAGAACGTTGAGTATGAACTTAATCAAAAGTCGATGGTAGTGACTGATAATTATACAATTATTCCTAAAATGAGTTGCAAATAGCTACTTACGTATTATTTGTTGGAAGTTTTCAACTAGGTATACTTTTACTCAGTTTCCGTTATGTATTTTTTAGCTTTATTAAATACTCTGCAGCCGTTGTAGAGCGGAATTAAAAGGATAACTAAAATGAAAAACACGCTTTTAAGAGGCTTAATACTTGGGTTTGCTGTAGCAGTGAGCGGCTCGGTTAATGCTGGTTTGATTGGTATCTGGGGTAAGAAATTTGATGTATGGAACACACTTTTAACCAACGCTGGCCATACGGCTGTTGCTGTCGATATTTCTAGTACGCCACTTGAGTTATCTGTTCTAGAGCAGATTTGGCTTATCAGAGCTAATGGTAATAAGAACTTGGTAGATTATGTATTCAATGGTGGCACTTTAATCACCGAGTGGAACGCATCTACTTGGGCGGTCACCGAAAACGCTATGTTAGATGCAACAATTAGAAAATATGCATACCGCAAAAAAGACACAACGGTAACTTTCACTCCCGAAGGTCAGGCACTTGGATTAGGCGGCTCACTAGGCGCTTCTTATTCTAATAATGGCGCTACTGAGTATTTTGAAGAGTTTAAAAACATTGGAGCTAACGTTGATGTTATCGCAACATTTAACAACGGAAGAGTGGCTGGTATTTCAGGGGCTTACGGTTCAGGCAATGTAATATCATTAGGATGGGATTGGCAAGATGTGAATGCCCGTGATAGCAAAGCGCAATTATTTGTAAATGACGTTGCCGGATTATCATCAAAAAGCAATCAACCGCCAAAAACGTTTGCAATAGCAAATGCTCAAGTGACTAGCCCTTCTGTAATAACAACAAACCAAGTACCAGAACCTTCAATCATATCTCTATTCGCTTTAGGTTTATTGGGTGTCGCATCTCGAAGAATAAAAAGCCGCTTTGATTCAAAACAAAACGGCTTTGAGTTTATTCAGTAGTCTTTGGCAGACTTGTTTTTTATGAAGTTTTTAAGCTTTCTTAGCACATTACAATGTTACATCAATGTGCGCGTAGGGAAGTGTTATGAGAATTATTATAAACGTACTTAGATATTATTTGTGATGCGTTATTAAACACGCACTACAGAGTTGTCTTCAACGCTGACTGGCGAGGGAATGTATGCATCTGCTTCCCAATCGTTTTCCCATTTTTCATCGTCAAGTAAATAGCGAAATTGATACTCGTTATCTTTCTCAAGGTTAACGGTTAGCGTGAAATCACCGCTTTTTAGTCGTTTCATATTAAGCGGCTGCGCATCCCAATCTGTGAAATCGCCGCATAAAACGGCCTTCTGTGCATGTTGTGCTGCCTGCGCATCTAATTTGAATGTAACCTTGCATAGCGGTTTCGATTTAAGGTATTGCTTTTTAAGACTCATAATGTGTTTTCCCTTCATTTTTACAAACTCTCAAAATCACAGGCTACTGCGTTAATATTGTAAATGGCATACTGAATTTGCATTGCCGCTTACTATAAAAAACAACCAGTGGTTAACTCATCATCAATGAGTGATTAAATAATCATCGATTACCGCATATTTATCAATCTTACTTTTTATTCTTTTGATATTTTTTTATATTAATGTCGTACACTTTATACCGTTGGCTTTACCAATAGTTATAAAAGAAAAATGGTGAAGTTCGATTGCTTGCGCACTTGAAAAATATACACAAAATTTAACAAACTTCAGTGAGCACTTAAGTAATAAAGTCAGTAAACTAGTGTTGTAACAATAATAAATTAATTCTCATGCAGTTCATTTTCTTCAAAGCTTTGCAGAAAATATCTTTGCGAAGCTTTTGGCATTAGTACGCTGCGTGTTCCTAGGGATAGTAAATGAAAAACTCCATCTTGGTGAAAAGTGGTCTTCCGCTCGTCATAATCCTTGTCGGTCTTGCTATAGCAGTTGTACTAGTAAGTTCCCGAAAGCCACCAGAACAAGTGCCTGTTGAAATACCTGCCTTCCTCGTTGATGCCAAAGAGATCCAATCTGAACAAGTGAGTTTTATTGTAAAGTCTCAAGGCAACGTAGTACCGCGTAATAAAACCGCGCTAAGTGCACAAGTAAGTGGCCAGGTGGTCAGTTTGTCAGACAGTTTCATTGCTGGCGGAACCTTCAAAAAAGGTGATGTGTTAGCCACCTTAGAGCAGGACGACTACAAAACAGATGTAAAGTTAGCAGAAGCGGAACTGGCGCAAGCCCAAGCGGCTTTGCAAGAAGAGATAGCGCGTGGCAAAGTAGCAGAACAAGAATGGCGTTCAGTTAATAGTGTGGCTCCTCCTGAGTTAGGTCTTCGTAAACCTCAGTTAGCAAAGGAGCAAGCCAACGTAAAAGCCGCAGAAGCCAAATTAGAGCGAGCAAAAAGAAACTTAGCGCGTACTCAGATAACTGCGCCTTACAACGGCATTGTCGTTGAGCGAAATATCGATTTAGGGCAATTCGTTACTATGGGAGCCGCCATAGGTACCGTTTATTCAACAGATACTGCTGAAGTACGCCTTCCAATAACCGACAGCGACTTAATGTTTGTCAATATTGCTAGCCAATCAACCGATGGTGCACCTGTTTCACTCAAAGCGTCCGTAGGCGGGTTAACGCGCCGCTGGGAAGGAAAGTTAGTCCGTTCAGAAGGTGTATTAGATACGGGAAGCCGTGTGGTTTATGCCATTGTTGAAGTAAAAGACCCTTACAATATGAAAGGGAGCCACAGTGCACCTATTCGTTTCGGACAGTTTGCAGAAGCTGAAATTACATCGCGCCAAAACGAAGCGCTAATGGTGTTACCACGCAGCATTTTACGTCTAGACAATACCGTATTAACGGTTAATGAAAACCGTGAAATTGAAATTAAGCCAGTTGAAGTTGCGCGCACCACGGCCAAAGAGGTGTTTATTCGCAGTGGTGTTGAAGAAGGGAGCCTGGTAGTTACAAGTGCTGTACCTAACCCCTATAACGGCATGAAAGTGCGTTTACCGGGTGATGAGCCTGTCGCTTCTGAAGAAACAACGTCAGAGGGTGATGACGAAGCGATAGAAAGTAATGCTACTGGCGGGGGCCGCTAAATGAGTCAAATAGACACACAAAAAGGCCTTATTGCGTGGTTTGCGCGCAATAATGTTGCCGCAAACTTGTTAATGTGGCTACTCATTGTAGGTGGCTTGTTTGGTGCGTTCAGCATTCAAAAGCAAGTATTCCCAAACTTTGAGTTCGACGTTATCAATGTTCGTGTGCCATACCTTGGTGCGGCTCCTCAGGAAGTGGAAGAAGGCGTTCTGCTAAAAATTGAAGAGGCTGTAAAAGACCTTGAAGGCATAAAGCAGTTAAATTCTCGCGCCGTAGAAGGCATGGGAACAGTGTCTATTCAAGTAGAGGAAGACTACGATGTACAGTCTCTTCTTGATGAGGTAAAGGTTCAGGTTGACGCCATTCCCAGTTTTCCTGCTGACACCGAAAAACCAGTTGTCTATAGACAAAAAATACAACAAGACGTTATTTGGCTCTCTGTCTATGGAGATGCTTCAGAAAGAGAACTTAAAGAGTTTGCCAAAGATTTACGCGACGACATTGCCAACTTGCCTGGCATATCGAGTGTTCAAGTAGTAGGTGCTCGCGACTACGAAATTTCAGTAGAACTCTCGGAAGTTGACCTACAAAAGTACAACTTAACGTTTGCCGATGTGGTAATGCGCTTAAGCCAAACCAGCGTTGACTTGCCGGGCGGCTCTATTCGCACAGAGAACGGTGATATTCTTTTACGTACCAAAGGGCAGGCTTATACAGGGTGGGACTTTTCTCAAATTGTATTGCTTACTAATGCGAACGGTACGCGCGTTACGTTAGGCGATGTTGCATACATTAACGACGGCTTTATTGAAAACGATCAATACGCACTGTTCGATGACAAGCCGGCTGTTAGCCTACGTGTTCAGGCGGTAGGCGATCAGAATGCATTAGAAATCTCTGAACAAGTTAACAACTACATTGATACTAAAAAAGCCGAGTTCCCAGCTCATATAAGCGCTGACACATGGGGCGATAGCTCATTCTACCTAGCCGACCGTCTGAACATGATGTTAGAAAACATGTTCTTCGGTGCGTTACTGGTATTTTTAGTACTGTCGTTATTCCTAAAAATTAAATTGGCATTCTGGGTAATTGTGGGTCTACCGGTGTGTTTTCTCGGTACGCTGTTGGTTATGCCACTTGATATGATTGGCGTATCAATCAACATGCTTTCTCTGTTCGCGTTTATCCTTGTACTAGGTATTGTGGTAGATGACGCCATCATTATGGGGGAGTCGGCATATTCTGAGATTGATAAAAAAGGCCACAGTACCGATAACGTAATTGCAGGCGTAAAAAAGGTAGCTATGCCAGCTACGTTTGGTGTACTAACCACCATTGCCGCGTTTTCGCCAATGTTAATGGTGTCTGGCCCATTTGGTATCATATGGAAAACCATCGGCATGGTGGTAATTGTGTGTCTTGTGTTCTCGCTTATCGAGTCGAAGCTTATTCTTCCTGCACACTTGGTACATATGAATTTGAAGCCATATGATCCGGCTAAAGCTAACGGGTTTCAAAAGTTTCGTGATTTCTTCAGCGAAGGCATAAAGAGCTTTATTAACAACAAATATGCACCATTTCTAGAGAAAGCTATCCGCAATCGTTACACCACAGTAGCTACGTTCTTGGCTATGCTGATAATAACTATTGGCTTATTTGGTGGCGGTATTGTTCGTTTCGTTTTCTTCCCAAGTATTCCTAGCGACTTTATGGTTGCCAGTTTTGAGTTAGAGCCAGGCTCTTCACTTGAACAACGCGACAGCGTGTTAAACACGTTGCGTGAAGCAATGCACAGAATGGATGAAAAAGTAGAACAGGATACGGGTGAGCGCGTTATTAAGCACGCTATCGCGTTTGATAATGGCAACCTTGGCGGCGAGATTTTTGCTGAGCTTACCAAAGGAGAAACGCGTACGCTTACCGATTTTGAAATTCAAGATATGTGGCGTGAAGAGCTACCTGAAATTCCAGGTGTTAAGTCGTTTAATATCAATTCTCCTGGCGGTCCCGGTGGCGGCTCAGACTTAAGTTTTGAATTTAGTTCAGGCGACATTAAGGCGCTACGCGCGATAAGCGATGAACTTAAAGAAGCACTGGATGCATACGAAGGCGTTACCGATATTAACGATACCTTCTCAGGTGGCAGTGAAGAAATTCAGTTAGCGTTGAAACCTCAAGCCGATGCACTTGGCATTACGCTGCAGCAGTTAGGACAACAGGTACGCTTTGGTTTTTATGGCGCAGAAGTTCAGCGTATTCAGCGCGACGACGAAGAAATAAAGGTAATGGTTCGTTACCCACGTGCAGAGCGAAGCTCGATTGAGCACTTAGAAAATATGCGTGTGCGCGCACCCAACGGACAGGAAATACCTTTCGAGCAGGTTGCTACTTTTACAGTAGGACAAGGGTTCGATTCAATCATTCGCGTAGATGGTAAACGTTCTGTCACTGTGACGGCAGCGGTAGATAAAGCCCTTATGGATCCGTCTGAAGTCACCAATGATGTGATTGATAAACTAATGCCAGATTTGCTTGAACGCTATCCAAACGTTGAGTTCCAACTGCAAGGAAATAGTAAAGAACAAGCCGATGCAATGCTAAGCCTAATGAAAGGGCTGTTGTTTGCGCTATTTGCCATTTATACACTACTGGCAATTCCGCTTAAGTCTTACAGCCAACCGTTCATTATTATGTCGGTGATCCCATTTGGTATTGTTGGTGCCATAATTGGGCATCTAGTTCTTGGCATGGCCGTCAGTGTATTGTCAATTTGCGGCATTATTGCATTGTCTGGTGTTGTAGTTAACGACAGCTTAATTATGGTTGATTTTGTTAACCGTGCTCGAAAAGAAGGGTTTTCGTTAATGGAAGCGGCAATAAGCGCCGGTACTCAGCGCTTCAGAGCCATTATCCTAACGTCGTTAACAACCTTTATGGGGCTAATGCCTATAGTGTTTGAAAAAAGCCTTCAAGCACAAATTGTAATACCTATGGCAATATCGCTGGCATTCGGTATTTTGTTTGCCACTATTATTACATTGCTGCTAGTACCTGCGTTGTATCTCATTTTGAACGATTTAAAAAATGTGTTCAAAGGAAGAGAAAAAGCACAATTAGCAACGGAAAACTAAATAGAAAATGCCGGTTCATACCGGCATTTTGCTTTTAAGGACGACAGATGAATAAGAGATTATTACAGGGGCTGTTTGTTGGGGTAAGTGTATCGCTAATGTTGGCGTGTACTGCTTCACAAAATGATACGCTGACAAACCAAACGAGTGTAACCAACGAGACAGCACTGCCAAGTATTTCACAATATCCGCAGACAAGAACGGTTTCCCAAGTAGATGATTACCACGGTACAGCTGTATCAGACCCTTATCGTTGGTTAGAGGGCGAAGGCGAAGAAATAAAGAGCTGGGTGGGAGCGCAAAATACGCTAGCACGCCCTTATTTAGCGTCGTTACCATCTAGAGAAATGTATAAAGAAAGGCTGACAGCATTATGGGACTACGAAAAGTATACAACCCCATACATGGTGAAAGACATGCTTTTCTATAGCTACAACAACGGTCTTCAAAATCAGTATGTGCTGTATATGGCAAATGGTGTAAACGGCGAAGCAGAAGTGCTTATCGACCCAAATTCACTTAGTGAAGATGGCACTGTGTCGATGGCGTCATCAGAAGTGAGCCCGAATGCGTCTTACTTAGCTTATCTTCTGTCTGACGGTGGTACCGACTGGAAAACCATCCATATTCGAGATACAAAAACAAAAAATGATCTTTCAGACGTGATAGAAGGCGTTAAATTTACCAATGTAGCGTGGCTTCCCGATGAAAGTGGTTTTTTCTATTCTCGATATCCGCTAAATGCAGCAGGGGAATACGACGATAGCCAAACCGTTTCTATTTACTTTCATAAACTAGGCACTGTGCAAAGCGAAGATAAGATGGTTTTTGCGTTTGACGATAAGCCAACGTGGAACCCTTATGCATCGGTTATTCAAGATGGAAAAACACTACTAATTTCTGTGTTCGAAGGATACCAAGCCAATGGGGTTTACGCGAAGTCGTTGGAAGATGAAACTGCAACGGTAATACCTATCTTTGATAAATGGGATGGTAGATACAATCTTATTGGCGAGAGTGGCGATAGCTTGTTTTTCACATCAACTGCAAATGCGCCCACGGGTAAAGTCATAAAAGTCGCATTTGATGGTGAAGTTAAAAGCGAGGCACTGATAATCAATAGTTCATCAAATACGCTACGCAGTGTTTCACTAATGGGCGAGAAGTTATTTGCACAATACCTGGAAGACGTTAAGGCGCAAGTCCGCGTGTTTGATCTTTCTGGTAAGCAGGTAGATGAAATAGCATTTTCAGATATCGGCAACGTGAGTGGCTTTGTTGGTGGCGAGTCTGCAACAACGACATTCTACAAGCTAACAGGCTTCACAAACCCTGGTCAGGTATTTAAATACAACGTTGAAACCGGTGAGTCAACGCTGTTCAAAACGATAAATACTGGGCTTAATTACGACAAGTACGAAACCAAGCAAGTATTCTATACCAGCAAAGATGGCACAAAAGTGCCTATGTTCATTGTGCACAAAAAAGGTTTGAAGCTAGACGGAACCAATAAAACGCTGCTTTATGGGTACGGTGGTTTTAATATTTCGCTACTGCCAAATTATTCAGTGTCTAGAATGGTGTGGGTAGAGCAGGGCAATGTACTTGCCATTGCTAATTTACGTGGTGGTGGTGAATATGGACAGCAGTGGCATAAGGCTGGCACGAAGCTAGATAAGCAAAATGTGTTTGACGATTTTATTGCTGGCGCTGAGTACCTAGTTGAGCAAGGTTACACTGCCCCTGAAAAGCTTGGCATACAAGGGGGCTCTAACGGTGGTTTGTTAGTAGGTGCAGCACTTACACAGCGACCAGACCTTTTTGCAGCAGCGTTACCTGCTGTAGGTGTGCTTGATATGCTTCGCTATCACACGCCAAGCGCTAACGCGAGAGCATGGTCTTCTGACTATGGCTTAAGTGAAAATGCTGAAGAATTCGAAGCATTGTACGCTTATTCTCCGCTACACAATACTAAGCAAGGCACTTGTTATCCAGCAACATTAGTTACCACTGGGGATCACGACGATAGAGTAGTGCCTTGGCATAGCTACAAGTTTGCGGCGCAGTTGCAAGCTCATCAGGGTTGCAACAACCCCGTGTTGCTGCGTGTTGAAACACGTGCAGGCCACGGAGCAGGAACACCTACATGGATGCGAATTGAAGGCTACGCCGATCAATGGGCGTTTTTAGAAACAGCCTTATAACGTTGTAATTCTATACTTGAAAATGAAGCCGCTTATTAAAGCGGCTTTTTTGTTTGCATTTTAAACAAATAACCATATACTGTATAAATATCAGTATGGTTTATTTTGAGTCTAATGTTGAGTCTGATTTTCAGACTTTATTTCTTAGGTAGGAGACTATCAATGCAAACAGGTATTAAAGCAGTCGACCAGCTTCTTGCTAAACATGGAATTATGGGCGAAGAAGGCTACGACCAGTTTCAAAAAAGGGCGCGGTTAACCGGTGGTGATAGCCGAGCAAATATGCTGCCATTTTGTATGTATCAGAAAGTGGCGTACGCGCCATTATCACAAAGTTTTACTGTGCATCATTTTTATATGCCGGGTAATAAGGGCAAGCTAGCAAGCTTCTTATTTGATGAAAAAGGGGCGTTGATTGAGCAAGTGTATTATCAGAAAGTGAGCCGTTGGGTGCAGGTGTGCCGAAAGCTTCAGCAATTAGTGCAATCAACCCAACTCGATGTGCATTTAGCGGCATAAAAAAACGGTATCGCCAAAAGCGATACCGTTTTTAGATTCATTAGCCGCTTTTAAAACGGCTAAGTGACTGTTGTGCTTAGTAGTACGTGTACTTGAACTCAACACCCCAAACACGAGGCTCGTTCACGATACCTGTTAGGTTGTTAAAGTCGATTGCACCTTTTACGTTGTCTTCGTTTGTAATGTTACGACCAAATAGCGCAACAGTGTAGTTGTGCGCAAAGTTTTCGTAACCAATACGTAGACCACCTTCGAAGTTATCGTCAGTGGTAAATTCAACGGCTTCGTAAAGGAAGATATTGGTTTCGCCTTGGAAAGCCCAATCTGTGAATACGAAGAACTCACCGTCGTCACCCATAGGAACAGTGTAACGTGCAGTGAAGTTGAAAATAGACTCTGGCGCTTGAGGGAACGGGTTACCGTCGATGAGCGCGTTAAAGCCATCTGGACGAGGGTCAGTTACTGTACAGTTACCTGTGAAATCCAAACCTGCGTTCGTACCACAAGGTGATACTGTTAGCGTATCATCTTTAATTTCAGTGTGATTGTAGCTGTAACCCGCTGTGAACGTTAGCTCATCAGTTGCAAGCCACTGTGCGTCAACTTCAAAACCATACGCTTCGCCTTTATCTGCGTTTACAAGTGCAGTAAAGTTGTTGCCACCACCAATTGCAGAGAACTGCATATCGTCAACTGTGTAGAAGAATGCAGCTGCGTTTAAACGTAACGTGTCGTCAAGCAGGTCAGACTTAAAGCCAACTTCAAACGAGTTAATAGTTTCTGCGTCAGCTACTGAAGGCGCGCCTTCAAATGCTACGTCACGGCCCTGAATAGTTTGAGCACGGAAACCGTTTGCGTAACGAGCGAATAAAGACATATCGTCAGTTAAACGATAATTTGCACTTAGCTCGTAGCTTGCTTGACCGTCATCAACGTCAATGTCGTCGTACTCTTGGACTTGCGCTGCGCCGATAACTAGAGCAAAACCGTCTACGTTCTGTTCGCCAACCACAAGGCTCTTAGAGTCGTGTGTATAGCGAATACCACCAGTAATGTTTAGCTTATCGTTAACTTGGTAAGAGCTTTGACCAAATAGTGCCCACGTTTGGTTTTCGTGGAATACAGTGGTCGCACCGAAGAAACCGTCAACACTGGTTACGTTGAAAGATGCATCGTAGTAAAACGCACCAATCTGCCAGTTCATTGCGTCACGTGTGTTACTAGATAGGCGGAATTCTTGCGTGTACTGCTCTAAGTCGTTTAGGCGATCTTGAGTTACCGCTGAGAAAGGAATGAAGCCTGGACCAGAAGTACCGTCAGGGCGGTTAAAGCCACCGTCGATATCACCTAAGCTCGAGCCTTCTGCAGTTTCAAGCGCAGAGATTGACGTAAACGTTACTTCATCCATGTCGTATTCTAGTTTCAGTGATGTACCGAAACCGTCGTATTCTTAAGGGTTGTTGTCGATGCCGTCGCCTTGAAGGTCGCCATCATAGAATACTGTTTCACGATCATAGTTCGCGTTTAGGTCGTTACTACCTTTATCGAACACGTTAGCACGGAAAATTGAAGCAGTACCTTCAAGATCACGGCCATGCACATTTAGTAGTGCAGAGAAATCTGCCGATGGCTCCCAAAGAAGCTGTAAACGGAATGCTTTTTCATCATAACCACCAATCGCATCGTCTTCACCAGTGAAGGCGTTGTCGATGTAGTCGTCACGCTCTTGAGAAAGCACAGACAAACGTGCAGAAAGCTCGTCAGTAAGACCGCCGCTGATTGCGCCTTCGAAGTTCATAGTACCGAATGAACCGAAGCCAGCTTTCGCGTAGCCTTCAAGATCTTGAGTAGGTTTAACAGTATCGAATTTAATGATACCTGCTGTGGTGTTACGACCGAAAAGTGTACCTTGTGGGCCACGAAGTACTTCTACTTGTTGTACGTCGAAAAGCGGGAAGCTTTTTAGTACAACGTTTTCCATAACCACTTCGTCCATGATAATAGAAACAGGCTGAGAAGCTGCAAGGTCGAAGTCGGTGTTACCTAGACCACGAATGTAGAAACGTGGAGCAACACGACCGTTTGATGATTCTGCATATAGGCCTGGTACACGTACCGCTAAAGCTAGAATATCTTCACCGCCAGAGAAAAGGCTTTCGAATTTTTCACCGCTAAGTGTCGCAACAGAAATAGGAACTTCCTGAATTGACTGAGTACGCTTTTGCGCAGTTACGGTAATTTGTTCTAGTGAGGCTTCTTTTTTTTCTGTTGTTGCGGCCTCTTGTGCAAGAACTGATGAGCTGAACGCAGCACTAACGGCAAGCGCTAGCGTGGCGATTTTATGTGTTCTCATGTTTCCACCAAGATGTTTTTAGGTTTTTACTTTTGTAGTGTTTATCGCATATAAAAACGTGATACATGCTTGGGCCGCGATTTTACACAATGTAAAAGATAAAAACCGCAAATTTATGATCATTTTGCACGCTTTTTACCGCTTATCCTCACCAGCCCTTTAAAAGTACGCAATGAGTTTGACCATATGAACAAGTTTTTGATGTATTTTTCACCTGAAGTTAACGTTTGAAAACTATTTAACTCGGTTAAACTTGGCGCGATATTGAGAAGGAGAGAGTCCAGTTTGTTTCTTAAATAGTCGAGTGAAAGAACTCATATCTTCATAGCCAACTGCAGCAACAATCTTTTCAATTGAACTGTTAGTGGTCTCAAGCAGTTTCCGAGCTTTTTCAATTCGAAGGTTCTGTAGATATTGTCGTGGTGTTATGTCACATGCACTTTTAAAACGTCTGAGTAACGTGCGCTCTGTCATATTATGATGCTTCGCTATAAACGAAAGCGGCAATTTTTCACTTACCTTTTCTTCTAAGAATGCTTGAACATTTTTAATTTCATTGTCTGAGTGAAAGTGTCGTTGGCGACTGCTTGCGTAAATATTCTGATTCGTTCTTGATGCATCAAGGACATGCGACTTTGCCGTGTCACTCGCCACTTGATGACCGCAATAACGCTCTATAAGCAATATAGAAAGATCTATCCACGCCATACCGCCGCCTGCGCAGTAAATCGCATTCTGTTCGGTTACCATTTTGTCAGGCTGTAAGTGCACCGAAGGAAACAGAGATTCAAACTTATCGGCATAACCCCAATGCGTAGTCGCCGCTTTTTCATCAAGTAACCCAGTTTTAGCTAGCAAAAATGTGCCCGTACAGTTGGCAGCAATATCTGCGTTCATTTTATGTAGACGTTTAATGTGTACAAGATGTGAGGCCATCTCATGCAACACAGTATCTATGTCACCACCAATGGTTGGAATAAGCAGTATATCTGTGTGTGATACATCCTCTATTGCTATATGCGGTGTTAGTAAAACCTGATTTGAACAACGTATTGGCTGCTCATGGGGGGAGGCTAATTGCACTTTAAACTTTGGTTCGGCGGGCTGTTGGTGAATTCGCTGCCAACTTACACCGGCAAAAGCGAATACATCTAGCGCGCCTGTAATGGCTGATGCTAATGCTTGATCAAACCCTAACACAGTGACGACAAATGGATTTTCATTCATATAAGTAATTACATTTATTTTTTGTAATAAGTAAAAGTTATAGGTGTCGGTTTTCACCATTATTGTGTCATTAATGACAATAAAGCGAGTGTAACGGATATGCCACAATGTGTTAACAAGAAATCGTGGAGGACACCATGGCAGATCAACTCATTCCCCGTCGTGAAATGCAATTCCAGCTTTATGAAGTATTGAACACAGCTGAATTATGCAACAAGACACGCTTTGAAGAGCACAATACAGAAACTTTTAACGCCGTCATTGATATGGCTGAAAAAATGGCTGAAGAACTGTTTCTTCCCCACAATGCCGTTGCCGATAAAAACGAGCCTACCTTTGATGGCCAAAAAGTATCGATGATTGACGACGTTAAAATAGCGTTCGACACGTATCGTGAATCGGGTTTTATTGCGGGTCATTTTGACTTTGAAGACGGTGGTATGCAGCTTCCGGTTACCGTAATGAATGCTTGTGCGGGCTATTTTTTAGCAGCTAACCCGTCTACAACAGCTTATCCATTTCTCACTGCGGCAGCCGCTAACGTGATTAAGCATTTTGCCTCAAGCGATATTAAAGACGCGTTTCTAGCGAAAATGCTAACGGGTGATTTTACCGGCACCATGGCGCTAACTGAGCCACATGCTGGCTCATCGCTTGCCGATATTCGCACATCAGCGCGCTTACAAGACGACGGCACTTATCGCTTAAAAGGCAGTAAAATTTATATTTCGGGCGGTGAGCATGAACTTTCAGACAATATAGTTCATTTGGTTTTAGCGAAAATTCCTGGTGGTCCAGCCGGTGTTAAAGGCATAAGCCTTTTTGCTGTGCCTAAATACCGATTAGATGCTGAAGGCAACCCGGGCGCTCGTAACGACGTAACGCTAGCAGGTCTAATTCACAAAATGGGTTATCGCGGTACGACTTCAACTGCGTTGACGTTTGGTGAAAATGGCGATTGTCATGGTTATCTCATAGGCGAGCCTCACCAAGGTTTGCGCTATATGTTTATGATGATGAACGAAGCGCGCATTGGCGTTGGATACGGTGCCGCAATGATAGGCTACCGTGGTTATCGCTACTCGTTAGACTATGCTAAAGATCGCACCCAAGGCCGTGCAGCGCCTAACTTAGCGCCGGAAGACGACCCAACGCCTATTATTAATCATGGTGACGTGCGTCGTATGTTGTTAGCACAAAAAGCATATTGTGAAGGCGGTATGTCGCTGTGTTTGTATGGCAGCATGTTAATTGACGAGCTTGAAACAGAGACTGACGAAAGCAAACGTACTGAATTATCACAACTACTTGATTTGTTAACGCCGGTATTCAAAGCCTGGCCATCGGAATTTGGCCCTAAAGCCAACGACCTAGCTATTCAAATTTTAGGTGGTGCTGGATATACAAGAGAATATCCGGTTGAACAGTGCTGGCGCGACAATCGCCTTAACCCAATACATGAAGGTACTAATGGTATTCAAGCGCTGGACTTACTTGGCCGTAAGCTATGGCAGCATGACGGTAAAGGCCTACAGGTATTGCTGTCACGCGTTACCGCTGACATGAAACGGGCAGAAACCCCGCGCGCACAAGCATTGGCCGGAAAGTTAAAGCCTTATTTAGACAAGTTAGGCGCACTTATTCAACAAGCTGCAGGCGACTTGCGCTCTAGTAATCAATCAGTTTTGTTAACGAATGCAAGCTGCTTCTTAAACATATTCTCAAGTTGTGTCGTGAGCTGGATATGGCTTCGCCAGGCCAATGTGGCAGAGCAAGCGCTACTTACTGATAACAGCCCACAAGATTCCGACTTTTATGAGGGTAAACTTGCAGCAGCAGAATACTTTTTAAATTGGGAACTTCCGCTGGTCTCTCGTGATATTGAAGTATTAACTTCAAACGACGCGACCTGCAACGACGTTAAAGCAAGTTACTTTTAAGTGCGACCTGTTTTCAGAGCCACTTATTTTTTACAGATACATAAGTAACGAACAACAACGCAACGCTGTTTAAAACGGAGCAATAACAATGAACGAAGCAGCAAACGTAAATGGAAAACATATTGTGATCACCGGCGGTGGTTCCGGTATTGGGGCAGCATCTGCTCTCATTTTAGCAAAACGCGGTGCCCTTGTTGGTGTGGCTGACCTTAATGAAGAGAATGCAAAACGTGTGGTTGCTGATATCCAGCAAGCAGGCGGTAAAGGTTATGCTGTTGGTGTGGATGTAACCGACCCAGAACAAGTAAAAGCCATGTTTACCACTGCGCTATCACACTCAGAAAAAATTGATGTCATCATCAATAACGCTGGCATAGACCATTTCCCAGCACCGCTCACTGAAGTAGACGATGCTATGTTTATGAAAAACATTCAGGTGAATTTAGCGGGTGTGTGGTATTGCATGAAAAATGCGCTAAAGCACATGACGGCAACGGGCGGAGGCCATATCATCAATATAGCTTCAGTGGCTGGTTTACGCTCAGCTCCCATGATTAGTGCTTACAGTGCGTCTAAGCATGGTGTTATCGGCTTAACAAAATCGGCAGCAGTGGAATATGCGCGAGCAAACATACGTGTTAATGCAGTATGTCCAAGTTTTGTCGATACGCCAATGGTACAGGGCGTACTTTCAAAGTTAGACGAACATGGTCAAAAAGGCCTAGTAGGTGCAAACCCAATGAAGCGCTTAGGCAAACCAGAAGAAATTGCCAATGCCATTGCGTGGTTATGTAGCGACGAGTCATCATTTATGACGGGTCAATCGGTGGTACTTGACGGTGGTATGCTGGCCTAAAGCCAACAACAAAAAGCAAAGGAAACGTACATGAAAGAGTTATTCGATTTAACAGGTAAAGTGGCTTTAGTAACAGGCGCTAGCCGCGGAATTGGTGAGTCAATTGCGCGCCTACTGGCACAATACGGCGCTCACGTAATCGTATCGAGCCGTAAGATTGATGGTTGTGAAGCGGTTGCCTCTTCTATTCGCGACGCAGGTGGAAAGGCAACTGCGCTTGCGTGCCATGTAGGCGAGATGGAGCAAATTACGGCAACGTTTGAAACCATCAAGCGCGATTTTGGAAAACTAGACATTCTAGTAAACAACGCGGCGGCTAACCCATTCTTTGGGCATATTCTTGATACCGATTTAGGTGCTTATAACAAAACAGTAGATGTGAATATTCGTGGTTACTTCTTTATGTCTATTGAAGCTGGCAAAATAATGAAAGAGCAGGGCGGTGGCGTTATCTTAAATACGGCGTCGGTAAACGGTGTTACACCTGGCGACATGCAGGGTATCTACTCCATTACAAAAGCAGCGGTTATCAGCATGACCAAATCGTTTGCTAAAGAGTGCGGTAAGTTAAACATTCGCGTAAATGCGCTTTTACCTGGGCTAACCGATACAAAGTTCGCTTCTGCACTAACCACTAACGAGCAGATTTTAAAACACGCACTTAAGGTTATTCCACTGGGCCGCGTTGCCGACCCTGACGAGATGGCAGGAACGGTACTGTACCTAGTTTCAGATGCTTCAAGCTACACTACCGGCACGACAGTAGTGGTAGATGGTGGTATGCTTGCGTAAATAGATATAACGTTTACGAGAGCACAACATGCATATATGGGTAGATGCTGACGCATGCCCAGCCGTTATCAAAGATATTTTGTTTAAGGCAGCCCGACGTACAGGGTTGCCTTTGTCTTTGGTGGCTAACCATTCTATGTCTGTACCACCAGACAAACACATAACACTAACTCTAGTGCCATCAGGCTTCGATGCTGCCGACGATTATATTGTTGAGAAGTGTGAGGCTGGCGATCTTGTTATTACTTCTGATATTCCGTTGGCATCTGATGTGCTAGGTAAAAACGCGCTTGCACTTAACACACGTGGCGATGAGTTTGACAAGTCATCAATTCGTGCAGCCCTCACTATGCGAGATTTTATGGATACCATGCGCTCTAGTGGTGAGCATACTGGTGGACCAAAGGCATTTTCACAGCGAGATAAGCAAAATTTTGCGAATGCGCTCGATAGATTATTAACGCAGGGGCTTAAGGCAAAAAAACGGCAGTGACGCAACCGTTTTAACAGGTGTACCGACCAGCGTCTGTTAAGTTGATTAGTAAGCGCGTTCTGTTTATTCTCAATATAACTATTAATGCAACTAAGCCAATAGAGATTTACGCCGATAAAGATTTACGCCAATAGGGTTGGGTAAAAAGAGGATTTTCTCTTTAGTTGCGTCTACTAGCTAAAAAATAATGACAGCTGACCCGTTAAAAAGTCAGTGATAAAAAGAAGTGTGGGAACAATGCTAATTGATAGCAAGACAAAACCTAAAAAGCATGGATGGGCTGAAGAGAAGCTTTCTCAAATTCCCGTCATGGTGAGCGAGATATCACGGAAAATCACGGACTATCGCCAAAGCTATCAAGAACTAGTAAAAGACGCTGCGCATTTCTTTGAAGACTATCAAAACGATCATAGAACGCTATCTGTTCTAAAACGCAAAGTAAAAACATACCAAGATCAAATTGAAGTCATTGAAAACTACCGAAAAGAAAAAGGAAAGTACCCCAGCATAAAGGGCCAACCCTCAACACAGCGTTATATTGCCCGCCTTGTCGCGCAGCAAGCATCCAGCGATAACGAACTAAGGGCCTTAGAAGAAAAAATTCGGCGAGAGCGCAACAGGCGTTACGAACACGTCGACAATTTAACCGACTACATGCTTAATTTGCTAAATGGCGAGCGTATTTTTAGTCAGTTTTTAGGTACTATTGCGCTTTCAACGCCATCGCCTCAAGAAAAAGTACGTCATGTACGAAACGAACGATGCAAACCTATTTACGTAACTGCGTTAGTTATTGCGCTCTTTGACGAGTTGCGTAAAACCAGACACTTCGACGACCCATTTCTTAGCAACGAGATTGCCCGTATTTTTCCAGATGGTGAAACCTTCAGCCTGATGGCGGACAAAGTTAGCAGCAGCGCAAATAGTGCAAGAGATGTTAAGTCAATGCCAGCTGATATGAAAATGGCGTATCGTGAAAACGTGTTAAAGCCTATTGCTAAAGCTGCGCTATTGCAGTCAATTGGGATGCATAGCCCAGAAGCCAACGCGCTTTTAGGTGATGATCGTTATCGTAAGCTTGATAACGATGATCGCATAAAACTGCTGTCGATAATTGAGCGTAAAACGAATGACTATTTACGATTAGGCATAGGCATTCCATCAATGCCCTTTAACAGCAAAGAACAAAAAGCGGCGTTTGAAGAGCATGAAAAGCGGCAGCTTGCTTTTATGCTTAAGCTTTTGAGAATGCTGAATGCACCGCGAAGCGAATTAGGTGACTTACTGCGTATTCCCATGACTTACGCCTCTTTTGTGTTGTCTACTAAAGAAGAGTTTGATTATCAGCAAATTTATCAAGCTTACGATGTACTGAGCGACGGAGCGTCAGCCAATCGCTACAGAAACGACTACGTTAATGCTTTTTGTAAAATGGTAGGGCGTTTTCCACTGGGGTCAGGGCTTTATGTTGTTCAAAAAGATTCAGGTGAAATAGAGAAAGCCATTGTGTCTTCGCTGTTTCCAGAGAATGTGGACGAGCCTATTTGTAAAATCATAACGCGCAGACAAATACAGTTTTTAAGTCACGCCGAAGTAGTTATATCGAAAGCAAGTAATTTGTTTTTTGCTGAAAGTCGACGAGAAAGCCATTTCGATAGAGAGTTTCTGGAAGCGCGTTATCGAAAAGAATATACATGGAACGCAACAGACGTTTGGGAAACTCAAGTACCGTCTATAGAGTTTTGGAAACGAGATGAAATTCGCCGATACAACGGCGCTTATAATCCAGACTCATATTAAAAAAGCCGCTGTTAAAGCGGCTTTTTTGTGCGTTTTCATAAACCGCCTACGGTGGCAGGCGGTTGAAACTGTTGATGTGTTACAGCACCGACACTAGTGCTTTTGCAAGCGTCTCAACGTTCTGCTGATTGATACCCGCAATGTTTACACGGCTTGAATCGACAAAGTATACGCTGTGTTTTTCACGTACTTCACGTACTTGTTCTGGTGTAATGCACAAGAACGAGAACATGCCTTTTTGTTCGTTTACGAAGCTAAAGTCTTTAGGCGAGCCATTGTCATGAAGGTTTTGAACTAACATGGCACGTAGAGACTTCATGCGGTTACGCATATCGTTTACTTCCGTTACCCATTCGTTGTTCAAGGCTTCATCAGCTAAGATGATGTCTACCAATGCGCCGCCATAGCTTGGTGGCATAGAATAGATACCACGTGCAATAGACTGAATTTGACCTTGTGCAATTTTACGGGTTTCAGAGTCAGCTGTAATAATAGCTGCCAGTCCTACACGTTCACGATACAGGCCGAAGTTTTTCGAACATGAAGCCGCTACGATAACCTCTGGTAGGTTTTCAACTAATAGACGCATGCCGTAAGCATCTTCATCTAAACCTTCGCCGAAGCCTAGGTAAGCAACGTCGATGAAAGGTAAGAATTCACGCTCTTTTGCGACTTCAAGTACTTCATCCCATTGTGCGTTAGTTAAATCAGCACCCGTTGGGTTATGACAGCAGCCGTGAAGCAATACTATATCGCCTTTCTCTACTTTACGTAGCGTATCCATCATCGCATCGAAGCGAATGCTGGCAGACGCTTTATCGAAGTAGGGGTAGGTTTCAATAGTAAGGCCTGCAGAGCCGATAAGTGGAATATGGTTTGCCCATGTAGGATCGCTCACCCACACTTTTGCGTTGTCGTTACAACGCGCAAGTAATTCTGAAAGTATACGTAGGGCACCGCAACCACCTGGTGCTTGAACAGCGGCAACACGATCGGCAAGTAGTACTGGGCTGCTTTTACCTAAAAGCAGTGCAAGCATGCCGTCGATGAAACCTTGATTTCCCTGCGGCGTAATGTAGGTTTTGCTTTTCTCTGAATCTAAAAGCACCTTTTGTGCTTTTGCAACACTAGTAAGAATAGGGGTATTACCTTGCTCATCCTTATAAACGCCAACACCTAAATCAATTTTATTTGGGTTGGTGTCTTCGCGATAAGAGGCTGAAAGGCCAAGAATTGGATCTGGGGCAAGATGGGGTAATACTTCAAACACGATATGTCCTCACGTTGGTATGCAAATATTAGCAGGCTGGCATTATGCCATTGATGGTAGAAAAAACGACCCCTAATGGTTGAAAATATTTCAATTAATCTGTTTGTAAAGCTGTAAACGAAAGCGCTATTTCAAAAATGCCGTCAATTAGAAATTTATGTGTAAGCTTCAGGTATAAAAAAGGCCACGTAAAAACATGGCCTTTTAAACGTTATACAAACTTAATCACACTTTGAGTACCGTGGTGTTATTTAACAATCGTCATTTCTTCAATAAGATTGTTAGCACCATCTACGTATTCCATCACCCAAAGCATGTAGCGACTGTCTACATGAATTGTTCGAGTGGTTTTAGGGTCGAAATCCCAGTCAGAGTTTACGCTTTCAAACGTACCGTCAAACAGTAGGCCAATAAGCTCAGCGTTTGCATTTAGCGTAGCCGATCCTGAATTGCCACCGGTCGAGTCTAAATCGGTAAGGAAATTTACAGGTACGCTGTTAATAGCATCTAGTTTATAAGGGCCGTATTGTTTGTCATTGATAAGCGTTAGTTGCTTTTTCGGTGAATCGAATGGCGTTTCGCCAGTATCCTTTTCTGTTATACCTTCTAAACGCGTGAACGGCTCGTAAATAAGCCCGTCTTTAGGCGAACCACCCATTACATTGCCATAAGTTACGCGAAGCGTACTGTTGGCGTCAGGGTACGCTAGGCTTCCCATCGACTTCTGCCATTCAATAATTGCCTGCATGTACTGAGGTCGAAGCGCTGCGGCTTGGCCACTTAGTGCTTTGCGTTTGTCTTCAATGGCCATCTCAGTATCAAAAAGCGCTACCGCTAGCTGAATGAATGGGTCTTCACTCTTCTCAAAATCTTCACGGCTTGCGCTAAGCAGTTTTAGTCGCGTTTCTGTGTCGGTCAGTGTGGTATTAGCATAAAACGCTGATAGCAGTGATTTAAGTTCTTCGCTGCTGGTGTCGCTGGTAATGCCTACTGCTTTGTCAAAAGCGGCTACGCGATTCTCTTCAGGCTGCTGAAGATACATGCTAATCATTTTGTGCCACACGGCCATGTCTACTGAAGGCTCGAAGCGGCGCTCAATACGCTCTACACTTTCTTTTAATCGAATTTGATCGCGCTCTTGGTACCCCGATTCTCTTTTCGCATCAGGCTTTTCGCGTTCAATTGCATTGCGATAAAGGGTTTGTGCAGACGATAGAAGCTGAGCACGACTTAGGTTGTTGTACCAAAAGTTTTGCTTGTTCATTTGCATTTGCTCAACGCTAACCGCGTCTAGCTCAGCAAGCGCCGTTTTAAGTGCTTGTTTGTCGTTCTTTTCAAGCCACGCTGATAGTTGCTCTTCGCGCTGGGCACGGCGTGGTACTAGACCTACACGCTTGGCACCCGACAACTGACCTAATGTGTTCTTGTGAAAGTTATTCAAACCGGCTAGTAACGCTTCGTACTTAATACGAGCGTCGCTGCCTTCTTCAGAGGCGTTTTCAATAGTGTCAATCCACTCGTCAACTAGCGTTAGGTAAGTGGGGTAAAGCCAATCAAACGTGTATTCCACTTGCGATAAGCGAGCATAACGATTTGTTGAGCCTGGGTAGCCTGCAGCCATAACGAAATCGCCGTCTTTCAAACCTGCTGCTGAGACTTTCAAGAAATGCTCTGGTTTATAAGGCACGTTGTCTTCACTGAAATCGGCAGGTTTACCGTCTTTACCTACGTAAGCGCGATAAAATGAGAAGTCGCCAGTGTGTCTTGGCCACATCCAGTTGTCTATATCGCCACCGTATTTGCCAATTGAGTCGGCAGGTGCATAGGCAATACGCACGTCGCGAATTTCCATTTGCTTTATAAGCTTGTATTCAAGACCTTGGAAAAACGACGGCACAGAGCAACGAAAGCCAGCTTCAGACTCACACTCTGCAATTAAGGCTTTGCGGTTTGC
The DNA here is from genome assembly GCF_036864375.1 of Alteromonas sp. S167. NCBI lineage: Bacteria > Pseudomonadati > Pseudomonadota > Gammaproteobacteria > Alteromonadales > Alteromonadaceae > Alteromonas > Alteromonas sp. S167. The sequence continues at coordinate 262,000 of NZ_JAZETR010000007.1, forward strand.
TTCTATTAGGTCGTAGCGTTCACGACCTTGAATGGCGCTGTCGATAGTGCCTGTCACCTTGTCGGTTACGTCAGCAAAATCTACGGTAACAAACATTCTTGTTCCCGGCGCTGCTGGCAGCTCTTCACCAATTTTCTTGGCAAGGAAACCATCTTTTAAATAATTATTTTCTGGTGTGCTGTTGTACTGTACCGAACCGCGAGCGCAGTGGTGATTGGTTACCGCTAGCCCTTTGTCAGAAACAAATGAAGCGGAGCAGCCGCCTAATGAGACAATAGCGCCCATAGGAAATGCGGTAAGGTCGTTAATGCTATTTGCTGGAATAGCAAGACCTGTCTTTTTTAAGTCGCCAGCAATAGAGGGGAGCTGTTCAGGCGTGAACATGCCTTCCTTTGCTTCAACGTGCAGCGCGCTACCTAAAAGCGCCGCTGATAAACACAATACACTTATCTTAGACATTGATTATCCTTTTTAACTGTCGTTTATTCTTACGTTTTTATTATTAGCTGTTGAAAGCGTTGGTTGAAGCTATACGTGTTTGTTTGTAGCGTATGCTTTCAACGTGTGCTCTCAAAATATTTCCTTAAGGTATTATTTAAGGTATTCGCTAAATGTAGTGTTATTTTGTAACACTAATGCGTAAACGAATCTAAGCTTTCTTGCAAAAACAACGCTAGCTTATGTTAGAAAATGTAAACACTTCACTTTTTTAAATAACCAAAAAAGCGTGAGGTGTCATAGAAAATCAGGCATCAACAATGCGAAATGCATACTCGCGTGTATCCATTGTGTCCCCAGATACAGAGAATTGGCGCTCTAACCATCTTACTTGTTTGTTGTTATCAACCATTAAAAGGGTAGAAGTGCGGGTACCATACTCAGGGGTTTGTATAAAAATTGAGGAAAGTGCTTTTTCCCACTCATATCCAATGCCGGTATTGGGTAACACTTCATCCGCGGCCTTGTTGTCTTGGCGTAAAATTGCAAACAGTGCTTCAGTGTGAATAGTAGCCGAATTTCTAGTGTAATCTGTTAGGGCATTAACGCCCTGGGTTACTTTTGGCCATGGCGTTACTATGTCGGCATTCGATAAACCAATTACGCCGTCTTCAATAGTATGCAGAGTATTGTTTGCGTTGTTATACACACTCAAATTGCCCGTGCCTTGTTCGGTAACTTGGCCAAAAACTAGGTTGTAACCATTATATTGCTCGCGCGTGGCCTCTAATGTTGTGGCGTGTAACCTGGTGGCGTGTGCCGATGCACCGTAATCAGAAGTGCTTAATAACCAGTTTACTGCCAACTCTCCTCGCGAGACCGCGTTTTGCTTGATGTTGTCTGGCTGTCGCACATTTGTAAGAGCTGCTATTTTTCCGTTACGCGTAACTCCCATCCAAGTGCCTTTTGCTTCCAAATCACGGCCAGCTAATAAATTAGGGTATTCATCCCAAAACTGTGATGGTGCCGTTGGGCGCGCGTGAAACTCATCTCTGTTAGCTGCGATAATAAGGGGGTAGTCTTCTCGAATATTGTTAGCAATAAACAGTATGCACATAGTCACTCTTAAAGGTGGTGTTATAAAAAGCACAAGACAAACGGCGGAAGACTTTTGTTGAAACCAGCACGCCGTGGTTTTCTCGTAGAATAGCATCCTTGGGCAAAAAATATGTTAATGGTTTGTTATTGGTGGCCTTGTGTGCGCGGTTTTATTATTATCACTTCATCGTAAATTCATAAGTAGAATTTCTTTCAGTTTTAGCGTCAATGCAGTTCTTTTAGCTGTGCTATACGCGCATTTTAGTAGTAAGAGAATAATAACAATGACAACCCCTTCAAGTTACAGCGCGAATCAAAATGTTCAACGACGCCCATTGTCACAGGTAACCATCGGCAATAATGTGTCTCGTAAATGGCCTATGTGGTTATCACGATTTGCGTCATGGCTTTTGGAAAAAAGAGGGTGGGCGGTAGAAGGCGAATTCATAAATAGCCGAAAAGCCATTTTGGCAGTAGCACCTCATACGTCTAACTGGGATTTTTTCATTGGGCTATTTGTGGTGTTTTCTTTTCGCTTAAACCTAAATTTCTTTGGAAAACACACCATTTTTACGCCGCCGTTGGGTTCAATAGTGCGCAGGCTAGGCGGCATACCTATCGAGCGCAGCAAAGCACACGGTGTGGTTACTACCATTGCCACGCAAATTAAGCATGCCGACGACTTAATATTAGCGTTAGCACCAGAGGGCACGCGCAGCCCTATTTATCCATGGAAAACAGGTTTTATGCACATTGCTCGCGAGGCTGAAATACCTATTCAAACCATTGGAATAGATTATAAAAAGAAAGCCATTGTGCTTGGCCCAATTATTCATAAAGTGACTAACATAGACGAACAAATGCAAACTATTTATGGGTTTTATGATAATGTTTGCGCAAAATATCCAGAAAACTGCATAACACAGCGTTAGATGCGTTTGCCCACACCTTTAATGTTGAGGGCTTTTAAATCGCTTCCCGTAAATGCGTGTTGCCTACTTATTAATCGGAGCTTCACCCGTGACAAAAATGGGATTCACAACCCGACAAGTACATGCCGATCGTATGCTTAACGCCCCAGAGCATGGTGGCGTTCATAGCAGTACTTCAAACTCAGTGCTTTTCGAATTTTCAGATGCACAAGGCATTATTGATGCGTTTCAAGGAAAGAAAGCGGCGCACGTTTATTCGCGTTCCTCTTCGCCGTCTGTTTCTGCGTTACAAAACATGTTAAACGATTTGGAAGGTGGTGTAGGAGCACTTTGTTTTGCTACCGGAATGGCTGCCATCAGCAGCGCCATTTTTGCGCTAGTAAAAGCAGGCGATCATCTTGTGGTGAGTCAGTTTTTGTTCGGTAATACGCGCAGCTTTTTCGAAACCTTAAAAGACTTCGGCGTTCAGGTAACATTTACCGACGTAACCGATATTGAAGAAGTGAAACACGCTTTTCAGCCCAACACTAAAGGCGTTTATACCGAAACCGTGGCAAACCCAGTTACGCAAGTTGCAGACCTTCGTGGCATTGGTCAATTCTGTGAAGAAAAGAACATTCTGTTTATGGTAGACAACACCATGACACCGCCGCCACTGTTTTTTGCTAAGTCTGTGAAGGCGTCACTAGTATTTTGCTCGCTAACTAAATACATCGCAGGGCATGGCAACGTGCTGGGTGGAGCAGTAGTTGATACGGGCAATTTCAACTGGCAGGGCTTTGATAATATAAAGCCAGTGTATCAGGTTGAAGACAAGGCTCAGTGGGGCCTTACCCAAATTAAAAAGAAAGGATTACGCGACTTGGGTGCAACACTGTCGCCAAATGCAGCGACAGCCATTGCCCTTGGTATGGAAACACTCGATTTACGTATGTCTCGTAATCAATATAACGCAATGCAGCTAGCCACATTCTTAGATAATAACAATGCGGTTGCCAATGTTTATTATCCGGGCTTGGCAGATCATCCACAGCATTTTACAGCGCGTGAGCACCTTCAAGGTGGTTATGGCGCCATTCTCAGTTTCGATTTAATAGAAGGCGCGTGCCCTGTTAAATTTTTAAACGAAATGAAACTGGTTATATGTGCTACTCATTTAGGCGATAACAGAACATTAGCACTTCCTGTTGCGCCCACAATTTATTTCGAGAATACTGCTGAAGAGCGCGAAAATATGGGTATCTCAGAGAATATGATCAGGCTGTCGGTAGGGATAGAAGATACACAAGACTTAATTGCTGATTTCGAGCACGCACTGTCTACCTTGTAAAATACTATCGGCTTATTTAAGGCTAAAAGCGTAAAGGTGATGGTGAAAAGCAGTTGCAGAACGTATTAAACGTATCAGACAACAAAAAAGGGGCTTTCGCCCCTTTTTTAATTCACTTCAATACAAAAATGCAAAGTCAGCGACTATTCGAAGCCAAGCGTAATTTGGCCTCTAATCTCACCGCTTCCGAACGCGGCTGAATGGAAGTTTGTATATAATCCACCAGCTGCCATGGTTTCCATTTGTTCCGCGGTAAGTGTTGTGCTCATAGGTACTGACCAAACGTTAGTTGAACCTTCACCTAGGCCTACCAACACAGGACCATTTTCGCCTGCCGCACCTTCGTGAATATGCGCCATTGTGGCAGTCATTCCCGAAATGGTTACTGCGCCCGACAACGCACCTGTTGTGGTATTCAATGTAAATGCGCCCGCACCAGTTGCGTCTGTAGCTACTGCTGGCACTTCTTGTGCGCCACTTGCAATAATGCCGTATACCTGAATGTTATCTGGTGTAATTTGGCCGCGTATTTCACCGCTAGGATTAGCTTCTGTGTGAATGTTAACGTAATGACCACCAGAGAGAAGCTGCGTTGCGGTTGCTTCATCTAACATAATATAGCCATCTGTCATCCACGTGCCTGCTGTCATCATGCTTTCAGAGAGTGCAACAACAACACCGCCTGTTTCGCCGGCAAACCCGCTATGTATGTGCGCCATAGTAGCGTTTTCAATAGTGGTCACCGCAACAAGCGACACAGAGTTATTGGTTGTATCAAACAGCGCATAACCCGACCCTGAAGCCATAGTCGTTACCGCTGGTACAGACTGGCTTCCGCTTAAGCCAAATGTTACAACTGCTGTAGTGTCCGGTACAATTTGACCGCGAACTTCACCGCTCGGGTTAGTTTCGGTATGTACATTTAAGTACCATTCACCGTTTGTAAGTGCTTCAAAATTACTTGGTGAAATATTTGTTTCAGCTAGTACATATGTGCCATTGCCTGCGTCAGTTAGTGGGAAGGCTACTGGGCCATTCATACCAATGCCGCCATCGTGTACGTGTACGCCTGTTACGTCAGTTAAACCTGAAACATCAACAGATACGCTAAATGCCGGTAGGTCTTCGTCAATTTCAACCACTGCAGTAGCAGTAGACATGGTGTCAACGGCAGGCACTTCCTGCGAACCGCTTAGGCTTACGTTGTAAGTCATGTCTGCATTAAATGCTGGTGGTGGTGGCGCAAGACCGTCAAGCAATGCTAGTTGTGGTAGGTCGCCTTCCATTGCGCCGTCTAACGCAATAGCAGTGTAGATTTCGCCGTTTTCTAACGACAGTACACCTGTTTCAATGGCTGCAGTTTTTGTACCTGTAGGCGTAACGGTTACAACATAGTCGCCTTCAGCTAAGCTTACGTAGCCAGTCTCTACCAAATCTTCTGTCGAGTATGCAATGTCTGCAAACGCTGGGTCCACAGCATCAATCTCTCCATCTGCTGTAACATAAATGTCTACATTACCTGCTGACGGTGAAGCGTGAACAATACGAACGCGTGCTTCAGTAGCAACTGCGCGAGTGTTGTCTACTAAAGCATCTAACTCTGCCATAGCCAACGTGTTGTTTGCGATAGCGGTGTACGACATACCAACTTCTAATGTAAGTTCGGCGTCATCAACCGCCACAACACTGTTGTCGGCATCAGCCACAACATCGATTAAATAGTCGCCTGGCGCTACCGACAAGTAATCGGTGGTGCGAGGGAATTGAATTCCATCAACCAACAATACTTCGTTATTTGCTATAACGTCGACTGCAGGTGCATCACTAATGCCGTGCACAACACGAATATCGGCAGTAGCGTCTGCATCCCATACTTTGAAACTCTCGGTTCCATCGGCTGCAAGTAAGGTTACTGGCGAGTCACCAGTACCTACATTATTTGTTGCCGCAATCAATAAGTCAGCACCATCAGCAAGGTTTACCGTACCAGAATCGTATACCACTGTTGTCTCACCGGCTGGCGTTATACGAATTTGATAGTCACCCGCAGGTACCTGTAGTAAGTCTGTGAAATCTTTAAACTCTGCTGTAACCAGAGGCTGCTCTGCTGTAATGTCAGTGTCTGGCGCGGTAACGTAAATGTCTACCGTTGGCGCCATCGAGGCTGCGTGAACAATTTGTACCTGTGCATTGCCCGCGTCAACTGCTGTTTCTGAACTTGTAACCGTTAGCAACTCTAGCGATTCATCGCCCACGTTACCTACAGCGAAAATGTCATAGTTAATGTCTTCTTCTAGCGTTACATCAGCTTGAAGTACTTCAGCATCATCACCTGGAAGTATTCCCGTAACGCCAATGTCGTAACTACCCGTTGCCACTTCAAAACGCGCTGAAGCGGTTTGGTAGTCAACATTTTCTAAATCGTTAAGTACTGCGTCATTGGCTGTAATTGTAACAAGGGGAGCGTCAGATGAAGCGTGAATAACACGAACGTTTGCAAACGTTGGATCTGGCTCTGGAGTAGGCTGTACAACATTATCGTCGTCGTCATCCGAGCAGCCGATTAAAAATAATGGTAATATGGAACATGCAAGGAGCGTCTTGGTCCTTCTCATATCTTTTATCCTCATAATTGTGTTGTGGCAAACTCGATTACGCGACTTAAGTATGAGAAGATCAAACTCCTTGCAACATTACTTCAATGTAATATTTCCAAATAAGTAACACTTTATAAACATCCAATAAGTCTTACACTCGCGTTTCATTCTATTAAGTAGAATGGTTGCGGTACATTTTTGATATTTTTATTCTGCCCCGTTGCACTAACATAGAGTCATAACACTTACTCGTGTCAAACAATGGAGCGAATTATGAAAACAGTACTAGCAATTTTCTCAAGCCTAAATGGCGAACAAGGTAACTCTTCAAAACTAGCAAACGAATACCTTGCAACACTTGAAAAGAATCATGACGTAACCGTAAAACGCGTCGACCTTTCTAAACTTGACCTTCCGCATTTATCTAGCGATGAAATGCAGTCTTGGATGACACCGGCCGACGAAAGAACCGACGCACAACACGCGTTGGCGAAACGCTCTGACGATATTGTTGAAGCGGTTAAGCAAGCCGATGAATTGGTGCTAGCAGTGCCAATGTACAACTTTGGCGTTCCCTCTAGCTTAAAAGCGTATTTCGATCGTATTGCTCGCGCTGGCATTACGTTTAAGTACACAGAGAATGGCCCAGTAGGCTTACTAGAAAATAAATCTGCCACAGTATTTGCAGCGCGAGGTGGCGTGTATGCAGGAACAGAGTTCGATACGCAATCACCATTTCTACAGCACTTCTTGGGTTTCGTTGGCATCTCTGATGTGAACTTTGTTTATGCAGAAGGGTTGGCGATGGGTGAAGAACAAGCAAAAACAGCATTTGCTGCCGCAAGTGAAAAAATTATTGAACTATCTGCGTAACACATACCCTAAATGAATACGGTTAGTGAAAACCTCGGAAATGCGTTTTTGCTAATTAGTGTGTTCCAAGTTGAGTGTGCTTGATTGCCCCGCGTAAAAACGCGGGGCTTTTTTATGCATTCTTAATAACCGCTATTCGTTTAAAAGCGCTTCAACATCTGCAATAAAAGCTGCGTCTGTTGGTTTTGTCGAGCTTGGGTAGTGAGTAATTTTGGTACCAGTGCTATCAATTAGGTACTTATTGAAATTCCAAGACGGTTCTTTTCCTGTAGCGGCCTTCAACATGCGGTACATGGGGTCGGCATCATCACCTTTTACCGACGTTGGTTCGAACATGGGGAATTTTACGCCATAGGTTAGCTCGCAAAGCTCTGCGGTTTTACCTTCATCGTTATCTTCTTGGTTAAAGTCGTGAGACGGAAAGCCTAACACTACAAAGTCTTTGTCTTTATAGTCGCTATACAGTGTTTCTAAGCCTTCAAATTGAGGCGTGAACCCACAGTAGCTGGCCGTATTAACTACAAGAAGCGTTTTTCCAGCATATTCATTACACAAATTCACTGTTTCTTGTGAATTGAGTTTTCGTTTCATAAATTTCAGCACGCTAGGGCATTCGTTTGCCATGCTTGGTGCACTGAACAACGCAAACGATAGCGCTGTTAACGCAAATAATCCGATGACTTTCATTATTGTTACCTTCTGTATGGTGTTGTTTATCATTGTTTTGCTACAACATGTGGAACATCATTTTTATGTTGATTAGGCAATAACGCGTTTTGAATACGTTTGGTTCACAAACACTATCGACGAACGTTGGCTAAATCCCTTTCGCTCTGCGTATAATATTGATGGGATAAATATAAAACGATAGAAAATAATGAAAAAATACGCTTCTTTACTTATTGCCGCTAGCGTTACGGTTGCGCTAGGGGGCTGTGCGAGCACGGCCAGTGACACAAACACACAAACAAAAAGCACCAGCGCTCAAGTAGAACAATCAACGGTTATGCCGGTCGTTGCTTCACCGCAAAATGCTACCGCTGCTACAGGTGAAATAACCCTAAAGCAAATAATGGCAGATCCTCAGTGGATTGGTGCATTGCCTACCAATATGGGGTGGTCGGTTAACTCAGATAAAATCGTTTTCGAACGTGAGCGTAAAGACAGCGCATTGTCTGATGTATACATTGCCGACGTAAGCAGCCCAGAAAATGCTGTTAAAGCGCCTCTTTCTGACCTTCACAAGTACCGCTTTGACGAGCGAGTAGTGCGCAACGACGGTGTAGTAGCCTATTCATTTGAAGATAGCGTATATGTGCAATTTACCAATGGCGACACGGTTCAGTTAACGCGCGGCGGTAATACGCTTTCAAGTCTTTCATTTATGACCGATGGCCGTCTAATGGCGTTTAGTGGCAGCAAAGTTGTTGCTATTAATTTGGAAAATGGCAGTAGAGAAGAGTTACTTAGCTGGGAGTTTGCCGATAAGCCTGAAGCAGTAAAACCCGCTGAGGATTACATAGCAGAAGAGCAGCAAACGCTTATTCAGTACATTGCGCTACAGCGTAAGAACAGACAAGACCGCCAACATGCAAGCGATGAGCTAGCTAAGGCGAATAACAGCGTAGCACCCACACCTTTTTATTTCGACAAAAGCCACCGTTTAGCGGGCATTAGTGTGTCGCCTAAAGGTAATTTCGCCGTTATTGCAACAACTGAGAACAAGGCAACGCGCGATGATTCCGACATCATGCCGCATTATATTCAAGAAGACAGTCGTATAGCGGCTAAGCCAGTACGTCAGCGTGTAGCCGATGCAGAGCCAGTGAATCATGAATTGTGGCTGCTCAACCTTGAAACTGGCGAAAAAAGCGAACTCAAATACTTTAATTTGCCAGGCTATAACGACGACGTTTTGGCAAGCGTGAAAACTGAAAATGCGAAAGCAAACGGCGAAACCTACGAGGTTAACCGTCTTCCGCGACCTATTACGCTGTTGCAAAGCTGGTATTGGACGAAGCCGTCTATTCGTTGGCACAAAAACGGCGAAGCGGTTGCCGTAATGCTAGAGGCCTGGGACAACAAAGACCGCTGGATAGCGACAGTAGATTTAGCGTCTAAAACCTTGGAAAACCAGCACCGTTTGCATGATGACGCGTGGGTAAACTACCGTTTTAATGCGTTTGATTGGTTAAATAACAGCGAAACACTTTATTACCAGTCTGAGCATAGTGGTTATGCGCATTTATACATTCAAAAGCCTGGCGAGGCGCCTGTGGCGCTAACAAGCGGTAACTATATTGTTGACGATTTAACGCTTACGTCTGATGACAGCCATATTTACTTCAAAGCGAATATGGAGCATCCGGGACTGTACGAAATTTATCGAGCTGATCTTTCAGATAACACTATCGACACTATGACCGATCTAAACGGCATTACCGATTATGTGCTTAGCCCTGATGAGAACCAGTTGCTTCTTAGCCACAGCAAAGTAAATAAGCCAGCTGAGTTATTTGTTAAATCAGCAACCCCGGACGAAACGGCGAAACAAATTACTAATAGCACTAGTGAGGCGTTTAATGCATTACCATGGGCTGTACCACAAATTGTTGCCATTGAATCTTCTCATACCGATGCGCCTATATATGCACGCGTATATTTGCCGGAAAACTATGACAGCAGCACGCCAAACAAAGCCGTAGTATTCAACCACGGCGCTGGTTATCTGCAAAATGCACATATGGGGTGGTCGGGTTACTTCAGAGAGTACATGTTCCACAGCATGTTAGTGCAGCAGGGTTATGTGGTTATGGATATGGATTATCGTGCAAGTGCAGGCTATGGCCGCGATTGGAGAACCGCTATTTATCGTCAGATGGGCACGCCTGAAGTACAAGATCTGCGCGATGGCGTTAACTATTTAGTAAACAATGCCAACGTTGATCGCAATCGTATAGGTACCTATGGTGGTTCTTACGGTGGTTTCCTAACCTTCATGTCTATGTTTACTGCACCTGATTTATTTGCAGCTGGCGCGGCACTTCGTCCTGTTACCGATTGGGCACATTACAATACGCCTTACACAGCGAACATTTTGAATACGCCAAGTATCGATCCGATTGCTTACGAGCGAAGCTCGCCAATTTATTTTGCAGAAGGCCTAGAAAAACCACTGCTAATTAATGCGCCAATGGTTGATGATAATGTTTTCTTCCACGATACAGTGCGCCTAGTACAGCGCTTGATTGAGCTTGAGAAAGAAAACTTTGAAACGGCAATCTATCCCGTTGAACCACACGGCTTTGTTCAGCCAAGTTCGTGGCTTGACGAATATCGTCGTATTTACAAGTTATTTGAAGAAAACCTGTAAGTAATACGCATTTAATATAAATGACAAAGCCCAAGCAAATGCTTGGGCTTTTTACATTCTTCTTAACTTCGTTTGGCCGTTGCGTACATGAGCAAGAAAATAATAATGCCGCTTAGTGCACCAAACAAATGCGCATCTACTGCAACTTTTGCATCAATTAAATTTGCTACCTGTTGGCTACTTCCATCTACTTGCTCGTATCCTACTTTAATGGCAAGCCCTATCAGCAGTAACCAGCCCGACTTCATCTTTTCTTTGATATCCATACAGGCGCCCCAAGAAAAAATGCCATGTAAGGCACCTGAAAGCCCTGCATACCAAATTAAATCGGGTGCGAAAAAATAAAGACCTGCGCTAGTTCCAATACAGCACCAAACAAACACTTTTAAGAACATACCTATGCGGTAGTGGTCACCATGCAACGCCCATAAAAGCAATAATCCCGCTAAGTTTAACAGTAGGTGATAGCCATTGGTGTGCACCACGTTACCTGTTACTACACGCCACGTTTCAAGACCTTGAATAGCATAGCGGTCGTATGCAAGATAATTACCCGATAATGGTTCGAAGAAAAAAGCGATTACTGCGCACAGCGCAATTATTAACGGTCCAGCACTGTACTTCAGCGAAAACGGCAGTGATATCATCAGTGTTAGTTATTGTTTATTTTCAAATTTGGTCGCTATGATACAGAAATGACACAGGGGTGGAAACTTAAGTAAGCCTAATAGAATAACGATTGAATAAAGGACTCACTATGTCTCACATCAATGCTCACATTGAAGATCAGTGTTTAACAATTACCATTAATCGCGCCGATAAGAAAAATGCGCTTACCCGCGATATGTACCAAGATATGGCGCACGCCATTTTAAGTGTTAAAAACGATGGCAGCACCAAAGCTATCGTTATTAAAGGTGAGGGCGATTGTTTTACTGCCGGCAACGACATTAGCGATTTCGCTCAGCAAAGTGAAAACGCAAACGTGCCTGAAACGTCTGCTTTCATGCGCGCACTAGCGGCAACTGAACTGCCTGTTATAGCGCAAGTACACGGTATGGCGGTAGGCATTGGTACCACGTTGTTGTTACACTGTGATTTTGTTTACGCTACACCAGACACCCGATTTGTACTACCATTCATCAACCTAGGGCTTGTTCCCGAATATGCATCAAGTTATCTTTTGCCTAAAATGGTAGGGCACATTAAAGCGTCGGAATGGTTAATGTTAGGCGAACCGTTTTCTGCAAACGATGCTTATCAATTTGGCATGCTTACTAAAATTGTAGATGAGACCGAAATCGATTCGGTAGTATCGTCAACAGTTGCTAAGCTAGTGGCTAAGCCAGCATTTTCGCTTCGCCAAACAAAAGCCTTGTTGAAAGGTGAAAACGATCGCATTAATCAACAAATGAGCGAAGAGTTCGACATATTTCTTGAGGCGTTAAGTGCGCCTGCGGCACAGGAAGCGTTTGACGCGTTTTTGAAAAAGCGCCCAATTAATCCAGAAAAATTTAAGTAAAAGGAAACCTATTTTGAGACCCAGTGTTTTGTTGCGAGCTTCAATAGTATCTCTTGCACTTTCAGCGTGTTTCGCGTTTAACGTAAATGCAAAGCAAGCGCGAGAAGTAGGGGAGCCAGAGGCCGCAACGGGATATAACGAGAAGAAAGCGTTTGAAGCCAAAGAGTACATGGTGGTTGCGGCAAATCCTTACGCATCGTGGGCCGGTAAAAACGTTATAGAGAAAGGCGGTAGCGCAATAGACGCCGCAGTGGCCGTTCAGGCTATGCTTTCTTTAGTAGAGCCTCAGTCTTCAGGTATTGGTGGCGGTGCTTTCATTTTGTATTGGGATAACAAAAATAAGGTGCTTCACACCTTCGACGGGCGAGAAACGGCGCCTGCGTCGGTGAATGCGCATTGGTTTATGCAGGGCAACAAGCCCATGCGCTGGATTGACGCGGTAGTGGGCGGTAAGTCTGTCGGCGTTCCGGGTGCCGTAAAAGCCTTAGAGATGGCGCAAAGCGAATTTGGAAAACTGCCTTGGAACACGCTGTTTGACGATACAATTAAAACGGCTGAGCAAGGCTTTACCGTATCCCCCCGCTTGGCCAAGCTGGTGGCATTAGACTATCACCCAGGGCTTAAAAACTTTACATCAAGCTCGGTATACTTCTTTCCAGCAGGACAACCTTTGCAAGAAGGTGTAAACAAGAAAAATAAAAAATTAGCAAAAACCCTCAAAGGTATAGCCGAGCAAGGCAGTGACTATTTATTAAAAGGCGAAGTGGCAAAGAAAATTGTTGATGCCGTAAATACCGCCGAGATTAACCCCGGTAGTCTGACGTTAGAAGACCTGGCAAATTACGAGCCCATAAAACGTGACCCGGTGTGTGGCACGTATCATGACAAACGCATATGTGGCATGCCCCCGCCAAGTTCTGGTGGTGTTAATGTGTTTCAAATTCTCAAAATGTTGGAAGAGTTTAACCTAAGTCAATATGAACCTAACTCTGTTGAATTTGCACATTTATATACGCAGGCCAGCGCCCGTTCGTATGCGGATAGAGAAAAATATATTGCCGACAGTGATTTCACTAACCTGCCGTTCGCGGCAATGATCAACAAAGCCTATCTAGAGCGCCGCGCACAAGAAATTGGCATTGATAAATCATGGCGCAGGGCAAGAGCCGGTAACCCTTACGCTGACGCAAATGTTGCTTTAGGTAGTTCGATGGAGCTGCCTAACACTTCACATGTGTCTATTGTAGATAAAGAAGGCAACGCTATCTCTATGACCACCAGTATCGAGTTTATGTTTGGCTCGGGTATCATGGTAGAGGGCTTCTTACTAAACAACCAATTAACCGACTTTTCGTTTACGCCAACAGCTAACCGCTTTCCTGTGCCAAACCGAGTTGAGCCTGGTAAACGCCCGCGTAGCGCAATGAGCCCAACAATGGTGTTCGACAAAAACGGTAACTTAGAGCTAGTTTTAGGCTCTCCTGGCGGCTCTAGAATAGTAAGTTATGTGGCGCAAACACTTATTGGGGTTTTAGACTTTAACTTGGATATTCAGCAGGCAATAAACCTGCCTAAAATTACCAATAGAAATGATTATACTGCACTTGAAAAAGGCACGCCTATTGCCGATCTGGAGACGCCGCTTAAAGCACTTGGTCACAATGTGAAAGTCGTAGACTTGAACAGCGGGCTGCACGGTATTCAGTTCAAATCTGGCAAGCTAGTTGGTGGCGCCGACCCAAGAAGGGAAGGTGTTGCAGTAGGGCGTTAGTAATAGAAATGAATGTTTAAATCGCCGCCAAAGATTAGTTGTTTAACATGGCGGCGATTTGCTTTTTAGAAACTATTATTTTCTATAAGTAAGTATCAGCTTCAATTTCGTTAACCTTCCAATCGCCGCCCTCTTTTATCAAATTAAGGCTTCGAAGGTCTTCTACTTTATTATCGTTATACATACCGCTTAAAAATATAGTTACAGTAGATTTATCTGCGAACTCACTTCGTCCTACAGAGCCCGCGCTTTGTGGAGTAATTGTAACAGTGTCGTACTTCAAATTTAGCAAATGACGTTGTACGTTACCGTTGGTGTGATATCGAGTAAGGATGCGCTTCATTTTCTTACTTGCTAGGGTTTTAGCAAAATCTAAATTGTCGTCTTCGTATATACCGCGTAAAAACGCTACGGCGGTGTATTCGGGAGTGCTGTCGTCTAGCATTCCAAAGCGTCCAAGCCCTTCTTCTTTCTCCTGACACCCACCAAGGAAGAAAAGGGTGAGAAGGCCAAATAAAGCGCACTTCATACGTGTTGTCATTGTAATAACCTTTTATCCAAAAATAGAAACCATGCACCACAAGCAATGTATAGCCAAAATTTGTAGCTTCCGTCATTTTCAACGCAAGCTAAAACCGCGTGCTTAAATAGTGGACAATTATACTTGTAGGTGCAAGTTCATAGGTGAAATTAACGAATAACGTTCGCTTGGCTAAGCATGGACGCAGATTTGCCGATAATTTTCGTACTATAGCGCCCCGACTTTTGGTGCACGGCTACAAAGTATTCGATAGGAACCTTAAGTTTTAATGCTTCTTTTTTAGTAAGGATCACGTCTTTGTCGAGTGGTGATGGCCATTCTACCGTTACTGTACCTTGTGCGCTGTCTAAACGGCATGGGTAACGGCCTCCAACAAATTTGGTGGTTGACGTACCGTCAGTATTCGCAAATTGAACAGAGCATGTGTATTTGTTTACGCCGGCTTCGTAATCTTCAATGGCATAGTCGAACGTAACTTTAAATTCGTGTTCGCGATTGCTTAAGTTATCTATTTCTTCTGACTTAACGTTAGATACCGTGGCAGTGCTGTATTTTGTGGTGTCGTTTTTCGCGGTTGATGCGCAACCCGCAATGAATAATGCAAGGGCAAGTGAGCTGAGCGTTTTCATATTTGTCCTTAAATAACTAGCCTGAAAATGCCATAGTGCTGTTTTTTAAAGACTAAGTCTATATCTTAAGTCTAAAAACGCCTGCTAAAGCTCACTGCTAGGTGCCCACATAGTCTTTTAAACCAATCATTTCAAACAATAACTTTTCTAACAGAAAAAGCTCATCCTCCCGTTCAAACCCTATGCAACCATGATAGTGATATACCGTCTTCTTTGTATTAGCAAATTGCAGCGTGATAACAGTGCTAGATGCGTCAGTCCATAACTCTTTGCATGGGCTTTCCTCTTCGTCTTCACCCCATCCGTAATGGTCGAGAAATTGAGTAAAGCTATGTTCATCAAGTTGCTGCACAATACGGTTAAACAGCTCTGGGTTATTTGGAAGCCTATAAACGCCTTCTTTTTGGGTATAAGCTTGGCCATGAAAGCTTATAACCCCGTCTGCGAATACATTTACTTCAAAAGCAGGGCAGGTGCCAAAACAATGCGTTTTGGTAAAGGTAAATACGTCGGTCGAATTCGCTTGCGTGGTGGTACTTGTAACTAAAAGAAGAAAAGTAGCTATTAATGTCTTCACTGCGTTTTCCTTTAATTGGTATGTTTTGTAAGTACAACGCGTCGTATCAACTAAAGGGGTGAAATGCACTTGTATTCAGCCCTATGTGATCAAAGGTAAACGTGTACAGCTAAGCGTTTTGCCAATAAAGGTTATGCACGCTTATTCACTTTCCACGGTGGAGACAATCTGTTTTCACCAGCCCAGAATAGTTTTATTTTGTTTCCAGATGGGTCTTTTAAAATCGCTTCCTTCCACAAATAACGTTGTTCAGTAGGCTGTTGTTCGAACACTACGCCTTTTTGCACAAGTTCATCTACCAGTGAGTCGAGCTTTTCAGTTTCAAAGTAAATTACAGCGCCATTGCTGTAATCACCTTCATCAAGGGCAAGCGAAAAAGTTGAGTTGCCCTTTGGGCATGAAAACCTTGCATAGTGGGGAGTATCTACTATTTGCGTAAAACCCAGTGTTAAATAGAACTTTACAGCAGTATCCATGTTCTTTACTGGAAGTGTTACTTGATTCATTTCCATTATTGCGTTTTCTCTACTTTAGGGGTTACATGATTTACTGTTTATACATTCGAAACCGGTGCGTTATCCTCATGAACCAAGTCTCTTTTTATCTAGCTGTAAGTTGAATAAGCATGGTTTGCCTGCATTTGTTTCGCCGTCTAGTACACCCAACGAATCAACGCCCTTTTTTAATTTGTTCCTCAAGAAATGCGCCTAACATTCAGCAAGTTTTAACATTAGCGGTCGGTTTTCTCATAACCCACAATTTTTAGAAGTTTTTTATCCGGGCTAAAGAGATAGGTAAGAATTAAATTCTGTTTGCTTTCGTATAGGTAAACAAAGCGACCGTCAGGGTTATAATTTTCATGCTGTGGTTTCCCCATGCAGCGTAAAACCTGCTCTGATGTTGTAATGCCAATGGGAAACTGCGCTTTATTTGCAGGACAGGGAGCATCTTTACTATCGCTGCCCATTGGTTTTATCTCAAAATTAGCGGCGTCTAAGCCCGATTCTGTAAACGTGATTAAAAACTGAGACGTACTTTTCGACGATTTTACAATCCACATTTCACGCCAAGCGCGAGAACCTACCTCGCCAACGGGTTGCTGTATAACAAATTTCAATAATTCGCTGCTAGCTATAGCGTTGTTGATAACTTCTTCTAAGCCGGCTTTTGTGTCTGCTGCTAGCGTTTCGTTCGCTAAAGAGCCTTCTTTCGCAACACTAGGCGCAATTTGAGAAACAGGAGCGAGGTTTTCGGTAGTTTTACAACCGGCTAAAAGGGCAATAAATAAAGGTACAACAGCCATGTGTTTCATTGAAATTTCCTTATAGGTAATAGCAGCTTAGTAACCATAAACGATTAAAAAGGGAAGGGGAACCAAAAGATATTAAGGGCTTGGTTTATGAGTTATGCTCGTCTGATTAACTTATTACTTCCAAGGCATTATATGGAAAGCGCTAATTATTGCTGCCAAAAATAGTTTTTCATCACCTACAACACGCTATTTATATATGTGCTGCATTAGTTTGTTTCTTTTTCAATTGCGTATAGGTCTTCGTCGATTGTACTTAACTTATTTTCAAGAACTGCTCTGGCATCATGCAGCCCTCTATTGTAAAAGTATGCGCCCAACTCTTTAGAAACAAAATCTAGCAAAAACTCAGCATCAAATTGTCCTAGGTCTTGCTCTAACTCTTTCTCAAAATACGCTTGCAGCTTTTCAACCATTGCTTCTTTTTCTTTATTTGTGAAGTCGATTGTAGACATTGAGTTCAATTTCCTTTTTGGTGCATGTTTTATGCTAAGTAATTGCTTGCACAAGAGAATATCAAGTCCCCGTGCGAGGAGGCGGCTCAGCGAGCGGAGCGATTGAGCTTGATCGGTTGTTATGCGTCATTGCTGCCCCAGCCAATTTTGATGTCTGGAATCTTAGCGGTGATTAAGTTTGAAAGCTCGATTACCAACCCGCTGTCTAAGTCCGGGTTTGCTGCTATAAATAGCGTTCTAGCCTCACATTGGTCTAGTCCTTTACCCAAGCGAGAAATGAATTCGCTTAGTAAAATGTCTTCCCCGTTTAAATTAACCACTGTGTTAGATTTTAAAATAATCGCATGGTGACCACATGTGGCTAACCCACAAATAACCCGGTCATGATTAACTGTATTCAGTACGAGTACTTTTTCTTCTGGCATAAAAGAAAGGTACGCGAAACACATTAATAAACCCAGTAGGATGGCTATAAATCCGTATTGAGCATGGTTACTCATAGAAGTGTCCTTGACGCATAACTTTTAAATAAGGGGCGCATACATGTGGGCT
The DNA here is from genome assembly GCF_036864375.1 of Alteromonas sp. S167. Taxonomy (NCBI): domain Bacteria; kingdom Pseudomonadati; phylum Pseudomonadota; class Gammaproteobacteria; order Alteromonadales; family Alteromonadaceae; genus Alteromonas; species Alteromonas sp. S167. The sequence continues at coordinate 279,997 of NZ_JAZETR010000007.1, forward strand.
ATAATGCAAAGCAGCCCACGTGTATGCGTCCCAGCGAACGCAGTGAGTGACTTAATTTGCTTGTTATGTGCAAACACTCAAAACAACCTTACCACTATTGATAGTGACACTACCAAAGCACGCTGAAATGAAAAAGCCCGATTCTGTTTTGCTAAAGCTATCTATGTTGCCATAGTCCAGTGAGCCGTCTAAATCCGTTGTCGGTGTTATTTCCGATTGTTCTTTAATACTTTTAATATCTGAAAAGTCAGAGAACGTTAAAACTGCTTTTTTATAACAAGTGTACTCATTGGGCTTTGGTTTAGTGTAATGAACGGATGAAGGCCAGATACTAGCTTCCAGCTGTATGGAAAACTCGTTTTCTGAGACTGTCCAGCCCAGTATAAAAGAGTCTTGAAGATCAATTCCATCCATTGAATTCAACGATTACTCCTTGCACACAACGCATCAATAACCGGCGCAGCTTTGCTGCGTCCGGCGCCGAAGGCGCGAAGTTGATTGACTTGTTAAGTTTTTGCATACCAATATTCTGGCCCTTTGGCTAACACGTCTTCTTTGTAGACTTTCTCAGCTAATGTTCTAATTTTGTTTTCTGTAAAAGTCCTAGCGTGCTCAAATAGTTTGATAAAATCGTCTAAGTCATGGGTGCTAAGAGTGTCCGGTTGAATTAGCTCCCTTACGAAATACGGCAATTCTCTTCTCTTTTTGTCGATAGCTAGGACCACACTCGCTCGTTCAAGCTGTTTTGCTCCGCTATGAGCTGCGAAGTTGTGCCTAAACTCCATCGCGTTGTCATGCTCTTCATGGAATTCTTCATCGAGATTCTTTTTCTCCAGCTTGACCCTTCTACCTTCACACGTGGCAAATGACTTACCATAGAATGTAAGTGACGCAACAAACAATCCTTTCACAATGTTGAATCGATCTCGGTCATAGGTAGCCTTAATATGCCCTTTAGGGTCTGTAAAATTAGGGTCATCAGATAGTAATTCTTTAATGTGGCGCATCCAGATCAGGGCGCTGCGAAGATCTTTTTCAATCAAAGTATAACCAGCTAGAACATTTGCTTTTGGGGTATCTACTACTACCCGATCAGCAGGCTTTCTCTTGTAAAAATATTTGTTATAGGCATTTCCAGTGTCAGGTTCGAGAATCGTCCTTTTTGCCCAATGTCCTTCTAATTTATCCATAAGTATCCAATTCGATGAAACTTAACTTTCCAATAACGGGCGCAGACATGTGGGGCACAATGGCGAAGCCGCCCCGCGTGTATGCGTCCCAGCGAACGAAGTGAGTGAGTTGATTGGG